>JBBIOR010000044.1:24056-25391 GCA_037443265.1 Candidatus Fraserbacteria bacterium | reverse complement strand
CGAACTTGACATCGCCCGTGGTGGCCTCGGTTCGCCAGACCACGACGACCTGGGCGATCGGGACGGCCGGGAGCTCGAAGGTCGCCTCGGAGTAGACCGCGTCGGGCAACACGAGTTCGTAGAACGTTTCGAAGAGCGCATCGACGCGGGAGAGCGTGACGTTCCCAGTGGCCGGGATGTTCGCGGCGGTCGCCGGGAGAAACAGGCGAGTGGTCCCGCCTCCGCCGCCCCCGCCTCCGCCGCCTCCGCCTCCGCCGCCTCCGCCTCCACCGCCCCCGACGCCCCATTGGACGGGGATGATCGTCAGCCCTGGCCCCGCCGCCGCCGCCAGCGCGATCCCGAGGGCCCCGAGGGGCGGAGCCGCCCCCACCGAGGAGACGCCCGTGTCCTCCAGGGCTCGGGACGTCGCGCTTTTGCGGAGGTAGTTTCCGCGGGTGACCGCCCCATCGACGAGGGTCGAGTGCGTCCCCGTCGCGGCGAACCACCCCGCCGACCCCGGGGGGACGGAGCCGACCGTCCGACCGCTCCGGCTTCCGAGGCAGACGACGAAGGGTCCGAGCGCCCCCTGGGTGTCGTCGATGACGACGGTCTCATCCGCCGTCGTCGAGAGACGGACGACATCGCCGACGCTGAGGGTCACACCGGTCCCGTTCGTGTAGACCTCGCCGACGAAGTGGTCCTGGTTCCAGTCGGACGCGAGGACCTGGGTGGGGTCGGTGATGTCGGGAACCGTGGAGACGAAGCGGTGCTGAACGCGAGTGGGCATGGCGACCTCTAGAGGCGGTTCGGGGTGTCCGGGCGGATGAGGAGCGTGAACGGCTCCGAGCGATAGGATGCCATGGGCGTGGTGAGGTGGAGCACCCCGGTCAGCCGCCCGACGGGAAGAGCCCTCGGCAACCCGAAGGGAAAGGAGATCCCCTGGCCCGAGCCCATCACCGCGACTTGACACTGGCCGGCGCCGGCATCCGTCACCGAGCCCGCGACGGTGCCGACGAGGGTGTTCTCGGCGCTGTAGAGGTAGAGCGTGACGGTGTAGCCGGTGAGGTCGAAGGCGGTCCCGGAGGGATGCGTGACGGTGAACTTCAGCGCCACCGGGCCGTCGGACTGGTAGAAGGAGAGGGTCGCCGCCATGCGACTACCGCACCGTGAGGACCAGGGCCGGGGGATCCGCTCCGGGGACCGCGAGGACCAGGACCGGGGGATCCGCTCCGGGGACCGCGAGCGTCACCGCGAGGCTGACCGGGCTCAGGGGTGGGGATTGGAACGCGGCCGTCCCGTCAGCGAGGTCCTGGAAGGCGGAGGGTTGGAAGGCCATCCGTTACGGGGAGATCGTCC
>JBBIOR010000044.1:19818-23956 GCA_037443265.1 Candidatus Fraserbacteria bacterium | reverse complement strand
GAACGGGATGCGCTCTTCGAGCCGCTGGTGGATGCGGCGACGCCGAGCCTCGCGCGCCCGCGCGCGGGACTCCGCCTCCTCGCCCATCCCGAGGATCTCCGCGACCGAGGGGCGGCGGGCCTTCCCGGTGGATGGCAGTGCCCACGCGGCGAGGGCCTGCCCGAGCGGCGAGACTTGCCGGAACGGCCACCGGAGGGATTCGTAGAGTTGCCGGCGGATCTCCGCGGGATCCTCGGGGGTGAGCAGCGCGCGGCCAAGCCGGAAGGCCTGGCCGGCAGCCTCCCCGATCATCGAGACGGAGGGCCCGAGGGCCCATCCCGCGAGGGCGCTCCCCGCGGCATCGGGCCGCGCCGCGATCGTCCGGAGGAGGTCCCCCGCGAACGAGAGCACTCCGAGGGCGAGGAAATTATCGACGAGGCGGAAGGCGACGGAGCGAAGGAACTCCTCCGGCGAGTCCGTGCGAATCGTCGGGCGCGGCTGTCCTCGGAGGAGCGCGGAGATGTCGGAGGGGACCTCGCCGAGGACGTAGAGGATGGGGATCGCCGGGGCGAGCCGTCGGATCGTCCCCGCGGGGTCTCGGCGGAAGGCGCGGATGACATCCTCCCGGACGGCTTCGTGCGCGTTGGCGATGAAGGACTTGAACTGGAGGAGCCCCCGGGCGATGGGCCACTCCGCGAACGCGGCCGACCGCCGCGCCGCGCGGGGCAGGTAGACCACCTGGTCGGCGAAGGCGAATGCGGCGAGCTCGACCTCCTCCGCGGTGAAGCGGCGTCGGGCGAGGATCAGCCGGATCTCCCGCGGGCTGAACGACAGCCGTCGGAGCTCGTCCGCGATCGCGGGGATCTGCGCCGGGGTCGCCGTGGCCAGCCGACGCTCCAGCTGCCGGACCCACTCGCGCCCCGAGACGGCGGCGACGACCCGGACGACGCGCTCCCCGAGGTTGTAGAGCCACAGGGGCGCATCCAGCAACCACCGGCGGGCCAGGGGCGCGCCAGACCCCGCCGCCTCCACCGAGAGTTGCCGGAGGGCCATCGAGGTGAGCAGCCCCAGGTGGTCCGCGAAGGCGCGGGCCGCCGCGGGGTTCCGGAAGGCGGTGGCCACCCCCCGGAGGAACGTGCGCACGTTCGCCCGGAGGAGGATGAGACCGGGCTGCCCCAGGAGATTGAGGAGCATCGCGCCGGGCAACTTCGTCGCGGCCTGGATCCCCATCAGGGTTCGGATGATCGCGCCTTCGTCGCGGAGCGGCGCTTGCCGGAGGAGGTGCGTGACGAGGGTCTCGGCGACCTCCCGGGGGCGACGGCCGGCGTACGCCTCGATGGTCGAGAGGAGGTCACGGAGATGCTGGTCTCGGGGGCCGTAGTTGCGGAGCTCCGCCCACCGGCGGGCCATCCGGAGACCCCGGAGCCGGACCGCCTCCGCGACATCCGTGATGAAGGGGAGCCCCACCACTTCGGTCCGCGCGAACTCCCCGGGCATCGGGCGGTCGATCCCGAGGATGCGCTTCCCGCGGAGCTCGTTGACGATGCGGCGCGCCTCCGCCGGGGTGTAGCCGCCGCGCTCGACGAGCCGGAGGACCGTCTCCGTCCGGTAGGCGGCATCCTCCCGGAGACGCCGGACGACTTCCGGCGGGAGCTCTCGCATGAAAAAGTGCTCCCGGGGTTGGAACTCCGGGACGACCTCCTGGAAGGACCGCACCGCCGACCCCCGGGGGCCAAAGACCGCTTCGAAGTCCCGCGCGAGCCCCTGGAGGGGGGTCGGGAGGCTCTGGACGGGGATCTCCCCTTCGAGCGCGCGAATGAGCTGGAGATTCTGCGCCGGGGTGAGGCGCGCCCGGACCAGCCGGGCGTACAGCGGCTCGATCACGGCCCGGAACCAGCGGAGTTGGTCTCCGAAGGTGCGGGTCTCGAGGCGCACGATCTCCTCCCCCGCCGGGCCAAACCGCTTGAGCCGACTCGCGACGGTGAAGAAGGCCTCGGAGAATCCGGGGATGTAGCCGCGCTCCGCGGTGGCGAGGGGCGTCCCCAGCGGCCACTCGGGGCGGGGGGGCCGGGAAGGCTCGGGAGGGGGCGGCGGCGTCTCCCGCGGCGGACGGGGAGGTCCTGGCGGTCCTTCGACGGGAGGCTCCGGTGGCTCCGGGCGGAGAGGTCCCCGCGGGCCCATCTCGATCGGCCGGGAGGGCGGGATCACCCGCCCGGAGGGCCCAGCCACCAAGGGCTGAGCCGGAGGGAGGGCCGGGGGCGGCGACATCCCCGGCAACTCCCGCGGGGCCGGGGCTGCCGGGGCGGGGGTCCGAACGAGCGACGCGGCGTCCTCCGTGGCGATCTCGGGGGTCGCCCGCCGGAAGAGCCGACGGGTGAGCCGAGCGAGCGGGGAGGCGGCGACAAACGGGACATTCTCCAGGACGAACTCCGCGACGCTCCGCCCGAGGCCGCTCCCGGCATCCGGCGGACCCGCGACGAGGGTCGTGGCGGTCCGCGCGAGCCCCGCGGGGACGGCGCTGAGCACCTCCAGCCCCGCCATCAGCTCCGGAATCGGGAGCGGGTTCAGCAGAGACCGGCTCTGCCACCATTCCTGCGCGCTCGCGAGCCGCGCCGTCGCCGCCCGGAGGCCCTCGCGGACCGACTCCGGAAGGGCGGCTTCGAGTTCGAGCCCCTTCTGGATCGAGGCCAGCGCCTCAGGAGTCAGCTCCGCCGCGCTGTGGACGGTCCAGCGACCGAGGCGATACGCGGGCATCCCTCACTCGGCCTCGCCCGGGGTCTCCTCCGGCTCCTCGTCGACCCGGAAGAGTCCGTGCGAAGGGGAGAAGAAGTAGAACGACCGGGGCGGCTTCGCCGGAGCCCCCACCCCCTGAAGGGCGAGTTCCCGAGCCCGGGGCAGGTCGAGATACTGGCGGACCGCGTCCCAGAACTGCTGCGTGCGCTGCTGCGTGATGAGCGGGTCCGAGGTCCCCCACCACCCCGGTGGCGGGAGGAGCACCTCCGCGAGGGACTGGGGCGGCGGCGGCAGCGGTCGGAACCACCCGAGCCCTTCCGAGACCTCCGGTCCCCACGTCGGGGCCAGGCCTCGGAGGTAGACCCCGCGGCGGTACTGGAGGTACCACTGGAGCGCCTCGGGATCCTTCTTCAGGGCCCTTCCGAGTGTGCTGTCCTCCTCGATCTCGCGCCTCGCCTCCTGGAGGGCGTAGGCCTGCGCGCGGTGGTAGGCCTGGATCGCGGTCTTGACCGCCTCGGGATTGGGACCGGGCTGGAGGACCCGAAGGAGCTGGAGGAACACCGAGAGGTACTTCGGGTCAATCCCCGGGAGCTGCTGGATGAGCTCCTCGCGGAAGGCCTCAGGGTCCCGAGCCTTCGCCGCGAGCCGCGCGAGGACCGTCCCCATCTGCTGGGCACGTTCGAGGTCTCGCTGCGCCGCGAGCGCGCGAAGCTCGTCGAGACGGGCCTGGGCCATCGCCTGGGCCGTCGCGGCCGCGCGAAGCGGGGCCTCCTGGTAGCCGCGGAGGAGGTCCGTGACGGCCTGGCCGAGGGCCTGAGCGAAGTAGGTCGGGCCGGAGTACGCGCCGAGAGGAGGCATCGGTTAGGTGTAGAGCGATCCGCCGAAGAGGTCTTCGGTGGGATAGTCTGACCATCCCCCGAAGGGGTTTCCGTAGGGACTTCCGGAGGGACTCACCCGGACCCACCCCTCGGGGACCCCTCCGGCCCGGTTGCGGAGCTCTTGCAGGAGCCTGGCGTAGCTGAGATACTCCGTCAGCGGGGCGAGCGGGTTGCCGATCGCGGGGAAGGGGGGGAAATTGAGTGTCGTCGGGGCGGGTGTCGTCGGGGCGGGGAAGTACCTCGGGAGCTGGCCGATGTAGGAGACGACCCCGCTGAGCAGGTGTCCCAGCACCGACCCCAGATGTCCCAGCACCGACCCCAGACCGCTCAAGCCGAGCAGCCGGCGCTGCCGCTCGGACTCGGCGAGCTCCGCGGCCTTCAGCCACCAGGGCACCTGGAGGTTCGCGAGGGCCTCCGCGGTGACGGCGTCGACGTAGCCGCCCTCCAGCAGCCCCCGGGCGGCGAGGTCACTCCGCGTGGCGCGGATCGCCTGTCGCGAGGCCTCCTGGCCAATCTCCTTGAGGCGCTGGAACCGAGACTCGACGTCG
>JBBIOR010000044.1:4877-19718 GCA_037443265.1 Candidatus Fraserbacteria bacterium | reverse complement strand
GAAGAGCCGCTGCTGCTGGTAGCCCGCGTAGAGGTTCCCAAGCGACCCGAGGCCCGCGAGCCACCCGAGGGGATCGCTGAAGAGGCTGGAGAGTCGGTCGTACCAGGCCATGGCTAGAAGGGCATCGTCGCGGGCCACCCGTACTTCGGGCCGAAGCGCCGAAGGGCCTCCGCGACCGTCTCGGGGTTGTCCTCACCGATCAGCGGGAGCATCGCGGGGATGGAGACCGCCCCCCCGCTGAAGACGCCTCGGGACTGGAGGTCGGCCCTCGCTCGGCTGGCCCGCTGGGCGATGGCCTCATAGTTCGGCGGCGGGGGCTCGAGCGGGGGGGTCTCGAAGGAGGGGAACTCGAACTCCGGAAACTCGAACTTCGGCAGCTCGGGCGGGGGAGGCGGAGGAGGCGGAGGAGGCAGACGGAACGTCGGGGGGTTGAACATCCGATACGCGCCGAACCCCGCCAGCGTGAGCTGCGCGAGCTTGATCAAGGTGTCGAGCACCGAGCTGAACGACCACATGGTCGTCGCCTCCGCTTACGCCGACCGCCACCCGCGGGCCCGCGCCTCGGACCCCGAGACGATCCCGCCGCGGGCTCGGATCACGTTGTCGATCTCGGCATCGGTGTACCCTCGCCGCTTCCAGTACTCCCGGTTCGAGAGGTCGTGGCCCAGGAGCTGGCGCTCCCGCGCGCTCAGCCATGACGGAGCCTCCCTCCCCCTCGGCCTCGACGGCTCCAGAGGCCTCGAGGGAGACGGAGGTGCCGGAGGTGGCGGGGGCGGGGCGGGAGGCGGCGCGGGGAGCGCGGCGGGGGGAATCGGTTCCCCGTACTCGGTGATGAATTCCCACGGCCGCTCGATCCGCGCGAGGGCCTCCGGGGTTTGTTCCAGGATTTGGCGCGCCGCCGCCGAGAGGCCCGCGGTGATGTCGGATGGACTAGAGCCCTCGGGGAGCCGCTGGGCCATCTCCAGGGCGTTGCGGGCCTCCTGCCGAGCCGCGGTCTCCCGCAGGCGCGGGAGGCTCGCCTGCACCTCGGGGGCCGTCCGGAGCTCGGCCGGGATGACCGACTCGGGCGTCGGGAACGGCGCGAGGGAGGGACCCGTCTGCTGGATGAGCCGCTCCGCGATCTCGGGGACGACGGCTCGGTACTCGGACTGCTGCGCGAGCTCGCCGCGCGGGAAGATGGCCCACTCGACGAGCTGCTGGGGGGTGACCGGCCTCCCCTCCCGCGTCTGGGGGGAGAGCTCATAGCGGCCGCCCCCCCGATACCACAGGATCACGCCCGTCGCGGGGTTCACCGCCGCGCCCCCCTGACTCGGGATCTCGACGAACCCCTCGGGCCAGTGCGGCCGGTCCTTCCCGAAGAGCAGCTTCCCGAGCACCGGGACGGCCGCGCCGAGCCCCACGACGGGTCCCAACGCCGCGGCCGCCGCGGGGAGGATGCCCGCCGCCGCGCCCATCCCCGCCAGGCCGGCGGCGGTGTTCATGGCCGCGATCCCGCGCGACATCGTGTCGGGGGCGAAGATCAACCCCGCAATGCCCCCGAGGGTCTGCGCCGCGGGGCCGAGCATCCCCGGAGTGCCGACGTCTCCCGACGCGGCTGCGGGGACGCCCTCATCCAGCGAGAGGTTCAACGGCCGAGCGCCGAGCAGGTTCTCCCCTTCGGGCGGGGCCCAGAGGGGTCGAGAGGGCCCCAGATCCAACCCGGGGAGCTCGGCGAACGACCCCCCGAGCGTGGGCTCGCCCAGCTGAAGGGGCGGGGCCTGGAGGATCGACCCGGGCTCGCGGAAGGGGCCAAACTGGGCCCACGGCGGGCGGGTGGGCACCGTCGGGATAGGCTCCCCGGGGGCGAAATCTTGCGGGTCGATCCCTCGCGGCAATCCGGGGCCTCCATAGGTCTCCTCCCAGAAGGCCGGGCCTGGCACGTCGAGGAGAGACCCCTCCGGGATCTCTGACGCCCAACCGGGACGAGCCACCGGAAGGTTTACCCAATTGGCCAGCTCTCTCCAGGCTTCCCCCACTTGCAGCAGCGTCGCGAGGATCTGTGGCCACGACTCAGTCGTCGGGACCTCGATGGCGAGATTCGGGATCGGGCCCGACTCCGAGGGAAGTGGCGGGGACGGGGACAGGGACGGGGACGGGGACGGGGACGGGACAGGCATCAGGGGCGTGGGCGTGGGCTGCGTCGTGGCCCGCGTGACCCGCGCGAAGAGATCTCCCGGGGGCTCCAACAAGGCCGGGTCCAGCCAGATCGCGGCAAGCTCGGGGATGATGCCGCGTTCGGCCGACGGCCAGTGCGCGGCCGCGCCCCGGAGGCCGACCCCGGCTGGGGCGACATTCGCGCGGCGCCCTCCCAGCGGGCGCAGCGCCATCTCGTCCAACACGATGCTCGGGATTCGTCCAGCCATAGGTGCCCTACGCCCCCGGAGTCCGTCCACGGCGTTGCGCGAGCGTGGACGGGGACAGCGGTTGCGGACCAACGTGGACTTCGACGCCTCGGACCCGCGCCGGACCCGATCCCGAGATCCGAAGCCGGACCTGACGCGCTTTGACCATCAACGGGATCTCCCACCGGAGCTCGCGCGCCGAGCTGGTCTCATCGGCCTGGGGGGTGTAGATCAGCGGGTCGCGGCTGACCTCGTCCACGATGGGCTGGACGGTGATGGGGGTGCGCCCAGCCGACCCGAGAACCATCGCCCGCCGAAAGTACGCCGGAGTCAGCGGGCTACGCCCGGAGAACGCGCGGGTTTCCACCTCCCACGAGATCTCCGTCCCGTTGTCCGTCACCTCCCCGGTGAACCACTCATGGATCTCGCCTCCGGTGGTCGTCCCGAGCTCGACGTGGGGGAAGCGCGAGACGGGGAACACCGTCGTCAGGCACCGAATGCCCGGTCCGGGGAAGGCGACGATCGACCAGCCCCGCCGGATGAGGTCGTAGACGAAGATCCGCGTCAAGGACGTCCCCGACTCAGGGCATGCGGCCAGGTACAGCGGCGGATTCTGAGCCTGGGCGGCCCACGAGAGGTGGATCGTCGAGAAATCGAGGGGGGTGAATTCCCCCCCGCCGAAGATCGCGGGGCGGACCGGTTCGGAGATCAACCGGTCCTCGACCCCGTTGTAGAGCGCGAAGCCCTTGTGGGTCAGTCGGATCACGCCGAATCCCGAGACGAACTGAATCGTCCGCGGGGCGATGCACCCCATGTCGGTCTTGATCCGCTGCACCCCGAAGTTCGATGACCCGAACGTCCCCGTGACCTGATAGGCCGAGTAGTTTTTGAAGAGCACCAACGTCGCCGTCGGGGAGATCCCCGTCTCGACGATGGTGAAGGAGGTCATCCCCATCCCGACCTGACCGTCCCCTTTCCCGACGAAGGTCTGGTTCGCGTTGGGCCAACTGTTCGGATCGTTCGGCCCGCTCATCCGCAGGCTCGACGGGCCGTCCAGGGTGGTATCCGCCGCGGCGGTGTTCCACAGCCAGAGCGACCCCAGGTGGAAGGCGCCATGCCGGCCGCCGGGAGGAACGGTCTCCCCCGTGCCCGCGGTGATCCGAGTCAGCGTCGTCCCATCGAACCGCGCGGGCGTCTCGTACCCGTTGAGGATGACCGCCGTGTTCCCCACGGTGACGGCGTCGGGCAGATCCTCCCCCAGCGAGAAATCCGCGCCCCCGGCGAACTGAATCGCCGTGAACGACCCGTCGGAGTTCTGACGATACAGTCGGTTCACGCCAGACGCCACACGCTGGATGATGAACGGATCCTCCGTGCCGGAGTCCCGGACGAGGTACCCCCGGAAGAGAATCGGCTGGTCGGTGAGCGGAGAGGTCGCCACCCTCTTCAGCCCGTCTCGAACCCGGATCGACCCATGCTCGTCGAAGACGACATTGCGCGCATCCGCCAGCTGGTTCGGGGGGATGAGGTACGGATTGACGACATAGTTGGCCCCCCCACTGAAGTCCATCTGGGTGAGGGCCTGGAGATTCGCCGGCATTAGGGGATGATCACCACCCGGGGCGAGAGCGTGACGGGCCACGCCATACGGACCTGGAGGCCCTGGCGGGCCCCGACCGCGAGCGGGTACTTCGCCCCGAGCTGGTCCACGAGTTGGTAGAACTCATTGCGGAGCTGCGCGGCCGTCGCGTGATCTTGTTCGGCCTCCCGGACTTTCGCGAGGACGTAGAGCTCAACGACGGGCCAGAGGCCCGGCGGGAGCTCGAAGGGATCCCGCGCGGAGAACACCGGGCGGGGGAGCCGGAAGCACCGCAGGAAGACGTTACACTCGACGGCGGGGGCCCCCGCCGAGAGGTCGACGGCCATGGTTCCCCCCTGGGCACGGACCAACCCGGTCAGCTGTGACCCCGAGAGGGCCGCATACCGAGCCACCTCAGGGAAGGGGAGCGGATTGAACTCCGCCCCTGCACTGCCAAGGCGGACGAACCCGTAGGCGCGGAAGCCCGCGGTCGACGCCAGGATGGCCGTCGTGTCCGAGGCGGACAGGTCCGCCGCGAGGGTCGTGGACGTCCCCGCTTCCGAGGGCGTCGGCCAGAGGTGGATCGCGGGCCGGGATCCGACCGCGTGGGGGGCAAACCACCAGGCGCGGCCCTGAACTTTGGAGATCAGCGTCCCCTCGAAGACGGAGGATCGCGTCGCCGGGAGCAGCTCATACCAGAGCTGCTCGACGGAGGTAATCCACTCCGGGAGCTCGTAGACATCCTGGCCAATCTCGGAGGGGAACCCATACCAATCCTGAATGGCGGGGACCCGCGAGGCGATCAGACGCCCCGCATCATTGACCCACCTCAAGAGATCCGCCGTCCGGAAGGCCGGCCCGTCGAGGTCGGGGTCATCGGCCTCCGCCGGATCCGGGATCTGGGCGCGGATCGAGAGGATCAAATTCCGAAGATCAGCCATCGAGGGAGCCCATCGCGCGTCCCGCGCCCAGAGTGCCGCGGACCCTGATCATCCCTCCGCCCCGGAGGTCAACCCGGGGCGGGTCACCGCCCCGGGTGATCCTCCACGCCGAAGCGTTACACGCCCTCCAGCAGGGCGTCGTACGTCGCGGCATCCGTCCCGTTCAGTGTGAGGACGATGCGCGCGTACTGCTGACCGGCCGCGAAGGGCGTCATCCCGATGAGCAGCGCGGTCTGTTCGTCGGCTCGGTTGACCTGGACGTGGGCAATCCGCCGGACGTTCGACGTGAAGGCGGAGTCATCCGCCACCTCGATCGCGTAGATCGGGCCGACCGTCCCCGTCCCGGCCGTGAAGGCCTTCTGGTAGATGATGGCCCGCCACACCCGGAGAGGGGTCGGTGCCGCCTGGGCCCCGCTCGTCGCCGTTTGGTCAGCCAGCTGGAAGCGCGCGGCCGGCAGCATCCGCGCGTCGAGCGTCGGGACCGCGAGGTTGGTAATCTCAAAGGCCATCTCGACCTCCGCTAGTCGTTCGTCAGGCCCGTGTGGGCGCCCTGCAGCCGCGGGTTCCGGACCTGGAGGTTCAGCATCACGTACACCCCCGAGATCAGGACCCGCTGGTTATGAGGCCGCACGAACGGGTCGACGACGAAGTACTCCCGCTCATGGAAGTGGACGTCGATATAGCGGGTGTTGAGGAAGTACATCGCGACCGTCGGGGAGTCCGCCACCCACCGGTCCTGGACCACCACCGCGTTGTTGAACACGAGGTGGCGGCGGAAGCCGGCGCGAATCGTCTCCTGGTCAGGGTCCGGGTACCGGATGTTCCCCACCAGGAGCGCCCGGAAGTTGTTGAAGCCCGCGTGGGTGGTGATGATCGTATCGGGCTCCTCGTTCCCGTACACGATCGCGTTATACACGGTCTGGAGCGCGGCGTCGCTGATGGCCTCCGCGGTCGTCCGGACGAACGGCTTCCAGAAGGCGTTCGTCGCCCGGTCGATCCCGGCGTAGACATTGGCGTCCGACGCCACCGCGTCGACCAGCGAGTCCAGATCCTGCGCCGTGTTCTGCGGCGGGACCTTGAACAGGGCCCGGCTCAGCTTCTGGAGGAGGTTGGCCATCGCCTCCTCCTCCTTCTCCTTGATCAGATTGACCACCTGGGTCGGACCGCTGTTCAACACCAGGTCCGTGTACGGGATGACGATCGGCTGGTAGTAGGCCTTCCACTCCAGCTGAGCGGGGCGCACCGTGTCGTAGATGGTCGTGTCCAGGATCTGCGCCCCCCAGTAGGCACCCCCACCCGTGACCTCCTCGGCGAGCACCGGCCACACGATCGCCCCGCCGTGGAGCTTCCGGCCCCGGCGGAGCAACCGCCACCACGTCGGCGACGGCTTGAAGACCGCGTCCGCGACGATCGGCGAGAAGTACTTCTGGGTGAAGGCGTCGGCCGTCTTGACCAGCGCGAAGGGGGGCTGGCTCAGGCCTGCACCAATCGCCGGCATCGATGGAAACCTCCGATTACGGGGCGACTCCGATCAGCGGCCCGATCACATCCATATCGTGGGTCGCCTTCTGAGCCGCCTCGTCAAGGGTCTGCGGGGTCTCCGGTGGCGGCGAGGCCGTTCGCGGGGACAGCGGGATCGGCGGGGCCGAGAGCTCGAGCTTCGCCTTCTCGTAGGCCTTCTTGGACGCCTCCTCCGCGGCCCGCTCGCGCTCCCGACGAAGGATCTCGTCGTGCTTGAAGAGCGTGTAGGCGTGATCCAGCCGCGGGATGAAGTTGTCCCGGGCGAAGCGGACGAGCGCCTCCTCGTCCAGATCCGGATCCTGCTGCTTGAGGGTCGCGAGGACCCGGCGGTGCTGATCCGCCATCGCCTCGCGGTCCCGCTCCATCAGACGGCGGTCCAGGTCCAACAGGGCCTGGCCCATCGTCTGGAGGACCTGCCGCTGCCAGAGGGCCTCCCGGTACAGCCGGGATGCCACGGGGTCATGCTGCAAGTACTCACTGACCTCATCGCGCGTCGCCCCCGGGTTGGCTCGGACGATGTATGCCGCGAGCTCCTGGAGTCGGCGTTCCGCGTCGGCCAGGGCGGCGGACTGTTGCTGCCACTGCTGTTCGAGGTGTTCGCGCTGGCGCGCGAGCTCGGTCGTCTTCTTCGTGTAGTCCGCCTGCCTCAAGTATCCTCCCCGAAGTTGCCCGAGGGTGGTCTCCACCCCATCCGCGACAGTGATCTTCAGGTCGTCGGGGTAGGTCTTCTTATCCGCCAAGACCTCTTCGATGGTAGGCATGGAACGGCTCGCCTCTCAACTCCCCCGACGGGTGGTCCGGAAGGACTCCGTCGAGGGGTCATCGGAGGGGGAACGGCCCGCGGGCTAGCCCAGCGCCGCGGGGCCTCCGGGGATCCCGGTATTCGCCGGCATCCCCGACATCATCGCCTCGGGCGGCGGGCCCGGCTCGTCCTCCTTGCTCAAGTTCATACGGGCATCGGCAATCTGACGCCCGATGACGTGGAGGTCCTTGGCGACCTTGGGATTCCACGCGGTCACCATCGGCAGCACCGCCGCGAGGAGCGTCTGCGAGAGTTCCAGCGCCCGCCGGATCTGCTCCAGGGCTAGCTCGCCGCTCGGGTCCCGCTGCAAGACGCGGTCGAGCGCCGAGAGCCCCAGGGCCTGGATCCGCAGGAGCCGGGGGTCGACGCCGGGTGCCGAAGCCCCCGGCGCAGCCCCGGGACCCCCCGGCATCGCCAGGGCGCCGGACGACCCCCCCAGCGCGGAGAGGGCCTCAATCATCATCCGGGGATCACCCGGCGCGGCGTCGAACGGAGGCATCGGTTACTTCCCCTTCTTGTTGGTGTTGTGGAGATACCCGAGGGGATCCGGGCAGTCCACGTCCGGCGGCATCCACGGGGCCGACTCTCCCGAGCCGAGCCCCGAGGACTTGTCCGCCTTCTTGAAGAGCGGACCCTCAATGATCTTGGGCTTTGGCATGGTTCCCTCCTCGGGGTCGGGTCGTTACCGCTTGCGACGATGGGACTTCCGGCGCATGGCCTCCTCCTCCTTTCAACGACCAGCCGGGGTGAATGACCAGCCGCCCGAGCGGAGCAGCTCCCAGAGCAGCGAGCTCCACCCGCCGGGAGGCAGCCAGCCCCAGTCGGGGCGGGCGGGGAACCCACCAGGCCTCGTCAACGCCAGCGTCAACTGCGCCCACGGGTCAAGGCTCCCGGGCGCGGATGCCGCGGAGAGCGGCGGGATGGGGCGCAGGGGCGGCAGCGACGACCGCCAGGACAGCGGAGCCGGGAGCCCTCCGCGAAGGGCCGGGAGGCCAAACGCGGCCCCGGCGGCGAGGTCCGACGGATACGGCCCGAAGGGCTGCTCCAGGTCCTCCATGGACTCCCACCCTCCCCCGGGCATCTCCCAGATGCTGGGCATCGCCTACACCCCGGAGCCCTCTCCGCTTGCGAGGTAGCGGGCGGTCGTCTCGATCGCCCGGCGGAGGGCTTCATCCCCCCGCCGGCGAACTTCGCTGGCGTGGACTTCCGCAACGACGACGCGGGGCGTTCGCTCACCCGGAAGGGTCGTCGCCCCCCGGACCTCGATCCACTCCCCGCGCTGGGCGGCACGAAGAATCTCCGTCATCGCTGTGGCATCCTCATCCTGTGGCTATCGGCCGACGAGGAGGACCCGCCGGCTCGTGAGCAGGAGGAGCACCGGGCTGAGCGAGGAGCCGACCGATTGGATCCCGAGGACCCGCTCCCCCGCCTCCGCCCGGAAGAGCTCCACGGTCGAGACCGGAGGGGGCGAGCCCCCGGGCGGGGTCCCGACGGGGACCTCCTCCGGCGAGGCCTCCTCCGGGGAATCCGACGAGGACTCCCCCTGGTCTATTCGAGCCGTCCGGGGATCCATCACGTGGAACTGAAGCGGGCCGTGACAGACATGACAGATGGCCCGTCCGCTCTGCGGCGGGGGCGGGACGGACGGGGCCACCGGGGCGAAGGTCAGCGGTGACAACCGGTCGGGCAGCCGGTCGAGGTCGAGCGGCTGGGCCGATTGGTACCGGGGCTCTCGGCAGGTCGGGCACGAGACCACGACATACGCTGCGCGCATCGTCCCCCCGCTATCGCCGCTTCCGCTCCGCGAGCTTCGCGGCCGCCATCGCCCGTTCCATCTCATCGAGCCGAGAGGCCACCAGCTCCCAATCGGGCCACCCCAGGGCTTCGAGGACCGACCGACGGTCGATCGCCCCCAGCCGGTAGAGCGCGAGCGACAGCCGGCGGAGCAGCGACCGAGACATCAACTGGAAGGAGGCGGGGTCCACGTAGACCGTGTAGGCCTCCGCGTCCTCCAGGGGCTGCCACACCGTCGGTTCGAAGTGCTCGCCCTCGACCGCCGGAATCACCCGCGGCGTCGTGTAGAAGGCCGCCATCCGGGCGAAGATCAGCTCGGCCAACCGCTGCACCGCCGCGGAGAGGAAGCGCGCCCGGAGCCGCGTGGGACCCTGCGCCTGCGAGATCTCGGTCTCCGTGAGCTCCGGTGAGACGTTCCCTTTCCCGCCGACGCCCATCCGCGGGTCAGAGAAGCCCAACACGCGCCGCTGCAAATCCAGCATCCGCCACGGGGCCTGGACCATGTCGGGTGGCATGGGGGGCGGATACTGGATCTGGAAATCGCCGCCGAGCTGCAACTGGACAATCTGCCCCGGGAGGCCGGCGAAGGTCTCCCAGTCAATGCCGGTCGATCCCCGAACGACGATGATCCCGTTATTGAGCCGGATGGCGTTCTCCACCACGGCGGAGGCCAGCTTGTCCGCCGCCAGCTGGAGCTCCCCGGTCTGCTGAATGAACCCCTGACCCCAGAACTGCCCGAGCGTCGGTTCCAACACGATGCGAACTAACCCGTGATCCCCTCCGGGATTCGGGTTCGGCCCATCAAACAGGATGACACCGTTGGCCCCGACGATCCGCCGGACCCCGTGCGGGCCGTACTTCAGCCGGCGGGTGGTCTGGTACTGGATCTCTCCGCGCTCATCGCGGATGAACTCCCCGTCCGGGCCCTTGAGCGGTTCGACGACCGTGTCGATCGAGGAATCCCGCACGTACGCTTCCAGGACCCGGACCCGGCGCTTCCGGTAGGCGGCGGCGTCCGAGGCGGGCGAGACGTCGGGGGACATCGGCCCCGAGATCAGATAGGAGTCCGTCGCGGAGGACGTCGTGGGAGACGGGAACGATCCCTCTCCGCGCCACCCGAGGGCCTCCACCGGCTGGTCGGAGACGAGCGCACCGCGGATGGGGAAGAGCCGTCGGATGTCCTGAAGGTCGACCCGGGTCTCGTAGATGAGGAATTGCGCGGACGTCTCATCGGGGGCATCGGGATCCGGGAGGACGACGCGCGGATCCAGATCCTCGACCGCGACGTCCCCTTGTCCGCGGTTGCGGTCGGGATCCCACGTGACCCGGAGGAACCCCGTCCCCACCGCGCACGCCCACACCACCGCCGAGATCAGCTTGAGGTCCACGCGCTCGCGGGCCCAGACCGCCCGGAGCGCCCGCTCGGCTTGGACATCTCGACCCCCTCGCCGCGGGTCTTTCATGACGTAGATCCGCGGCTCCGCATCGACGAGATCGGAGGCCTCCGCGAGGATCAGCGTCCGAAGCTCGTTGATCACCACGGGCGGGCGGAAGGAGGGCATGGACTCGGGGTAGTGACGCCCGACGTACAGATCGAGCAGCTGATGCATCCGGCGGAACGAGGTGATAGCTTCCCGCGCGCGAGCGGCCTCCGCGGCGGCACTCTCCAGCCACCGCCAGATCTCGGCCTCCGCCGGGGTCCGACTCGACGGGGGAAGCCCCCCGGGTGGACTCATCGGGGGTTGCGGCATCGTCAGGCGTTCGCGCGCAGGAAGTGGTCTAACACGTCCTCAACGGAGCGGCCGACCCACCGCCAGTCCGTCCCCTGGCCGCCCGCGACGAGGCAGACGATGCGCGCCAGGGCGACCTCGGGTGGGACGGACCACCGCTCAGCCCAGCGGGACAATCCGTCCATGAGCGTCGATGGCAACGCGGGGAGATCGCCCAGCCGATACTCCGACAACATGTGTCCGCATGAAGGCGTCGGCGTGTTGGGCGCAGACGGTGTAGACGCGTCGGAGCTGGGGAGGGTAGGGGCGCTCGGGCTCGTGGCCGAAGCAGGCATGACGGTAGAAGGCCGGTCCGGATCGCTGGCGGAGGGTTCCGCCGGCCGGACACTTCCGTCCGTCCTCGTCCTCCCAGTCGCACGACCAGGTCTCCCCCAGAGTCGCATGGGCGTCCGCGACGGGGGGGTGATCACCGGCGGGGAATCCTCGCATCGCTGCATACCTCCTCCGCTACGAGTCCGAGATCGCCCGGATCGCTCCGCACTGCGGGCACATCAGGACCCAGATGCGCCGCCCGCCGACCCACCGCTCGTTGACGAGCCGCATCGGCGGCTGCGTGGGGCACTCATGGCACGGGATCGACCGACGCCCCATTCCGCTCCCCTCGCTAGAGGGACATCCACGACCGGTCCACCGCGGACCGCGCGCGGCGGACGAGGGCGGCGTGGATCTCCTTGCGCATCACGAACTGCTGCTCCGCCGAGTGGACGACGCGGACGCCCGACGGCAGGGGGTCCGAGAGCTGGTACTCCGACGCGGCCGAGACCGACACCGATCGGGCCGGAGCGTAATTCTCCTCCCGAGAGCGGAGCGCAATGAGGAGGGCAAGAACCCGATCGTCGTGGCCCACGCTCGCGGCGTACCGGCCGTTGTCGAGACGCGAGAAGCGCGCGATCTCGTCCAGCGTCGATCGATCGTGGAGGATGACCAACCCCGAGTTGATCGCGCGGCGGCCCGCCTCGATGAGGAGCGGTCGCGAGTAGACATTGGTCTCCCACCCGTAGAGCTGCGCGGCCGGGCGCCGGATGGTGTCCGCCCGCCCGCGCCACACGTGCAGGTTCGGGTATTGGAAGACCCGGATGAGATAGTCCTGCACCGCCCGGCCGGTGCTCTGGACCTCGACGGCGATGAGCGCCTGGTTGTACCACTTCCCCACGGCGGCGAGCTGACGGGCGAGCTCCCACGGCTCGATGTGACCATGGATGATCGCGACCTGTTCGAGCTCGCCCATGTCCAGGATCTGGGCACAGGCGTAGTCGCCGCCGCGGATACCCTCCGCCGTGTCGACCCCGATGACGTACTGGTGTCCGTCGCGGGGCTCCTCCCAGATGTGCAGCCACGCCCGTTCCCGCGGGGCCGGCGAGAACCGTCCATTCTCCCCCATCATCCCGCAGAGGCGGGGCGGACGAATCCACCGCTGCTGCCGGAGGACTGCCCGGGCGTCAAAGGCCGGGAGCCCAGAGGAGAGGAAGGCCACCTCCGGCGTCGAGGGAAACTCCTGGTCGAAGAGCTCGCGGGACCCTTGCAGCTTGGTGCCGATGACGAAGCGCCGCCACGCGAGCGCCCGGCCGTCGCACCCCTGCGCCCCGAAGGCCTCGACGAGGAGCTTCTCATCGTCGTCCCACTCGTCCTCCGGGAGCGGAGGGTCGAGGTGATACTTGGGGACGACGTACCACGGGATGAACAGCGGGATGAGCTTCGACCGCCCATCCACCGCGGCTTTCCACTGCTCGTAGAACGGCTGGCCGAGGCCGACCATCCCGTTGGCGGTGCTCTCCAGGATCCACACCGTATCCGGGAGATCCGGGACCGCCTGGAACAGCCCGACGAGGACCTCCGGCTGCGTCCAGTAGGCGACCTCGGAGGCGAGGACGACCGACTTCGTGGTCCCCCGCCCCTTCCCGACCTTCCCCGCGGAGGCCACGGAGAGCCACGAGCTCCCGTCGGGGAGCTGAAACTCGATCTCGCTGACCCTCGACGGCCGCAGCCGCGGGAGCGGCAGGTGCTCATAGAAGCGCCGAGCTCGCCGGAAGATGTCCGCCGCGGAGTAGATCTCCTGCGCGATGATGACCGAGCTGGTGTTCGCCCGCTCCATCGTCCGGACGAAGGCGAGCGCGGTGAAGAAGGTCGTCGCGTAGACCTGACGGCCCTTCAGCACGACAAACCACAACCGCTCGTGGGCATCGAGCCGGGGGGCGACGGCCTTCCAGAGGAGTTCCTGGGAGGGGGTGAACCGCATCGGGACGAGGCGACCCGCCTCATCCGCGATGATCATCGCCTCCATGACGCGGCGATACCGCGCCGATCGACTCGTCGGAGCCGACGCGTCCGGGGGGTTCCCCGCGGGATTCATCGGGACGCGGTCCTCCGCCCGCGGGACGACCGGCGCCGTCCGCCCCGAGGGGCCAGGCCCCTCGCGTTCGCCGTCGCGTAGAACACCCGCTGCCAGCGATCCCCGTAGCGCTGGCGCATCTTCCGGGCGACCTCCTCGCCGTGACCTCCGAAGTACTCTCGAATCGGCATGGTTCGTTACTCCCACGCGATGAAGGGGGTCCGTCGCGTCGCGCGGACCAGCTGGTCGAGCGTCCCGACCTCCGGGGACGCGGAGAGCTCGCGCGGCAACCCCTGGTAGGCGAACCACTGGAGCCAGCCGGGACGATCGAACGCCTGGATCGCGCTCGGGGCGAGGCCGCCGGCGGTGGGGACATAGCGCGGGAAGGTCGGCATCCATCGAGCCCAGATCGACCCGTAGGGGACCACCGTCAACGGGTGCTGCGCTCTCGCGGCCGGCACCGTGGCCAGAAAATCCGTGAGGAGCCGGACGATCCGCTCCTCGGGATCCGGCTCTCGCCAGAACGCCGCTCTGACCGCCCCCGGGACGCCCCGGGCTCGCATGACCTCGGGGATCGCGCGAGACTGGACGGCGAGCGCCTCCCCCTCGGGCCACGACCGCTGGGCCAACGCCCGCGCGGCGTGCTGCGCCTCGTGGAGGAGCGTGGTCACGCCCATCGGCGGCGTCAGCCGCGGGTCGATCGTGATGATCATCGCGGGCATCCCCGGGGGCCGCCGGGATCCGAAGATCGTCGTCTCCCCGAGGAGCTCCGTCGAGGACGGCCCCCGCGGGGGGCGGAGCTCCACCGTGATGGCCTGCGGCGCGCGGTGCAGGACGCGCGCCGGGCCGGGGAAGATCCGCTCGAACGTCCGCCATAGCCACGACGCCGTCGCGCGCGGGAAGTCCGAGAAGGCGCCCCGCATCGGCACGACCACACCGGGGAGCGCCCCCAGGAGCTGAAGGGCCTCCCCGAACGAGAGCGGACGCGCGGGGAGGTCCGCCGAAGCGTCCGGGCGGAGATTCGAGGCGAGCGGCATGCGGCCTAGCGCTCCGAGTGATACACCGGGAGGCCACCCGGGATCGACTGGGGCAGGACGTAGGGCGGCCCGGTGAAGTACTGGTCGGTCATCATCGGCGGGGCGAAGACGCGCGCGAGCCAGAGCCACACCTCTCGCCCCACCGGGCCCCCCTCGCGACCGACGGCGATCGGGGTCGGCGCCGGAGCGCGCGGAGTTCCGGATTCCGCCTCATCCCGGACGCTCCCCCCCTCCGGGGCGATGAGGGGGATCGCCGCCGGGGGAATTCCGACCGGGGGGACCTCCGGCCGCGCGAGGAGTGCCCGAAGGCGCGCGAGGGCCGCTCCCGGCGTCATCGGGGGCGGCCCGACGCCCTCCGGAGAGGGGCCCGGCGGCGGCGCGCTCACCTCCGTCGCGAATCCCCCTCCACCACCCCCGGCCCGCGGGAGGGTCCCCCGAGCGACAAACGGCGGCGGAGGAACCGGGGGAGGCTCCGCGGGCGGCGGCGCGGCCCGGACGACGAACTCCAGGGACCCCCGGGCGCGGGCCGGCTCGGGCGTCTCGGGCGAGGGCGACACCGGCCGAGCCGGCGCGGCCTCCGCGACGACCCTCGGGGGTGAGGGCATCGGCGGGGGCTCCGCGGTGACCCGCGGGGAGCCGCCCGGCTCCCGGAGGATCTCCGCGAGCG
>JBBIOR010000044.1:0-4777 GCA_037443265.1 Candidatus Fraserbacteria bacterium | reverse complement strand
CTCCGCGAGCGCGGCGGGGGCGCGGCCCCGGCGGGTGTCAGACTCCGGCGGGGTCTCCGGGACCTCCGCGAGTGGGGCCGAGGCCCGGCCCCGGTCGACGGCGGCGGCCTCCGCGGGCGCCGCCTGGGGACGGTCCATCTCGTGAATCCGCGCGAGGACCCGAGCCACGTGGCGGCGGGTGACGGCGGCCCACCGGCCCGTGATGGTCCCGAGCGCGGTGAGGACCGCGTCGAGGGACGGCGCCACCCCGCGCTCCCGGACGAGCTGGATGGCCCGGTCGATGTTCTGCGCGCCCGCGTTGTAGGCCGCGATCGCGAGCTCCAACGAGCCGTGGTAGCGGCGGAGGAGCTCCCGGAGGTGCTGGCCGCCCACGCGAAGGTTCGTCTCCGGATCCGTCAGCCGGGACGGCTCGACCCCATACGCCTGGGCGGTCTCGGGGCGAACCTGGAGGAGACCGATCTCGCCGACGGGGCCGACGGCGTGCGGGTCCCCGCCGGATTCGACGGCGACGAGGGCCGCGAGCGCCCGGGGGGGCAGCCGGAGCTCCCGAGCGACGGCCTGAATCAGGGCCGACCAGTCGCGCTTAGTCGGAGCGGCCATCGCCGATCGGGCCCGTCGACGACCGGTCGCGGGATCGACCGAAGTAGCGCTCCCGCTCGGCGCGGGCGTCCGCGATCGACTCCATGGGGGTCTCGATCGAGGGCATCCGTTCGAGCCGCTCGGGGTCCGGATCGGGGATGAGGTCCGAGAGCTTCGGCATCTCCGTGTCCTCCGGCGCGCTCGGCAGTTCCCGCGCGCGCCGCGGGGCGGGGGGCACATCAATCCGACCGCGGAGCCAGTCCTGGAACTGGCGCCACGCCTCCAGGTCGAAGCGCTCGCGCGCCTTCTCCTCGGCGACCTGCGCGAAGACGGCGTGGCGGTCCGTTTCGAGAATGGCCTTGATGACCGCGGCGGGGGACATCACGCGGACGAGGTCCGGCCAGTGGGCCAGGAGGGCATCCCGGAGGGCTTCGAAGCCCGCGACGCGCCCTCCGCTCCGGATCTCATCCGGAATCCCGCGAATCGCGGCCGAGAGCTTCGCGGGCAACCGCGGCCCGCGCCGCCCACTCGGCCATCGCTTGCTGACGGAGTCGTTGGCGGGCTTCTGCTCGGGCAACGTCAGCCTCCGAGAGTACCGGGACCTTCCGGAGACCGATCTCCTCGGAGAGGTCGCGGACTCGCGTCGCCAGGGCCTGGAGGTCCGCCCGGAGGACGCGGAAGGGACAGTAGGCGTAGCGCCACAGGACATAGGCGACGGCGACGACCGTCCAGACCCACACCCCGAGGAGGCCTCCGACGAGGAGCGCGAGGATCATTCCGCCCAGTCCCGGACGACCGCGACGCCGAAGCGGGCCAGACGTCGCCGGAGGGCATCCCGCCGCTCGGGCGTCCTCGCGAGGAGATACTGCGCCATCGACGCCTCCACCCGCTCCGGCCATCCCGGCACCCCCCGGCGAGGCCGGACGACCCGGAACCAGACGGGCGCCCGCCCCGCCGAGGGGATGGTCAGGGCAGACGCCGCGGGCTCCACGGAGGCGGAGGCGGAGACGAAGGGGAATTCGAGCTGGACGGTCCTCGCCGGGATCCACCGGACGAGGTCCGCCGGCGGGGCGAGGTCGAACCACGGGCGCGACGCCGCGGTCACCGGAACGTCGAGCGGGAGCCGGATTTGATAGGTCGGGGGCGGCTCCGGACGGCTTCGCCACGCCGCGAGCCGACTCGGACGCGGCGCTCCCCGCTGGGGGAGGGTCGAACTCGGGGCGGGCGAAGGCCCCTCCGGCGTCACCGCCTGCCGGAGCCGCTGGAGCTGCTTCGGAAGGACCTGCCGAACGGTGTGATACGCGGCCCCCGTCTGAGCCGCGATCTCCCGCGGCGTGGCCCCCTGGGCCGCGAGGGCCAGGATTTGCCGGTCGCGGATCGACAAGCGGTCGAACGCGTTCGTGAGGGCCGGTCCGCCCCGCGCGCCCAGGAGATCCCGGAGCCGGCTGAGCGCCTCCGCGGTCTCGCTGACGGGCTCGGGCTCGCGTCCCGCGGGGATCCCCGGGGCCTCGCCGGCCTCGAGCTCCGCTCGTCCGAGCTCCTCCAGCGAGAGCCGACTCCGCGCTCGACGGCGCAGGACCTCGAGATCCCCCGGGGTCAGCCGAGCCGCGACCTCCGAGATTTTCCGGTACGGGTGTTGACGGAGCTGATGGAGCACCTCCTCCGCCGGAAGATAGCGTCCCCCGGACTGGGCGGCGAGACGTCGATCGATCTGGATGAGTCGGCGCAGCCACGGTCCCAGGGACAGCGGGCTGACTTCCTGCTCGACGACGGCGTTGAGATGGCGACCGACGGAGGTGGCGAGGCGATTCACCCAGTCGCCGAGCTGGCCCGGGTCCGACGGCGGTGGCTCCGCGCCGCGGAACTGCATATACTTCTCGAGGGCCTCCTGGACGAGGTCGTGGTAGGTCAAGGGGGGTGGCGTCGCCGGGAGGCCCACCGGGGCGAGGAACTGGGGCTCCCCCCGGAGCCGGGCGACGGCCTCGGGCCGGGTGGCGTAGACCCGATTGACGTGGGTCCGAATGGCCCGCGCGGCCGGGGGCTCGATGATCCGCTCCAGGACTCGCCAGAGGGGACTCACCGCCCGGGCGGCGAGCCGCTCAAGGCCGGGCATCGAAGACCTCCCGCGGATCCGCCCCGACGGCCCGGGCGAACCGCTCGACCCCGGGGGGGTGGAGCGCGCGACGGTTGGCGGGACGGCGGGTTCTCGCGTTGTGGGCCGTGAGATGGGCGCGGAGCGCCGCGACCTCGCCGAGGCGGTGGCGGAGCCGCGGGGCCAGCTCCCCGAGCCACCGGCGGGCGTAGGCGGTCCACCGGGCCTCGTGGAGGCGGGCGAGGTACGCCGCCCGCTCCGCGGGGGTCTTCCGGTCCCACCACAGACGGCAGACCCGCCGGCGCCGGTGGAGGAAGGCGCAGTCGTAGCGGACGACCGCCTGGAGGGGGTGGGTCACCGGGGCCGTGTGCCACGGCTCGAGGGGGTATCGGCAGGTCGGGCACACGTCCTCGGGGAGCCGCCGCACCATCCAGCGAAGGCGGGGGACCTCCGAGGGCCAGCCCTCCGGCGCTCGGGTGGGGAGGGACTCCGTGGTCGAGGGGGTCCCGACGGAGCGGAGCTGCCGGAGGTGGGTCCGGATGGACCGGCGGAGCGCGGGCGAGACCAGGGGAAGGATCTTCAGCCAGGCTCCGATCCGATCGTCGGGGAGGGATTGGGCAAGGGCGCGGAGGGCCACCGCCTCGGGGGAGCGGGTCGCCAGGGCCATCACGGGGGATTCTAGCATCCCGGGTGGGGCTCCGGTCTTCCTGGAGCCCCTAAGTCCTCGTCATCCCAGACGTTTTGGGGGCTTGACTTTTGGGGAGAGTTGGGCGAGGAGGGCTCGGCTTGCCTCGCCCCGTTAGACCCTCCCTCGGAGGGGACCATTCAACAATGCTGGAAAATTTTCAGGGGAAAAATTTTCTGGCTGGTGGGCTCACGGCTCCCCGCAAGGCCCCCCCTCCCGGGCCCCCCCTTGCGCCACCTCTCCCCACCCCAGGGGTCCCCTTGAGGCATACCCCCCAAGATCCGCTCAGGTCTATCCCATATCTGCCCAGGATATCCCATACCTGCCCGGTATCCCCTAGGGAGATCCCCAATATCTCGGAGGGCTAGAGGGAGAGATACCTGGGAGTATCCCCTCTCGGCCCATAGGGGTATCTAGAGACCCCTAGGGATAGATACCCTGGTAGGGATAGATACCTGGTAGTCCCCCTAGGGGGATATATACCTGGGAGTATCTCCTAGGGGCCTATGCCTGGGCGTATCGTATCCCCTAGGGCCCATAGGGATATTCCCCAATACCTGGGAGTACCCCCTCTAGGCCCATAGGGCTATAGTACCCCTATAAGCCCATAGGGCTATATAGCCCTAGGGATAGGGCCTGTAGGGCTATATAGCCCTAGGGCCTATAGGGATCTATAGCCCTATAGGCCCCTAGGGATATATATGCCCCTAGGGCTATATCCCCATAGGGCTATAGACCTCCTAGGGCTATAGGCCCATAGGGATATAGACTCTCCTATAGGCCCAGAGGGGTATATATGCCCCTAGGGCTATAGGCCCATAGGGATATAGCCCTAGGGCCCCACAGGGATATATATACCCCTAAGGCTATAGACTCCTAGGGGCATATACTCCTAGGGATATAGACCGCCCAGGGCTATCGGCCCCTAGGGCTATATACCCCTAGGGATGTATCCCCATAGGGCTATAGACCTGGTAGGATAGTATCCCCTAGGGCCCATGGGGATCTATAGCCCCTATAGGTCCATAGGGGCTATATCCCCCTCTAGGCCCAGAGGGATATCTCTCTAGGGCCCATAGGGGATACCTCGTTTCTCCCGGTAAGACGGCGTTTGTCCTGATAAAACAAGGGGTTAGGGGGAGGGCAGCATTCCTACTGGCTAACCCCCACTCAACACCTGTTGAGGCCTCAACATCTGTGGAGCCTATGCAAAAACCATGCCATGTCAAGTGGGTCACTCTATAGGCTATGAGGGGCGCCGGGGGCTGGCGTCTACTCAACATCTGTTGAGTCCCATGCAAAAACCGTGCCATGTCAAATGGGTCCTTCTATAGGCTGTGAGGGCGCCTAGGCCGACCCGGGCAGAGGCCCGGAAGGGCCCCGTGCGCCCGAATTCGCCGTACCAGTTGGTACGGCAGGGA
>JBBIOR010000043.1:1021-10096 GCA_037443265.1 Candidatus Fraserbacteria bacterium | reverse complement strand
TGGGGCGTATGGCAGAAGACGCAGACCTCCGTCTCCGAGACCGCCTTGATAGGGCCGGGGCCCGTGACGGAGAGGTTATGCTTCGTCCCCAGGATCCCTCCCTGAGCGAATGCCTCCTGGGCCAACAGCAGCAAGGCCGTTCCCAGCGAGAGGATGGCCACCCGACCGAAGAGTCCACCGCAGAGGCTTTGACACCCTCTCCCCACTGCCATCCCGTCACCTCGTCGGGTTGAGGTACTGGAAGACCTGGACCCGACTGTTGAAGGAGTCCGCCACGTAGATCCGGTCCCTGCCATCAATGAAGAGGCCCGTGGCCAGCCAGAACTCCCCTTTCCCTGTGCCAGGGCCGCCGAAGGTGAGGAGGAGCCGACCCTCCCTGTCAAAGATGTTGACGACGTCATAGAGCCCTTCCACCACGTAGATGTGCCCTTCGGAATCCACACCGATCCCTTTGGGACGGGCAAAATCCCCCAGCGCATCGCCCAGCCTGCCAAACTTGGCGAGGAAGGTCCCATCGGGGCGGAAGATCTGGATCCTGAAGTTCATGGCGTCGGTGACGTAGAGTGTTCCTTCCCGATCAATGGCGATATTCGTCGGGAAGTTGAACTGCCCCTCGCCGGAGCCCCGCCCGCCGAAGGAGAACCGAAGCTTCCCCTGGAGGTCATAGGCCAGGATCTCATGCCGGAGGACATCCGCCACATACAGGAGGCCGTTCTTCGAATTGAAGGCCAGCCCGGCCGGCCGCTTCAGCCCTTCGGTGATCCTGAAGAAAGCCTTCCCTCCTCCGTCGAAGCCGATCACCGCTCCCCGCTCGGCATCCGAGACGTAGAGCCTTCCCTCCCCGTCAAGGGTCACCCCCACCGGGAACCGGAACTCCTCCCGCTTCGTCCCCCGGATGGCCCGGTACCGTCCTCCCCGGGGGTCAAAGACATGGACGACCCGGAGGGCCGAATCGGCGACGTAGATCCGCTCCTCCGAATCAACGGCGATACCGTAGGGTTGCTGGAGCCGGTCCTCCCTCTGCCCGGCAAAGAATTCCACGACCTTCCGGAGGAACGACTTCGTGATCCCCAGGTCCTTCGGTGTGGCGATGCTCCAGAGGTACCGGATCCTGGGTTCCTCGGGAGGCTTCGGCCAGACCAGGACCGGGCCTGCTTCTTGCACCTCCAGGGGGATCCCCCTCGAAGGGGCACATCCCCCTGTTCCGGCGATGACCGGGAGGGCCAGGAGAAGGCTAAGGACGGCCGACCAGCCTCCGGAACCGGAGATCTTTGTCCAGACCCTTGAGTGCCGCATCTTCCTTTGCCCTCTGGGCCAGATGGTGGTTCAGGGCGACCGCCCGGCGAAGGGCCAGAAGGCTTGCTTCACCTTCTCCCCGTGAAGCCCGGACGACGGCCAGATTGTACCAGGCCTCCGCCATGGAGGGGTTCAGCTCCACGGCCTGTTCAAAGGCGAGGAGGGCCCCCAACGGCCTAGAGAGGAGCATGTATGCGACCCCCAGGTTGTAGAAGGCATCGGCATACCGCGGGTTCAGGACCAAGGCTGCCCGGTACTGCCGGATCGCCCCCCAATAGTCCCCCTCCTCTAACAGGACATTCCCCAGGTTGTTGTAAGCCGTCCAGAAGGCAGGGTTGATCCGCAGGACCTCCTGATAGAGGGCCTTGGCCTCGGCCGCACGCCCCATCTTCCACAGAGCGGAGGCGAGGTTGTTCCGGGCGCCGAGGTGGTAGGGGTTAAGCTCCACAGCCCTTCGGAAGTGAAGGGCCGCCTGTTCGAAGAGGGAGAGGCGGTAGAGGATCTTCCCCAGCTCGAAATGGGCCGGGAAGCCCTCCTCCCAGGCCAGGGATCGGAAGAAGTTCGGTATCGGGGCATCCTTCCTGGAAAAGGACCAGGGGTTCATCGCCCGCTGGAGATAGTGGTCGGCCATCAAGGGTCGGACCCCGAAGAGGAAAAAGGATGCCCCCATGCTGCCCAACAGGAGGAAGGAGGCGGCAACGGGGGGGAAGCCCTTTGCCAGGGAAAGGGAGGGGACTGGCGGGTCAGATCGGGAAAGGACCTCCAACCCCGCCAAGACCATCCAGAGGTTGATGGCCGTGCCCGGCTCATGGAAGTTATACATGAAGAAGCCGTGGATCGAAGCGGCGGCCAGGCTGCCAACCAAGCCGGTGACGAGGGCTGACCCCCTTCCCCGCACCGTCCGTCCTGCCTGTCGGGCCGACCCTACCGCCGCCAGGAAAAGCCAGAGGAAGGTACCGAAGCCGAGCAGCCCTCCCTCCGCCAGGATCCCCAGATACTCGTTGTGCGGGTGCTCCAGGGCCAGATCCTCAGCCCCGGGGCCAAGCCTTGCCAGAGAAGCGTAGGGGAAGTAGGCATAGGAGAAGTTTCCCCAACCAACGCCCAGGAACGGGTGATCCCTGATCATCCTCAAGGTATCCCCCCACCAGATGAGGCGCCAGGCGTTGGTGGGGTAGTGAGGATCAAAAATGGAAGCCACCACCTGGAGGATGGATCCCCCCTTCAACCGGAGGAGGATCTCCCCCAGGCCTCCAAGGACGAAGAAGACCCCCCAGCCCCAAGCGTGGCCCTTCCCTGTTCGCGTCAGGCGATGCCCCATCAGGACCAGCCCTCCGAGCATGCCGACCCAGGCCCCCCGGGCCTTGGTCAGGATCAGGGCCAAGGTGATGAGAATGGAAGAGGAGAGGAAAAGAAGCCTTACCCCCCGTCGCTCCTCGAAGAAGAAAAGGGCGATCGCCAGAGGGAGGACGGTGATGAAGTACCCTCCAGCATAATTCGTGTTGCCCATCGTCGCGACAGGTTCCCCCTGCGATCCCCAACGTCCGGGCATGCTAAATTGCAAGATGCCTGCCAGGGCCGCGAGGGTCCCGGCCAGGACGGCCGTCTCGAAAAGGCCCGGGACGCTTTCTCGGTCATATGGCCCGTTGACGAGGATCAGATAGAAGAAGAAGAGGAGGGCGAAGAAAGAGAGGCTTTTCAGGCCCTCCCATGGCCGGAGGGCCCCGCCCAGGGAGAGGGCCGCCGACGCCAGGAAGGAAAGGAAGGGGAGCCCGAGACCTCCCCACCGAAAGGGGACCCCTCCCTTTCCCAGCCGGACCAGGGATACCCCAACGAGAAGGCTGATCAGAAGCGAAGCCGCCGCCTCTTTCGCCCGATGGAAGAAGGGGCTGTAGAGCAACGGGACTAAGGCCACCAGGGCCATGGACAAAAGCCGGATGCCCCTGTCCTCCCATCCCTGCTTCATCATCTCCCTCCTCGGCCAATCCTGAAGGGCCTGATCAGGCTGATGAAGATCGAGTTCACCTGGGCCGGGGCTCCCAGGGTCTCCCTCACCTCAAACCGATGCTCCAGGGTGAGGGTCACCTGTCCGAAGAGATAATTCAACCGGCTCCTGACCTCAAAGCGGGTCCGATCGTCCTGACTGGAGCGCTCCCACAGGCCGTTGACGCTCAGGGTCGGCCTCCCGAAGATCGGGACAAGGTAGCTCAAGCCGGTGTTCGCCTGGAGGGTGGTCGTGGAGGTGGTCAGGGTCTCCGTCCGCTGGAGGCTCCCTGAGAAGTCCAGGGAGAGGTTAAAGAAGGGGCGGTAGGAGGCGCCGGCCCCCGCCGTCATGATCTGCTGCTCGGAGCTTGTGGGCGGGGGGCCGGGCGAACGGGAGGCTTCGCTTAAGAAGTCGGCGAAGGACCGGAGGAAAAGGTTCGGGGTCAGGGGGGCCTCACCCTTCAGGGTAATGAAGTGGCGGGTACTGTCGGCCGAGGCCTCCTGGAGGGTGAGGAAGTAGTCCCCGAAGAGCCGGAAAGGCTCCAAGGTCCGGCTCATGAGACCGAGGTGGACCTGATGGGTCATCCCGAACGGGTCTTCCTGCCCCTCTTGATAAGAGAGGCCGAGGCTGTAGTCGGCTAAGATCAGGACGGGCTGAAGATACGAGATGACCACACTTCCTCCCCCGCTCCAGCTCAGGCCGATTCCCCCCGGGCCGGCGAGGATCCCCGAGGTGGAGGCGGAGGTGGAGGCGTTGGCGGAGAGCCAGGGGAAAAGGGTAAAGGATTTGGAGAGGGACCCGCTTACATCCATCGAGTGGACGGTCTGGTCGCCGGACCTCCTCACCCGGTACCCCAGGCTGACGCTCCGGCTGAGGGTGGGATCGGGGCGGTTGACCAGGGAGAAGGAGGAGCCGATGGTGGCCTGATCCTCCTGGGAGAAGCCATCGGCGACAACCCGGAAGGAGGTGGCCGGGCTTAAGGTGATCCCGTGGCTTGCCCGGGCGAAGTAGCGGTCTTTTGAGGTGCCCCTGATCCCATCTTCAAAGTGCTGCATGCCGAACTCCCCTTCGAGGGTCGCCTTCTGGAAACGATGGGAGAAGCGGGCGGTCCCCGTGGTGAAGGTCAACTCGGAGGGGCTTTTCCCCCGGGTCTCCACCTTCAGCCGATCAAAGTCCAGAAAGAGCTTTGGGAGATTCGGATATGTTAGCCTCAGGTTCGCCCCGGAGGAGGTGATGTCGGTCTCCGTGGTGTTCATGGCAAAGGACTGGGAGTGCCGAAGGGTGAGGGCGTAGGGCTTCCCCTGGAGGAGGGAGAGGCTCCCGGCAAAGGCAAGGGCCCTCGTGTCCTCCCCGGTCAAGAAGGTGGAGCCGAAGGTCCCGGAGAGGGAGAAGGTTGCCAGGCGGGGATCGAGGATCTTTCCATCCACCCCCAGGTTGTACAGGTGGTGGAAGGCCTGCCTGCTCGTGCTCGTCCCTTGAGATTCCTCGGCCTCATACTGGTAGTCAAGGCTCACGCTCCCGAAAACGGAAGAGCCCTGGGCCTCCCCCGGCCTTGACAAAGAGAGGAGCGTGAAGAGAAGGAGAGGGAGGCGGGTTCCCGGCCTCCTCCCCCTCCGCCGGTACAGGGGGACCGGGAGCCCCTCCCGCTCCAACGCCCTGACGTCCCGCTTCAGGGTGCTGAAGCTCGTCGAGAGGAGGTGGACGAGATCGTCGTAGGTGAGGACTGTCCCCTGTTCGGCGGCCTGGCGACAGAGCCGGAGGATCCTGGCCCGGCGGAGGGCGGCCAGTCCTTGCTCGGCCAGGAGCTCGTCGTCTTCAGGAAGGATGAGGTCAAGGTGAATCTCCTTCTTCCGGCGGGGGGAGAGGCCTCCCCCCTCCGACCGGAGATAGGCCAGGAAGAGGACTTCGCCTCTTTCCCCCTGAATCCTTTCCCCCATATGGGCTCAAATGAATGAAATCTTCCCCGGACAAAAAAGGGGGAGGGATGCCCTCCCCCTTGAGCCCGCCAGGTTAGCCGTCCTTGTTGTGGCAGGTCAAGCAGACGGCGCTCCCGGCGTTCCCCTGGCCGCCGTTGTTGATCCGGAGGAACGTGGGGTTATCCGACCGGTGCGGGTCGTGGCAGGACGTGCACTGGACGTAGCCCTTGGAGAGCTTCAAGCCATTGTCAAAGTAGCTATCCCCCGTCGTGCTGATCCCGCCGGGTGGATCTTTAAAGCCGGTCGCATGGTCATTGGTCCCGCTGGACGAGCTGGGGCTTTTGGCGGCGCTGTACAGCATCGAGATCGGGTGGTCGTTCGAGAGGTCCAGGCCAAGGAGGCGGACGTTCTCCCCTCCGGTCTCGTCCGTCGCAGGCATCTTCTTCCCCGAGAGGGGCCCTATATTGACCCGCTCAAAGGTCCAGCTTGTCACCCCCTCTTTGCTCGGGCTTGATGTGAACCCCCCGGAGCCGGGCAGGTTCCTTAACGCGTCAAAGGCGATATCCCCGGCGTGGCAGCTTAAGCAGGCGACGGACGCCCCGGTGGGCTGCCCGACCGTGGCATCCAGGCTCGGGCTCGAATAAGGGGTGTAGCCGCTTGTAGTGACAGCCCGGTTCCACAGGGGGGCCTCGATGCTCGTGTCCGCACCGTGGGGGGTATGGCAGAAGACGCAGATCTCCGTCGTTCCCGTCGTCCTGATGAACCCCGTTGCGGTCTGGGAGCTGGACAGATTGTGCCTTGTGTCCTGGATCCCCGCCGCCTGGACGGCCAAGACCAGGGCCGTAAGCCCAACAAGGGCCAGGCCAATCACTACCATCATCTTTCGGATCTTCATCCTCGATTCACCTCCTTTCCGATCCAGAGTGACCTTCTAGAGGCTGCTCGGGCCTCCCGACCCTCAGGATGAGCAAATCCCTTGCCAACCTGCCTGTAGCAGACAGGCCTGCCACAGGCAGGGACAGGCAGGGAGGGGGAAGACCTGTCTGCGTGCAACGCACAGGCAGGCCGGTTACGGGAACGGAGGGCTTTTAAGAGGGGGAAAGAGGAGGGAAAAGAAAGGTTTCAAGGGTTTTTGGCGTTCCCTTTCCGCACAGCGTGCGGATCCGGCCCATATCGCTAGCGTTTCTCTTTGGCGACCCTGGCTTTGTGCTTCTCACCCAGGTACTGGAAGACCTGGACCCGGTGATTATACTGATCCGCCACGTAGATCCGGTCCTCCTCATCCACATGGAGCCCAGCGGGGATCCAGAAGAAGCCAGGGCCTGTCCCTTTGGACCCCACGAAGAGAAGGAGACGGCCCTCTTCGTCAAAGATCTGGAAGTTGTCGAAGGCCGCATCCGCGACGTAGATATGGCCTTCGCTATCCACGCCGATCCCCTTCGGGCGGGCAAACTGGCCGAAGGCGTCCCCGACTTGGCCGAAGGCCTTCAGGAACTTCCCATCCAAGTCGAAGACCTGGACCCGGAAGTTCCCGGTGTCGGTGACGTAGAGCTTCCCGTGCCGGATGGCGAGGTTCGTCGGGAAGTTGAACTGCCCCTCCTCAGGGCCCCGCTCGCCAAACTCGAAGAGGAACCTGCCGTCGTTTGTGTCATAGACCTTGATCTTGTGGAGCTTGGCGTTGGCGACGTAGAGGCGGTTTTTGGCAGGGTCAATGGCCAGCCCGCTGGGGTTCCCCAGGTCATCCTTCTGGCCGAGGGCCATCATGAGCTTCCCGTTTTGATCAAAGGCATAGACCCGCTGGGCCCGGGCGTCCGAGACGAAGATTTTTCCTTTGGGGTCCACCGCCACCCCGATAGGCGTCCTGAGCATCCCCACCCCCACGAAGGAGATCTTCTTCACCTTCTCATCGAAGACCCAGACGGCCCGAAGGCCGGTGTCGGTCACGTAGACCCTCCCCTCTTGATCGGTGGTGATGCCGTAGGGCTTGGACATCCTTAAGCTCCCGGTGGTCCCGAAGAGGGCTTCCAGGAGGGCCGCCGTTCCCCTCTTCCCGAAGTCATCGGAGCAGCAGAAGGCGCGGAGGTACTTGATCCTGGGCTCCTCGGGAGGAAGGGGCCAGACGATCTCGCTGATCTGTTCCTTGGGCGCCGTGGCACAACCGGCCACGATCAGCAGGGCGATGAGGAGGAGTCCCTGGACAACACCCTTCATCTCCTCCTTCCGTTTCATGGGTCTTCCACCTCCTTCCGGGCTCACCCATTAGGACCCAGGGGGATGCCGTAGCGGGCCGCCTTCTCATAGAGGGTGCGCCGCCCGATCCCCAGTTTCCTGGCCGCCATCGTTTTGTTCCAGCCGCACTCCTCTAGTGTCCTCCTGATCAGCTCCTTCTCCAGCTCCTCCAGCGTCCCCCCCTTCAGGCCCCTCCCGCCCTCCTCCGGCAGGGTGAGGGGGAGGTCCTCAACCTGGATCTCCTCCCCTGAGGCCATGATCACCGCCCGCTCCAGGGCGTTCTCCAGCTCCCGGACGTTTCCCGGCCAGGGGTACCGCATCAACAGGTCCATGGCCTTCGGGCTCACCGTCTTGACCCTTTTCTTCAGCTTCAAGGAGTGCTTCTGGAGGAAGTGCTGGACGAGGAGCGGAATGTCCTCCTTCCGTTCCCGTAACGGCGGGAGATGGATCGAAACAACGCTCAACCGGTAGAAGAGGTCCTCCCGGAAGGCCCCCTTGGCGATGGCCTTCCTCAAGTCCCGGTTGGTCGAGGCGATGACCCTCACATCAACCCGGATCGGCCTTGTCCCCCCGCCCCGCTTGATCTCCCCTTCCTCCAGCACCCGGAGGAGCTTGGCCTGGAACGAGGGGCCGGTGTCACCGATCTCATCCAGGAAGAGGGTCCCGCCGTCGGCCAGCTCGAAGATCCCCTTTTTGGTGGCGATGGCCCCGGTGAAGGCCCCCCGCTTATGGCCGAACAGCTCGCTTTCCAGGAGGGTCTCGGTCAGGGCGACGCAGTTGATGGCGAAGAAGCTCTTCTCCCTTCGCGGGCTCCTCTCGTGGATGGCCCGGGCCACCAGCTCCTTCCCCGTCCCGCTCTCCCCGGTAATCAGGACCCGGCTGTCCGTCCCGCTGATCTTCTCGATGATCTCGAGGACCCCCCGTATGAGAGGGCTTTGGCCCACGAGGGTCACGGTTTGGGGACCGCTCTGGAGCCTCTGCCGGAGGTCCCGATTCTCCTCCAGGACCCGGACGTGCTCCAGGGTTCTTTCGATCCTGAGGATCAACTCGTTGGGGGGAAACGGCTTGGCCAGGAAATCGCTGGCCCCCTTCTTCATAGCCTCGACGGCCGCATCAATGGTGGCGTAGCCGGTGATCATGATGACGGGGATGCTCCACCCTCTCGCCCGAACCTGCTCCAGGAGCGCCATGCCGTCTATCCCGGGCATGCGTAAGTCGGTCACCACGAGGTCGGGCTGCTCCTCCTCGATCCTCGTGAGGGCCGTCGTGCTGTCGGTCAGCCCCACGCACTGGTACCCGGCCCGGTGGAGAACCCGCTCCAGGTTCTCAACCATGTCCGGCTCATCATCCAGGATTAAAACCTTGGCTTTCCGATCCGCCATCCTGCCTCGAACCCTCCTTACTCGCTATACCTGGGGAAAGAAAGGGTGAACGCTGTTCCTTTCCCTGGCTCGCTTTGGACCGAGATGAGGCCGTTGTGCCGTTTCATGATCCCCAAGGTGATGGAGAGTCCCAACCCGATCCCGTTGTTCCCCTTCGTGGTGAAGAAGGGATCGAAGATCCGCTCCAGATCCTCGGCCGGGATCCCGACCCCGTTGTCGGCGATGACACACTTCACCATCCCCTCTTCCTCCCGGGTGAGCACCTCGATCG
>JBBIOR010000043.1:0-981 GCA_037443265.1 Candidatus Fraserbacteria bacterium | reverse complement strand
GGGCGTTGGACAGGAGGTTCAGGAGGACCTCCCGGAGGCTCTGATCGTCGCCCAAGATGGGGTGGTTGCCGTCCAGGTCTGTCCTGACCACCACCTTCCGTTCCCGGAACTCGTCCTCCAGGAGGAGGAGGGCCTCCTGGACGATGTCGTTGAGGTCCAGGGGCCTTAGCCGGAAATCGCCCCGACCCGAAAAGGGGAGGAGGAGCCGGATCACCCAGGTGATCCGGTGGACATGCATCAGGATCACCTCCAGGCCCTTGATAAACTCATCGGGGAGCTTCAGCTCCTTCGCCTCCTGAACGAGCAGCGCGGCCTTGAGCATCACGATCCCCGCCGGGTTGTTCACGTTGTGGGCGATCCGGCCGATGAGCTTCCCGATGGAGAGGTAGTGATACACCTGCTCGAGGATCAGGTTCCTGTGGTGGAGCTGCCGGTTCAACCCCTGGATCTTCTCCCGATCCCTCCGCTCACGCCCCGCCAGCAGTCCTAACGAAACAGCGATCAGGAAGAGGAAGGAGAGCCGGAGGAGGAAATCCTGGACAGGGATGATGGCCGGGCCATGGAGGGAGAGGTACAGGACCCCGTAGAGGCCGGAGGAGGCCAGGGCCGCTATGAGGCCGACGGGGAGGCCGAAGTAGAAGGCGTGAATGGCCACCAGGAGGTAGAAGGCGATGAAGAAGCTCCCGCGAAGCCGTCCGACGAAGAGGATGAGGGCGAAGATAAAGCCCAGGTCAATGACCATGGCCGTCAGATAGAGGCGCTTCACCCACCGGGGCCAGGAGAGGATGCCGGTGTACAGGGTCATGCTATACACGACGTACCCAACAAAGAGCCAGGACAGAACCGTTCGATGGAGAGGGTCTTCAGGGACGAAGAGGAGCCAGAGGAGGCCACCCAAAATGGTGAGGAGGCGGAGGAAGAGGAAGTAAAGGTCTACCCTCTCCAGCGGCCAGAGGGCCAGGAGCTTTTGCCAGGGACCTG
>JBBIOR010000042.1:0-3564 GCA_037443265.1 Candidatus Fraserbacteria bacterium | reverse complement strand
AACATCCAAGTGGTGAACAACTCCTGGGGCACGGAAGGCCCCTTCGATCCTGGCGATCCAATTAATAAGGCTACCCAGAAGGTTCATGACGCAGGAATTACCGTGGTCTTTGCCGCTGGGAACTCGGGCCCTGACCAGAACACGCTTAATCCCTTCAGCGTGGCACCCTGGGTGATCGGCGTAGCCGCTGGCTGCAAGTGGGTGCGAGATCCAACCAACTCTGCCGTCCACTGCCAGGATCCCAAGGGAAGGGCGTCAGTGCTCGCTGACTTCTCCTCGCGCGGGGTCCCAGGTGATCCTCTCCTCCATCCTGATATCACTGCCCCAGGTGTGCACATCGTCTCTAGCCGTGCGACTACGGGCTTCGTCTTAGATGCGGTCGACGGACCCCACGACGCCAATATCTGCAACATCAGCATTCAGCATGTCGACAGCTACACCTGTGCCTCTGGGACATCCATGGCTGCTCCTCATGTTGCGGGGGTCATCGCCCTGCTGGAGGAGGCTTCCGGGGGCGTCCTCACTCCAGATCAAGCTCTGGACATCCTCACGAAGAGCGCCCGTCTTCTTGAGGGGTTCGAGCTCTGGGAGGTCGGTGCGGGCTATCTAGATGCCTTAGCTGCGGTGAAGAAGGCCCTGAGACTCAAGAAATAGACCGCCAAACTCATCCAGGTGTGCCTGCCAACCTGCTGGCACCAGCACTGTGGATTCGCGGCCCTCTACGATGGCAGGCCCCGTGAATTGTGCGTTTGCTGGCAAAGACTCTCGCGCAAAGATCGGACACTCCCTGACACCTTCGTTGGCAAAGTGCACTGGGCGTCGACCACGTTCTTTGATGTGTTTATGGCGGCTCGGCTGGGGAAGCTCCGGCTTGTGAGTCTTCGCCAGGGCCTCGACTCTGAGGCTCACGATCTCCGTAGGGTGTTCCCGAAGGGCATAGCCGTAGAGGCGCTGGTGCTCCCGATGAAAGCGCTCCTCCAGCTGCGTCAGTTCCGCAGGCGAGAAGATTCCATTCCAGATCGAAGCGGGCAGATCCAGGGCGAGCTCGTAGGCCTGGCCCCGATAGCGTAGCTCCACCCAGGGATGATAGAGCGCGGTGGTGACGAAGGGAGACTTTAAGCTCTTTTCAGCTTGTTGCCTGAGCTGCTTAAAGATCTTTGGGAGCTCTGCGGGATCGACTTCGGCCGTCGGGCGCAGAAGCGATTGTACGCGATCTTCTGTGAGATCGGCCGCGAGCAGGCCCAGGGCCGAGAGCACGCCGGCGGCCGCCGGAATGAGCACTCTTCTCACTCTCAGGCGCTGGGCGAGCGTGGCCGCATGCAGCGGCCCGGCCCCGCCAAAGGCCAGCAGCGTATAGTCCCTGGGATCATAGCCCTGCTCGACGGTGATCACGCGCACGGCACGCTCCATATGGGCATCTGCGATCTCTAAGATGCCCAAGGCGGCTTCTTCCACGCTCATCTTTAGAGGAGCAGCGATCTTTTGTTGGATGACTCGGCGGGCTCTCGCTAGATCGAGCTTGCGGCCCCCCAGCGCGCTTTGTGGGTCTAAGCGGCCCAGCACAAGATGAGCGTCCGTGACGGTGGGCTCTTCGCCCAAGCCATAGCAGGCTGGGCCAGGGGCGGAGCCAGCGCTCTTGGGACCCACTCGAAGTGCCCCTCCCGGGTCGATCCAGGCGATGCTGCCGCCTCCGGCCCCGATGGAATGAACGTTCACCCTGGGGACACGTACACGATAGCCGGCCAGCTCGCTCTCGACTCTCTTAAGCAGTCGGCCGGCGGTGATGAGCGCCACATCGCAGCTGGTGCCGCCCATATCCAGGGTGATGACGTTCTTAAAGCCGGAGAGTTTAGCGATGAATTGTGCGCCGGCCACACCCCCTGCCGGGCCCGAGTAGAGCAGGCGCTCGGCGTGTTGAGCGGCGATCTCTGCGCCCACCAGGCCGCCGTTGGACTGCATGATCTCCAGGGTAGCTTCGATGCCCAGCCGAAAGATCTTCTGAGCCAATCGCTCAAGATATCTTCCGACGACGGGGCGAAGGGCCGCGCTCATCACCGTGGTGGAAGTCCTCTCATACTCGCGATACTCCGGCAGAATCTCTGAGGAGAGCGTGATGGGCAGATCCAGCTCTCGTTCTAGGAGCGTCTTCACCCGCCGTTCGTGCGTGGGATTGAGATATGAGAAGAGGAAGCAGACGGCGATCGCTTCGACTCCTTTTAGCTTGGGGATCAGAGCGCGCAGGAGGGGCTCATCCAGGGGGCGTATGATTTGTCCTTGAGCGTCTATCCGCTCGGGGACCTCAAAGCGCCGTGTGCGCGGCACAAGGGGCTCTGGGCGCTCGACGTCGAGATCATAGAGAACAGGGCGGTCTTGTCGGCCGATCTCCAGCACGTCGCGGAAGCCCTCCGTGGTGATGAGGGCCGTCTTGGCCCAACGATGCTCCAGCAGCGCATTGGTGGCCACGGTGGTGCCGTGCACGACGCGCCTGATCTTCTTGGGTGGAATTCCCAAGCGCTCCTCGAGCTGCTTGAGGCCCAGAAGCACGCCTTCTTCAGGAGGATGCGTGGTAGGAATCTTAAAGAATTCGAGTCTTTTTGAGTTCGAGTCGAAGAGGACGAAGTCCGTAAAAGTCCCGCCGACGTCGATGCCGACCTGAACGCCCATGGCGAAAGGAGTCTAGCATGGGCTTCCAAAGAGGAGCAACTCTTTCTGTATAATGCAGAGGCGGAGGTGATCGCTTGGCTAAGGCTCTTGCGGCGTCTGTCAGCTTGATTCAGGCCCTTTTGAGCTACGTAGGCGAAGCTTCGTGGCTTATTTTAGAGACGCTTCGTTGGCTGGGGCATCCTAGCTCCTGGCGCTTAGATAGAATCCTGGGGCAAATCGAGAGAATTGGCTGGGGGAGTCTTCCTATCGTCTCTTTCATCTCGCTGACTATCGGGATGGCCGTGGCCTTTCAGACGGCCTATCAGATGCAAAAATTCTCCTTCTCGACGAATATTTATACGGCTAGCTTCTCGTCGCTCATGATCTTTCGTGAGATCGGGCCGGTGCTCACGGCCCTCATTGTGGCCGGGCGCGTGGGAGCTTCCATCACGGCGGAGCTGGGCACGATGGCCATCACCCAGCAGATCGACGCGCTCCGAAGCCTGGCCACCAATCCCATTAAATTTCTGGTGGTGCCTCGGTTTCTCGCGCTCATCATCGGAGTCCCGCTTCTGACGGTCTATGCCGGTGCCATTGGAGTCTTCGGGGGGTATCTGGTGGGGATCTTGCAGCTGGGCCTCAGCTCCCCGCTCTATGTGGAGATGTCCACGGCGTTTTTGGCCCTCAAGGATCTTTGGACGGGGCTCGTCAAGGCGTTCGTGTTTGCCGTCATCATCTGCACCATCAGCTGTTTAGAGGGCTTTCGGACGATCGGAGGCGCCGAGGGCGTCGGCCGCGCCACCACGCGCTCGGTGGTGATCTCGTTCACGCTCATCATCGCGGCCGATTCGTTCTTTACAGCGATCTTTTACTTCAGCGGGCAATGATTGAAATCCAGAGGCTGCACAAGTCCTTAGGAGG
>JBBIOR010000041.1:0-3984 GCA_037443265.1 Candidatus Fraserbacteria bacterium | reverse complement strand
ATCCCCTTGGGCCTGGTCCATCTGTCACTGCGCAACTACATGAAACTGCGCCACGAGGCCCACAAGACCTTCGAACGCATGGCCACCCTACTGCGCGAACGCGACTCCTACACCGGCGAACACTCCAACGGAGTGGCCCAGCTAGCCGAGAAGATCGCTCTCAAATTGAAGCTCCCCATAGATCAAATCGAAAAGATCAAAGCGGCCGCCGCCGTGCACGACCTGGGCAAAGTCATCGTCCCCGATGAGATCTTGCAGAAACCGGGTCCGCTCACAGAAAGAGAATGGGAGATCATCAAAAAACACCCAGACACCGGAGCCGATCTGCTCAAGGGCCTCGAGATGTACGGCGAAGAGGTGGCCAGCATCATCCGCTATGCCCACGAGCATTGGGACGGCTCGGGATATCCCCAAGGCCTCGAAGGCGAAGAGATCCCCCTCGGAGCCCGCATCGTCTCCGCTGCAGATGTCTACCAGGCCCTCACCACCGACCGACCTTACCGCAAAGCCTACTCCCACGAAGAAGCCGTCCAGGTCATTCGAGAACTGCGCGCCACCGTGCTCGACCCTCAAGTGGTCGATGCCCTCCTGAGCGTCCTTAAGGAGAAGAAGGGCCAAGAGCAACCCACCACACCACCGCAAAAGACTCTGACGGCTTAAGGGGCTACTCCAGCACACCCGTTGCGGCCGGAAAAAGGGAGTCACACCTCTTGACTTTCGCTCTTATGTGCTTTTAAAATACTCACAAAATGAAGCTCCCGTGGGGTGCCAAGCTTTATATATGGGCCGTGGTCTCACTGGCCGCCTGGGTGATTTACTCTGTCCTTCAACAGTTTCCAATCGAATTTGACGCCTCTTTCCTGCAAACGTTAGTCCTCTTCACCCTTCTTTCTTTCTTGACCCAAGTGTATGAGATCGAGCTTGTCTACGGAAGACACATATCAACAGGGCTCAGCATCTTTCTAACCGCGGTTCTTTTAGGCGGCCCCCCGCTGGCCGTAGGCGTTATATTCATAAGCACCCTCTTTGCTGAAATCCTCTTACGCCACTGGAGCCTCCGCCTGAGTCTTGCCGACTTCCTATACCGGGTGGGCTTCAATACCAGCCAAATTGTCCTCTCCGCTTTCAGTGCGGCTATGGTCTTCCTGTCGTTGGGTGGGCAGCCTCTTATAGCCGCTGGCAACTGGACCGTAAGCGATTTCCTATTCAGCTGGAACTTCCTGCCCGCTCTCGGCGCGTTCTTGACTTATTCGCTCATGAATACAGCATTAGTATCCAGCATCATCAGCCTGACGCTACAGATAGACTTCACCTACCACTTCCGGTTCAACGTGAAGTACATCCCTGTGCAGATCCTCTCCCTGGGGGTCCTTGGGGTCTTGATGGCCGTGCTCTATGCCCTCTCACCCTGGAATCTGCTGCTGGCCCTGATCCCTTTGGGCCTGGTGCATCTGTCGCTGCGCAACTACATGAGGCTGCGCCATGAGGCGAAGAAGACCTTTGAGCGCGTCGCCCAGCTCCTCGCCGACCGCGATCCCTATACCTATGAACATTCGAGCGGCGTGGCCCAGCTGGCCGAGAAGATCGCCCGCACGCTCAAGCTCCCCTTAGATGAGATCGAAAAGATCAGAGATGCCGCCACTATCCACGACATCGGAAAACTGGGCGTCCCTGATAAGATCTTGAACAAGCCCGGCCCCTTGACCGAAGAGGAGTGGGCCGTTATGAAGAAACACCCTGAAATTGGCGCCAGCCTGCTCAAGGATCTAGAAATCTTTTCAGAGATCATTGACATCGTGCTCTATGAGCATGAGCGCTGGGACGGCAGCGGCTATCCCAAGGGCCTCAAAGGCCGGGAGATCCCACTGGGAGCGCGCATCATCGCCGTCGCCGACGTCTATAACGCGCTGGTGACCGATAGGCCCTATCGCAAGGCCTTCTCCCAAGAGGAGGCTCTTAGGATGATGCGCGAGATGCGTGGCGTAAAGCTCGATCCGGACGTCGTCGATGCGCTCTTTGCGGTGTTAGGAGAGACTCCGCTGGAGTCTATGGCTCATCCGCCGAAGGCCATGGCGCTTTGAGAGATTATGCTGCTGCTTTGGGCATTCCCACTGGGCATTCTGATCGGGTATCTTCGCGGTGGACGCCTCAAACATCTGGAGAGACTCCAACTGCGGAGCGCGTGGCTCGTGCTACTGGCCCTTCTCATCCAGCTGCTCATATTCCCCCTGGGGGAGGGAAGAGGCCCCATTGTTAATTTTGGCACAGAGTATTTCCATCTGGCTTCGTATACCCTGCTCCTTGCCTTTGTGATCTTAAACAGAAGGGAGTGGGGGATCTTGGCGATGGGAGTGGGCATGCTGCTCAATCTGCTCGTCATCTTTGCCAATGGGGGCTACATGCCCACGCGGCCGGAGTGGCTGGCCGCGGCTGGCCGAGTCCACGCAGCGGAGAGATTACAGATAGCCGGCTTCTATGGCAACAACAACCTCCTGGGCCCTGAGACGCCCCTATGGTTTCTGGCGGATATATTCTACGTGCCGGCCTGGGTGCCCTTCTCAAACGTCTTCAGCGTGGGGGATCTGCTGCTGGCCGTGGGCTTGATCCTCTTCCTCCAGGCCAAGATGAGGCCTCAATAGTGGCCCTGGACGGCCAAGGCCCGCTGGACGTCCTTCTCCGCCACCAGGCCTTCGGCAATCAGGATCTCCCCGATCCGCCGTCTGCTGCCCTCTTTCTTCTGGACCTCCAGGGCCTTCTCCACGTCCTTTGGTGATACCTTCCCCATGTCGCTTAGGATCTCCCCGAGCTTCCTCTCCCGCTCGAAGTACTGCTCGAGAATCGTCAGGATGACCGCGCTTCTACTCTTCCGCTCCCGATAGGCCTTCTCGTCTATCTTGTCCAGAATGTACTGGTCCTCCTTCGTGTAATAGATCGTCATTTGCACGGCAGATTCCCTCCCCATACCCTTAGGAGCCACGTGAGGCTCCCCTTTCAGTTGCCCTAAAGAATAGCATATGGAGGAGCACCCTGCCAACACGGGATCTCCTCCCACAAGCGAGCTGAGCGGAGCAGACAAGCGCGCCTTGTGCGAAAGACAAAGTTCCTAGGGGCAAGGTCCCGCCCGCGCTATAGTAGAACGACAAATGGGAAGGGAAGTGAGAGTTATGAGGTACCCAAGGATTCTTTTCATCGTTGCAGTCGGAGCTCTGATCGCGGCTTCACCCACTATACCCTTAGAGGCTCAGCCGTTGGGAGGCACCCCGCAGCGGGGCATCGGGATAGCTGTCACGTTCCCCTTTGCTTTTCTGCCCACGACGCCTGCCACCACGACCGCTATGTTCTTCTTAGATGTGCTAGCTCAGGGTCAGTTCAACGACAACCTTGCCCATCGGCTGGAGCTGCGCTTCTTCTTTGACACGGCAGGTTTCCAGACGAGCTTGACCTCCCTGCGCGAGTCGGTGCTTGTCCTCTTCACGCCCTCCCCTGCCATCTTCTACATCGGGGGTGGGGCAGGGGTCTTCTCCGTGCGCGTCCCGGCCGTGCCCGCGAGCGGCCTGCTGCTTGCGCTATTGCTTCGAACCGGGGTGGAGGTCCAGGTCTTCCCGCTGGGCCTCTTTTTAGATATCAGCTTTGAGACGATGCCCCAGCCGTTTGCCGATATCGCCGGCGGCACCTTCTCGCCCCAAGCTATCTCCGTCCTCCAGCTCAGCTTCGGAGCCCTGATCCACTTCTAAAGGCTCTACCCGCTCAGCGCCTCAAGAGCCTCCCTTTCGGAGGACAGCCATCTCTTACCCCCCCCTTGACATTTTGGCTGTTTTATGCTAACAGAAAATCCCGCAAGTGAAAGGGCCAAGAGAAGGGGGCATCCGCCAATGAAGGCGCGCTATCTCGGCGGACTCCTGGGAATACTCTTGTTGTTGGGCCTTGTGAGCGGCTGCTGCTGTGGCGGGCCCACGGGTGTGTGGTGGAGGCTCCAGCGAGCGC
>JBBIOR010000040.1:0-4044 GCA_037443265.1 Candidatus Fraserbacteria bacterium | reverse complement strand
GGCCTCCAGTCGAACCGGTCCGAGAAAACAACCAGAAGGCCAGGCCCACAACCACAACCACAACCACAACCACAATCCCAAGAACCATACAAACATATCGCTTCATTCCACGATCACGCCCTCCGGGTCCAATCTCCGGATCCACCTCCGGGCATCCCAGCCAATCAACAAATCCCCATCGGGAAGAGAAAGCACCGGCACCGTGGTCTTGCCCGTGATCGAAAGAAGCTCCCTCATCACCTGAGGGTCTTCAATCGAGCGCTCTTCATAGGCGATGCCCCGAAGATTCAAGAACATGCGGGCTGTCTCGCACGCCGGACAATTCGCCCCCACATAAAGCACCGGAACTCTCATCTTAGAGCTTGAGATCCCGGATGGCCCGCGCCCGCTCCAGGACCTTCCTCTCCACTCCACCAGTCCCTCCTCCACCAGAAGCTCACCCAGCCGGCCATCGCCGTCATCTCCCGCTTCCGCCGACGCCGAGCCCCCGTGCCTCTTCACATTCACAAACTCGGCCAGCTGCTCAGCCGTCAGCTTACCCATCCCATGTCCACCAGGATCTGGGGAAGCGGCTTGCCCCTTGGAACTTTAAGAAGGATGACGAATTTAGGGCGCGACAACTCAAAAATGCACTGGAAAAACGCAAACAGATCGTCAATATGAACATCCGCGAACTAGGAGACGGTACCTATGAAGTCCTAGACGGCAATCACCGATTGATCGCCCTCCAGCAACTGGGATATGAGGGAGCTATCTGCTTTAACCACGGCCCGATCTCTCAAGAGGAGGCAGAGGCCATCAGCATCGAACTCAACGAGAGCCGCTTTGAAACCGACGTCATCAAACTCTCTGAAAGCCTTGCCCGCATCTTGAAAACCTCCTCCCGTGAGGTGATGCTCATGACTCTCCCTTATACTCCTCAACGCTTCGATGAGCTGCTGAAACTCAATGAATTCGATTGGGACCAGTTCCAGAAATATGAAGGCCAGCGGAAAACTAGCTCGGAGAAATCTCATGACGAAGAGCAAGGGGTCACAGAATTCACAGTCATCATCCTCGCGGCGGCTAAGCCGATCATCGAAGCAGAGATCAAACGCATCCGTTCGATCTGTAACTATAAAGGCTTATTAGCGGATGGGTTGGCCCTCGAAAAGATGGCCATCCTCAGCTCTCTTACACCGAAAGAGAGCTTAAAGTGAACTAGAGACCCATAGTAGTCGAATGCCCATGATAGTCGGATACCCATGATGCGAGAAGAGCTGTAACGACATGAAGTGCAAGGCACACTCTAGCCGCACTGGAAAGCCCTGTCAGCGCGAGGCCATGCGAGGAAGAGAAGTCTGCTACACACACGGCGGGGCTGTTCCGGTTGGACCAGACCACCCGCGCTACAAGCACGGCAAATACTCGCGCTATGCCTTAGCTCTCCCAGAAGGGTGGCGCGACCAGCTGGAGGAGCTGCTGCGAGATCGAAATTTCATGTCGCTGAAGGAGCGTTTGGCGGTGCTAGACCAGCGGCTCCTGGAATTACTCAAGCGCGTAAACACTGGCGAAGCTGGAATGCTCTGGCTCCAAGCTAAGGAAAGCTTGCAGCTCATGTTGGACATTTCTCGTGATGAGACGTTGGAACCAACGGAGAAAGCTAGGCGATACATGCAAGCCATGGAAGTGCATCGCAGGTTGATCGAGCAGGGCGTGGCCGACCACTACCTCTGGCGAGAGATCGGAGAAATCATCGAGCAACAGCGCAAGATCCTGGAGACGGAGAGCAGGCGCATCCTCAGTATGCGCAAGATGATTGCGATTGACGAAGTGATCGAGCTGATGAAGGTGCTCATGGACAGGGTGCGGGTGGTCACGCCGCCAAAGCAGTTCGCCTGGCTCCAACGGCAACTAGAACAGATGGTTTATAAGGCGTCGGAGGACTGAAGTCGACACGAGATTGGGATTGGGACTGGGACTGCAATTGGAATTGGAAGCAGAAGCAGAGGATCCCAGGCAGGTAATCCTGCGATCCACGCTGGAGTACGTCAAGCATCGGCAACGCGAGCTGGAGATGACGGAGGCTGCGGAGGCGCAGGGGGCTCTAGAGTGGATAGAAGACCATCGCTACATACAGGTGGGCGGCGTCTGGCGGCCCTTCTCGCTGAGCGAAGAGTTTCCGGCGGGCTTCGTAATCCGCGACGAGCTGAATCGCATGGACAGAGAGAACGCGGAGTGGGCGCTCCGCCGCCTGGGGCACAGCGAGCACAAGTGGCAGTTCGACCTCTCCCACCCGACCTATCCCGGCATCGGCATAGACCAGCTCTTTGAGAACAGCAGCCGGGGCGAGTGGTACGTCCACTGCGAGGAGTGCGGCACGTGGCAGCAGCTAGACTTCTTCGCCAACGTAGACCGGGCAAGTCACACGCTCACCTGCGCCTACTGCGACAAGGGGATCTGGACCAAGCGGTACTGCATCGAGCACGGCCAGTGGCGGCACGCAGACCCGGACAATCCGATCAAGGGCTTCCACGTCACTCAGCTCCTCTCTCCTAGGAGGTCCATCGAGGAGATCTGCAAGGAGTGGGAAGACGCCCAGGGTGACGTGTTACTTGACAGCTTCGACGCAGTGCGTGATAGCCCTCCAGGTTCTGTACCCACTTCCGCTGCCTCTTTCCCTACAGCGCGCGATTGCGCTTACTAACTGACAAGTCGGCGCTCGCGCGTGCTGCTGCTCCGAGCGCGACGCGCAAGCGGCTTGCGCCCTGGCGCGGGAGAGGCGCAAGCGCTTGCGTCATCATCTTTGCGCATGATTGGCTAACATTGTTCAAGATTGTTGATCTTTGATCGCCATCCCCTTCTGAATCGAGAAGGCAACTGTATATTAGCAACGGCAGTTGGGTTTAGGTCTAAGCGATTGCGGCGTTGAGAGAGCTGAAGGGGGGGGATGGCGATCAGGCAGCTGCGGGAGGACCAGGGCTACTTAGACGGCTACCGCTACGACGCGAAGGCCAAGACGCTGACGGGCCGGGTCGTCGTCATGCGGACAGGCGTCTTGCCGTACGAAGATGGCAAGGGTGGCTTCCGCATGGAGCTGAAGCACCCCTCAGACTTCTTCTCGTCCAGCTTTCTCAACTCGATTCCCGGCAAGCCGGTCACGGACGGCCATCCCCACGCAAATGGTCAGCCGAAGATGCTCACGCTCGAAGACCTACCCGTCTACTCTAAGGGCATCATCCACGATGACGTGCGCGTGGACGAGCCCTACGTCATTGCTACCGTCACAGTCATTGCCCCGACTCTAATCCAAGAGATCCTTGATGGAAAGAAGCAGGAAGTCTCGACGGGCCTCTTTACTGACGTAGTTGAGGAGCGCGGCGTCTACGGGGGAGCCTCAGCCACGAACTCCGGATTAGCGGCTGAAGGCCTACCGGGCTCGAAGAGAACGAGGAGTACATTCTTGACGGATTGAAACAGAGGGCGGAGGGCGAATCAGAAGAGGACATGCCTTTTGAACAACGACCAGGACAGACATCACCCTCGAGATTCCCGTCCGTCATGGCCGGACATCACCCCTGCTGGTACTGTTCGAGTGTGAAGCTCCAAGAGATAGCCCAAAAGCTGGGTGAGAAATATACCACAGTGCGCTACTGGAACCAGCTCCTCATGGATGCTGAACTCGTTGCGCCGAAGAAAGGCATGGGAAACAGCTATGTTTTTAACGAAGAAGATTTTGAGAAGTTCAGGCAAATGAAGGAGTTCTTGCACAATGGCGCACATACCACTTTTGAGGCAATACGGATGATGAAGGAGAGCGTGACTCCCGCTGAGGCTCTTGAGAGATACAAGCACGCACAACGCCAGATTGAGGTCTTGCAGAAGAAGGTCCTGCAACTGAGGAAGCCTTTTTGGAAGCGGCTTGCTGAGTGGTTCAAGAAGCTGTTTTCTGAGGTCTTGTTTCCTAGGACGGAGCAGTGATAGAATGACGATCCAATTAACCAAGGGGGTGATGAAGCTACCAGCTCTCGATTGAGGATGGATACTCTATAAACTGAAAGACCC
>JBBIOR010000039.1:0-4943 GCA_037443265.1 Candidatus Fraserbacteria bacterium | reverse complement strand
ATCTCGTTGGGCGAGGAGTTTCAAATCCTCAACAAGAGCGGCGCATGGTACTCGTATGGTGACATCCAGCTGGGGCAAGGGATAAGCAGTAGCGCGGCCTTCTTGGAACAGAACCCGGAGCTGGCTCAGCAAATCGAGCGTGAGATCCGGCTGAAAGCTGGGTTGTTGCGTGAGGCCGCCACAGAAACGCCCACGGGAAACTCGCACGATGAGAAGACCGCGAAGCGCCAGGGCAAGAGAGCCTCTGAACGATGAGCTGGCTCAAGCGCGAGATCAGCTCCTGCGTCTGCTCCGTTTCCGCCCCCGTAGTGTTCCCGAGGCCCGGGAGCGCCTGAAGAAGGCCGGCTATTCTGCCTCTGTCGTTGCGCACATCATTCAAGAGGCGAAGGAGCGCGGCTGGCTCGATGATGAAGTCTTCGCGAAGCTCTGGGTGCAGGATCGCTTGATGACTAAGCCCAAGGGTCCGGCGCTTCTCCGTGAGGAGCTGAAGGCCAAGGGGATTGCGAAAGAGCACATCGATCGGGCTCTTAGGGGGGCCCACATCGACGAGGAGCAACTCATTCAAAAGCTCATCGAGCAGCAGGCGGCCCGCTATCGCAGCGACGATCGCGCAACTCGCGCGCGCAAGCTCTATGCGTTCTTAAGGCGTCGAGGGTTCGGGGCAGAAGCGATTCGCCGAGCCTTGCGCGGATCATCTCTTCTTTGATGCGCATCATCGCTCGTTGTCAAGAGAAGAGCAGAAGCTATAATGGACTGTGATGGAAGCCTTCTGGCTTGTGGTCTTGAAACTGCTGGCCGTGGCCCTTTTGGTGGCGGCCAACGGCTTCTTTGTATCTGTGGAGTTCGCGCTGGTGAGCCTAAGGCGCGGGCGCATCGAACACCTGGCCGTCCAGGGGCACGCTTCTGCCAAGCTCGTCCGCCAATTGCTGGATGAGACCGACAAGATCCTCGCAGCCGCCCAGCTGGGCATCACCATGGCGAGTCTGGCCCTGGGATGGATCGGTGAGACCACCATCGTCGAGATCATCCGACCCTGGTTTGCCTTCCTCTCCCACGAGGCCGCGGGAGCGGTTTCCCATATCAGTGCGACCGTGATCGCGTTTGCGTTCATCACAGCCCTTCACATCGTGCTGGGCGAACAGGCACCCAAGATCTTCGCCATCCGCCACCCAGAGAGGATCTCGTTTCTCACCGCTCGGCCCATTCTGGTCTTTGAGAGGATCTTCCGGCCGTTCATCTGGCTGCTCGATCGGGCCTCGCAGCTGGCCCTTCAGGCCGTGGGCATCCGACGCGAGCTGACCGAACCCGGACGCCTCCACTCCCTAGAAGACCTCAAACAACAATTCGCGGAGGTCTATCGGATCGGGCTTTTGGGGCGAGCCCAAGAGGAGATGCTCCATCGAGTGCTGGAGCTTACGGGAAAAGAAGTGCGAGAAGTGATGACCCCACGCCCCGAGATCATAAGCCTTGAGGAGAGAGGGACGTTCGCAGATTTATTGAACATCTTTCAAGAGGCCAGCCATGCGCGTTTTCCCATCTACCGTGAGCGACCGGAGAACATCATCGGGTACGTGGCCATCCGGGATGTGCTAAGAGCCCTCAGCCGGGATCCTCGTGCGCTGGAGAAACCCATCCAGAGCCTGGTCCGCCCGATTCTGTACGTGCCGGAAAACAAGACCGTGAGCACCCTCTTCGCCCAGATGCAGCGTGAGCGCATCCCGATTGTGGCTGTGGTCAACGAATACAGCGATACGGTGGGCATCGTCACCCTCGACGGCCTGGCCGAAGAGATCGTCGGCTCCTTGGGCGATGAATTGGCCGAGCCTCTCTACGAGCGGGTAGATGAGCAGACGATCCGAGTCGATGGACATCTGCGCATCGATGATGCCAATGAAGCCTTAGGGCTCAAGCTGCCGGAGCAGGAGGAGTATCAGACGATCGCCGGTTTTATTCTATATCAGCTGAAACGAGTGCCCCAGCCGGGCGAGGCTCTTCAATACGACCACTGGAAGCTCATCATCGATCAGATGAGAGGGCCGCGCATCGAGACGGTGCTGATCAAACGAGCCTAAAGCTACGGCCGGCAGACGATTCCCAAGCGCGATTCCAACTGTTGGATGGTCTGTACTCCCCCCAAGGTAGGAGGCAGGCGCAGGCGGAAGCTTCCCGTTGAGACGAAACGATCGATGACCAGCACACCGTCGAGCTCGGAAGCCAGTTGGATGAGCTGACCCAGCTGAAGATCCGGCCGGCCCTGGCAGAAGATCTCGACCGGATATGGCATCTCCGTTTGCAATTCGCTCAAGCCCCGTAGGAATTGGCGTAGGTCGCCGATGCCCACCTGGAAGAAGAACCCAAACTCCTGGCTGTGCTTCTCTCGGGTGCGCTGGATCGTCTGCCGGAGGGTAAAATACTGGCTCTCCGTGGTGATCAGGATGGAGAAGAGCGTCTGAGCGATCGCCTGGCGAACTTGCGGGTGTGGCTCTTTGTCGAGGACCTCCGTGAGCGGCTCCACCAGCCGCGGGTCTTGATACTGCTGGAGCAGCTGGAGCGCCTGCAGGCGATTCTTCGGGTTGGGGTCCTGCTTGATGGTCTCGATGGCTTGAGAGGCAAACGACGGCAAGACTCCGGCCATGTTCTTTGGTGTCCCCGCCCCTTGGGATGAGGTGCCCGGCAGCGGGGTCGGCTGGAAGAAGAGCAGGCCCATTAATCCCACGATGACGAACGACTGCACGGCCAGGGTCACCAGAGCCGGACGGGGAATGGGCCTAAGCTGCTCCTGGAGGTCGGCGAGCCAAGCCCGCAGCGATGTCCAGAGGGTGCGCCTCCCCTCCTCTTCGAGTTGCAGCAGACGCACCCGATCTCGACACCGCTCGCATATGAGCAGATGGGCAGAAGCCTCTCGATGGGGCCAAGTTCTTAGCTCATGGCTTGAAAATCCCTGCCAGAGTTCCTCAGGATAGTGCCAGTCTTTGCCGAGTTGCCCCTTCAAATAGGCTCGCAGAACCTCGTCTGTGGGATGATGCACCGGATCAATCGATTCCAGGTCTTGGGCGAACAGCTGCCCGAAGAAGCTGTCCATGGAAGATCCCCAGTTGCGCATCGTCCACCTCCCTAGAGCCGCGATTTGGCCTCTTGCCGTTCGAGCTCGTCGTACATCTCCTGAATCTTCTTCTCCTGATAGCTGAAGCTCACCTCATGGCCGACGAACTCAAAGATCTCTTCTTGGGTGAGATGAGTGTTGACCATCTCTTCGCAGTCGAGCGGAGTCTTGAGATCCTTCAGGCGATAGCCGTTCTCAATGCGCTCGACCATGCGCTGTCTGCGCTCTTCGTCGATGGGAGCGCTGCAGGAGATGCAGTGCCGCACGTCCTGATCGGCTTGAAAATCTTCCCCCGGCCCTTCCGGCAGGCCACCGTGGCTCATTCTATAGACGAGATAGGCCACCGTGTTGAGGGGGTTTCTCAGGCGCCGCTTTGTGGCGACGATCGCTTGAAAGTAGCGTGTGATCGAATAGTCTCGCACCGGCCCGCTGCGCAGGATCCTCTCCCAGCGCTTGAGGACCTCCTCGTCGAGATCATCTCGGCCGAGGATGATGTCATATAGACAGGCCCGGAAGAAGGCGATGGCTAACGTATGCGCGACTTCCGGGTTCGTAAACGGACTTGACTCTCGCTCGATCACGCTTGTGGTCATCATACCCGATCTCCACGGTTGCGTCTATTGAGTTGAGTATACCCGCGCCCGCGGACTTTCTGATACAATGCCCTTAGGGGGTGAGCAGGTCATGGGCATGGCCATCCGGGAAGCTGGGGTGGCAGGACGCTTCTATCCTCGAGAGCTCAAGCAGCTGCGTGCGGAGCTACACCAGCTGCTGGACGCCGCACCTCAAAAATCTGCCCTCGGCCGGTTGAAAGCTTTGATCGTGCCCCATGCGGGCTTTCGCTATTCCGGCCCCGTGGCGGCTGTGGGATACAAGCTGCTTTGCTCGATCGAGTTTCCAAAGACTCCCAAGATCTTGCTCATGGGGCCGGCGCATTTTGTGGCCTTCTCCGGTGCTGCCACCCATCCGGCCGAGTTTTGGGCCACTCCCTTGGGCCGCGTGCCGGTGATCAACCCGGGCCTGCCCATCTCAGCGGAGGGTCCACTCATCTCGCTGGCTGAAGCCCATCGCCTGGAGCACTCTCTGGAAGTCCAGCTGCCGTTTCTGCAATACGTGCTCGAGAACTTCAGCTTCTTTCCCATCGTCACGGGGGTGATCGAGCCGGCGGAGCTGGCGAAGCTCCTTCTTAAAGCCAGCGATCGCTTCGATCTTGTGATTGTAAGCTCTGATCTAAGCCACTATTACTCCTACGAGCAGGCGTGCGTTATAGACGCCGCGGCCAATCAATGCATCCCACAGCTGGAGATTGAAGAAGCCCGGCAGCGGGTTGAGGCCTGCGGCAAGACGGCCATTCTTGTGCTGATGATGATGGCGAAGGAAAAGGGCTGGAAGGGAGAGTTTCTCGACTATCGCAATTCTGGGGACATCACAGGAGAGAAGGCTCAAGTCGTCGGCTATGGCTGCTATGGATTCTATGCTTGAGCTGAGAGACGGACCTGAGGGTGCCACTTTGAAGATCAAAGTGAAGCCGAAGGCTAATCAAAATGCGATCTTGGGCGTCCGAGGAGATGCCCTGCTCATCGCCGTGACGGCGGCTCCTGAGCAGGGCAAGGCGAATCGAGCCTGCATAGATCTGCTCGCTCGAGCGCTGAAGATTCCCAAGAGCGATATAAAAATTATCGCGGGCGAGACTCATCCGGAGAAGATTGTACATCTGCGGGGATTGACGGCTGCCCAAATGCGCGAGAGGCTGCGAGCGTGAGGGCATCGAGGCGATTGCTGAATATGGGCGCACTCTCTTTTGGCGCAGACTAGGTCTGTTACACGGGCATAACAGACG
>JBBIOR010000038.1:0-6030 GCA_037443265.1 Candidatus Fraserbacteria bacterium | reverse complement strand
ATGCTGCTGGCCACTCCCCCCAAAGATAGAAAGAACGTCCCCCACCCGAGCCGGGACAAAAAGCTTCGCCGGGTGAGCCGATGGGCCTCAGGCGAGATCTGAAAGTTGTCGCTCTCTTGCCTTTGGTCTCTCTGGGCGTTCAAAGCTCATCCTCCTCTCTTCTTAAATTATGATGTGCTGTTTGCCCAGTTTCCACCATAAGCCGGTGATGGCTAGTACGAGCAGGCTGAAGCTGACAGCCTGTGAGAACGTACGGTAATTGAAGAGATACTCGCTGTTCGGATAATCCCGTAGAAATTCGATGAAGAAGCGCTCGATGCCATAGAGGCCCAACGCCGTGAGTGCCATAAAGCCCTGCGGAAGTCTCAGTGGCTTTCGTTCCCCATATCGTTGGACCCCTCGCAGGGTCAAAAAGAGCAGGAGCAATAGAACGGTCGCGTAGACCTGCACAGGGTGGCGGGGCACATCGCCTGCGATCTGCACGGCCCACGGCAGATCCGAAGGGGTTCCCACGAGCTGGCCTGTGAGAAAATCTCCCAGACGGCCGAAGGCCCAACCCAGGAAGACGAACGGTGCAAGCATATCTGCATAAACCCAGAAATTCAGACGCCGGCGGCGCACGTACCACCCAGCGGCCAAGGCACCGCCTAGAAGCCCGCCGTAGGAGACCAGACCGCCTTCCCACACCTTCAGGATGTTGATGGGGCTTGTGCTATACAGATGGAAGTTCAGGGCAACATATAGCAGGCGGGCTCCCACCAAGCCACCCAACAGCACCCAAAGGAAAAGGCTTTCGAAGGCCGCTACGTCAAGTTGATGCCGTCGGATTTGTCGTCGGGCTGCTAGGTAGGCGACCACCGTTCCCATCGCCACTAGGGCGCCGAACGTCTGAAGCCTCAACGGCCCAATCGCGATGTGTCCGATGGGCTCAAAGGGGATGGCCGTCCGTATCATGGTACCCTCTGTCCAGCGAGCCACGGGCGCTCGCTCCAGCGGCCCCTGGAGATCCCTCGACTCTTCATCTATCTCTGACTCCCTGGCTTGCGGTGAGGGGTTGAACCGATGACCGCTCTAGGCGGGGCGCGCCTTTCCGGACGGATCAACCAGCCGCCCAAGATCAGGCTTAACCCCACCAATACGAGCCCAATCGTCAAAGTTCCAGGCGATTTGGGGCGCTCGAGTGCCATGAGCGCATCGGTCGCCTCCCGTGGTTCTTGGGTTGCTGAGCTTTGGCCTGCCGTGAGTGTGAGATCGAAGGTGGCGCTCACCCCGTTGGCGCCGATGGCCTTGAGCAGATAGGTGCCGGGCGGGACATCCGGTGGAATAGCCACGTTCGTCTTGAACCCGCCATCGGGATCCCCCTGCACCTGGCCTAGTCGGAACTTGCCCTTCAGACCCTCCAGGAAGATCGCGATCGGACCATTCGGGTTGATATCCACGCCTTCCACAAAGAGCGTTTCGCCGGGAGCAACCCTCGTGGGATAGGCGCTCACCTCCGCGCCTTCATGAGAAGAGGCCATCGGCCCTAAGACCAACAACCCGAGCAACACCATCAGCGCCCAGCGCCCGTGTTTGCCCCTAGGGAGAGTCATCTTCCCTCCTTTGGCAATCCGCCCAGTAGAGGATCCGCGCCGTAGCCAGTAGGCCCAAAGCGAGCAGTGGAAGCGCCAGAAGCATTTCCAGCCAGGTCCACAGATTGCCGCCTCCGGTCAGCAGGGTCCTGCCGCTGCTTAAGAGCCTGCCCATCCCGAAGGTCGCCAGGGCCAGATAGGCGAGAAAGCGGTGTGCCAGCATCTCAATCTCCCATGCCTTGGATGTGGCTCACCGGCGGGGTGAGGGCGACATACAGCGTCAGGCCGATCAGACTTAGCAACAAGAGTACGCCGAGCGTGACGGTCACCGGCCGCTGCCACGGGGCCAGATACGGACTGCGATCGAGGAAGGGTACCATGGCTAAGAGCACGAAGAACACGATGGGGGCCCAGAGGATCCCTATGGCTCCCACCCAGTTCTCGAACGCATAGAGCCAGAGGAACAGCCAGGGAGGCTTGGTCACCTCTGCACCCGGCACCGGCGTGTATCCCAACGGTGCTGGCCAGATCAGAGCCAACGCACCCGCCAGCGCGAGCAGCCAAAGCCCGTAGCCAACCATACGCCGCAGGTGTGCGGAGAAGCGTCCTGCACCTTCCTTGCCCCAGCTACCCGCTCGGGCCTCGGCCGTCGGAAGTGGCGAGATCCCGTGATACTTGACGAGCATCAAGTGCAGCGCGATCAAGACCAAAAAGAGTGCCGGCAGCACCGCGATATGGACGGAATACAGGCGGACAAGCATCGGCGCACTGAGCGTGAAGCTATCTGAGAACCAGGATCCCAGTCGACCCAGGAACTCTGAGAAGGTCATACTATGGATCATGGCCTCGTAGGCTTCCTGGTCCCATTTGAGCACGGTGCCGGTGAAGATGAAGGCGATGGTAATGGCCAGCAGCCCTACCCCCACCAGCCAGTTCGCCTCCCGGGGACGCTTGTAGGCCCCGGTGGTGAAGACCCGGATGAGATGCAACAGCACGGTGACCATCACCAAGTTCGACGCCCAATAGTGAATGCCCCGGATGAAGTCGCCCAAAGGAACCTGTTGGATGATATAGACGATGCTATCGTGGGCCTGGCCCGGGTCAGGGTTATAGTACTGCGTCAGGTAGATGCCTGTCAGGATCAAGATCAAAAAGCCCAGCAGGGTGATGCCTCCCAGCATATAGGGCAGCGTGTTGGCATGCTCAGGGACTGGGTAACTCAAAGCACTCAATCCCAGGCGCTCATCCAACACTTGCCACAAGCTCCAACTCCGGGCTGTGGGCCGCCTGGCCGATTCCGCCTGCTGCTCCATGATCCGCCTCCCTAGGGCACGATGAGAAGGGGGGACCGTCATCCCAGACGGTCCCCTCCCAGCTGGGTTACTGGCCTGCGCCTGAGCTCACCGTGCCAGCGAAGAAGTCGATTTGAATCATAGAACTCAGGGTCTCCTGGTCGAAGTGCTCGTACTCGTCCTCATCACCGAAGGCGAGCATCGCGTTTTGAACGCCCAGCAAGAGCGCCACATCAAACTTGTCACCGGTATTGAGGAGGCGGACGAACTCGAAGGTCGTCGCCTGCTCTGTCTGCGCTGCGGCCTTCTGGACAATGTCGTCGCTGCCACCTAGGAACGTGTCCGCTTGAGCGGGGGCATCCGTCTTCTCCTGGAAGGCGTCGAGCGCGTCGGTCTCATTGTCTTTGTCATGGTAGGTGCCGATGATCCAATCCATGCTCTGGCCGTCTGGTGTGTCTAGTCCGAGGCCGACCCATCCCTTAGTCGGCGCCTCCAAAGCGACATAAATCGTGCCCTCTTCCGTGTCAATGGTCCAGTGGAGCGCCATCTTGAGCGCCTCATTGGTGTAATGGTTGGCGTACTCTCCGTCCTTGACGATCCCGTCCCCCGTGGGCATTCCCTCGTGAGCTATTGTGAAGATCCCCACGGTGGTCACCAGCACCGCTAGAGCTATCCCGCCCTTGAGAAGAGACTTCATGCTCTCCTCCTCCTTTGCGCCTGTGATCCACCCCACCAGCGGGGGGGGTGGGAGAGTAGCTCTAGAGTACAAGATCCGTAATTCAGCTACCATGATCTTCCTCAGCTTCCTTGCTGATCTTAGTCAATTTCTTGCCAGAAGCGCTCCATCGGGCGGCCGCTTCCTGATAGCTGATCAGCCCTTCCCTGCTTCTCCGGGGGCATCGCGACTTGCAGCGCGGCCAGATCCACACTGGGGTCCGTGCCGACGACGCGAGCCGTCACGATCCCTTCTTTTAGACTCCTAGCTCCGCGCGCGTCGCCAAGAAAGCCAGCACGCGATCGCGTGAGACCATGCCTAAAAGCCTCCCATCGTCCACCACGGGCACCTGATTGACATCTTCAGCGGTCATGAACTCGAGCACCTCGAACAGGTCTTGATCCGGTCGAACCTTCTTGGTCTGCTCCAAGGGCGTCATCGCTTGGCCCACGGTCGTCATCGCCCACCTCTCCTGTGGGATTTCTTTGACGTGATGCAGCGTGATGATTCCTAAGACTCTTCCGTCCTCCACGACGGGGAAGCAGCGCCGGGGGCCTTTGAGAATATACTCATAGACCAGCTGATGCAGCGTTAAGGAGCGCGGCACATGCGGACAGTCAGTCATCATGATCTCGCGGGCCCTCACGCCCATGAGCTGCTGGCGGAGCGCGATCTGCTGATAGCTGCCAGAGGCAGCGTTCTCTAAGAACCAGCCGATGAAGGCCAGCGCCGCGGTTGGCTGGGCAGGGCTAGGCGCGCCCAAGTACAGGGCTTGGAATAGAAGCCCTAAGGCCACGCTGACGGCTGGTCCTGCGATCGCGATGAGAAACTCATCGTGCGGGCGCTCGGGCTCTTTGGAGATCTGGGCCATGCCCCCGAAGATGAAGAACGTGATGGCTTTGACGGGGATGCCCCTGCGGATCGCAACGACGCTGTGTCCCAGTTCGTGGGCCAACACTGAAACGAAGAAGAGTAAGCTGGTGATCACTCCGACGGCCCAGTACGTTGAAGGGGGCCAGCGATAGTTCATGGGGAAATAATGAGCCGCGAGCGACCACGTGACAAGCGCAAAGATGATGAACCAGCTGTAGTCGAGTCCGATCTCGATCCCCAGGATGCGGCCTAAGCGCACAGAGTTTCTCATCGTTTCAGTACTTCTTCCCTCCAGTCCCGGCGATGATCAGCCGGACGATGCCCTGAGGCAGGAGGTCCTTCGCTTGGGTAATCTTAAGGCCCGCTCTCTGGACGTTCTCTAAAGTGTAACGGTTGATGTTGGCCCCCCACAGCCGCACGGCGAGTGGGTTGAGCCAATCAAAGAGCCTGCCTAACTCGGGCGACTCAGGGCGCATGTGCTCTAAGAAGACGGCCTCGCCGCCGGGCCGCAGCACCCGCCGGATCTCTTGCAGCCCCAACACGGGGTCGGGCACAGAGCAGAAGACGAAGGTCGACACGGCGACGTCGAAGGAGTCATCTGGAAACTCGAGGGCCTGCGCATCCATCTGCAGAAGCTCAACGTTCAGGCTCAGCTTCTCCGCCCGCCGGCGGGCCCGCGCGAGCATCCGATCGCTTAGGTCAATCGCCGTGATCTGTGTACCTTTGGGGTAGTATGGAAAATTCTTGCCGGTGCCCACACCGACCTCTAAAACCCTTTGAGCTTCCAAGCCTACGGCCTGCCAGACGAGTTTCCGCCACTTGTGAAAGAAGAGCCGCTCCATCACGCCTTCCATCAAGTCGTAGAAGGGGGCTACCCGATCGTAGCGAGCTTTCGTTGCCGCTGTGGCCTTTGCGTCTATCGCCTGTTTCGAGATTGCTCCTCCCATTCTGCTCATCCCTGAGGCTTATTCAGCAATGGAAAACCCTTCTGCTGCCACTCCCGCATGCCCTCTTTCAAGTTCCAGACGTTCGTGTAACCCAGCTTCACGAGCGTCTCGGCTGCCATGGCGCTCATCCGCCCACTCATGCAATAGAGCACGATCTTCGCTCCCTTGTCCTTTGGCAGTTGGTCAAGATTCTTCTCGACTTCGTTGTAGGGCACGAAGGCGTCAGTCTGGGGCAGCTCGCCCTCATAAGGAATGTGAACATTGACGAGCAGAAAATCTTTCTGTTGCAGCATGGCCCATAGTTGCTCGGAGTCGATGTGGCGATAGCTTCCGCCCTCGACCTGCACGAGCTTCCCAGTAGCCATCGGCCCCGGGCGCATCACCCCGAAGAAGACGAGCACAGCAACGGCCGCAGCGGCCACGATCAGCCAAAGCCAGATGTCTTTCATGGTTGTTCCCTCCTAAGGGTGGGTTGGATAGGCACTTGCGCTTCGCCTTCGGCTTGGCAAGCCTCTATCTGCCTCTGACAAGTGCACCAGACGCAGGTGCACCGCTCGTCGTGGCAGGCGTCATCGCGGTACTTGCTGCGCCAGCGCAGCATCCTCCGCACGATGGGATAGAGCAGATCTTTG
>JBBIOR010000037.1:1819-8147 GCA_037443265.1 Candidatus Fraserbacteria bacterium | reverse complement strand
GACCACCGGTCTGGACTCGGCTGATGTCGACCTGACGGTGAGATTCTAAGGACGGCAACAAGGCCCTGGGTTAGCGACCCCAGGGAAGACCTTAGACTTGCTAGACAGAGAGCAGGCCGGACTAGGGACCGGCCTGCTCTCCTTTTTGGCCCATAACCGAGCTACGCCCGGACCTCCTGGCGCTGGAAGAGCACATAGCCCAAAGCAAAGAGCAGGATCGTCGCCGCCATCAGCCCCGTAAGCTGCGGCCAGATGAGCAGCAAGCTCTGGAGAAGCGGCAGAGGCGTCGGAATCGCCCACTGCAACTGGAGAAGCTGCAACGGCGTGATCAACCCAAAGACCCGCACCTCGGGATTTAAAAGCGCAATCGTGATCTCCGAGAAGAGCGTGTTGGGCGAAAGCCGCACCAGCGCAAGCTCCGCCTGCAGCTGAGAGGCCGGGTTCGCCCCAAATAGGCCCTGGGCGAGGAGCTGCGCGATCATCCCCCAAAAGATCGTAAAGAAGAGCCAGACGGCAATGGAAGAGAGGGCCGCCGTGGCCGTCTGCCGGAACACCACGGAGAAGACCAGCGCCAAAGAGAGCCAGACGCCCCCATAGGCGAGCGTGCCCAACAGAAAGAGCAGAGTGCGGGCTACCTCCTCCCCGCCGGGCGGCACCCCCAACCGCAAGAGCCCCAACCCCACGATCAAGAGCCAGATCGCTAAGAGCACCAGAGCCAGCGTAAAGAGCCCCGCCAAGAATTTTCCAAACAGCAGCGCATCGCGATAGATCGGCTGGGCCAGCACCCGCGAGAGCGTCCGGCGATTAAATTCTCCGCTCACCGAATCGAAGAGCATCGCAATCGCCACCAGAGGCACCAGAAAACCCAAAAGCCCCACGAACGCCGGGATGGGCTCTTTCGCCGTGGTAAAGAGCCTCAAATACAAGAACGGATCGCCGCTGGCGCTCGTGGAAAGATTCTGCAGGGCCATATACACCGTCCCTATGGCCGTAAGCACGATCAAGGCCTCCAGGAAGCGCATCCTGGCACTGGAGAGATGATCGGCCATCTCCTTGGCCACCACCACCCACAGGCCCTTCCACGGCGAGCCCTCCCGCCTTTTAATCATGAAATGAATGAGCCACCTCCTCGAAGTAGCGGGCGTAGACCTCATCCAGGCCGGGCTCTTCCAGATGCAGCGAGAGCAATCGGCCTCCAGAGGCCGCCACAGCCCGCGCTACGGCCGCCCGCACATCCTCTTGGGCCTCCAGCTCGTAGCATCGAGAGTCTAGAGGCTTCAGGCGGACCACGCCAGGCAGATCCCGCAGAGCCTTCTCCAGCTCCGGCCCTTCGGCCTCCACGCGAATGCGATAGACCCCGCCCAAGAACTTTTGAGCCAGCTCCTTGACGGTTCCCTCCAGCGCCATCCTCCCCTTAAGAAAGAGCCCGACGCGATCACAGATGATCTGCACCTGATGCAAGAGATGCGAGGCCAGCAGGATCGTGATCCCCTGCGCGCGCAGGCTGCGAATGGTATTTAAAAAATCGCGCGCCGCTTCCGGATCCAGCCCCAGCGTCGGCTCATCGAGAATGATCACTTGAGGGCGCTTAAGGAGAACCTCTGCTAGGCCCAAGCGCTGCTGCATCCCCCGTGAGAACGTGGCCACCCTCCGGTCTGCGACCTCTAAGAGCCCCATGCGTTCGAGCACTTCCGCGATGCGCTCCTGCGCCTCATGACGCCGGAGCCCATTGAGCTTGGCCATGTATGAGAGATTCTCACGAGCCGTAAGCTCGTTGTAGAAGCCGACTTGATCCGGCAGATACCCCACGCGGGCCTTCACCTGGAGTGGCTCTCTTAAGGGGTCGAAGCCCAGGACGCGAGCCTGGCCCTCCGTTGGCTCCGTAAGCCCAAGAAGCATCAGGATCGTAGTCGTCTTGCCACTTCCATTGGGGCCTAGAAGCCCAAAGACCTCCCCGGCCCGAATGGCCATATTGAGCTTCTCCACGGCGGTAGAAGCGCCATAGCGCTTGGTGAGAGCGCGCGTCTCTATCACGACCTCGGACATGGGATCTACCTCCTTCCGAAGCGGGCTACGGCCAGCCCCACCACCCCGAGGGCCACGGCAATCAAGATCACGCCCACGATCCCCCAGATCGTGGAAGTCATCACGGTGATGCGAAATTGCTCCGAATCTGAGATTGAGACGGAGCTCCCTTCGGCCTGTGAGCGGGCGCTGATGCTCAGGGTGTAATCGCCAGCCACGGCCTTCTCGGAGGGCTTAATCTTCGCGAGGGCCTCCGCCTCACCATTGGGAGGTATCTCGGCGATCTTCTTGGGGTCGAACTCCACCGACCAGCCGAAGGGAGGAGAAGCAGAAAGCTCGACGTCTCGGGCCGGGGCGCTTCCGTTGTTGCGTACTATAATTTTGAGCGGGGTCTCGCGGCCGGCCGTGGCCTCGGCTGAGACCCGGCCCTCCGGCGTCGTCACGGTGAGCTCCGCCTGCCCGGTGACCGTGGCCGTAAGCTGGAGGGCCGCTTGCGCCTCGCCGGAGAGGGCACGCACGCGGATGGGGTAATCTCCGGCGGACGTCTGGCGAGGCGGCATGACTTCAATATCTAGGCTCTTGGATTCGGCCGCCTTAAGCGGAAAACTCGTCACTTCCTGGGAGCCGAAGCCCAGCTTGAAGCGCACCGTAAAGCCCTCCGGAGCCTCAGAGTCCAGATTGATGAGCAGTTCTTCGTCGCTGTCGTTCTTAAGCGTTGCCCGGTAGCGCAGCGTTGAGCCGGGCGTGCCCCGCAAGGTGGGTAGCTCCACATCGAACTGCAGGCGCGGGGGAAGTCTCTCAGCTACGCTCAGCTCCAGGGGCAATTCAGAGCGGGCGCGCCCGTCCTGGCCTTGGACTACTACACGAAAGCGATAGAGGCCAGGGGTTTGAGCAGAAGGCGGCTCGAGCTTGAGGCTTACCGTGGCCGAGTCGTCGGAATCCACATAGAGGGCTTTTATGATCTGGCCCCCGCCTAGAAAAGTCGCCTTCCAGCCTTCGGGGATCTCTAGCATCTCCAGGCGCACGATCTGCGGCGGAAGCTCCGTGTTGCGCACGGTGAGTGAGAGCGTGATCGTCTTGCCCAGTTCTACTACCTGAGCCGGATAGGGTGTAGAAAGCGTAAGCCCTGGAGGATTCTTCGCTTGGGCCGGAGTGAGTGACAGTGACAGTGACAGTGACAGGAACATGCCCAAATACAAATAGAGTAGGGGAGAAAGTAGCGCGTTGATCTCTGCTCTTCTCATATAGTGCACCTCCGCAGACCTTTCGTTTTCGGCTGGGCCATATTTTACACTATGAGCGGCGGGACTTGTACAGATAGCTTCCGGGCCCCGGTCTTGAGGGGATTGAATAGCCGACTTCCATCTGGCAAACTTACAGCCGGCGTGGTGGGGGACTTTACAGTGAGCCACGACAAGATCATCATTCAGGGTGCCCGAGAGCACAACCTCAAAAATATAGACTTAGAGCTGCCGCGCAATAGACTCATCGTCTTTACGGGCATCTCCGGCAGCGGCAAGTCTTCCCTAGCTTTCGACACGATCTACGCCGAAGGCCAGAGGCGCTATGTCGAGTCTCTTTCAGCCTACGCGCGGCAGTTTCTGGGCACCCTCGACAAGCCCGAGGTGGACTTCATCGAAGGGCTCTCGCCTGCCATCTCCATCGATCAAAAGACTGTTCATAAGAACCCGCGCTCCACCGTGGGCACGGTGACGGAGATCTATGATTATTTGAGATTGCTTTACGCTCGCATCGGCCAGCCCCATTGCTATAGGTGTGGCCGGCCCATCGCTCAGCAGACGGCCCAGCAAATTGTTGACCAGATCTTCGAGCTGGGCGAGGGCACGAAGATTCAAATTCTTGCGCCCATCGTGCGCGGCCGCAAGGGCGAATTCAAAAGATTATTCGAGGAGGTCCGAAAAGAAGGCTTCTCCAGGGTTCGCGTCAATAGAGAGATTTTCCCCATCGAAGAAGTGCCGGAGCTTGACAAGAATAGAAAACACACGATCGAGATCGTGATCGATCGACTCATCGTCAAGCCCGAGAGCAAGGGCCGGATTGCTGATTCTATCGAGATTGCGCTTCGCAGGGGCGAGGGGCTGGCGCTGGTCAGCCTCGTCGAGGCCACCGAGCCCAAGAGAAATGAGATCCTCTTCAGCGAGCAGCTGGCCTGCCCGGAGTGCGGGATCAGCTTTGAGAAGCTGGAACCACGGATGTTCTCGTTCAACAGCCCCTATGGAGCTTGTCCCGGTTGCGACGGCTTGGGCTTCAAGATGGAGATAGACGTCCATCTCGTGATTGACAGGCGAAGGACGCTCTTTGACGGCGGGATCATCCCCTGGGCGGATCGCAAGAGCAAGTGGCTGCGGGGGCTTTTGCGCGGCCTCTGTGAGGCGTATCACATTGAGCCGAACGTGCCCTTAGGCCAGCTCCCCAAAGAGAAGCTCGATGTGATTTTATATGGCGCTCCCCGGCCCATCGTCTTTCCCTATACGAATCGCTATGGGAGGACGCGCTATTTCCAAGACGTCTATCCCGGCGTGATCCCGGCGCTGGAGCGGGCCTATCGCGAGGCGGAGTCCGAGTGGGCCCGTGGCGAGATCGAGCAATACATGAGCCGGCAGCCGTGTCCCCATTGCCGTGGCGGGCGGCTTCGCCCGGAGAGCCTGGCTGTCACCGTGGGCGGATTCTCCATCCAGGAGCTTACGGCACTTTCCGTGAAAGACTGCTTTGAGTTCTTTGAGGGCTTAAGGCTTACGGAGCGCGAGCGACTCATCGCTCATCAGATCTTAAAGGAGATCAAAGCCCGTTTGAAGTTCCTCCTGGATGTGGGCTTGGAGTATTTGACGTTGGATCGCATGGCGGGCACGCTGGCCGGAGGCGAAGCCCAGCGCATTCGCTTAGCCACGCAGATCGGCTCCGGGCTCGTGGGCGTCTTATATATTCTAGATGAGCCGAGCATCGGGCTCCATCAGCGCGATAATAAGCGCTTGCTTAACACCCTCAAGGGGCTTCGTGATCTGGGCAACACCGTGATCGTCGTCGAACACGACGAGGAGACGATCCGCGCGGCGGATTTCATTGTAGACATCGGGCCGGGGGCCGGGGCGCACGGCGGGCGGATCGTGGCCACCGGCTCTGTGGCTGAGATCATGGCCTGCGAGGAGTCCGTCACGGGGCAATACTTGAGCGGGAGGCGTCAGATCCCGCTGCCTGAGAAGCGGCGTCGCCCCAAGGGTTTTTTGATTATAAAAGGGGCACGCCAGCACAATCTCAAAAACATTGACGTGGAGATCCCGCTGGGCGTGTTCGTCTGCGTGACGGGGGTCTCCGGCTCGGGCAAGAGCACCCTCATCGATGAGATTTTATATCGAGGGGCAGCGGCCCGCTTGGGCTATGTGGTGGAGCGGCCCGGAGAGCACGATGAGATCTTGGGCCTAGAACAGATCGATAAAGTCATCGAGATCGATCAAGCGCCCATCGGGCGGACGCCGCGGTCGAATCCCGCGACCTACATTGGGCTCTTTGACGATATTCGGAGGCTCTTTGCGCAAGTGCCCGAGTCGAGAGCCCGAGGCTATAAACCCGGAAGATTCTCGTTCAACGTCAAGGGAGGCCGGTGTGAGGTGTGCAAGGGCGATGGGCTCATCAAAATCGAGATGCACTTCCTGCCCGATGTTTATATTCCCTGCGAAGCCTGCAAGGGGGCGCGCTACAACCGCGAGACCCTCAAGATTCAATATAAAGACAAGACCATCGCAGATGTGCTCAAGATGACCGTCGAAGAAGCGCTCTCATTTTTTGAGCACATTCCGGCAATCCGGCGCAAGCTGCAGACTCTTTATGACGTGGGCCTGGGGTATATCGAGCTGGGCCAGCCGGCGACCACGCTCTCAGGGGGCGAGGCTCAGAGGGTCAAATTAGCAGAGGAGCTGAGCAAGCGCGACACGGGGCACACGCTCTACATTCTCGATGAGCCCACCACGGGGTTGCACATGGCCGACATCGAAAAGCTCTTGGGGGTGCTGGGGCGGCTGGTGGACAAGGGCAACACGGTCATAGTGATTGAGCACAATCTCGATGTGATCAAAGTCGCTGACTGGATTATTGATCTTGGGCCGGAGGGCGGGGATGCCGGAGGTCGCGTGGTGGCCAAGGGGACCCCAGAGGAGGTGGCCGAAGTCGCAGAGTCGTACACGGGGCAGTTCTTGAGGAGAATTTTGGAAGCGCAGGCGTCCATTCGAGCAGAAGCGAAAAACAAAGTATTGGTAGAGGCAGGCTCGGATTGACTGGGGGAGGTTCA
>JBBIOR010000037.1:0-1719 GCA_037443265.1 Candidatus Fraserbacteria bacterium | reverse complement strand
TTTGTCGAGTCGAGAATGGGGCAGAACGGAGCATCCTCTTTGCTCTTAGTCCAAGGTCCCCGCTATGATGCTCTCCGATGCGAGCTGGAATCAGGATGGAGGCCACATGGAAGCACTCGTAATTGACAGAGACAAGCTCGTGGAGATCTGTGAGAGAAACGATATCGTGTTCTTAGGAGTATTCGGCTCATTTGCCAGAGGGCAAGCGACTTCCGAGAGCGATGTGGACCTCTTAGTACGCTTCTCCAAGCGGAAAAGTCTACTGGATCTGGTCAGGATAGAACGGGAGTTCGCAGAGGCTTTAGGCCGGACGGTGGACTTGCTCACGGAAGCTTCCATCAGCCCCTACTTACGGGATCGCATCAACGCCGAAGTCGAGGCCGTCTATGAGCAAGCGCGATGATGCAGTATACTTGCGGCATGTCCTAGATGCCATATCGAAAATCGCGGAATATTTGCACGGGATTGATGAACACAACTTCCGTCGCAACACCCTGATTCAAGATGGCGTAATCCGTCAACTGGAAATCATCGGAGAGGCAGTGAAGAAGCTATCGTCGGAGTTACGAGATCGCCATCCTCATATTCCTTGGAAGGACGTCGCCGGCATGCGCGATAAACTGATCCACGATTATTTCGGCGTTGACCTTGAAGCGGTTTGGGAGTCAGCCAAAGAGGATGTTCCGGCGCTCAGGGATGAAGTGAAGAGAATTTTGAAGGAGTTAGAATCAAAGGGAGACTGACAGGCGTCTGGATCAGAATCAAGAAGTTGCGCCCCATCCAGTCGCGGATCGAAGAGCTGGAGTTGGTGAGGGCTTGAGAAATTGGAATAGAGCTGTGTCAATATCTGATCAAGCATTGACGCGTGATTCCATCTATCCCGTCAAACTAGCATCGCAAAACGGCTCTCAAACAAGAACAAGACTATTACGACGCATGAGAGAGACAGAAAGCGCCCTGCGAGAAATGCTGAGTCGAGGATATAATCATTGGATCGTGACTTTCTCCGGAGGCAAAGATTCCACAACGTCAGTTGTCATGGCTCTTGAAACGGCCTTGAAGTCACGAGGTGAAATAGAAAGAATCGACATTATATATTCCGATACAGGCATCGAGATACCCGTCATCAACCAGTACGCTTTGAAGTTCCTCGACCAACTTCAGCACCAGCGTCGCTTGAAAAATCTGCCCATCCACTGCCATGTGGTACGCCCACGCCTTCACGAGAGATTCTGGGTTTGCCTACTCGGCAAGGGGTATCCGCCGCCCCATCAGCTGTTCCGCTGGTGCACGCGGCGCTTGAAGATCGAGCCTGTAGAAGATGCCCTGAGGTCCTCCATCAAGCCCAATAAGACGGTCATCATCACGGGAGTACGATTTGGTGAATCGCAAAATAGAGATCTCAGTCTCCACAGCTCCTGCAAACGTGGCGGTGAATGTGGTCAAGGGTTGTGGTTTCAATACAGCCCCCGTTTGAAGGCTGCCTATTTGGCTCCCATAGTGGATTGGCAAGATTGTGATGTTTGGGACTTCTTGCGATTCTATGCTCCATCCCTGGGCTATCCCACTGCCCATCTCGAAGGACAAATTTATAATGGGAGAGACACACGCTTTGGGTGTTGGATGTGTACTGTTGTCAGGCAAGATAAGACGATGGAAAAGCTCACATCGCTGCCCGAATGGGCGCATCTTAGACCGCTGCTTGAATTCCGCAACCGC
>JBBIOR010000036.1:0-8489 GCA_037443265.1 Candidatus Fraserbacteria bacterium | reverse complement strand
GATTCTCTTTGTAGAGGCCCTCACGTACTTTAACGGTATCTCCCGGCTGAGCGGCGTCGATGGCAGCCTGAATCTGAGTGAAATCGCAGCCTTCAGCACAGACGGTCCAGCGATTGCCTTCGCTCTGCCTCTCCAGGTCCGTATGAGATGCGAAGAAAGTTGAGGTCAGCATCCATGATAAGAGAGCAAACACACTCAGAGCACGAAGGATGCTAAGAAGCCTCATGATACACCTCCCTCGATTGACCCTTTGGGACGATTTGGAAGACTCTCCCTAACATATAGGCCGCTCGATCTTGGAAGGGCAAATATCCCCACCACCAGGCGCGCCAAACGGTGAACACCAGTCCACTCAGGAGGGCCAGCCATTGCAGAGTTTCTGTAAAGAGGTGCTTGAGCACGACCGGAGCGAGCCACGCCAGCCCCAAAGAAACCAGAGTGCCTACTCCAAGCGTTATTCCTGTGCAGAGCCAACAACGATGTGCCCCAACTTTGCGCTCGACATATCGCCTAGAAAGAGGCTTCTGATCTGAGCAACTGCGGCAGCCGGGCTCCGCTTTGAGAACCTCGGCCACTTTGGGGGTGCGATCCTCGAATTCGAGCCGCTCCCCTTGAGAAGTGATGATCGTGCCATGCATCTCTACAATGTGCTCCTCTGTAAGCTCGATCTGCTCGAATGGGATATCCTTGGGAAGAGCCAGCACGTTTCGAAACTGGATGAACTCTCCATTCGGCTTGAAGAGATGACCACGGGTCAAAAGCAATTGATGGTCGTTGCGTATGCCGGCTTGGCGAGCCACTAAGAAGAGCTGTGAAAACCCTTCCTCTGTGTGAATACGAATTAAGAGGCCATCGCCCAACTGAGTCACTGCGTACTCAGCCTCACCTGTGAAGTGATGTCGGTAGAGCTGCACGAGTTTCGCCTCAAGTTCAGCCTTCTGAAGTGTAACGATCATAATGTGTAGGATGTTACATCTCTTTCCTCTCCCTTCTATTACATGTCCTCAATGACACACCCACATCCCCCACCGCCAGAACACTGATACAGACAGCAATATGGGGGGACGTAGCATATTGCGGAGCATGCAGCGGCACACCAAGAACAACAGACTATTAAACCACCGATACCTGCGATTGGTACGGCTCCCTCGCATGCGTGGCAGCACTTTACGAAACACTCGGCCCAACAATTCGTGTCGGCATATCCACCGCACACCACAGCGCAGTAACAGTTTGCCTCCGGCTCTTGCACGTCTGGCCCTGGTGTGGTAAGCCCGCCCTTTGACTTCTTCCTAAACTCCTCCCTTGCCTTCTTAAGCTTCTCAACTACGCTAGGGTGCAGAGCTCGTCGTCCGTTATGCACTTTATTCTTGAAGAACTCCAGATCTACGGTTTTCAAAGTCTCCTCATCTACCTGGCTAATAGCTCCGTCCAGCACCTCTCTTGCGACATAATCAACTATGAAGATCGCAGATGGAAAGACCAAGAAATGATCTTTGTCCCGGGGCTTCCTATCTAGTCTAGAGTGAAGATGACCGTAGCCCACGATCTGCTCTCTGGAGCATCATGAGAGTAAGAGACATATTGCGGAGATTCGCTTCGCAACCTCTTTGCAATCTTTTTGTAGTACTCTGAATTCCGGATGATCATGAGTAGATCATCCGCATCGGCCGCCTCCAAGCCCATGCCAGCATTCTCTTTAATGGAGAGGGGTTGCTGCAATCCGAGAGAACAACCTGCGAGACTTCCTCCGAAGAGCGCTACAATGGCTCCGCCACCCATCCTGCGTAGGAATTCCCGCCGATCCATGCTTACCTCCCTTCACTACTGTTCACCTGCTTTATACCGAGCACAAAATTTAAATATTGTCAACCCCCCAACAACTTGTATATATCACTTATAACTTGCATTTCTTGTCATCTGGCCGAATAGATGCTGGCAGCGGCAGGATTTAGAGCGCCTTGAGGAACGCAGCAATCTCTTTAGCAAACTTCTCTAAGACCTGGATTCTCTTCTTCATCTCTTTATGGATCTTCTCATGGTCAATCTTCCAGTAGAGATGCACCAAGAGATTGCGGAAGCGCGCCATATCCGCCATCTGCTCTGCCAGCCCTTGAGAGAGAACTCCGCCTTCCGCAAGATGCAGGAAGACCGAAGCATAGTCTTCAGCAAGGCTCAACCCCAGAGCCGAAATCAGGTGATGGCCGATGTTCACACAAGCCTCAGTCGCCGTCTGAAATCTCCTCTCCACGACGGCCTGAGCATCTCCATTGGACAGATAAGCCCGCTTGGAGAGCCGACTCTTCTCCTTAAGCTTTTTAAGATCTGCTTTGAGTAAGCGTAACTGTTCCGCAATCTTGTCCCGGTCTACAGGCATGGCAGCAATTCCTATCTCCTCTTGAACTCTGCGCAGCCGCGCGATCTCTGGATAGAGCCGTAAGACCCTCTCTTTGACCCCCTGCACGGCCGACTCGTCCCGGATGAAGAGCCCTTGCCCATCGCGCAGGATCGCGAAGGCCAAGGCCACCGGCGCCTCCCCGAGGTTGACCAGCGTGATCTCGTCCGTCGCAAGGAGTTGCGCTAGGCTGATATAAAGATCGCAGTCCAAGCGCTCTAGCTTGGACCCCGCAAGATCCTCCCTCGGCAGATAAGCCAGATCTACATCACTCAACGGGGTCTCCGAGCCCTTGGCATAAGAGCCGAAGAGCCAGAGACCCACGAGCGCTTCATAAGAGGCCGCCAGCTCACAGATCGAACCCAGTTTCTTGCGAATGAGCCCTCTGTTGAGGCGCCTCCGCTTGACCACCATGGCACGGGTTATCCGCTGCCCTGCTGACCCATGATGCGCTCCAGGCGATCTTCAAGGACTTGATCTGGCTGGAAATCTTCTAATTGCAGGAAGAATTCCGCGGCCTGATAGAGCGCCTCACGCGGGACCAGCCCCACAATCTCGCTGCCGATCACAGGCACGCCGTAGCGCTGGGCCTCGCGCTGAATGAGCACAAAAGCGCGATGCAGCGGCGTCTTCTGATAGTGGGTCATGTTCAGCGAGACTTGCACAATCCCCCGGTCTTCGAGCTTAAAGCCCAAAGCTTTCACATAGCGCAAGCCGCCGCTCGAGTGCCGCACGGACTGCGCGATCTTCTGTGCGATCTCCAGATTATTCGTCCCCAAATTCACATTGAAGGCGATCAAGGGCATCCGCGCCCCCACGGCCACCACGCCCGCTGTGGGGTGCACTCTACGCTCGCCGAAGTCCGGAGCCCAATCGGGCTCCCCAATCTTGGCGAAGAAGCCCTCAAACTCGCCCTGGCGAATCTTGGCCAGATCTTCTCGCTCCAGCCGCGTGGCCGATTGCTCATACAGATAGACGGGGATCTGAAAGCGCTCCCAGATCTTCTGCCCCACTCGCTTGGAGAGCTCCACGCACTCGTTCATGGCCACATCGCGAATGGGCACGAAGGGAATGACGTCCACCGCTCCCATGCGCGGGTGCTCGCCCCGATGCTTCCGCAGATCAATGAGCTCCACCGCTTGAGCGACGAGTTGGAGCGTGGCTTCTTCCACGGGCTCGGGAGCGCCGACATACGTGAGGACCGTACGGTGGTGAGCGGGATCTGAGTCGACATCCAGAAGCCAGACGCCGGGCGTCTGACGGACGGCCTGGGCGATCTGTTGGATCTTGTATGGATCTCGGCCCTCGCTTACGTTTGGGACGCACTCAACGAGTTTCGTCATCGTTGGGATCATCACTGCTCATGAGCGATAGCACCGCCTCGGCCACCCGTTCGCCATCCACGCGGGCCTCGGCCTCCACGCGATACAACCCCCCATGGGACTTGAGGAGCTTGGCTTCGTAGATGACTTGATCGCCGGGGACGACTCTTCGGCGAAAGCGCGCCCGGTCGATCCCCACCAAGAGGCCCCCAGAAGAACGCGGCGCCGCTTGTAAGATCAAAATGCCTGCCGTCTGGGCCATGCCCTCAATGAGCAGGGTGCCGGGCATAATGGGTCTATTGGGGAAGTGCCCTTCGAAGAACCACTCGTTGTGGCTTATGTTCTTGAGGGCCACCACCCGCTCCGGCTCGCGCTCCAGCACCCGATCGATCATCAAAAAGGGGTACCGCAGTGGCAGCAGCTCGAAGACTGTGGGCCCTTCCGTTTGCGTTCTATTTGTTTTCATTCTCCTTGAGTCTCTCCGTCAGTCGAGCGACGACCTCTTGGGTGATGTCATCCACGGTGCCCGCTTGAGAGTAGAGCACAATGGGATCGAGCTTGCGGGCCGGGTTGTCAATGATCAAGCTGTAGCCCTTCTCATCGCCGATCTCGCGAATGACTTGGAACATCTCCTGCTGGATGGGGGCGGTAAGCTTAAGATCGATCTCTGTAAGCTTCTCCTTGAGTTTATTCAACTCTTCATCCAACTGCTTGCGGGTGATCTCCCCCCGCTGGAACTTCTGAGTCCACTCCTCCGCCTGCTGGTCGATCTTCTGCTTCTCCGCACGGAACTGCTCCAGGGCCTTCTTGACGTAATCGCTCTGCTGGGCGTATAGATCTTCCAGAACGCCGAACATGTCCACATAGGCCACTTTGAAGCTGCCTTGTGCCCGAGGGCCGGAAGGGGCTTGCTCCAGGGCCTCCACCCGCTTCTGGAGGGCCAAAAGCTGCTGGGATAGCCTCTCAACATCTGCGCCACCCCCGCTGGATGAGCCTCCCTTCCACGCCTGGGCGGCGAAGAACCCCAGGACCAACGCACCCACGATCGCCAAAACCCCAACCACCGACCAGAAACCTTGCTTCATCCGAGATCTCCTTTCCGCTCTCAGCGGCTAGCCTCAAGCCGCGCCCAGACCTGCTCGGTGATGTCCTCCAGAGCTGCCCCTTTGTAATAGAGGATGACGTCCTCCTGCTTGAGCACGAGATCATAGCCCTTCTCTTTGGCAATCTGATTGATGACCATCTGGATGGGCCCGGCTACGGCCACCAGGATCTTCCTCTGGGTCTCCTGCTGGAGAGAAGCTGCTCTCTTTGTGGCTTCTTCTCGGCTGATCGTCCCTTGTTTGACCTGGTCTTCAAGGCGTGTGAGCTCCCCCTGGAGCTGCGTCAGCTCCCCGCTCAGTTGCTGCATCAGCGCGGGATTGCTCTCCTGGTAGCGCAAGGAGAGCTTGTTGAACTGCACCACGGCGATCCGCTCGAGCTTGGAGGATCCAGCCGATGGGGCAGAGCCGCCAAGTTGTTTCTCTAAAGCCGCCACGCGCTTTTGCAAGTCGTTGATGGCTTGCTGCTCGCCCACCAGAACCCGGCCCCCGACAAAGCCAGCCAGCAGCGCCATGACGACCACCAGTGCCCACACCGCTTGTCTCATGAGTGATTCTCCTTAAAAGAGCGGCCCAAGGCCGAACTCGACTTTGAAGTATTCGATTCTGTCCGTGATCGGCCAGGCGAAGGCCAAGCGGACCTGACCGATGTAGGGCAGAGAGACCCGTCCCTCGATCCCTATGGACTTCTTCAGGGCGAAGGGGCTGCCCGTTCCCACATCGGCGAACAAGGCGATCGAGGCCGCCGCCGGAACGATTTGGATCCGATACTCGAGGTTCATAAACGCCATCGACGAGGTGTACGTGGTTGCGATGCCCCGCAGCGTGGTTGCCCCTCCCAGGGCGAACTCCTCTTGGGAGGGTAGATCGAACCCCAGGCCGCCCATAAGGCGGACAGCCAGCGCCTGGTCCTCGAAGGTCGGGAAGTGCTGGATGATCGTGGCCTGGAGCTTTGTGAATTCCGTTCCCAAGGCAAAGAGCCCCGCCTGCTCCACTTTGAAGGACTGGATCCCGCCTCGCGTGGCAAAGATCGGGTTGTTGCGATCGTCATGATTGATGATGAGCGAGATGGCGTTCGTCAAGCCTCTTTCGACTTCAGGAGGGGCTTCGAAGTCCTTGGTGAAGGTCTCATGTCGCAAGCCGAAGATGAGCTGCACTTCTTCCCAGGGGTACGCCAGCTGAGCCTCCGCACCCACGCGATTTAAGAGGTGCGGTCGAGGGCTACTCTCGCGGCTGGTGTTGTTGAAGAGCTTCATATTGAAATAGTCGGCTTGTGGGACGAGCGTGCGGCTCTGATACTCCAGCCGCCAGTTGGTGATGGCCTTGCCCAGGATCCCTCGATCGAACTGGAGGGAGACATCCTGGCCCATGCCGTAGAGGTTCTTGCCGCTGAGGCTGAGTTGCCCGATCAGGCCCTCCGGGGAGAGCGAAAGCCCCCCGTTGAGGCTGCCCAGCTTCTCTTGCTCTGTGACGTCGACGATCAGCTTCATGAGGTTCTCGCCGTGGGGCGCAAAATCGAAGTTGACGTCTTTAAAATACCCCAAGCCGAGCAGCTTTCTATAAGTGTCCCCGAGGCGATATTGATTGATGAGCCCCCCCGGCCTGATGGTCAGCTCCTTGGCAATGATCTCCGGCTGGGTGCGCGGAAGTCCACTCTCCCCTGAGGTCCCCAAGATATTGCCCAACAGGCGCGTGACTTGCTTGAGCCATTCCATAATGAAAGAGCCTTGGCCTGTATCTGTAGACGGAGGCGGCTGCGCGCCTTCCAGAGGGATCTTCTCAAACTCCGTGGTCGTCCAGCGGGCCGTCGGATAGCCATTCTGTCGAATCTCGATCTCAGCGATACGCCCCTCATCTACGCGCAGGGTGAGTACCCCTTGCGAGAGATCCTCCTTGGCGAACTTGGCCAGAGAATACCCCTCAGCACGGTAGAGGCGATAGACGGGCTCCAGAGCGCTGAGCAGCTGATAGTTATCCAGCGGCCCTTCTGGCAGCTTCACCCGCTGGAGGAGCTCGCCCTCGGAGAAGGCCCTCTGGCCGACAAAAGCGATCCGCTTTATCTCCTGAGGGCCCTCAAGGAGCTTGCGCTCCCTAAGCGCCAGTCGGAGTTTGACCCGATCGGGGAGGGTGCCCGGCTCGAAGGCGACATCCTCCGGGCGCAGGGGCTCGAAATAAACCGATTGCGAGAGGCGCAGGAGTGCCCCCTGGAGCACCTCGCGCTTGACCGGGCGTAGCAGGGGCACATCCGCTAAGACCTTACGCGCCTCCCCCTCAAAAGAGCCCTCTACGCCCTGGATCTGGATGGTTTCTATGACGCCCTCCATGACTTTGATCTTGAGGGTCTCGGCGACTTGCACGTCGGCGATGCCAAAGAGCAAGTAGCCTTTGCTGGCATATTCTCCGCAGATGCTGGGCTGAGGAGGGCTGGGAGAGCAGCCTCCGCTGGCGTCGATTCCCAGAGCCTTCCTGAGCTTGACGGTGTTTAAGACCTTCCCGGTCTCAATCCCATTCTCCTTAAGGATCTCAATCATCCGCTCCCCTGTGACGAGATAGTCGACCAGAGGCCAGCGGGTGTCTATCCCCAAAAAGGGGATGACCAGGCGGCGATCCTCGTTCCAATCGCGATTGCCTTCGATCTCGATCCTTTGAATTATGGGATTCTCGACGACGTCGAGGATGACGACGATCCCGCCCGGACTATGGCGCCAGTCGATGCGGACATCCTGGAAGACTCCCAGGTCTTTTAGCGCGAGCGTGGCCCGATCCAGGTCATCTGGGACGAGGACGGAATCGCCCTCTTTGAACGGCAGGGCCTCTAAGATCTCCCGCAGCGAGATGCGATTATTCCCTACGATCTGGATCTCGATCACTGTGAGTCTTTCGGGTTCTGGCTGAGCTTGGGCGGTGCCCACTGGCCAGAGGGAGAGGGCGCAGAGCCCGCTGAGCACGAACCTCCACAGCGGTTTTTTCATCTAGACTCCTCCTTCGATCAGCTCCAGAGAGCTACGATATTGGATGGCTTCGGCCACCTGGGCCGGTTCTATCTGTTCCGTGCCGGCCAGATCGGCGATGGTGCGGGCCACTTTGAGCACACGGCCATAGGCGCGTGCACTCAAGTGGAAGCGATCGATGGCCATCTCCAGCAGCGCTTGAGCTTCCGCTGTCAGAGAGCAGTATTGGCGGATCTCCCGGATCCCCATCTGGGCATTCAGATAGATCTTAGTGCCGGCGAAGCGCGCGCGTTGGCGCTGGCGGGCCGCTTCCACCCGCCGGCGGATCTCCTCGGAGGGCTCTCCGATGGGCTTGCCCAGCAGCTCCTCTCGGCTCAGCCTGGGGACCTCCACGAAGAGATCGATTCTATCTAAAAATGGCCCTGAGATGCGCTTGCGGTAGCGGCGGATATCGAGGGGGCTACAGCGGCAGCGCTTGGCCGAGTCCCCCAAGTGCCCACAGGGGCAGGGGTTCATCGCCGCCACCAGCGTAAAATTCGCCGGGAAGGCGACGGAGCTGGCCGCGCGCGCGATCGTGATCTCGCGCTCCTCGAGGGGCTGCCTTAAAGTCTCCAGGACAGCCCTCTCAAACTCCGGCAGCTCATCTAAAAATAAGACGCCGCAGTGAGCCAGGCTGATCTCGCCCGGCCGCGGCACGCCGTGGCCGCCTCCGACCATGCCG
>JBBIOR010000035.1:0-10400 GCA_037443265.1 Candidatus Fraserbacteria bacterium | reverse complement strand
CCGACTCCCCCAGCCACATGATCGAGCCCTCCCCATAGCGCCTCTTGATCTGCTCTAAGACGGAATTCAGGACTTCCTTCTTTCCCATAATGCAAGACCTCCCTTGGGCGGCTGGCATCATCATAGCCCATTGACCCAAGGGAGGCAACTAGTGGATGGCACGTCTTGACACGAGCTTATCTCACAAATAGAAGTGGAACCCCAATCCCGAGGTGACCTCGCTTACCCCACGGAAGAGCAGTCCGACTTCGGCCTCGAGCGCGATATTGGGGGTCAGCCGGATCTCAATGCCCGTCACAGCTTGGAGAGGGACGACGAGCATCCCGGTGCTCATAAAGAAGGCCGCACCGGTGCCCACATAAAGATCCACTATGGGGGTGTTCAAGAACTTGAGGAAGGCCCGAGCTGTGGCACTGGGAGCACTCTCGACGACGAAGATCGTAGCTGAAAAGCCGAAGAGATCAGCGATCCACAGTCGGGTGGAAAACCCTGAGGCCGGGAAGGTGTTCGGAGGCACAAAAGGCGCCGTCACAGCTAATCCGAATCCCAATCCGCGCTCTTGAGAAGGATCCGGCATGGGGCCGGCCTGCCCCGCCCATCCTCCCAGGGCCCAGAAGACTACACCAAGGACGATCCAATGGCGCATCCTGTCTCCTTTCTTCTCAAAAGAACAATCATTCACGCTGGAGTGGCTTGAGTGTAACGGCATGAGAGGCTGCGCCCAAGGACTCCGGGTCGAGGGCCAAAGACGGATGTGTCTGGAGCCTGAGGGACTTCTGTCACAAAAGACAGGACCCTTTGACGTTGGGAGAGCTTACGGGCTTTAATGAACGAATGATGCGATTTTTCATGAGAGCTCTTGGGCTGATAGTGGGGTTGGCCGTCCTCGTATCCCTGGCCATCGGTGGCGCTCGCATCGGCTGGGAACGAGACTTTAATCAAATAGCGATTGCGCTCAATCTCGGTGATCTCTTTAGGCTTTCACAAGGCGCCGCTCAAGAAGTGCTCAGGGAGCTCCAAGGGCGCGGCCTGCGGATCTTGATCGTCTCGCCTCAAGACGTGTTTGAGCTTCAACGGCAATTCTCTCTTGCAAGTCCCGAGGCGGCTATCATCTCTGGCGCTGAGCTAGAACGCTTGAGCGAGCAGGGATTCTCGCTCTTCTGGAGGCTCGATCTGTGGGTGCCCCCTGAAAAGTTCGAGCCTCTTCTGAAAGTGCTCTTTCAGATGGATCCACGCGGGCTGGTACTGAGCCATCCCTTTGCACTTATGCCTGAGCACTTGGAAGTGCTTCGCCCTCGGCTTAAAGAGCGCGCGCGGCTTGTGGGAGTCATCGAGTTCCAGAGCCCAGTCGGAGTCGATCAGCTCTATCAACAAGGCTTTCGTGCGTTTGTGCGTGTCCATACGCTAAGGCTGGAGGAACGAACCCTTTTGAGCGAGACGGCCCTGGTGGATCGCTATCGGCGGGCGGTGGTGGAGCGCAATGTGCGCCTGCTAGAGCTTAGAGTGCTGAACTTAGAGCAGGTCATCGAAGAATTCACAGCGCTTCAGCATGAGCTGCGGCGCGTGGGCTTTGAGTTGGGCGAGCCCTCCAGGCCAGCGCCTTTTGCGGTCGGCTTCTGGGCGTTGATCTTCCTGTGGCTGGGACTGGTCAGTCTGTCTGTTTTGCTGATGGGAAGATGTGCGTGGTTCTCGCCCTTTTGGCGGGTGTGGCTCTGGCTGCTGGGAGCTTTGGCCGGGCTGATCGGGTTCTTGGAGTTGCCCGCAATCACTCGCCCGGGAGCAGCTCTGCTGGCGGCGATTCTCGTGCCTGTAGCAGCCTTCGCTCTCTTGAGCGAACGACGCTCTCTTCAGGGGAATGGCCTGCTCTTCTGGCTGGCTTTTTCCGCGAGTTCCGCGCTCGGGGGCTTGGGAGCCGCAGCCTTCTTGAGCACAGAGGCGTATTTCTTGCAAATTGAAGAATTCCAGGGCGTAAAGCTGGCTCTCATCGCGCCCCTATTGTTCATCGCGCTTCTTTCGCTACACCAGATGGAGCGCCGCTCGTTTCAAGTGCGCGCTGGGCTCCTTTGGGCGGCCTTGGGCGTGCTTCTCACCGTCGTGCTCGTCCGTAGCGGAAATCTTGCGCTCTGGCCTGCTTCGGAACTCGAGATCCAGTTGAGGAGCCGGCTGGAAGAATTTCTCATTATTCGTCCGCGCTTCAAGGAATTTCTTATTGGGCATCCACTGCTCCTCCTCTGGGGCGGGCTGGGCGTGCGCCGTGGCCGCCCCTGGGCATTGCCCCTCCTCTTGGCCGGGGTGATCGGCCAAGTCTCGATCATCAACAGCTTCGTGCACCTGCATACCCCGCTTCTTGTGACTCTAACTCGAACGGCCCACGGCCTGTGGCTAGGAGCTGCCTTGGGATGGCTTCTGCACCGCTCTCTTCGCCGACTCTTCGACTTCTCTGGCTCCGCTCGGTAGACTGGATCGGGCGTGAAACTCTTGATCTCGGGATATTATGGCTTCGGCAACCTCGGCGATGAGGCCATATTGACGGCCTTGATAGGGGCGCTGCGCGAGCGCTTTGCGCAGGCGGAGATCGTGGTCCTCTCTGCCACGCCGAGCGAGACGGCCCGTCGCTATGGCGTGCGGGCGATCGATCGCTGGAATCCTTTTAATATTCAACGAGAGCTCCAGGATGCTACGGCCTTTCTGAGTGGCGGGGGCGGGCTCATCCAAGATCAGACGAGCCGCCGCTCAGCCTGCTATTATTTGGCCTTGATGGCGATGGCCCGTCGGCGATGTCCCGTGCTTGTGGTCGGCCAAGGGATCGGGCCTCTTCGCAGCTATCTTCTGCGATCCTGGGCGAGGCGGCTGTTACAGGGAGTCGAGTTCGCCCTGGTGCGGGATGAGCTGAGCTTGAGGCTGCTACGCGCTTGGGGGGTGCCAGAAGAGCGCTTGCTGTTGGGAGGAGATCTCGCACTTTTGCTATGGCCCCAAGGGAAGACTCTCCGTGAAGCTCCTCCGGTGGCTCGCCCTTCGGTGGCCGTCTGCCTCAAGGGAGGTGTCTCCGATGGCATCAAGGAATCGATCGTGCGGCAGCTCGATGGCCTGAGTGAAAAAAAGAGCGTGAAGATCGTCTTCATGGCGCTTCACCCCAGCGAGGACCTTAGAGACATAGAGGAGATCGCGGCGCGCCTGCGACGGCCTGCTCTAGTGCTCAATCCAACCGGGGCGACGATGCCTGCAGCAATCGAGTGCTTCAGCCAGACTCAGGCCGTGATCGGCATGCGACTCCACGCGCTCATCTTTGCTCTGCTGGCCGCTCGGCCCTTTCTCGCCCTAGGTAACGGCCCGAAGATCGAGGGTTTTCTGAAGCAGATTGAAGGAGTCTGCCAGCTGAAAATTCCCTGCTTGACGCCTGCTCAACTGGAGACCCAGGACATGGTCCTCACAGAGGCCATAATGAAGCTGAATGGCGCTTATGAGACGATCCGCGCGCGTCTACTGGCAGCCGGGGAAGCGCTGCATCTTAAGACGCGCGGGGCCTTGAACGCCGTCTGGGAACGCCTGGCTCATCGCATCGAAGCTAAAGACAAGACGCCATGAAGCATCAGCCGGTGCTCCTCTGGGAAGCGCTCGAGTTTTTAGATCTTCAACCCGATGGCATCTATGTGGATGCGACGGTGGGCGGCGGCGGCCACGCCCTGGAGATCGCGCGAAAGCTGCAAGGAGGGCGCTTGATCGGGCTCGATCTGGATCCTTTTGCACTCGAGACGGCCCGCCAGACCCTCAAAGGGCATCTCGATCGGGTGGAGCTGATCCACGCCAATTATAGGGAACTGGAGAGAGTGCTGGATGAGCTGGGCATCACCCAGATCGAGGGGGTGCTCTTCGATCTGGGGCTCTCCTCGCTCCAGCTGGCCGATGAAAGACGCGGCTTCAGTTTTCAGCGGGATGCGCCGTTGGATATGCGCTTTGACCCGGAGAATAATCCGCTTACAGCGGGGGCGATCGTCAATGAGTACTCGCGGGAAGAGCTCAGCAAGATTTTCAGGGCCTATGGCGAGGAGCGCTTTGCCGCGCGCATTGCGGCTGAGATCGTGCACGCCCGCCAGCAGGCCCCCATTGAGACGACGGAGCAGCTCGTCTCTCTCATCGAGGAGGCCATTCCGAAGCCCGCCCAGCGCAGATATCTTCGAAAGATCCATCCGGCCACGCGGGTCTTTCAGGCCCTGCGCATCGCCGTCAACGATGAGCTGGGAAATCTCGCCGAGGGGCTGGAGGCGGCTTTCCGACGCTTAAGATCCGGAGGCCGGCTGGTGGCGATCTCGTTCCACTCGCTGGAGGATCGCATCGTGAAGCGCTTCCTGAAAGAGAAGGCGCGCGGCTGCCTCTGTCCACCGCAGATGCCTCTGTGTCAGTGCGGACGGACTCCGGAGGCAGAAATTTTGGGGGAGGCCACTCCTTCTCCGGAAGAATTGGCAAACAACCCGCGGGCGCGGAGCGCGCGCCTGCGGGCGGCACGCAAGCTCTAACTCGCGCCCTCCGCAAGAGACGCCCGTCCTTCAGAGCGCAAGCCCCCTTCATTAGAGTGAAGCCGGCATGATTTATGATCATCCTCGCGGGAGAGATCGCTCCCTCGTGGCTACGGGCACAGGTGAGCGCTTCTGGACCCCGAAGCGCCTACTGGCTATTCTTGCGCTTCTGCTGCTTGCGGCGCTGGCGCTCTTTTATTTATGGCAGTCTTGGCAGTGGATCTACTGGCTCAATGAGCTCCATAAAGCCCAAGCCCGGCTCGAGAGGCTCCAGACCGAGCGCGATCGCCTCACCTTGGAGGTGGCCCGGGCCTTCTCGCTTAAGCGCCTCGAAGAGATCGCGACGCAAAGACTGGGCATGATTCACCCCAAGCCCAAATATCTGCATATCCCCCCAAGGGAGCCATGATTCAAAGAAGGCGCCTCCTCTTCGCAGTGGGGCTGTTAGCCCTGCTCTTCGTCACGGTGGCCGCCAAGCTCGTAGAGATTCAGATCTTGGAGCATGGCCGCTGGAGGGAGGCGGCCAATCAGATCCACGTGCGCGAGCTGATCCAGAGCCAGCCCCGTGGGCGCATCTACGATCGAGAGGGCTGGCTGCTCGCCTTCGACGTGCGGGCGATCTCCATCGCCCTCGACAATTTCCATATGACCCGGCCCGAGCTTCTGGAGATCCTGCTCCAGCGCCATCTCAAGCTCTCCTCTTCCAAAGCCAAAGAGCTCATCTATCGGCCCGGGTATTTCACGTGGATCGCCCGCAAGGTCGAGCCTACTCTTGCCGAAAGGCTCAAGGACGAAGCCGCCTCTCAGGGCATCCGGGGGCTGATCTTCATTCCGGAGTGGAAGCGCGTCTATCCTCAAGGGAGCCTGGCCTCGAACATAATCGGCTTTGCCGGAGTGGACAACCACGGCCTCGAGGGGATCGAGCTCTCCTGGGATGAGATCTTGCGCGGGCGCGAGGAGAAGCGCCAGCTCGCGCTGGCGGCGGACGGCACTCGTCTGGCTGACACTCTCATAGAGCCAGGCTCTGCGGGAGCAGATCTGTATCTTGCGCTAGACGCCCGTATCCAATACATCACGGAGCAAGCCATCCAGGAGGGCGTCCGCCGCAATGCGGCCAAAGCGGGCTTGGCCATCGTCATGGATCCTAAGACGGGCGAGATCTTAGCCATGGCTCAAGACAAGACATACGACCTGAACGAGTTCACACGCTCCTCGCCTGGGGAGCGCAAGAATCTCGCGGTGAGCCTGCTCTTCGAGCCGGGCTCCTCTTTTAAAGTCTTTACCATGCTGGCGGCCCTCGAAGCCGGAGCCATCGGCTTGAATGAACGCTTTGACGGAAACGAGCCGGTGGTGATCGCAGGACACAGCTTCCACAACTCAGAGGATCGCAATTATGGCCCCGTCACCCCGGCCCAGATCCTGAAGGACTCGATCAACACGGCCATGATCCGCGTGGCCCTGAGACTGGGCGAGGAGAAGCTTTATGAGTTTTTGAGCCGCTTGCGCTTTGGGGAGAAGACGGGCCTACAGCTTCCCGGCGAGGAATCTGGCGTACTTCCACCTCTTAGAGACTGGTCAGCGCTGGATATTGGGGCTGTGGCCATCGGCCAGCGGATTGCGGTGACGGGCGTGCAGCTCATCTCTAGATATGCGGCGCTGGCCAACGGAGGCCGGCTCAAGAGGCCCCAGATCGTAAGAGCCATCATCTCTTCTTCCAGCGATGGCTATCTTCCCAGCCCTGCAGACAACATAGATGGGCCGATCGCGTCGCCCGCCAATCTTCAGGCGCTCATCGATATGATGAAGCTCGTGGTCGAAGAGGGAACCGGCATCTTGGCCCAGATAGACGGGTTTGAGATCGCGGCCAAGTCGGGCACCGGCCAGAAGGCCGTCCCCGGCCAAGGGTACGTGAAAGGCAAATACACGTCGCTGTTTGCGGGGTTCTTTCCGGCCTCCGACCCCCAGTATGTGATCCTGGTGGTGCTCGATGAGGTGGGCACAAAATATTATTATGGCGGCCAGACGGCCGGGCCGATCTTCAAAGAGATTGCCGAGAGAATCATTGAGCTCAAGCACATGCAACCGACTAAGGGCAACTGAGTCCCTGGGCGCTCAGCGAAAACTCTTCCAAGAGCAGCGAGACCTTGGGGCTCTCCTCATGCCCCCAGAGCTGGAGAGCAACCCAGCCCTCATAGCGCACCTCGGGGTTGAGGCTCCACTGGCCCGTGGGGATCCATAGGCGGCCACCCTTGTCCCAATACCAACTGGTGAAGTTGTTCCCTAGCCGAGTGATCCTGAGTCTCCCGTCTCGATCTAGGGTGGGGAAGAATCTATTCGTCCAGCCATTGAACTCCGAAAGATAGAACTCCCCGCCGTTGGGCTGGCTGGAGTTCTCTTCGGGGCGGAGGCTGATCCGCTCGGAGATGAGAACGAGCAGCCCCGCGGCGTCTCCGGTGGTTCCGTGGAGGCTGGTGGAGGCTAGCGGCAAAGCGAGCCGGTTGGGCGAGACTCCCAATCCTAGCCGGATGCCGCTGGCCGGGGGCCAATCGACTAGGCGATAGGCCACCTGGGCCTCGAAGTCTGCGGGGATGCGGCAGTTCAGCCAGACGGTGATAGCAAAAAAGCGGCTCCGATTGCGGCTGCTTAAGGAGAGGCGTAGGCCCTCGGCGGTGGGCGTGGCTTCCCCTTGGACGTTGATTCGGGCCACGAGCCAGTGAGTAGCATCCAGGGTGGTGTTGTGGAAGCTATCCGAGAACTTTTCTGTTTGAGCGGGGGTAGTCGCCCCCAGCAGAATCAACAGCGCCACGGCCCACTGCACGCTCCAGCTCCATCGGATCATACGCATGGTCTGATCATTTTAACACGAATTGGGGCAGCAGGGCAGTGATCCCGGTCACGGAAGGGTCTGTCGGTGGATGAGATAGCGGCTAATCGGATGGGCTGCAGCCCGTTGATCCGCTATATCCGCTCTGTGATCCATTGACAGAGAATTCCCCCTCGCCGTGATGGCCGTCACCGACCCTGCGGCTTTTCCACTTAAGAATCTAACGGGGGGTCAAGAATCCCATGGGAGAAGATACGCGGTTGATACTCATTGTCATCACGGCATCTTTATTCATGTTAGGCGTGATGGCCATGCTCACTACGCCAGTCTGTCTTCTAGCTGGCCCGGGTACAGCTTATCCCAAATTGCAAAGCGCTATCCAAGCAGCACAACCCGGATGCACAGTGCTCCTAGTGGGCGGAGAATTCCGCGAGAATCTTCTCATTACGAAGCCGATTCGCTTGCTAGTTCGTTCTGGCAATTTCATGCTGGTTCGCTTCACTCAAGCGGGTTCCGAGCGCTCATCTTTCGCGATCTTCGCAGCTCCCCCGAAAACTGTGACTATCAGTGCCGCCGATTCCCAGCGGCCGGCCATCGAAATCCGCTCCGAAGGCGTCGAACTCCGCGGCCTCCAAATCCGCGGCGGCACCCCAGCCATCCTCATCACCAACGCCCGACGCGTCTCTATTATCAACAATCGCATCTCGCAAAGCGCCCACGCCGCCATCACCCTCCAAAACGCCTCCGAGATCACCCTCTCCCAAAATGAAATCTCCCAAAACGAGACGGGCATTCTATTAGAAGACGCCAGCCGCAATCGCCTCCTCTCTAATCTCGTCCAGAACAACAGCCGCGGAGTTGTATTGAAAAACTCCCACGAGAACACCCTCTACGCCAATCGCATCCTCGCCCACCCCCAAGAAGGGCTCCTCCTCGAAGCCTCCCATCGCAATGAGCTGATAGAAAACACGAGCGGGCGCAACTCCTTTGGCTTGCTCATTTTATCCTCCCAGGGCAATCGGCTGCGCGCCAACCGCCTCGAACGCAATGACTATGGCCTGCGCGTCTGGGGTGAGGCACCCGAGCACTTCCTCCAGCGCATCGAGCGCACTAACACCATCGACGCAAAAGCCGTCTATTATCTTGTGAAAGAGCGCAATCTCACGATCAGCGCCAAGGACCAGCCCAGCTTCGTCGCCCTCATAGATTCGGAGAAGATCACCGTCGAGGGCGTAAGCTTAGGCCGCGGATCTGAGGGGATTCTGCTCATCAACACGCGAAACTCCACCATCCGAAACAACGTGCTCTCCGAGACGATTCGTGGCATTTATCTTTGGAACTCATCCCAGAACGAGATCGCAGGCAATCGCCTGGAGCGCACCCAAGGGAGCGGCCTCGCTCTGATCCACTCCTCGGGCAATCGCCTGTCGAGAAATATTCTGATGAACAGCGGAGCACATGGGGTGCTTCTGCAAGACTCTCAGGACAATCAGTTGATAGAGAATCAAATGATGGGCAATCGCGAGTCGGGCGTCCATCTTAGAGCCAGCCGAAGGAACTCTCTGGAGCGCAATCAGATCCAGGGTAACTGGGTAGGGGTCTTTCTAGAGGGCGGCGGACTGAACGTGATCCGCGAGAACTGGATTCGAGACGGTCAATTTGGGATCTTCGCCTATCAATCCGTGGACAATCGCTTAATTGAAAATCGCTTAGAGAACAATCGACACGGCACCAACGTGGCCGAGGAGCCACCGCCGCCCTCTCCCAAGCCCCCACAGCAGCCGCCGTCGGGAGGCGGCTAAAGGGTCAGGAAGGCTTGACAGTTCCCAAGCCCACTCGATAAGATGAGACACCTTCGGGTTGGGTCATTATGGCCAGAGCACTCGAGCGTGGCAAGCGGGCCGAGGCCCAAGCAGCGGATTTCTTGAGAAGCTGTGGCTATCAGATCGTGGCGGAAAACTACCGCTGGCGGGGAGGAGAGATCGATCTGATCGCGCGGGAGGGTGGGTATTTAGTGTTCGTGGAGGTGAAGGCCCGAAGCTCCGAAGCCTTCGGCTTGCCCGAGGAATTTATTGACAGATCCAAGCGCCAGAAGCTCATCCGCACGGCCCAGAAGTATCTGGCAGAGCATCCCACCGCGCTCGATGTGCGCTTCGATGTGGTGGCCTTCTCCCGCGGGCGAGCTCGCCTCCACAAGGACGCCTTCTCGCTTGAGGGTTGAAGATGTTTGCCAAAGCTCTCAGCGGGGCCGTCATCGGCATTGAGGCCGCCTTAGTGGAAGTGCAGTGTGACATCTCGCCAGGGTTGCCCTCGTTTACGATCGTGGGGCTGCCGGAGAAAGAGGTCCAGGAGAGTCGCGAGCGCATCAGAAGCGCCATCCGTAACTCGGGCTATGAGTTTCCGGCCAAGCGGATCACGGTGAATCTGGCCCCCGCGGACATCAAGAAGGAGGGAGTGGGGCTGGATCTGCCTCTGGCGTTGGCGATTTTAAAGGCCACCCAGCAGCTGGAGGGCGAGCGCTTGGAGGATCATTTGATCTTAGGAGAGCTTTCGCTCAACGGCGAGGTGCATCCGGTGAGAGGGGCGCTGCCCACGGCTCTGGCCGCCCGACGGGCCGGAGTGCGTGGGATAGTCCTGCCCCAGGGCAACGCGAGTGAGGGGGCCATCGTGAAGGGCCTGAACGTCTACGGCGTAAGCACCCTCGAGGAGGCCATTTCGTTCTTGGACGGCCAGTTGGAGCTTGTGCCCCACGAGTTCGATCATCAGGGGTATTTTCAAGCGCGCCAGCAGTATGACGTCGACATGAACGAGATCCGCGGCCAGGAGCAGGCCAAGCGGGCCCTGGAGGTCGCCGCCGCCGGAGGGCATAATCTCCTGATGATTGGCCCGCCTGGCTCGGGCAAGAGCATGCTCGCCAAGCGCCTTCCCACGATCCTGCCCCAGCTCAGCTTCGAAGAGGCCCTGGAAGTGACGCAGATCTACAGCATCCTGGGGCTGCTCACCCGCGAGGCTCCGCTTATCACTCAGAGGCCGTTCCGCTCGCCGCATCACACGATCTCGTA
>JBBIOR010000034.1:8372-11830 GCA_037443265.1 Candidatus Fraserbacteria bacterium | reverse complement strand
TGTTGCTCCTTGGGCAGCTCTTGGGGCTCGATTCCCAGCGTCTTCAACTGGGTCATAAGAGGGATCAACTCGGTCTCGATCTGGGTCTTGGCGCCTTTGAGATTGCGATTGACGCCCTCAAGGGCTTGCAGAATATCTTGAAGGCTGGTTGCCTGGGGTGTGACCGAGAAGGAGGGGAAAAGCAGCACCACCAGCAGGATCACAGCCGGAAATCTGCGTTGCAGAGACATCGCCTACGCCACCTCTATCTTTCTTTTATTATCTTTTGAGATTCATCGCCCTCGGGATTTTACACCACGATAATTAGAAGATCGTTAAATGTTTCGAACCTTACTAGATGAAATGGGGCTTGACTTTCGCTTTGCTGGCTGCTGCAGTTGACAGCCTCAGGGGCAGGCGGCTATCATGGAGGATCAGCGGAGGAAGACTCGATGAAAATAGAGCTTAAGGAGCGCTATTTGCTCTTCATCGGTGGCGAGTGGGTGGAGAGCGCTTCTCAAAAGACATTCGAGACGATCAATCCCGCCACGGGCGAGCTTTTAGCCAGAGTCGCCCGAGCCAACGCCGAGGACGTCGAGCGAGCCGTCGAGGCCGCTTGGGAGGCCTTCCAGAGCTGGCGCCAGACTGACGCTGCCTGGCGCGGCAAAGTGCTCTTCGAGATTTCCCAGAAGATCCGCGAACACAGCGAAGAGCTGGCCCTCCTGGATACTCTGGACAGCGGCAAGCCCATCACGGAAGCCCGTCTGGATGCGTATTTGGCCGCGGAATGCTTCGAGTATTACGGGGGTGCGGCCACCAAGCTGGAGGGCAAGACCGTGCCCGTCTTCGGGGATCGTCTCGATTATGTGCTGCGAGAACCCTTGGGGGTGGTGGGCCAGATCATCCCGTGGAATTTCCCGCTGCTGATGGCCGCTTGGAAGCTAGCGCCCGCCCTGGCCGCAGGCAATTGCTCGATCTTAAAGCCCGCGGAGCAGACTCCGCTTTCTGCCTTGAGATTGGCCGCGCTCAGCGCAGATATCGTGCCCAAGGGCGTATTTAACGTGCTCACGGGCTATGGCCCCGAGGTCGGCGCGCCGCTCGTCAAACATCCCAAAGTCAGAAAAGTGGCCTTCACCGGCTCGACGGAAGTCGGTCGAAAAATTATGGCCATGGCCGCCGATCACGTGGCGGATGTCACCCTAGAACTAGGCGGCAAAAGCCCCCAGATCGTCTTCCCCGATGCCCATCTGGAGGCAGCCCTCGAAGGCGTGCTCTTGGGCATCTTCTATAACGCCGGTCAGCAATGCTCGGCCGGCTCCAGGCTCTTTCTTCACGAGGAGATCTACGATGAGTTCATCGAGAGACTCCTCCAACGGGCCCAAGCCATCCGAGTGGGAGACCCGCAGAAGCCCGAGACCCAAATGGGCTCGCTCGTCTCCAAAGAGCAGCAGAAGCGCGTGCTTGAGTATATTGAGCTGGGGATCAAAGAGGGCGCAAGGCTCCTTTGCGGAGGTAAAGTTCCACAAGATGCAGAACTACAGAGGGGCTGTTTCGTGCTGCCCACGATCTTCACGGACGTGGACAACGAGATGAAAATCGCTCAAGAGGAGATCTTCGGCCCCGTGCTCTCGGTCATCAAATGGAACGACTACGAGAAGATGATCTCCCAAGCCAACGGCGTCGAGTATGGGCTCTGCGCCGGGATCTGGACTAAAAACATTCATGTGGCGCACAAGACGGCCCAAAGACTCGAAGCCGGCTACATCTGGGTCAATCAATATGACGTCTTCCCGTACGGAGCGCCCTTCGGGGGCTACAAGCAGAGCGGCTTTGGCAGAGAACTCGCTTTCGATACGCTCTATCACTACACGCAGCTCAAGAATATAAATATTGACTTGAGCGACAAGCCCACCCGCTGGTTCCTCAAATAAACTCAAATAAAGGAGGAGATACGCTATGGCCAATCTCGTGCTCTATGAAAAAGTAGGAAAGATCGCGACGATCCAGCTGAATAAGCCCCCTGTCAATAGCTATGATCATGCGCTCATGCTGGAGTTGGGGCGCGCCATCGACGAAGTGCGCTTTGATGACGAGATCATCGTGGCGATTCTCACCAGCGCCCTGGACGGCATGTTCTCCGCTGGAGCAGACATAAAGATGCTCAAGCAGAGCGATCCCGATTACAAAGCGATGTTCTGCTTGAATTGCCAAGAGACGCTCAGCAAGATGGAGAGCACTCCGAAGATCTTCATTGCCGCCCTCAATGGGACGTGCGTGGGCGGAGGATTGGAGATCGCCTTAGCCACAGATTTGAGATTTGCGGCCCGCGGCGAAAAATTCAGACTTGGACTGCCTGAAGTCACCCTGGGGGTATTGCCGGGCACGGGAGGCACGCAGCGGCTGCCGCGCCTGATCGGAAAATCCAGGGCACTGGATCTCATGATCACCGGACGGCTGATCTCCCCCGATGAGGCGCTCCAATGGGGCTTAGTCGATCGAGTCTTCGATGCCCAGCAACTCATGTCGCGCACCCTGGAGTATGCTGAACAGCTCGTGAAGGGGGCGACGCGGGCGATTGCCCTCATCAAGCGGGCGGTGCAAGAGGGCCTCGAGATGCCTCTGCCGGCCGGCCTGGCGCTGGAGCGCGAGCTGCAGAATCGCCTCTTTGTCACGCAAGATGCTCAAGAGGGCCTGAGTGCCTTCATCGAGAAGCGCAAGCCGCAGTTTACGGGAAGATAAACATGCAGCTGGCTGAGACGGAAACGGAGCTAGTCGTCCGCCTGCAAGACGGGGAGAACTTCTTCGAAAAGCTTCAGTCGCTGGGGCTTTGCGCAGGTGCCATCGTCTCCGGCATCGGGATGATGCGCGATGTCACGCTGGCGTTCTGGAATGGACGCGAGTATATCCAACATCATGTGAAAGGCCCTGTGGAAGTGCTCTCACTCCAGGGAAACTTCTCGAAGAAAGAGGGCCAATCGTTCCTTCACTGCCATGTGGTGCTGGGCCAGGAGGACGGCTCCGTCGTCGGGGGGCATCTGATGAGGGCTACGGTGAACGTCACAAACGAGATCGTGATCCAAAAGCTCTCGGGCATCGAGCTGGATCGTAAGCTGGAGCCAAATGGCCTCTATGGGCTCTATCCGACTCGCCATTCGCCCGCTAGCATGCCATAGATGACGAGATCGTCAGGTGAAAGCCTCTGCCCTCCGCGAATTGTCTCAATCCCCGCCGGATGAAGACTAGGGTGTCTTCCACCGTCTTGGTGTAATCCACCCAAGCCATTTACGCAGTCTTCTCAGATGATCCGGGTCTCTCGTCAATTTCAGATGATAAGTCCTCGCTCCATCCGTAGTTGAGCACATACCGAACTTGGAGCCCTGCTGGGCTCAAGTTAAAACGAGCGGCACGCTGTTGGAAGTACCTCTGCACCAGGTCCGTTATCAAAGAGATAGCGGACACGGCCTAGCGCTGCCACTTGA
>JBBIOR010000034.1:0-8272 GCA_037443265.1 Candidatus Fraserbacteria bacterium | reverse complement strand
TGCACCAGGTCCGTTATCAAAGAGATAGCGGACACGGCCTAGCGCTGCCACTTGATGGCCTCAAAGGCCACCCGGCAGCTCCGACAATAATACTGAGACGTCGAGAGCATCGAGCCAAAGAGCGAATAGAGCTCCGTCTGCGTCGAGCCACAGAACGGACACACCACTCGCTTCTTGGCCGGCTCTTTCTCGGCGCTCTTACGGCTCCTCTTAGCTTCCCTCATCGCGCGAAATCTCATGTGACCGGATAGCTATGGGCGAAGAAGCATTCGACCTGAGCGAACGTCTGCGCATCAGGCCCGCTGCGCGAAGATCTCCGGAAGGCCTCATCCCAGCCTGCCCAAGAGAGCGTCGTACCCAGAAGCCATTCTCCCGTGATCGCATCGTTGGAGATGGGCATATTAAGACCTGCCTGCGCGAGAAGTGGGCCGAGCCGTTCAATGAGGCGCGCTCGGAGCCCTTCGCTGTCTGTGTCAAGGGTGGCGGACTCGACCAGCGCACGTTCCGCGGGGCTATCCGGCTGGCCCAGCCAGCAGAGGACCGGAGTCCAAATTTTTTTTAGGGCCTTCGCCAGCTCGGCTTTAGCTTTCTCGCTGCCTTGGGCCAGGCGCAAGAGCCATCCTCGGGCGTGCTGGAAGTGAAACTCCTCCTCTTGCAAGATTTTGGGCACCAGTCGCCTAAGCGGCAGATAGCTCGAATTCTGACAAGCTTCCAGCTGGACGGTGAGCGCCAGATCCACTAGAGCGTTGGCCGCGACGAAATCACACCAGCTGCCAAAGGCCCTATCGAGCACCTCGATGTTGCGATACTCGCTCGGGCGCTCTTTGCGAGGCGGCATCTGAAACTCTTGGACGAGGTTGTAGAAGAGGCGGGCATGCCCCAGCTCGTCTTGCGCCATCGAGACTGCCGCAATAGCAGCCTCAATCGCTGGGGCACAGAGCCACTCCCCATAACGCAGCGCCAAAAGATGCTTGCTGTCCGCCAGCACCCAGAGCAGATCATAGAGCGCTTTACGACAGCCCTCGCTTAGCTCTTGGGGGGATCTATACTCGCTCACGGCGACCTCTGTAGCTCGATGGCGTATTTCAAGTGCTTGCGAGATACGACCCTCATCTCAATCCAGGGCTCCTCATTGTAGATCGAGCGGGCATAGGCCGCGGCTAAGTCCTCATTGGGAGCGACTACCGTGCCGATGTGCGTCAGAGGCTCCTTGCGCCTCTGACGCGCGAAGACTTCATACACTTCGCCTGAGCGGAGGCGAGAATCCCGCGAAGCGTCTTTCATACGCTGATCCCCCAGGCTCTGAGAGCCAGCCGGCCCTCCGGAGTGATGCGCTCCTTGGTCCACGGCGGATCCCAGACCAGCTCGATCTCGATCTCACGAAAGCCCTCTTGCCCTAGGCGCCTTGTGATATCCTCCCGGATGAACTCGACGGCCGGACAGGCCGTGGCCGTCAGCCCCAACTGGATCTTCACCCTCTGGCCCTCAAGGCAAACGCCATAGACCATGCCCATGTCGACGAGACTGATGGGCATCTCCGGGTCGTGGACATCTTTGAGGGCCTCCCAGACCCGCTCTTCCCGGCCGCCCTGCTCTCTCATGGGCGCTCAGCCACCGTTAAAGAGAGTCGCAAATTGCGCATAGTGCTTCTGGATCATGCCCACATAGATCTCATTATAGGGCCCGCGGCGCTTCCAGCGCTCAAAGACTTGATCCCACGTGATGGGCTGATCGAAGAGCCATCGCTTGCCCTCGGGATCATATTCCACAGGGAGTGGATACTCCAGCACATATTGCTGCTTCTCTTCGTCATAGTGGGCCGGAATTCTTATCCCACAAGATTCGCATAGAGGCACAACGGCGCTCAACCACTCTTGTCGGAGTTGATCGTTCGTCTTGCCCTTGAGTTTATACTCGAGCTGGGCCGTGTGGCGCTTGAGATGATCGGGCATGCCAAACCACTCCACGCCCATGGGGAACATCCAGTCGACGGCGCGCTGGACCTCAGCTTTGATCGAGCCTCCGGCTTGACAGAGGCGCTTCAGCCAGACCTCACCGTGTCTGAGATGGAAGAGCTCTTCTTTGTCGACTTTGGCCAGTGCGCGCCTCCAGGGAGCGTAGCTCGTATTTTGAAACGGGTCACTCAAAAGGACGATTCCGGCCCGATCAAAAAAAGCATTGGCCACGATGAGCTCCACCCAGCTCTCTAAGGGCTGATCGAATCCATAGGGGTTCTTAAATTCATGGGGCTTGCGGCCATAGATGAGAAATTCTTTGTCCAGTCCCAGATCTTCCAGCAGGCGAAACGTGATGTGGGCGTGGCCGAGCTCGTCTTGAATGATGGCATAGGCGGAGAGGCGCGTGTTAATCGAGGGGGCCTTGCAGGCAGCTAGATAATAGGCCGGAGCGCTCATGAGCTCCGTGTCCGCTTGTACCAGCAGAATTTGAATGAGCGCCTTCTTGTAGCTCTCCGTCATCTCTTCAGGGGTCTCCACGAGATGCCCCTCGTGGATCTTCTGCTTCAGGACCTCGTCTGAGATGGTCGTCATGGATTCCTCCCGCAGTGTTGCTGCTAATGAGAATTGTAACGCACTGCGATAAAAAGCGTCAAGAGCTCGTTGCCAGGGGAGGTGTGGCAGGGGCTCAAGAAGACCCCAGAGAGGAATTGACTCTGCCCTCGGGCTGGTTCACAATACGCGTGATCTTCTCTTAGGACAGGAGGCCCCATGACCCAAGGTCACGTGGTGATCGAAAGATTCGAGAGCGCCTGCTTGAAAGAAAACCCCCTCAAGGACCCCTACGTGCGCGAGGTACCCGTCTATCTGCCGCCGGGATATGAGCGATCTTCCAAGAGATATCCTGTGATCTTCGCGCTGACGGGCTTTACTGGGCGCGGCGTGATGCTGCTCAATCGCCCAGCGTTTGGGGAAGCGTTGGACCAACGCTTGAATCGTCTCATAGAGAAGGGCTTAACGCAGCCGGCCATCGTCGTGATGCCCGATTGCTTTACACGCTACGGGGGCAGTCAGTATCTCGATTCCAAGGCCACCGGACGCTATGAGACCCATATCATCGAGGAGCTTGTCCCCTTCATCGATGCGAGATATCGCACTCGGGCTGAGCCCTACGGGCGCGCGACGATGGGCAAGTCCAGTGGAGGCTATGGGGCCCTGGTGCTCGCGATGCGCCATCCTGATATTTTTGGCATCGTGGTCTGCCACAGCGGAGACATGGGCTTTGAGTATTGCTATCTGCCTGACTTTCCTCCGGCGATGATCCAGCTGGAAAAGCACGGGGGCATCCGAGGGTTTCTCAGCGAGTTCTATCGAAAGCCCAAGAAGACGCCGGAAGACATTCTCACGCTCAACGTGATCGCCATGGCGGCCTGTTATTCACCTAACCCCAAGACGAAACCTCATCTCTTCGATCTGCCGTTTGATCTTAAGACGGGCGAACTGCGCCAAGACGTCTGGCGGCGCTGGCTGAGGTGGGACCCGGTGCGCATGATCGAGCACTACCAGAGCGCCCTGCGCCGGCTGAAGATCTTTCTAGACTGCGGCACCAAGGACGAATTCCGCCTCTACGCGGGTGCGCGCATCTTCTCCGGCAAGCTCAAAGAGCTCCGCCTCCAGCACATCTATGAAGAGTTTGAAGACACGCACATGGACATCGGGTATCGCTATGACCGCTCACTCGTCTGGGTCTCCCAGCAATTTCACAATGCGTAAGATTAGCCGGCACGAGCTTTCAAGATCCAGCCGAGCAAGAAGAGCCCGAAGGTCACGAGCGAAATCGCCAGGCCGGCCGGCCACAGCAGCCAGGCGTATTTCGCCAGATCCTGTGCCAAGAAGGCCCCCACAGCCAGGCGGGTACCACCGAGGATCGTACCCCAGTCCATCTGCGGCCCCAGGGCACTGAAATAGCCCAGCCCCGAGAAGCCAAAGTAGCCTAACAAGGAATGGAGCGAGAGTCGTAGGGCCGCCACGTAGCAGAAGCCAGCCGCCGCCCGCTTCCCCCACGGAGTCAGCTGCGGACGCGCATCCTCTCCGCCCCGGCCCCGGAGGAGCACAAAGACGATGGGCCAGCTCAGCAGCCCAAACCAGACGGGCGGAGAGCGCGCCAACTGCACCGGAGTCGGAAGAGTAAGAAGCATCAGTAGAAGAGGCAGGGCGATCAGACCATACGCCCATAGATCCAGAATCCGAGAGGCCCAACGGAGCCATCGTCCTGCTCTTTCCAGCGCATAAGCCGCTAGGGCCATGAGCAGGCCCACAGCCACGGCCAGGGCTCCGGCGATCGCACTCTGGAGCAGCATCGATCGTGCCCCATACAGGAGCTGCGATAGGATATCTCGGCCCCAGGGATCCGTGCCCAAGGGATGTTCCACAGAAGGAGGCGAAGGATGAGCGAAGTTCGGGTCTGTCCCTAGGAGGGGATCATAGGTCGCCGGCTTCCAGATCGTGTTCATCAAGAGGGGATGGAGGACGGCCATGCCTATGGGTGGCAAGAGGCACGCCAGAGCCAGCTTGAGCGTAAACGGGGAGGCCTCTTGGGCCCCCTCGATGGTTGATGGCCCATCAAGCGCCGGGGTGCGGACCTGGATCCCAATGTGCATCCCACTGTGGAGCGCGATCAAAAGGACGACCGAGACCAGAAATGCCCCGTAGATGAAAGGCAGATCGCGAAGCACATAGGCGTTGATCAGGGCATAGCCGACGCCCGGCCAGGCATACAGGGCTTCCGTGCCCACAAGAGCACCCAAGGAGAGTGCCAGGAAGAGCGCACGGGACGGGAAATTTTGCGGCCACGGCCGGGAGACTAAGAAATGGCCATGGAGCAGCAGAGCGCTCAGCGCCGTCATAAACAGCGCCAGCGTAGCCCATGGCAACAAGAGATGCCTCGTCAAATCCCAGAGTAAGGTCGCCCCTGTCGCGCCGGAAAGATGCAGCAGGGACGCAAAGGTGCCGCCGAAGACCAGGCCGCCGACGAGCAGCGCCCCAACGGGAGTGGCATAGGGCCAGCGTCGAAGTCTCCGCAGAGAGGAGACACAAAAGAAGCTGACGGCAGACAGCAGTAAGCTCACAAATGCCGCGGAAACTAGGCGCAGAAAGAGGGCGTTCACGTTGGTGTCGGCGTGCGCCCTCCAGAGAGCAGGTTCGAGTAGATGGCTCGCAGGTAGCCATCCCAAGCGGTAGGCAAAGATGTGCTGGGCGAGGATGACCCAGAGGGGCAGGAAGATCGAGATCCCAGCGAGGGCCAGCAGGCGGCTCGCCTCCTTCCAGCGCGCTCTGCGCTCGCCATAGAAGAGCAGACTCACAGCTCTGCTGCTGGGCAGCGCGACCAGCAGCGCCAAGCCAAAGAGCAAAAGCGAGCGAGGAAGGTGCTCTTCGACCATCTGGCGCACGGGACGAGGATAGTGCGGAAAGGAGAGCCCCCAGTTGCCCGTGAAGGCGTTCTTGATAAACGCGAGATACTCCCGCGGCAGGGAGGGTTGATCGAGGTCCATCAAGCGGCTGATCTCGCGTGTGGCCCCTGGGGAGAGGCGACTGTCTCGCGTATACAGATTCGTGAGATGGCCCACGCTCATTTTCAAATAGAGAAACCACGCCGTCAAGAAGACGAGGAAGGTGAGCACTGCCAGCGCCAGGTTCTTTGCCACCAGGCCCAGAATTGGTCGGTGCAAGCGTTACTCCTTCAGATCAGCGGTCTCTCCTTGCGTCATTCGGAGCAACTCCTGGGGAGTGGTGGAGAAGACGGCAAAGGGGGTCCCCGCGGCCGCCCAGAGCTCATCATACTGAAAGAGATCGCGATCGAGGAGCGTGCGCAGTCTTCGACGGTGTCCTACGGGAGGCACTCCCCCGATGGCAAAGCCCGTCTGCTCTCTCACTTCCTCTGGAGTGGCTGGACGGACGGGCTTGCCGGTGAGCGCCGCCAGCTTCTCAAGGCAGACGCGATTGCTACCCGAAGTGCACACCAACAGCGGTTCCTCGCCGGCCATAAATATCAAGCTCTTGACGATTTGGCCTACGGAGGTGCCGACGGCCCGCGCGGCCTCGGGCGCGGTGCGCGTGCTCTGAGGCAACTCTCGCACGTGCGCTGAGATCCCGAGTGCCCGCAGTGCCTCTTGAACTCGCTCGGCAGAGGGATGAAGCTTCTTCATAGCTACATCTCAGGGGCTCATGGTATCATAGCGGGCAACGGAGGTCGAAAATGAATGAATGAGAAGCGACCAAACCGGCTGATTCACGAGCAGAGCCCCTATCTGCTGCAACATGCCTATAATCCCGTGGACTGGTACCCTTGGGGGCCGGAGGCCTTTGAAAAAGCTCAACGCGAAAACAAGCCGATCTTTCTCTCTATCGGCTACTCTACCTGCCACTGGTGCCACGTGATGGAGCGAGAATCCTTCAGAGATCCCGAAGTGGCAAAGCGGCTCAATGAGACGTTTGTGTGCATCAAAGTCGATCGCGAGGAGCGGCCCGATGTCGACGACATCTACATGGCGGCCTGTCAGCTGATGACCGGCCACGGCGGCTGGCCGCTCACGATCATCACGACGCCTGATAAAAAGCCTTTCTTCGCGGCCACATATATTCCCAAAGAGAGCCGCTTCGGAAGATTGGGGCTGCTCGATCTGGCCCTACGCCTCAGAGAGCTCTGGGCATCTCAAAGCGACAGACTCAAAGAGTCCGCCGAGGAAGTGACAGCTCTTCTGGCCTGGATCTCCCGCGCTCTGCCGGCAGGGGAGCTTAGCGAAAGCGTCCTCCGCATGGCCTATGAAGAGTTCTCCCAGAGCTTCGATGAGGAGCACGGTGGCTTTGGCACGGCCCCAAAGTTTCCCACTCCCCACAATCTCACGTTTCTGCTTCGCTACTGGAAGCGCTTAGGCGACGACAGGGCGCTTACGATGGTCGAGAAGACGCTGCAAGCCATGCGACTCGGCGGAATTTACGATCACATCGGCTTCGGCTTCCATCGCTACTCCACCGATGAAGAGTGGCTGCGGCCCCACTTCGAAAAGATGCTCTATGATCAGGCCTTGCTGGCTCTGGCCTACACGGAGGCGTACCAGGCCACGGGAAAGATCGAATATGAACGCACCGCACGCGAGATCTTCACGTATGTGCTGCGAGACATGACAGCGCCGGAGGGTGGCTTCTACTCTGCTTTAGATGCGGACAGCGAAGGCGAAGAAGGGAGATTCTATCTCTGGACGGAGGAGGAGATCCGGCAGATCCTAAGCCCCAAGGAGGTTGAATTCTGCCTTAAGCTCTTCAACGTGGAGAAGGAGGGCAATTTCCTAGAGGAGGCCACAGGCAGGAAGACAGGCCGGAACATTTTGCATTTGAAGGAGACGAGCGCCGAACTGACCCGCCGGCTTCAGCTCCCGCAAGAAGAGCTACAAACACGACTGGAACGAGTAAGAGCTAAGCTCTTTCAAGCCCGAGAAAGACGCGTCCATCCTCACAAAGACGACAAGATCTTGGCCGACTGGAACGGACTCATGATCGCGGCTTTGGCCAAGGGCGCCCAGGCCTTCGATGAGCCGGAATATGCCAAGGCCGCAGAACAGGCAGTCGAATTCATCCTGACGAGGATGCGCGATCCCCAAGGACACCTCCTCCATCGCTATAGCTTCGCTGTCTCTCGCAAGGCTCGAAAGCGCGATGGGGCTGCGGCCGTGCCAGCCTTTCTCGACGATTATGCGTTTCTCATCTGGGGTCTCCTTGAGCTGTACGAAGCGACGTTCCAGGTGCGCTACTTGCAGAAGGCCCTGGAGCTCAATCATCTGCTGCTCATGCACTTCTGGGATGAGAAACACGGCGGCTTCTTCTTCACCGCCGATCATGCGGAAGACCTCCTCGTGAGGAGCAAAGTGAGCTACGATGGGGCCGTGCCTTCTGGGAACTCCGTTGCCATGGCGAACCTCCTGCGACTCGGACGCCTGACGGCCAATCCGGCCCTAGAGGAGAAGGCCGCACAGATCGGGCGTGCTTTTGCTCCCAGAGTCTCACAGCTGCCCGCAGCCCACACCCAACTGCTGCAGGCACTGGACTTCGCCCTCGGCCCATCTTATGAAGTCATCATCGTGGGCCGTTCCCAAGCCCACGACACCCAAGAGATGCTAAGGGCGCTTCGAAGAGTATTCGTGCCCAATAAAATCGTACTCTTTCGGCCCAGCAGCGAGAAAAACCCGGAAATTGCGCGCTGGGCGCCCTTCACTCAAGCTATGGCCAGCATCGACGGCAAAGCCACAGCCTATGTCTGCCGG
>JBBIOR010000033.1:0-13114 GCA_037443265.1 Candidatus Fraserbacteria bacterium | reverse complement strand
GTCTTGAGATCTTCCCTGCTGGCGGAGCTGGAGATCCCACTGGCGGAAGTCTTCTAAAGCTAATCCGCTCGCATGAGACCGCGAGTCCTACTTCTGACGCTCCTTGTGAGCGCCAGTCTCCTTCCAGAGGCAGTGTCCAGTCCGGGTTCGGGTCCGGGTCCGGGGAGCCCTCTGGCAGAAGATCGCATCGAAGGAGCCCTCCTCCCACTGCTAGCGCTTAAGGAGGCCGAAGTCCCGCTCTTCGCCCAAGAGCACGGCATCTCCCTCAAGGGGCGCTACCTTAAAGCCATCATCGAGCTTGAAGGGAACAACTCTGCTCTGCCCTTCTTACTCCAAGCTCTAGGAGGTACCATCGAAGCTCAAAGCCCGTATCTTCTAAGGGCCCAGCTTCCCATCGAGCGCCTGCGGGAGATTGCCCGACTGGCGGGCATCGCCTTCATCCGCAGGCCCTTCCGGGCCTATCCCTTGGGCCTCCCCTATGAGAGTGGTGCCCTGCCCACGGGGGCTGTGCTCTTCCAAAGCTTTGGCTTCTTGGGCCAGGGGGTCAAAGTGGCCATCATAGATGCCGGCTTTCGCGGCCTGCGCCAGGCCTTTCTCAAAGGCTCTCTTAAGCCCAGTGCCATCTCGGAGATGATCGACTACAGCGGCCAGGGCCTTGAGACCGGCTCGGATCACGGGACGCAAGTGGCCAGAATCGTCCACGAGGTGGCCCCCTCCGCCCAGCTCGTCCTGATGAATCTGGGAGAAGACGGGACGGAAGTGGAACTGGAACGGGCGGTGGAGGACGCGATCCGCCTGGGGGTCCGGGTGATCAATCACTCGCTGGGCTGGTTCGACACGAATTTTGGGGATGGTGGGGGCCTCATCAACGAGATCGCGCAGAGGGCCGCCGACTACGGAATCCTCTGGGTGAACGCGGCGGGCAATCAAGCCCGAAGCCACTGGATGGGCCTCTTCCAAGATCGCGATAGGGACGGCTGGGCGGAGTTCGGCTCCTCTGGGGAGGCGCTGCGCCTCTTCGTCCCCTTCGGCGGCAAGATCAGCTTGGTGTTGGTCTGGGACGACTGGCCCCGGACTGAACAAGATCTCGATCTCTTCTTGGTGGATGGCCGCGGTAAGATTGTGGCCTCTTCGGAGGCGCCTCAGAGGGGGCTCGATCCGCCGCGCGAGTGGCTCGAGTTTTTGGCCGAGCCGGGCGTCTATGAGCTGAAGGTGCGGGCCAAGCGCGTCAGCCGGCCCCTGTGGCTTAGGATCTTCAGCTTAGCAGAGGAGCTGGAGCCCTTTACGCCTCATGGGAGCGTGATCGCTCCGGCGGACTGCCGGTGCGCTCTGGCGGTGGGAGCCGTGAGCTTAGCGCTGTGGGATGAGGGCGTTATAGAGGGTTTCAGCGCGCGGGGGCCCACCCGCGACGGGCGGATCAAGCCGGATCTGGTGGCCCCGGATGGAGTCCGCGGCTTCTATGGGACGTCTGCGGCCGCGCCGCACGTGGCGGGAGCCGCCGCCCTGCTGCTCTCTAAGCACCCCGATTGGGATCTCTTCCAGCTGAGGCAGGCCCTCGAACGGGATGCCCTGGATCTAGCTCCGCCAGGCCCAGACCCAGAGAGCGGGGCCGGCAAGCTCCAGATGCTGCTGGGGCGCCCGCAGGCCGCGCGAGTCTTATCCCCAGCCCAGATCGCGCCCGCAGAGAGCGCCCTCGTCCAGATAAAAGTGCGCATGCCCGCGGCCCTCTTCGGGAGCCTCACCCTCCGCGAGAGGCTCCCGCCCGGCTTCTCCCTTAAGCCCCTTAAGACAGACGGAGCCGACCTCATCACCCATGCCCAGGAGGCTCAATGGAGCTGGAGCGCTCTGGGCCCCGGGGAGACTCGGGAGGTGACGTATCGTCTGCTCGTGGCCCCAAGCGTAAGACCCGGCCGGTATAAGCTCGAAGGCGCGCTAGGCGGCCAGCCGGTCGAGGGGGACCAGTGGCTCGAAGTTCTTCCGGCTCCCCTTCCCTCGGCCCAAGTCGAGCCAGGGGAGATCGTCTTCCACTTCCCAGCTCTGGGGGGCTTCTCTGGGAGCTGGCAGGTGCGGATCTTCGATCTCTCCGGTCGGGAGCGCTTAAGCTACGGCCCCGTCTCTCAAGTCCGCCTGTCGGTCGATATCAGAGACTGGGCCAATGGCGTCTATCTCTATGTGGCCACCGTGCGCGCACCCGATGGGAGGATCCTGCAAAGCTCCCTCAGGAAGCTGGTGCTGCTCCGCTAAGCTTTGACAAGAGCCCGGCCGGGCCTCTATGCTAAAGCTCGGTCTCTAAGGGGGCAGCGGCATGGGAATGGGAGGGTGGCCAAGGGTCTTGCTGCTGGTGCTCAGCTCCATGCTGAGCTTGTCGGGTTGCAGTCTCCTGGCGGGAAATCAGGTGCCGGTGGCCGTCATCGAGGCCTCTCCCACCCGGGGTGAGGCTCCCCTGGTGGTAGAGTTTGACGGCTCGCGCTCTTTTGACCCCGATGGCCTCATCGTCCGCTATGAGTGGGATTTCGGAGAGGGCACCCGAGCCGAAGGCCCCAGGGTCTCGCATGTCTACCAGCGCAATGGGATCTATCTGGCCACTCTGCGGGTGAGTGATCAGTTTGGCTCAAGCGATCAGGATCGGGTGAGGATCGTGGTGGGCAATCCGCCTCCTCAAGCGATCTTTGCCGCTTCGCCTACCAGCGGCTGGCCGCCCCTGACTGTGAATTTTGATGCCTCGGCCTCCTTCGATCCCGAAGGAGAGCCCCTTCAATACGAGTGGGACTTCGGCGATGGGGCAGACGCCCGCGGAAAGCGCGTCACGCATGTCTATCCATCGGCAGGTCGCTTCACGGTCCGGCTCACTGTTCGGGATCGGGATGGAGCGGCCAGCAGCGCCACGCTGGTCGTGGCCGTCTTGGATTTCTTGAGGCTTCCGCCGGTGCGGAGTACCTCCTCTCCCCTAGATGGTCTCCTGCGCGACCTTGACGGCGATGGACGGCTCGATCTAGCGGTCGTGAGCAGCGAGAGCGATGAGCTCACTCTCTTCTTTGGCCGGCAGGAATCCGGCTCCTTCACGTTTATCCAGGGTGAGAGTTTCGCGGTGGGCCGCCGCCCGGTGGCGCTGGCGGCCGGCGACTTCGACGGCGATGGCTTCTTAGATCTGGCAACGGCCAAGCTGGAGAGCGGCAGCGTCTCGCTCTGGCGGAACGAGGGAGGCCGTCGCTTCCGAGCCGCTGCTGAGATGCGCCTGGGGCAGTGGACCACAGCCCTTGCGGCCGCGGACTTCGATGACGACGGCCGGACGGATCTGGCCGTAGCGGATGTAGGCCGAGACGAAGTGGTCGTGCTCTTGGGCGACGGGACGGGAAATTTCCAGCTGGCGGGGAGTATTCGGGTGGGCCGCTGGCCGGCGGCCCTGGTGCCCGCCGATCTCAACGGTGATGGCTTCTTAGATCTGGCAGTGGCGAATTTCTTGGGCAATTCCCTCACGCTGCTCTTTGGGGACGGCTTAGGTAGATTTCGAGCCGGAGGCACGCTCTCGGTGGGTGCGGGGCCGGCGGCCCTGGCGGCCGCCGATCTCGACGGCGATGGCTTCTTAGATCTGATCTGCGCGAACGCGCTCAGTTCGAGCCTCTCGCTGCTCATGGGCCGAGGTGCGGGCCGCTTCGATTCCGCTTTGGAAGTCAAAGTCGGAGAGGGCGTGCGTGCCCTGGCCACCGCCGACTTTGACGGAGACGGTTCTTTGGATCTGGCCGCGGCCAACAGCGGCGAAGGCAGCGTGACGATCTTCCTAAACGACGGTTTGGGGCGGTTCGGCCGGCCTGAGCAGGCCAAGACGTTCCCTCTGGCCGGCGGACCTACGGCCCTAGCCGCCGGAGACCTCGATCAAGACGGCTCTTTGGATCTGGTGGTCCTTCAATTTGGGGCCAAGCGCATCTCCATCCTGCTCAATCAGCTTGCGATCCCTTGAGCTTGGGGCGTATAATCGGCGCGTTATGATACACACCGAGCGTTTCTACAGCCCGACGAAGGGCCGGATGTCTTTTGCAGAAGTCATTGAAGACATCGTGGCGGTGATGGAGGAAGATCCCACCGTCCGCTACGAGATCGTCGTGGGGACGGACTCCCATTCCAGCTTGGGCGAGATGGATTTTGTGAGCGCCGTGATCATTCACAAGGTGGGCAAGGGGGGGAGATATTTCTGGAGGCGGGTGCGCGAAACAAAAATATATACGCTACGCCAGAAGATCTACAAGGAGGCCACGCTCTCCTTCGAGCTGGCCAAGGCCGTGATGGAGGAGCTCGAGGTGCGCACGCCACTGGATTACAATTTAGAGATCCACGTGGACGTGGGCCAGCGCGGCCCCACCAAAGAGCTCATCGACGAGGTCGTGGGCATGATCGTGGGCTCAGGGTTTGCGGTGAAGACCAAACCGGACGCCTACGCCGCCTCCACCGTGGCCGATAAGCACACCTAACCTAACCTAACCTAACCTAACATAACATAGCGACTTAGCAGAGTCAATCCCGATAAGCCCCTCGAATCACCAGCACAAGCTCCCCCTTGATGGCGGGGCGCGCGCCCAAGGCTCTTAAAAGCTCTTCCGGGGTGCCGCGCAGAAACTCCTCATGCACTTTCGTCAGCTCCCGCGCCAACACGATCTCGCGCTCCGGCAAGATCTCGCAGAGCGTCTGGAGGGTCTTTAGGATACGATGAGGAGACTCATAGAGCACGACCGTGCGCGTCTCATCCTTAAGCGACTGGAAATATCTTCGGCGCCGGCCCTCCCCCTTGGGTGGGACGCCATCGAAGACGAAATGATCTGTCGGCAGCCCCGAGGCGATAAGGGCGGCCATCAGAGCCGTTGGCCCCGGCACCGGCACCACGCGAATCCCTTCCGCTACGGCCCGCTTGACTAACAAATAGCCCGGATCACAAATGAGCGGCGTGCCGGCATCCGAGATGAGCGCGAGCCTCTTGCCTGCCTTCAACAGCCCAATGAGCGAGTCAACCCGCTCCCGCTCGACTCCCTCAAAGAGGCTGCGGCCCAAAGGAGTTGAAATCCCGTAATGCCCAAGCAACTGGCGCGAGCGGCGCGTGTCTTCGGCCACGATGAGATCGACTTCTTTGAGCACGCGCAGCGCCCGCAACGTGATGTCTTCGAGATTTCCAATGGGCGTGGCCACCAGATAAAGAACGCCCGCTGCGCTTGCATTCTGCACGAGCTCATCTTAGAATTCTCTTGGAACTTACGCAAATGGAAGTGCTGAAAGAGCTTCAGAAGCGCCTTAAGGCCTTAGGTGATCGCCTTTGACGTGGGCTCTTTGAAGGCCCGCGTGCAAGAATTTGAAGCCCAGATGTCCCAACCGGCCTTCTGGGAGGACCGCGAGCGGGCCAGAGATATCACCCAGCAGCTGGAGTCCGCGCGCACCAAGCTCCAAAGGTTTTCAGATCTAGAGCGCCAGCTTGAAGATCTCGAAGTGCTGGCTTTGCTCGGGAGCGAAGAGGGAGATCCTTCGGCTCTTGGGGAGCTGGAAGCTTCTGCCCAAGAGCTCGCCCGCCGCCTGGATCAGCTCGAGCTGGAGATCTTCATGAGTGGCCCCTATGACAACTCGCCGTGCTATCTCAGCTTGAACGCCGGGGCCGGGGGCACAGACGCCCAGGACTGGACTGAGATGCTCCTCCGAATGTATGTGAGCTGGCTGGAGAAGAAGGGCTATCGCTATCGCGTGCTGGAGGCCAGCCCTGGGGAAGTGGCGGGCTTAAAGAGCGCCACGGTCGAAGTCCAAGGCCCCTATGCCTACGGGTATCTCAAGGGCGAGCAGGGGGTCCATCGCTTAGTGAGAATTTCCCCCTTTGATGCCAATCAGCGGAGGCACACGTCGTTTGCGGCCGTCTCGGTGATCCCCATCATGGAAGATCCTCAGATCGAGATCCGCGCTGAGGATCTTAAGATCGACACCTACCGGGCCGGAGGGGCTGGAGGCCAGTATGTGAACAAGACGGACTCGGCCGTGCGCATCACGCATCTACCCACGGGGATCGTGGTGGCTTGTCAGAAGGAGCGCTCGCAGCACCAGAACAAAGAGATCGCTCTTAAGATGCTCAAAGCGCGCCTTTATGAGCTCAAGCGCCGCCAGAAGGAAAAAGAGCTTGAGGCCCTGCGGGGCGAGCAGAAGAGCATCGAATGGGGCTCTCAGATCCGCTCTTATGTCTTTCACCCCTATCAGCTGGTCAAAGATCACCGCACGGGGGTGGAAGTGGGCAACGTGGAGGCCGTGATGAACGGCGAGCTGGATGAATTCATGGAAGCGTATCTGCGGCGGCCGGAGATGAAGGATTAATCAAGCGAGTTGTTTTCAGCTGAAATGGTCTGACCACTTGACAACAAGACTGTCAGATGATATAATAGCTTTGCTATGTCTGCCTTCAAGAAGATCGAGACCAAGAGGAAGAGCACCCATGTAGCAGAGCAGATCCTCGAGGCCATTCGTCGGGGGGACTACGGCGTTGGCGAAAAACTTCCGCCGGAGCGGGAGATCGCAGAGCAGATGGACGTGAGTCGGCCTTGCGTGCGCGAGGCCCTGAGCGCTTTGCAGTTGGTGGGCATCGTCGAAAGTCGCGCCGGAGATGGCACCTATGTGCTCCGGGCCCCCTCCGGGCAGGAAGAAGAAGATTTGGCCTTAACGCTCCTTAAAGAGAGCCCCATTGAGGCCTTGGAAGCCCGTCGGATCTTCGAGCAAGGAATTGTGCGTCTGGCCGTGGAGAAGATGACTCCGCAGGCGCTTGCGGAAATCCGCTCAGCCCTCGAGCGGATGAGACAGGCTGCCCAAACCAAAGACTACGATGCATACGCTCAAGACAATCAGGACTTCCATCAGGCCATCGCGCGAGCCACAGGGAACATCTTCATTGAGAAGGCCATCTTGCCGCTACTTGAAGTGATGAAGCAGCAATTGGCGCGTGAGCTGCGCGGGGAGTATTACCGAGCGGACCGCGGGCTCTTTCTACGCTCGTTCGAACTGCATGAAAAGATCTTCCTGGCGCTTCAAGCGGGAGATGCGGAGGCGGCCGCGGCGGCTATGGATCGGCACTTTCGCGTTATTGAGGACTCGTTGAAAGAACTCCCTTTGAGGAGGAGGTGATCGGTCTTCTCACTCACACTCAAAGGTAAAGGCGGTGCGAAGGCGAGTCGTAGCCAACTGAGGAAAATAAAAAGAAGGAGGGTGAACGAGGATGAGACGAATTCTCCCAAGGGTTCGCCTTGGGCTCTTGGGTTTGCTCGTTTTGGGACTCAGTGCCGTGATGGTCTCCCTCACCGGAGGGAGCGCTCAAGCGCCCGTCATCTTGCGGGTCGGCATAGCAGAGGAACCGGATATTCTGGACCCGACACTAGCACGTACCTTCGTCGGACGGATCGTGTTCGCCAGCCTGTGCGATAAACTCTATGACATCGATCAGAATTTGGAGATTGTGCCGCAGCTGGCGGAGGGCCTGCCTGAGATCTCCCCGGACGGGAAGACTCTTACGATCAAGCTGCGTCAAGGCGTGAAGTTCCACGACGGGACGGACTTCAATGCCGAAGCGGCCAAGTTCAGCTTGGAGCGCCATCTTAATCTTCCGGGCTCAAGGCGAAAGAGCGAGATAGCCCAACTTCAGAGCGTTGAAGTGGTAGACGGCTTCACCATACGACTCGTGCTCTCGGCCCCCTTCTCACCCTTTTTGGCTCAGCTGACGGACCGCGCGGGCATGATGATCTCCCCCAAAGCAGCCCAAGCGCTCGGAGATCAATTCGGCACTCAGCCTGTGTGCGCTGGCCCCTTCAAGTTCAAAGAGCGGGTCGCTCAGGATCGGATCGTGCTAGAACGCTTTGCAGACTACTGGGACAAGGACAAGATCTTCCTGGATCAGATCGTCTTTAAGATCATCGTTGACCCCAGCGTGCGGCTGGCCAATCTAAAGGCGGGCGAGCTGGATCTATTTGAGCGCGTCCGGCCCACGGATCTTGATCTCGTGCGTGCTGACCCGAACCTGGTGCTCTCCTCGGTTTCAAGCTTGGGCTATCAAGGGCTGACAATCAACATCGCCAACAAAGAGGGCTTCAACAAGCCCCCCGTGCAGCTAGACACACCCTTGGCCAAAGACCCGCGGGTGCGAAAGGCCTTTGAGTTAAGCATCGATCGTAAGGTGCTCAACGATGTCATCAACAATGGGGAGTTCATACCTGACTGCACGCCGCTTCCTATCATCAGCCCCTTCTACCCCCAGGGGCTTGTCTGCCCTGAGAGGAACATAGAGCAAGCTAAGCAATTACTGGCGGAAGCGGGAGTGGCCACACCTTTGAAGATCACCCTCATGACCACGAATGCGCCCGATGCCATCCGCACGGGAGAGGTCATCAAGTCCATGGCGGCTGAGGCCGGTTTTGACGTCACGATCAATCCGGTGGAGTTCGCCACGGCGCTCAATTTGCAAGACGCTGGTCAATATGAAGCCTTCCTGATCGGCTGGAGCGGCCGCGTGGACCCGGATGGCAATATCCATCAGTTCCAGACCTGCGGAGGAGCTCTGAATGCGACCGGCGTCTGTGACCCTGTCATCGATGCCTTACTCAATGAGGCGCGGGCCCGCAGCAACAACGCGGAACGGGCTAAGCTCTATGCCACTGCCATGGACTTAAACCTGCCGCCGGACATCTCCTTCCTTAGCCGGCGTAACATCATCTATCTCTGGCACGCGGTCAACTTCGTGGCTCTTAACCAGAGCGTGACAGGGTTCGTGGCCGTTCCCGATGGCCTTTTGCGTTTCAAGGGCGTCCAAAAGCGATAGACGAGTCAAAGCGAGGAGGGAGCCGGTGTATTTGCTGGCTCCCTCCTCGATCTTCTAAGATCAAAGCATCTGAAGAAAGTAAGGAGAAGAGCCGGCGGTGCTCCAGTTCCTGATCCGTCGCAGTCTGATCTCGATTATCGTGATATTCCTCGTGACGATCCTGGTCTTTGTCAGCCAGAGGCTCCTGCCGGGAGATCCCGTTCGGGTTTGGGTAGGGGAGGAACGGGACCCGGAATCGATCGCGTACTTTCGCCACAAATACGGCTTGGATGAGCCCATTCCCTTGCAGTATCTGAGATGGCTGAGTTTGGCGTTGCAGGGGGATCTGGGCCGTTCGATTCGCACAGGCATCGACGTGCGAGAGGAGATCCTGCGCCGCCTGCCGATCACGGTGGAGCTGGCGGTGTTGGCTCTGATCATTGCCGTGGTGATCGCGCTGCCGGCCGGGGTGATCTCAGCTGTGCGCAAGGACACGACCTGGGACTATATTGGCAATTCCGTGGCGCTCTTTGGCTTGTCTGTGCCTAATTTCTGGCTGGGGATCATGCTCATCCTGTTTTTGGCTGTGCAGCTGCATTGGCTGCCGGCTTCGGGCTATGTCTCACCCTGGGAGGATGTATTGGAGAATTTGCGGCGGATGATCATGCCGGCGTTCGTCTTGGGCACGGGGCTCTCCGCCGTGCTCATGCGCCAGATCCGCAGCAGCCTGCTTGAGGTCTTAAAGTCGGACTACGTGCGCACGGCCTACTCCAAAGGGCTTGAGGAGCGTGTCGTCATCTACAAGCACGCTCTGCGCAATGCACTCATCCCGGCGGTGACGGTCTTGGGCCTACAGGCCGGAGCCCTCTTCGGCGGCGCTGTCATCACCGAGCAGGTCTTTGTGATCCCCGGCTTCGGGAAGTATATTCTCGATGGAGTCTTCACCAGGGATTACGCTCAAGTCCAGGCCGTCGTGCTAGTGACGGCCGTAGGATACATCGCGATCAATTTGATCGTGGATGTTATCTATTCGATCATCAATCCGAAGATCCGCCTCGAGGGGGCTAAAGCCGAATGAGATCCGTGGTCAAAGCTAAGCCCTCGCGGCCTGTCTTGGCTGAGAAGGCTCTTCCCCAGCGGCGGGTCTGGCGCCTGATACGGCGGTTTACCCGCCGACCGCCGGCGATCCTGGGAGCCTCAGTCATCTTGGCGTTCGTCGTGGTGGCCGTCTTTGCCCCCTGGCTGGCCCCCTATGATCCCCAGGCCACGAACTGGTCTAAGATCCGCAAGCCTCCGGATCCGCAAAACTGGCTGGGCACGGATGACCTGGGCCGCGATGTGCTCTCGCGCGTGATCTGGGGAGCCCGGGTGTCGCTCTTGGCCGGTGTAGTCTCTATATTAATTGCCCTGCTGCTGGGGGTGCCCTTAGGGCTGATCTCGGGTTACTATGGCAGCTGGATCGATCAAGTCATCATGCGTCTGACGGACGCCCTGTTAGCCTTTCCGTTTTTGATTCTGGCCATCGCTTTGGCGGTGACCTTAGGGCCCTCTTTGGCCAATGCGACCTTGGCCATTGGGGTCTCCGCCGCGCCGGGGTTTATTCGGCTCACGCGGGCGCAAGTCCTGGCCGTGCGCGAGGAGGAATACGTGCAAGCCGCCCGCGCGCTGGGGGCTTCTGATCTGCGGATCATCGGGCGACACGTCTTGCCCAATAGCTTCGCCCCCTTATTGGTCCAGGCGACGGTGAGCATCGCCGGGGCGATCATTGCGGAATCGACGCTCTCGTTTTTGGGATTGGGCGTGCAGCCGCCGACGCCCAGCTGGGGGTCGATGCTGAATGTGGCCCAGGGTTTTTTGCAGCAGGCTCCCTGGATGGCTTGGTGGCCGGGGCTGGCCATCTTCGTGACGGTCTTGGCATTCAATCTCGCTGGGGATGGACTTCGCGATGCGCTCGATCCGAAAGATTATTAACACGTTTTCCATCGCAGCCCATGACCCTAAAGAAGGAAGCTTTGGCGTGGCCGTGGCCACGGCTCGACCCAACGTAGGAAGTTTAGTGCCCTTTGTGAGCTTGCAGGGAGCCATCGCCACCCAAGCCCGGGTCAATACGAATCTGGGCCGAAAGGGCCTGGCTTTGCTCGAGCACGAGATTGGGATTAGCATCGCACTTAGGGCACTACTGGAGCAAGATCCCGATCGGGCGCTCCGCCAGCTGCATGGCGTGGACTCCCGGGACGCTTTTGCGTTCACAGGTGAGCAATGCGTGGCGTGGGCGGGCCATCGCCTAGGGGAGCACTACACCCTAGCAGGCAACATGCTGGTGGGTCCCCAAGTGCTGGAGGCAATGGCCGAAGCGTTTGAGACGAGCGGGGGCTTAGAACTCAGCGGGAGGCTACTGAGGGCCCTGGAGGCAGGTCAGGCAGCCGGAGGCGACAAGCGCGGCAAGCAGAGCGCGGCGTTGCTGGTGGCCAGCCCCAATCCCCGTCTCTATCATAACCTGAGGGTCGATGAGCATCCGGACCCAGTCACGGAGCTACGGCGTATCTACGATCTTGTCGTAGAGCATTCGAAGCAGGTCGAGCAGCAATACGGGCCCGAGGGATTGAGGCTCTTCAGTCGAGTGAAATACTGAGCGTGGAGGAAGGAGATAGGAGGAGTAGGATGAGGCAGAAAGGCCGTTCTACCGTGATGACTCCTCGGACATTGATCGCCACCAGCCATCCGTTGGCCGTGCAGGCTGGTCTGGAGATCCTAAGGGCGGGGGGCAATGCCGTCGATGCCGCGGTGACGGCGGCTGCGGTCTTACATGTGGTGGAGCCGATGAGCACCGGCTTAGGCGGAGACCTCTTCGCGTTAGTATGGCACTCCAAATCGAAGAGGCTCTTCGGACTCAATGCCAGCGGGTGGGCTCCGAGAGGGGCTACGATAGAAGAATACAGAAAACGAGGCTTTCGGGAGATGCCGCAAGAGGGCATTCTCAGCGTGACCGTGCCCGGCGCGCCCCGCGGCTGGCAGGCTCTCCTTGAGCGCTTCGGGACCCGTCCTTTGAGCGCGCTGCTAGAGCCGGCTATCGAATACGCTACCCGCGGCTTTCCCGTCACAGAGATCGTCAGCGAGCGCTGGCAACAATATGAAGAGAAACTGAGGCGGTATAAGAACACTGCCGACACGTATCTTCTTGACGGCCGAGCCCCCAGAGCCAGCCAGCTCTTCCGCAACGAAAGACTCGCCCAAACATTTCAACTCCTCGCACGCTGGGGCATCGAGGCCTTCTATGAAGGCGAGATTGCCATGCAGATCGTTCGCGAATCACAAAAGCAAAAGGGAATGCTTACGCTACAGGATTTGAAAAGTTATCAGGCGGCTTGGGTGGAGCCACTTAGCACGAGCTATCGCAACGTCGCGATCTATGAGCTTCCGCCCAACACCCAAGGGCTGATTGCTCTGCTGGCGCTCAACATCGTAGAGGGTTTCAGGCTGGCGGAGATGGAACACAACTCTGTGGAGTATTTGCATCTGCTCATTGAGGGCATTAAGAGGGCCTTTGCCGATGGGAGGTGGTACATCGCCGACCCGAAGTTTATAGAGGTGCCCATGGAGAGGCTGCTCTCGAAGGCGTATGCCGCCGAGCGGCGGGCCCTTATTGGGAAGCAAGCCCGACCGGAGGGGCCCATGGGCGCTTTAGAGGGTGGTACCGCCTACATCACGGTCGTAGATGAGGAACGGAACGTCGTCTCGCTCATTGAGAGCCTCTTTATGCCCTTCGGTTCGGGGATCGCCGTAGGGGATACGGGCATTCTGCTCCAGAACCGCGGTGCACTCTTCTCGCTCGATCCCAGTCATCCTCATTGTCTAAAACCGCGCAAGCGACCGTATCATACGATCATGCCAGCGATGGTCTTTCGCCACGGCAGGCCGTGGCTCAGCTTTGGAGTTGTGGGTGGTTTCATGCAGCCTCAGGGGCATCTACAGCTTCTGTGCAACATCATTGATCATGGGATGGGCCTTCAACAAGCTGTTGAGGCACCGCGGTTCCGCTTTTATGAAGGGAATCGCGTGGCTCTGGAGGAAGAGATCCCTGAGAAGACGCGGAAAGCTCTCCAGGAGCTGGGCCACGAGATTATCACTGCTGATGGCTATTTCGGCGGGGCTCAGGCGATCTTGATCGATCCTGAAAATGACATCTTACAAGGCGGCTCCGATCCGCGCAAGGACGGCTGCGCCCAAGGGTACTGAGTCGTGGAGTTTCTACAGCTTGCGTTGGCCGCCGTTCTCATCGGCTGGGTGGCCAGCATGATCGGAGTAGGCGGCGGGATC
>JBBIOR010000032.1:0-14279 GCA_037443265.1 Candidatus Fraserbacteria bacterium | reverse complement strand
TTGCGCCATAAAACGCTCGATCATAGCGCCGAGCATCGGAGCTCTTATCCAGCCTGGGTCGAGCGCAAGACGTACGCATACTTAACTGGCATCTGTTCGCTCCCAAGCTCTTTTTCCTTGATCCCTCCGGACATTTTGATTTTAGCGGGCGGGGGGCATTACTCCAGCGAGGGAAGCTCTCAGTGCGGCAGAGGACGTAGAGTTTGCGGTAGAGCGCGCCCCTCTGCCAGCTTCCTCCCCAGGGGGCACACGGGGGATTGACCACCGCCACTTGCAGATTTGCTGCATTCCAGATATACTGCTGCCGGTGAACCATGAACACCAAGACGCTCACGCTGCGTAACCGTGGAACTCTCACCCTGCCCGTGGAGCTCCGCAAGAAATATCGCTTGGAAGAGGGGGAGCCCCTTACCCTCTTGGATCTCGAAGGAATCTTTATCCTGGCTCCGAAGGTACCCCTGGTCCCCAAGCTGGTGGGCGAGATCCAGCGACTCCGCCAGGCTGCCGGGCTTAGCGTAGAAGACCTGCTCGAGGGCTTAGATGAGCAGCGCCGACGACTCTACCGAGAGCGCTACGGCCGCTCCCGGTAAGCTGCGCGTCTTCTTCGATGCCGACGTGCTCATTGCCGGTTCGGCCTCGAAGACCCACTCCTCGGCCAGCTACATCTTGCTGCAGCTTGCAGAGCTCACCCTGATTGACGGGCTCATCTGTCCCTATGTGCGGGTGGAGGTGGAGCGGAACCTGAAGAAGAAGCTCCCGCAGGCTCTGCCGGTCTTTCAGGCGCTGGTACAGGCAGCGTTGAGAGGGGTACCGGATCCTCCGGCGTCAGCCCTGAAGCCATGGTCCGGTCGGGCCCAGGCGAAAGACCTCCCGGTGCTGGCGGCGGCCCTGCTGAACGGTTGTCATTATCTGGTGACCTTCAACACGAGCGACTACCCGGATCCTCCGGCACCGCTTCAGGTGGTGCCGCCTGGGGAGCTGCTCAAGAGGGTTAGGGAACACTTGGCAAAGCTGGCGGAGTCTACGTAAGAGGGTGCCGTCATTCGATCCCCAGAGTCAAGGACATCCGAGCCTCCCGCCCCACGAATCCTTACTCTAATGTCTACTTGCGCTAGAGACTCATAGACCAGGGTGGGCAAGCTCCTGACTTCTGAGGCGTTTGGTGGGGAAGTTGAGTCCGTCGGTGAGACCGGTTGGGAAGTGGTGCCCTGGGATTGGCGGGGCTACGTCAACGAGCGCTTCTTGGAGGAGGAGGCCTTCCGCAAGCGGACCGAGCTGGCAGCGGAGATGATCCGGACCTTTGAGCCCCCGCCGGGCAGCCGGGTGGTGGTGTTGGTCGACAGTACCTACTGCTGCGCTCCGGTGCTGGAGGCAGCCCGGGAACGCGGATTCCCCGTGGTGGGTTGGGTGCGGAAGAATCGCCGGCTCTCCGATGGGAGGCGGGCCGGGGAGGTCTCGGAGGAGACGATCGCGCACCTGCAAGGCCTGGGGATCCCTCTGCGGATCGTCCCTCGCGGGCGGGGTCGGGGACGTCGCACGGTGATCTGCACGGAACTCTCCTGGAACCGCAGCCAGATCCTGCGGCACCTCAAGCGGCGTTGGGGGATTGAGACGATGTTCAAGACGCTCAAGGAGCACTTTGGGTTAGGGGACTGCCGCTGCCGGGGGAAGCGGAGTCTGGAGCGCTGGGTGGAGCTGGTGCTGTTGGCCTATGTATTGGCGGCTCTGACCCGCTGAGGTCGGTAGTTGGTGGGGCAGCAGCCCAACTTGGGAGAGGTGCGGCACGCATGGGGATGGAGGTTGATCCAGACGGCCACGGAGGTGAAGGGGTGGCTGGCAGCCCTCGGACGGTTGCTTCTGTTCTGTGGGTCTTCCCGTTCCTCTCCCCTGTCTCCGTCCCCAAGCCGGAAGGGGAGGCCATCTTGACTCCGTGAAAGACTTGTGGCAATAGCGAAAGTAAATCATTCATCATGCCCCAAATTGAGCTTAATGACCTTCTTAATCTCCTCAGCTAGGGTCTGGGCCCCTAGGCGGCTCACATTCCGGCCACCGAGGAGATCGGCCGTCGACCGACCCACAGGTCGATGGCCAGGAAGAAGGTGGCATCGTCGAGTTCCCTAGCGACCCAGGCATCGATGATCGCAAAGAACTCTGGATCGTCGAGGAGATCGTTCCCGTTGCGGTCAAAGCGCTTCAGCCGGAGCACCCGCTTCCCGGCCGAGGGCGGGACGGCCAAGACCCGCAGCTCCGCCTCCATGCCCCGCTCTCGGTGACCAGGGACGGGACACCAAATCGCATACCTCCCCGGAAGGAGGTCCGCGTCCACCATCTCAGTCTGCCCGGGTCCGAACACCCGAGTCGCCCGCTCCGACCCGACGAGGGCCAAGGCAAAGGCATGGCCGATGCTGCCCCTATTGATCACCCGAAAGCGGATCGGACCGGCCGGCAAAGGCGTCGGGTCGAGCGCGATCCCCCACTCGAACAGCTCTACGGTCACCGTCCGAACCTCACCCGCCGGCGGCGGAGGGTACCGCAAGCTCCAGACGAAGCCCAGCAACCCCAAAAGCACATAAACGTAGAGGCCCATCGCTCTCCTTCCCCCCGTTCGTTCTTCCCGTTGGCCCTTGGAGCGTGGCTCCAAAATCGATCAGGGTGCGTGCCGCTCCCATCGGCGACCAGAAGCGAGTATAGCAGCCGGCACAAGAGCCAGCCAAGCAAGCTCACCCCCCAGCTCCAACGGCTGTTGGAGTCTTGAAGTGCTTCATTGTCTCAGGCACGTCGGTACTCACAATTAAGACGCTACAAGGCGCAAGGCGCAGCACGTTCTCTGCAGTACTCCCTAAATCTGAAGATTCGACTCGGTGTCGGCCAAATCGGCCCATGACCAGCAATGAGGGATCTAGGATTTCGGTTGCCTCAACGATCTTTTTGAAGAATTTGCCCTTAAGCAACGTCACCGCAATGGGAATGCCACTGTGCTCTGCTGCTAGCTTACAGCTACGTAGCACGCGCTGCCCCACCTGCTCGAGCCCCTTGTCGATGACTCTGTCGTGCAACTCTTGTTGACCCTCGAAATCGAAAACCTCTGCGGCTCTTTCGGTGAGCACACCCACCAGCTCTTGAAAGATCGTACGATGGAAATCCGGGTCGAAGACGTGCACAGCGTGTAGCTGAGCTTGGAATCTTTTCGCCAAGACGATCGCCTTGCGCAGAGCCCAGAAGGAGTATTCAGACCCGTCCACAGCGACCAAAATTTTCCCGTCTTCCAGAGCCCTTGCCTCTTTGATAACCCAAAGATCTTTTCTGACGCGGCGAGCCACCCGCTCCACCACGCCGCCGAGCATGGAGCGCTCGCATGCCCCAAGACCCAAGTGCCCGAAGGCAGCCAGATCGTAGGCCCCCTCTGTAATCTCTCCGGATAACACCTCGTAGTGCCGGCCCTCTAAAACTTTGGTCTCACAAGGGATGCCTGCAGCTTGTGCTCGCTGCCGCAACGGCTCAAAATAAGAATCGCTGATCAACGTGAGTCCTCGACGGATGAGATCTTCGTGAATTTCTCGTTGTTGCTGCAAAACTTCTTCGCTTTGATACGGGACGGGAAGGGTTCCCTCGAGCCGACGGAAAGCATATGTGTGTAGTCCGGCATTAGTCACGTGGACGCCGGTGAGGTGTGCTTGGAAATTCTGTGCCAGTTCTACGGCCAGCTCAGATGCCTGCACGGCATATTTGGAGTTGTCGATCGCGACCAGAATGCGCTTATACATGCTCATCCTTTCTCGGCGACCCTTGTGTGGCTGCTCTTTTCCCGAAGGAGCCCACTCGCAACTCTGCCAAGAGCGCTGGGGTGATTTGGCGAATGCCGCGCGCCCGCGCGTACGCTTCCACACCCTGCTTGACGCGCTCCCGAAGGAACGGAGGGATTTCTTCAATTCGCGTCAGTGCCTCGGGAGTCCACGTAAGGGCGAACGGCTGTCGGCACCTGGGCTGATAGGTGCACCACGGATCTTCACCGAGCAGATTTCCAGTCAAAGCAAAAGCCCGCGCGCGACAACCGACGCAGAGATTTTTGAACTCACAGACCCCGCAGCGGCCTTGAAGCTCCAAAGCCCGCAGCTTCAGCAAAGTGAGGCTGCGGCCCTGCTGCCCCTCCCAAATCTCATGCAATGCCTGCTGCCGGACGTTACCCAGCACGAAGGGCAAATAAGGACAGGGGGTGACGTCGCCTTCGGGCCCGATTCTTAAATAGCTGGTGCCTGCTGGGCAGCCCGCACTGGCCAGAAGCCCCACGGCCCCTGGCGAGTTGTCGCTGTGTAAGCTCAAGCGTTCATAGGCCAAGCGCTTGACGTGCGGAGCGCACTTGGCCCGCACGAGGAAGCCGTGCTTTGCGTAGTGCACTTGTGCGTCTATCAAATCATGAAGAAGCGCCTCGTACTGCTGGGGGGTGATGTCCGTGAGCCGCTCGCCGCGGCCCGTACAGACCAGAAAGTAAGCGTTAAAAGCCCGCGCACCTTCCTCATAGGCAAGCTCGATCATTTGTGGGACTTCGTCATAGTTCATGGGCAGGACGCTCGTTTGCACAGCGACTTCTAAACTCTGACTCACACACATGTCAATGGCGCGGACAGCCTTCTCCCAAGCGCCCTGGAGCCCTCGGAAGGTATCGTGCTTCTCCGGGTCGAGGGAATCTAAGCTGATCCCTACCCCCTGCACACCGCTCCCTTTAAGCCTTTTGACAGCATTCTCGTCAAGCAGTGTCCCATTGCTGCCTAGCACGACCATCAGGTCACGCTCCGCGGCATGGCGGGCAAGCGTGAAGAGATCGCGACGCAGCAGGGGCTCGCCGCCCGTGAGTATGAGCAGCTGAGTCCCAAGCTCACGTAACTGGTTGATGAGCTGGAAGCCCTCTTCTGTGGAAAGCTCGCGCGCAGCATGGGTGCCTGCGGCCAAGTAGCAATGGGGACAGCGCAAATTACACGCTTGTGTCACGTTCCAGCAGACGACTCTAGGGAGATAATTGTTTCTCATCGTTTACAGCCCGAGCTTGGCTCTGGCTTCATCCATCACGTGGGGAGTGATCTCGTGGTAGCCTTGCTCTCGGGCATAGCGTTCGATGCTTTGGCGGGCCATGGCCCGCGCAAACTCGGGCACTCGCTCCAAGCGCTCCTCGGCCTCGGCCGTCCACAGAAGCTTGCTGTCAGCCAGGGTCGTCCGTACTAACTCCAAAGGCTCGGAGGGAACCGTCCGCCCACCGATGACAACTCCCAAGCTGCGAACCAATTGGGTCTCCCATGGATTGGTCAACAGAGCCACTCTATAGCCACAGTGGGGACAGTGAAAAACAACAGACAACGAGCCCGCCTCCGGCCCTTGGGCCTCCGCGTACTTCATGGCCTCATCGCACGCGACACATAAGAACTTCATCGCTCACCCTCCCCAAAAGTGATGTTTCTTTTGATCTTTTGGGCAATCTGGGCGAACGCCTCTCCGGCTGTTGTGTCTTTATGCTCGAGGACGAAAGGGATGCCCCGATCTGAGCAACGGGCGATGCGCGGATCGAAGGGGATCTTCCCCAAGAGGGGCACGCCCAGGACATTCACGGTTTCCTCCCCACTGCTGGGGAAAAGCTCACCTAACGCGCCGCACTTCCGGCAGAGATAGCCCGCCATGTTCTCTATCAGTCCCAGAAGCTTTGCCTTCAGCTGCTGGGCTAAAGCGATGGATCTCTTCACCGTGAGCTGCGCGACCTCCGAGGGGATGGTCACGACGATTGTGTGCAATACGGGAAGCAGGCCAGGGAGATTGGGCAACCGCTCTGGGCCCGGAGGGAGATCGATCAAAAGAAAATCTAATTCTCCCCAGTCCGTATCGGCAAGAAATTCTCTAAGCGTGCTAACTTCTATCGTGCCACGCCAGACGAAGGGATCTTGCTGCGCTGGGGCATCCCAGACCACCGGCGCCTCATCTCGGGACAGCAGGAGATCCATGGAGATGATTTTGATCCCCAAGGGTCCAAGGACAGGGACGACTCCGTTTTTGCCAACCTTGAGGGTCTGACCCCGCACTCCAAACATCTTGGCAACAGAAGGCCCGTTGATGTCCGCATCCAGAACGCCCACTTGATGGCCCAGCATCGCCAAGGCAGCAGCCATGTTCGTTGTAATGACGCTTTTGCCCACGCCGCCCTTGCCGCTCATGACTGCAATTGTGTGTGTAATCTGCGCCAGGCGCGCTTGCAGGCGCGCCTGTTGTTCTTTTACCTGACCGAGAATATCCGACCCGGCATCGCCCGCAATCTCCCGATATGTCTTCATCTCGCACTCACCTCCATTTAGCGGAGAGCCATCCTCCCAAGACCGCCCCCAGCGTCGCGGCCACCAGCTGCCCCAGCGGCCAGACGAAGAAGAACGTCGAGTCGCCGCGCGGCAGGCCGGGCAGCGGGTCGGGCAAGACGCCCAGAAATTCCCCGATAAAAACAATTAGAGTCGCCGTCACAAAGTAGAAGACGGCCATAAAGGCGCCATTCAAGGGCTCAGCAGTTTTCGCGAAAAAGCCCGCTATAAAACCCCCAATGAACAGAAAAATTAGGCCCCAGTTGGCCACCCACCACATCCCCCTATTCATCGCGAAGAGCCCGAACCCCCCTGCAATCAGCGTTCCCAGCAGGGCGATCCCGTAGCCCCAAAAGACCCACCCCCAGGCAATGTCGCTTTTTACAGGCTCAAGTCCAAAAGTTGCAAGTCCTTTAGACTGTTTCATGGCACTCCTTTCAGGCTCTTCAAGAACGCGATAAGATTATTCAGCTGCTCTTCGCTCAGACGTTCCCCGAAGCCGGGGGGCATGAGTGGCGGATACGTCTTCGCAGGATCAGCCGTAGGCTGGCATTCTACGAGTTCGCCGCCGGGTAACGGCGTGAAGCAAGCCCACGGGTTCACGATAGATTCTCTAAGATAATCTTCTGCAGAGATGCCTGGCTGGCGCACTTCTGCCTGCTTGCCCACCTCTGAAAGATCCGGCCCTCTCGTCCCGCCTCTGATCCCTAAAGCTTCAATCGAATGACACGCAAAGCAGCCGACCGTGGGGCTCAAGAAGACTTCTTTACCCCGCTCCTCCGCTGCGGTCTCCTCTGGCTTTTCTTTTTCAACAACGGGCTTGGGAATTTCAAACTGGGGGTAATACCAGAGCCCGAAGGCCACCAATCCTCCCACGGTAGCGACATAGACGAGCAGGATGCTGGCAAACGTCATCAAGGGGGAGTTGGGTTTTCCAATAGGCCCCCAGTTAAGCAGCACGAAAAAGAGAGCCGCGCTGAGCACGGCCAGGCTGAAAAAGATGAGATAAGCAACGCCAAAGTGAACCCCCCAGCTCAGGGGCACCAGAGGCAGCAAGCCCCAAATCACTGCTAAACTGACCCCAGCAAAGAGGACAGGGCCCTTGATGCGCTGCCAGAGGCTCCTCTTCTTTTCGGGATCACTCATAAACCTTCCCCATCACAAACCCAACCCAAAAGATGAACGCCTGCAGCACGAAAAATAATATCGTCGTGATCGCCACCATAATGGACGAATGCCCCAACGTGACGGTATACCAGTAAGGGGTCACGTCTTTGATTAGGCCGTAAATGTGATAGTCCATGCGAGTAAGTTCACGGATCGCGCCCATCAGCCCCATCAAATAGACGGCCACGGCGGGGATGAAGATCAAAACGTACTGGGCCATCGGGTCGATGCGGCCCCATAAAATTTTGCCCGTGGCGCGCGCCCGCCGATAGAGCAGATACGTCACAAACGTCATGATAATAATGGCTGTCACGGCCAAGGCTTTGGCCACCATCAAACCCAAGAACGCAAAACGCTCTGGCAGGATTAAAGCCTGCTCGCTCACCCCCGGCGGGGGCTTGGCCAAAAGATCGGGAAAGAAGTTCTGCGGCACCACCCAGATGATGCCCCCGGCCAACAGCACAGCGAAGATGGCCTTCATGTGCGGCTCAAAACGAAGACCCCCCTCGATGCGCTGCATGGAGAGCCACATATAAAAATTGGCCCCCAGAAAGAGCAACACGACCAGAAGCCCCTGTACCACAAAATACCCCGAGAGCTTGTCGGCCATCATAAACGTTGCCAGCTGCGCGTCGTAAAGAAACAGTTCTTTGGAGAGAATATAGCCCGCCAGGGGCATCGTCATGAGCGTGCCCACGCCGATCAAATTCCCAATATAGCCCATCCAGTCGTAGAATTTTCTGTCCTCTTCTTTTGGGGACGTCAGAAACATAAAGGCCGCAAAGAGCGCGACCACAAACCCCCCGAAGGTCACGTTGCCGAGAAAGCGATGCAGATTCAGCGGCCACCAGGCGGCGTTGTTGACCATCTCCCATAGGCTTGCCGCTTCGATCTCTTTGGGAGGGGTATTCATGAAGCCGCCCACGGCGTTCATGAGGAGCATCACGATGGTACCCAAAATGTTCAAAAGAACGCCTAGGCTGATGTGCGCCCACTTGCGCCCTGGTGTTTTGCTCAGAGGCCCCCAGGTGTACCAATAGAGATACATGCAGACGGTTTCTAAAAGAATAAAGAGCCCGTATAGGGTCCAGAGGGGATAGAGCGTCTTAAATAGATAATTCGTCAATGGCTGATAGGGCCCCATGAGCACGAAGGCGAAGAGCACGCCGAAGATGGCTGTGAGCGAATAGGCAATGGCCACGACCTTCATCGTCTCTTGCGCGAGGCGCTCGTATCTTTGATCTTGGGTACGCAGGCCTAGATACTCGCTGATAACAATAAAAATGGGCGCGCCGAGCACAAAGGCCGCAAAGAAGAGGTGGAGCTGGGCCACAAGCCACAGGGCGTTGCGGGCGCCCAGTCCTGGGATGTCAACGGGCATCGTGCTCCCCCTTGACGACGAGGGTCCCCCGCATGCCGCGTTCGGCATGGTTGCTCAACGGGCAGAGGATCTCGTACTCGCCCGGCTCCCCGAAGGTCACCTCAAACTCTTGGGTGCGCCCGGGGCCGAACTTGGGGGCTTTGGCGTCGATCCCGTGGCCTTTGACCTCGAAGTCGTGGGAGAAGCGGCCCTGGTTGTGGAGCACGAAGGTGATCGTGGCTGGGAGCGACTTGACTTCTATCCGGATCTGATTCGGCTCCAGCTTGTACTCCCTCTCGTTGATCTCCACTTCTGTGCCCCTGATGACCGTGTACCCCCCTGATTGACCTAGCTCGTTCTTTTCAAGAGTCTCTTGCGCGTGTTGTGGTGAAGGCTGAACAGGAGATTCCGCACTGCCTGTGAACCAGGAGGGAAGGATGAAAGTGCGCTCCACACCGGGATATTCTGCCACGAGCTGCAGCATCCAGATGAACAAGGCCATCACGATCGAGAGGACTACGCCGATGGCGAGAGTTTTCTTAAATTGACTCAATCGAAGAAGGAAGGCGGGAAGCCTAGCCACCTTCTGCAACTCAGGCTTCCCACCTCCATGCCCGGGCATCATCTTGGCAACACGACGAGATAACCGACCATCGGGCCACCCATGGGTTTGCCCGAGTCATCGTATCCCTTGAGTTCGCCGTTGGAGCCAATGAAGGTGTGGACCTCACAGATGATCCGGAAGGTCCCAGGCTGATCCGCTTGGAACCTGAGCTCGATCTGTTCTCCGCGGGCGAACTCACCGTCTTTTAGATCGGCAGGACCTTCAAAGGCAGCGTTTGGATTAGGTCGTGCGCGCGCTGTGCCAATCGCTGTGCCGCTATCGTCGATGATCGGAGCGCCTGCAGAGTCAATCCCTGTACCCTCAATGGTCACGTTGTGGTGGCTTCCCTTGAGGTCATGAATGCGTAGTACCACACAATCCCCTACGTGAACGATGATGGTAGCGGGATCGAAGGTGTAGCGCTCCAGTTTCTCATCCTTCTGGCGATCTTTCCCACGATCCTTCAGATGGCCTTTGAGTGTGGTGTCCCATTCGCCCGTGACGACGAAGAACTCCCTGACAGGAGCATTCGCCGTGCAGGTCGGCGATAGCTGGGCCGCAGTCGCGCGTTCCGTCGGCTGTAAGCTGCTCACGACGACACCTGTGATGCCAATCAACGCTACGGTCAGCAACAACTGGACAACTCTGAACGTGAGTTTCATTTTTGCGTCACCTCTCCCTTGCCTTTATATATAGTGCTATGTAGATCTTAGAACTGCCTTTGAGCGGCTAATCACCTCCCTGTTCTCACCCTTCCACCACCGGGATCGGGCAGTTGACTACGAAGCCCTGGGGATGGGTCGCGGGCGTCCCGATGAAGCGCTCCAGCTCCCCTCGATCCAGCCTGCGGCGAAGCTCCCGCTCGTCGGTGATCAGCACGGCCTTGGCCGGGTCCTGCCATAGCACGGTGAAGTGCTCCCAGAGCGGGCTCCAGAAATTGCTCGTCACCTTGGGGTCCATGATGCTCGACTGGAAGCCCATAGGACCTCCACCGGGGATTCCGTTGCCGAAGACAAACACCCGCGCGAGCGCCTTGCGCGCCTCCCACAGCCGGGCTAAGCCGGGTGAGTAGGCGATGTTCATCTTCGCCGCCGGATCGGCCATGGAGACGTCCGTGACGATGTAGCGGAAATTGGGGAAACACTTCTGGAGCTTGAAGGTGACCGTCTGCTTCAGCAGGTCAACCGGCCTGATCAGCTGCCCGCCTCCCAGATATTCTTCAAGTGTGGTGTCGTGAGGTAGCTCAACGTAGCCGCCGGTCCCCTCGGGCGAGGGGGTCATCACAGGCCACCGGACCACGGGATAATTGACCACGATGTCCGTCGTCTCGACCTTGGCTTCGCCGACTCGTACGCTCGCCTCGATCGCCTTCACCGAGACCAAAAGTTCAGGGAACTTCGCCTCGGTAATGAAGTGGACCCTAAAGAGGGGGCTGTAGTCGGGCTGACCGGGGACGGTGCTCAACACCGGTAAAGGCCGGTAGCCCCGGTCTCCAACTATATCCTCCTTGAAGAGATACAAGTCCCCAACGACCCCTTGAACACCAAGGGCTTGCCTTAAGCGGGGAACGAATCGGAGCCCCTGCTCTTCTGCAAACGATCGATCCGAGCAATCTGTCCGGATGAAGAAGGTCTGTTGGCAGTCGTAGAAGCCGCGCTGTAGGCGGAAGGTCACATACCCGAAGTCTCCCGGCCACTCTCTGCTTTCCAGGGCGAAGTCGACTACATCGCCGACCCGCCCAAAAGATCCCTCCCCTCTTACCACAAGGGGGGCATATCCACCCCCACTGAGGCCGGCCAGCGTGCTTATAGCCAGACCCCATTTGAGGAAGGACCGCCGCGTCATCTGAGCAATTCTGCGCACATTGGCCATGGCTTGTCCTCCTTGAAGAACTCTAACGGTCATCAGGGCTGCAGCCCGTTAGCTCGACATGCCCCACGTCGGCCTTTGCCCCTATGAACCCTTTTCTTCTGTACAGCTGCAGCCAGCTCCGCTAGCGTAGTTCTCTGTAGATAGTTCATGAGCTGCAGTCGGATAGGTTTCCAGATCTCATGCAGCGGGCAAGGGGTCTCATCAGAGCATTGCTCTAACCCGATGGCGCATTCACAGAGATCCCGAGTGCCGTCTATGGCTGCTTTAATATCATAGAGTGTGATGTGTTCAGGCGCTCGAGCCAGTGTGAAGCCACCCTTGCGCCCCGGCGTTGATTGCAGCAGCCCCGCCCGCACTAAGCTCTGCAAGATCTTGCCCAAGAAATAGCGGGGGACCCTCTCACCGGCTGCAATCTCCTTGCACAGCTTCTCTTGTGGATGCATGGCCAGATGGGTCAATGCCCGAATCGCATATTCACAAGCATTCGAGTAGATCACTTCATTCTCACTTGAAGATCTTTAGATCCTCAACACTACAAATAGGATGCTGAAGTGGGGAAAATCCATGGAGATCAGGGGAAAAACGAGGGGAAATCCCGTGAAAAGCGCGTAGAAGGCTCGTTCCTTAGGCCTGTAGCCTGTAGCCGAAACCCTTGATGGTGATAATGACTTGCGGATTTCTGGGGTCTTCTTCCAGCTTCTTTCTTAAGAAGCGAATGTATTTGCGGACATCATCAGCGGAGGCCAACGAATTCTCTGGCCAGACCTGAGCAATGATCTCTTCATCGGAGAAGACCCGATTGGGATCGGAAGCCAGCACTTTCAACACGGCGTATTCCCGCGGGGTCAGTTGAGCACTACGACCGTTGATGTGCACCTCTTTGCGTCGATCGTCAATCAACAGCTGGCCAACCTGCCAGAGGGAGTTAGCCCTGCCTGGCTCCTTGCCAGTAACTCCGGCGCTGGCCGATGCCGGCTCAGAGGCAGTCGTTGGCTGCGACTCTTGTGCCCCCCTGGCCTGACTAAGATGGAGTATTAGGAGGGAACCGAGGAAGATGCCCACCAGGCTGGCTAGTGCGAGGATCAATGTGCCCGTCTGAATCGCCGAACTGACCCGCGCCAGAGAGACCCCTATGCGCAGATAGCTTTCTGACTGATCGCTGCCCTCAGGCAGCTCCAGCGCCTTGACCATATCTAAGTACGGCGTCCCATCAGCTAGGTGTCCCTTGGTGACTGACATCTCCGAAGAGGGAGTTTCTACGTCCAGCTTCACATTGATGGCCTGAGGGGCTTTGGCCTCTGCCAGGGATTGCCCGCCCTTGACGACTTGGGCGTAAAGCAGGTATTCCTGAACCACCTTCTCAGCCCACATCGCTAATTCTTTTTGCAGAGTCCGTTCATCTTGACTGGCCATGGCCGTGTGATGAGCCACCTCATCCGCAAAGGCATGGGCAAGCCACGCCACGCTTCCGATGAAGGTTTGCTCCAGACTCACTGTGTGAAGGTATATGGCAAGCGCCGTAATCGCTGCAAACAGCAACACTAAACTCATGATGGACAACCAAGCTCTTTTGTTGTTCATCACACTTTACCCTCTACGGCGATGCGCTGCTCCAGATCCCCTTTTACACTCAACCACTTTGCAGGGAATATAGCTGCGCTGTTTCCCGCAAAGCTCGAAATAGATCCTATTGTCTCAATATTGTCAGGAGTCCCCCCCTTTGTCAAGGTGACCTAGGTCGCCCTGCACCAGAAGGCTGGCTATGGGTCCCACGAACGCGAATACATAGGTGGCTTTTCCACCATTTGAGGAGGTCACCCACCGTGCAGCTGGGTGACCAGTCCCATAGCATCCCATTTTGGTGATGCCGCATACAGGGGCATCCGCTGAGAAGAACTCTGAGAGGTGCGAGAAAATCAAGACAAGAATTGTTGCGGAGTTAGCGTTTCACCGGCACAATGCACTCCGGCCGGTCATTGGCTGGGGAATTGACCAGCTTGGAAACCGGAAAAGCCTCCATCTCCTCCGGTGGGTAGGGCTGCAACACACCAATGAGCTCTTGTGGATCCTTGATGGTGGGGTCGAGCCAGATTGTTTCATGCTTCTTCTGAACAATCACCGGCATCCGGTTGTGAATGCTGAGCATCAGCTCGTTGGGCTCGGTGGTCACGATCGCGCAGCTCTTGACCTCTTCTCCCTCCGGAGATTGCCAGGATTCCCACAAGCCAGCGAACCCGAAAGGCTTTCCAGATTTGAGCCGCACATACAGCGGGATCTTCCCCTTCTCCTTCTCGGTCTTGGCCCACTCGAAGAATCCATCTGCGAGAATGAGGCAGCGCCGCTCCTTGGCTGCCGAGCGGAACGAGGGCTTCTCAAAGATCGTCTCAGCCCGGGCGTTGATGAGCTTATTCCCAATCTTGGGATCCGGCGCCCAGTGGGGAATCAGGCCCCAGCGGAAGGTTTCGATGCGTCGCTCAGTGCCGTCATCCAGCAGCACCAGGACTTCTTGCGTGGGAGCGATGTTGTAGCGCGGGTGACGGTCAAACCCGATCTTCACCTTGAACTCATCTTCTATATCCCGATCGCCCACGGTCAGCGAGAAGCGGCCGCACATCTTCCTCACCGCATCCAGTATACGCAGCGGCGTCTTGGGAGGGAAGCCGAGGCTTGACCTTGTGTAATGAATGAGGATTCCTTACACAAGACTGCGGCACGCCATCGCCGAGCTCCCCCGGCTCGAGGACTTAACGAACGCCCTGCTCGCCCGCCCTCAGGGTCCTCTAAGTCCAAACTGAGGGCGAGGCCGTAGAGGTGAGGTGAAGCAGCGGGGCGCGGTCACCATCCGGGTTGAGTACTGCAAGTGAGGAACTGGCAGCTCAATCCTCCGGCCATAGCTCCACCCGGCCTTGTAGCTCTTTCAGCCCTTGATGCTTGAACCCCAAGAGCA
>JBBIOR010000031.1:0-16032 GCA_037443265.1 Candidatus Fraserbacteria bacterium | reverse complement strand
CTTAGGAGGCCGACCCGTCCTGCGCGGTGTAGATCTCTCGGTGAAGCGCGGGGAAACACTCGTGATTTTGGGCCGAAGCGGCTGTGGCAAGACCGTGCTGCTCAAGCACATCATTGGGCTCCTAAGACCCGATGCCGGCCGCGTCTTTATCGACGGCGTAGAGATCACGAGGCTCTCTGAGCGGGAGCTGGATCGGGTGCGGCTCAAGATCGGAATGCTCTTTCAGGAGGCGGCTCTCTTTGACTCTTTGACGGTCTTTGAGAACGTCGGCTTTGCGCTCTGCGAGCACACGAGGATGCCTCCTAAGGAGATAGGCGAGCGCGTGAGGGAGTGTCTCACTCTGGTGGGCCTTAAGGGCATTGAAGAGATGTACCCCAACGAGCTTTCGGGTGGGATGAAGAAGCGCGTGGGGCTGGCGCGGGCCATCGCCCTAAAGCCCGAGATCATCTTGTACGATGAACCCACCTCCGGGGTCGATCCCCTCATGGGTCAGGAGATCAACGCGCTCATTTGCAAACTCAGAGATCAATTGGGCGTCACGTCTCTCATTGTGACGCATGATCTCACGACGGCCTTCGAGATCGGGGATCGTCTGGCGTTACTCGGAGGCGGCCGAATCGTGGCCTGGGGCACACCGGAGGAGTTTCAAGCCATGGAGGAGCCGCTGGTTCGGGAATTCCTCTTGGGACACCCCTACGGGCGCTCGTAGGAGGCTTTCATGGAGAGGGAGCCCCGTCTGCTCTTACGGGTTGGGCTGTTCGTGGTCTTGGGGCTGCTGATTATGGCCGTCATCGTCCTGGCGATCCGGGACTGGCGCGTGCTGAGCACGGGCTATGAGATTCGGGCGGTCTTCGAGTCGGCAGGTGGGTTGGTGGTGGGAGCACCCGTGAAGTTCGCTGGCGTAGAGGTGGGTGAGGTGAAGGGCATCCGGATCGTCCGTGAAGCCTCTTCGCCTGTGACGCAAGTGGAACTCCGTCTCTGGCTGCCCAAGGGCCTTCAGATTCGCTCCGATGATCGGGTGCTCATCGGGATGCTCGGACTGTTGGGCGAAAAGTATGTGGAGATCTGGCCGGGGCCGGGCGAGGGTCGCATTCTTAAGGCGGGAGAGATGCTCATCGGCGCGGGGACTGTCTCGGAGCTGGAGCTCTCCCAGCGGCTTACCCGCGTGCTTGCCCAGTTGGAAGAGACGCTGGATGCGGCCAACGCGCTCGTAAAAGATCCTCAAATTCCCCAGCGGGCCCTGGCAACGCTAGAACAAGCTGAGCAACTCACAAAACGTTTAGATCAGGCCGTCCAGCAAGCGGAAGCGCTTATGCGCCAATGGCAGGCGGTTGGAGAAGAGAGCTCATCGCTGTTGGAGGATCTTAGGCGTTGGGCCGCTCTTCTAGTGCTGGGAACCGTTCTGCTGCTCTACCTTGTGATGCGTTAAATGTGAGTTGTGCCCATCTTCTGGAGCTTCTCCGTGATGATCTTCTCTAGCAGATCTAGAAGATCTAGGTGGTGCATGAGGAAGCGTTCGATGAAGTCGCCCTCCAGCGAGCTGATGCCCCCATGCATGGGCATCTCTTCCCCGCGCGGCATGGCGTGTTGTCTCTCAAGGCGCTTGGCATCGAGATCAATACCCCAGCGATCTAGCCATCTCCCGATCTGCTCTTTTAGCTGCTTAAGCTTCTCCCAGGCGTCTTTCGGAGGAGCATACCCCCGCCTGTGGAACTCCATATCCTCAGGCCATTTGGGCATGGGCATCGCAAATTTCTGGAGGGCGTGGCGCCTGTGTTGCAGGAGGAACTTGTGCAGGATCTCGCCTTGCTTGAGGGTGAGCACGCTCTTGACCCGCTCCACGGAGGCCTGGAGCTTCTCTTGGAAGTTCTTGCTAGCTTGAGCGACCTTCTCATCATAGGGCTTGACAGCTTCCGCGAAGCCCTCTGGAGTTCCTGAGTAGCTGGCGAGGAAATCCCGGAGTTCCTGTTGGGCTTGGAGGACGGCTTGCTGGCCGGCCTCCAAGCTTGAGACGATCTCTTTGAGAGTGGTCAGCTGATCCTGGCTCAGGCCCATCTCGTTGATGAGTCGAAGCAGCATGATCTCCCTCTGGAGCTGCTTTTGATCCATGGACTTTGGAGCTCCGGGAGTCTGCTCCATCTGGCCGCTGTCCGGTTGCGCCCAAGAGAAGGCCATCAATATCCCCACAAGGCTTAGTGCCACAGCGAGCTGCTTCATGCACATCCCCTCCTCAAATTCAATTATAGAATCCTGGCTGGGCTTTCCGATACGATCTTTTCTTAAGAGCCTAGTTCAACCCAGATGGGGTTGGTCAGGGCCAGATATCTTTGCTGGGCGTCGAGCAGGCGCACGGCATACCAGCCGGCGCGGGTGGGGGTATCCTCCGTTGAGATCGTCTGGGATAGGCCGTGCAGCACAAACGAGCCCAGAGGCTCCCTATTATGGACGATCTCGGCCTTCAGTCCATCCAACGGCGTGACGCTTTGAATCTCCGCCCTAAGCGAGAGCTTCTCACCGGCTCTAAGCTGCACCGTATCCCCCGGCACGGCGAAGCCCAAGGCCGTGAAGAAGACCAGTGGCCCATACGTGGCGAAGGCACGACCCGCCTTGAGCGCTGCGATGAATCTCTCCACAGAAAGCTCCTCCCCCGCTAGCACATAGGTTCGCGGGGTGCCGTATTGTGTGAGCAGATCTTTCCAGTCGTGATCGTCGGAGACGCCTACGGCCGTGTAGCGCTTACCCTCGTTCCAGAACTCGAACATCCGTTGGATGGTCCTAAGGTCGGTCTCGTCGAAGGGGCCGTTGAAGACTTCCACCGCGTCAAAGGAGGGATCGAACAGCGCGCGATTGCGCTCGAGGAAATAGCCGAAGAGCGGATCGTAAGGGTGATTGACTTGCAGGATCACTGCCCCTTTGGCTCGAGCCTCGGCAAAGAATTGACTGGGTGTCTTGTTGAAATCGAATTCCACCAGCTCTGCCGGGTTGAGCGGATAGGGGTTGAAATGGCCCGCCACCAGCGTGGTGATCTCCTCACTCAAGAGGAAGGGAACAGCGCGCTCACGGGCCGTCCGGGCGAAGAGCTCGTGTCCGTCGACGGAGTTGTGATCGCTTAGGAAGACGATGTCGAGATCGGCTGCCATCTGCACGCCCACGAGTTGATCTGTGGGGGTGGCCGCCTCGTTGCGGAGCCGAAAGAATCGTTCCATGGCTGCGTTGCCCGCGAGAGAGTGGGCGTGCAAATCGGCTGAATAATAGCCCTGCGAGCGGGGATCGAGTGCCCGCTCCAGACGGGCAGCCAGCACCACGGCAGAGCTGGAGACGGCCAGCGGCAAAGTCTTGGGTAGGGCTGTGAAGCCGGCCCCGCGCTCGACGCTCAGAGTATAGTCTCCCGGGGGTAGTTGGAATTGAGCGCGACCGGGCGTATGCACATCGGTATACTCTACGCTCCGCAGCTGCTCATTCTGAAAGATTTTGATTAGGGCCTCGGCGGGCCTTCCGTCGAGGGTCACCGTCACGGTGACGGGGATCTCCGGCTGAGCTGTGAGCGGCAGGCCGGAGACGAGCAGGAATAAGAGCCCTACGATTCGGAGCTCCCATCGCGCCATGCCGCGGATCACCTCGTGAAGAGAGGGTAGCCTCCGGTGGAGCGGAAGTCAACTGTCGCAGGCGTGCTGTAGGCTATTTCGAGCGGAGTGAGAAACAGCGAAGCTATTCTGCGCCGTCGCGGGCCACTGGCCGCGGGGAATCTCGATAAGGTGGCAGCGCCCAGGTCGGAAGCGCTCTTTAAAGACCTCGATGACCGCCTCAGGCATCGCGCGTTCCCCACAGGTGAACACATCCAGGCTCAGGTAAGATTTCTCCGGCCACGTGTGGACGGCGATGTGCGATTCTGCGATCACGGCGACTCCGCTTACCCCGTGTGGGGTGAAGGGATGGACGAACAGCTCGATCAGCGTGGCCCGGCTTCTTGAGACGGCCTCGCACAAGGCTTCCGCGATGGCCTCCACGGAATTGATCTCTTCATTGCACTCCCAGGCGTCCATGATGAGATGTCGTCCCAGCGGCCGCATTGTCACCTCCTGTGCCGGAAGGGCTTCTGCCCACAGTTGCCAGCTCGGGATCCTCAAACGTCCCCTGGAAGGGCTCATTCGGGTACTCTTTCGCTAAAATCAGCTCAACGCGATAGAGGGTCGAGCGATACCAAGGGCGCGTGGGAGGTCTTTGAATTTGCAGCCAGTGGCGGGCACGCATCTCCTCCCAGTAGGGCCAGGGGAGATAGGTGTTGAAGTCATCGATGACGTCTGTGATTGCGGCACCTTGCATAAGCAGCCAAGCTTGCAGCTGGTGCCACTTGGCTAAAGAGGCTTCATGGCGGCTGAGCCCAAAGTAGCCCGCGCTCCCTTCGCCCCGGAGAGTGCTTAGACCCCGGCTTACGAAGAGCTTGAATCCATCCAGGCTCTCCGGAGGATCACTGGCAAACGTGTCATAGCTCCTTAAAAGATCATGAGGCAGGGGGTCTTGCAGGTCATGAGCCCGCACGTCGAGCCTGGGGAGTCCGAAGCGTTCCTGGATCTCTTGAATGAAGGCCACAAGATCTTGATCGATCTCCAGCACGGTGATATGCTGGGGAAAGCCGCTCAGCGCGGCTGCGATTCCCACCAGATCATCATCCCCCAGCACGATGACCCTCTTGCCATCGAGATCTCCCCGGAGGCGCATGAGGGCGATGCGCGCGATGGTCGTCTCCGGCGTCACGTATCCCTGGTCGTACTCCGCGTGCGCAGGCGGACGATCTTCGCTGATCTTTGTGAATTTTTCTAGGAGCTTCTGGAGGGGGGAGAGATCGAGGCCGCGGCCCAAGCAGGCCGGGCAGCGGGCTGATGGAAGAGGGGTCCAGCCGCGCTCCTCGACGAAGGCTCGACCGGCCGATGTGAGTTCCCAACGATCCCCCTGCCGCCGCAGCAGGCCCTCTCGCTGACACTCCTCCAGGATGACGGGCAAGACAGCCAGCGGGACGTCACAGATGCCCATGAGCTCCCAGATATCCTGCGCGGCCTTAAGGCTGGCGAGGACCCGCTCGACGTCTCGCTCCGTGGCCGGTACGGTCGTCTTCCGTCGGATTCGCTCATAGAGGCTCGTTCGAGCCAATGACCCCCTCCTCTTAGAGCAGAGCTAATCCACAGCTCTGCGTAGTTGGAATTTCCAGCGCTCATGCGAGGTCCTGGACTGGAGACCTCGCGGCTCCCCCTTTGGAGATCAAAGGAGATTTTATGATCTGCGCAAGGAGATGTCAAGCGTCTTTCAGCGCAACACCCCTAGAAAGAGAAGGAGCAGCGCAGTCAGGACGACCAATATGAGCAGCAAGAGCGTAGGCCTGCCGTCACCGGGGCCTGGTTCAACGCGAGGCAGGATGATCCCGCAGGCGATGCGTCCGCCGCTGTTGCCCGCGGGATCGCTCTGTTGATCATCCGGGCCGGCGTGGATGACCAGGGCGCTTCCATCGGCGTCGAAGAGCGATAGCGGCCCCGCCTTAAGCGTCACGCGCTCCGTGATGATGTCCAGGATGCCCGTGCCATCGGGCCCGACTGCGAGATTGGGCAAGTCTCCCGCATGAGGGCCTTGGGGGTTGTCCAAGCCGTGCTTCTTGCCTAGCGGGTTGAAGTGAGGACCCGCCGATGAGAAATCCGGTGGCTCGCATGTGCCGGCGGCATGGAGGTGAATGCCGTGCAGCCCAGGGCTTAGGTTTTTCACGACCACGCCGATGCGAACGCCTGCCTCTTCTTGTGCGAGTATGGCGATGCCTACGAGCTGCCCTTGTGAGTCGCGCAGTTCCACCACAGCTCGCTCCTCGGCCGCCCACGCGGGGACTACCAGAACCCAGATCCCCGCGACTATGACCAGGAGGCTGAGCAGCCGTCTCTCCCTCATATTCTGGCAGTGTAGAGCATCCTCTGCCCAGTTGTCAATGGCCTATATGCCCGGGTAGACTCCCAGTCGAGATAAAGGAGGGCATCCGTGAAGCCGCGGTATTCCAAATCCCATTACGACATCACGCCCCTGCCCCAGGAAGAAGTAGCGAGCCGAGCGGCCCGCTTGGACCCGGAAAGCTTTCGCGTCACCCAGAAGGCTGGCACCGAACCGCCCTTCTGCGGCCAGTTTGTCGACCACCCCAAAGATGGGATCTACGTCTGCGTCGTCTGTGGATTGCCGCTGTACTTAAGCGATCATCAATATGAATCTGGCACCGGCTGGGCCTCTTTTTACCGCGAGTTCGACCCCGAGCATGTGGCGCGCAAGCCCGATCTCTCCCATGGCATGGTGCGAACGGAGTTGCTATGTGCCCGCTGCGGAGCGCACTTGGGGCACGTGTTCGATGACGGTCCGCCCCCTACAGGGGAGCGCCATTGCCTCAACTCCGCGGCCCTGCGCTTTTACGAGCGGGGGGAGGAGCTTCCGCCGGAAAGCCGTCCCGTAGAGGCCGAGGTGGCCTACTTTGCCGGAGGGTGCTTCTGGGGCCTTGAACATTACTTCCAGCAGGGTCCTGGCGTCATCGACGTCATCTCGGGATACATGCAGGGGCCTGTGGATCATCCCACCTACGAGCAGGTGTGCGCGGGCAACACCGGACACGCGGAAACGGTGAAGGTGATTTACGATCCCAAGCGGATCAGCTACCGCCGGCTCTTAGAGGCTTTTTTTGACATGCACGATCCCACTCAGCTGAACCGGCAGGGGCCTGACATAGGGCAGCAGTATCGTTCTGGGATCTGGTACACGAGCGAAGAACAGCGGCAGGAAGCGGAACGCTTCCTCCGCGAGCTGGAGGCTTCCAGGCGGTACGGTAAAAGACGCATCGTCACCCAACTGGAGCCGGCCCAGACCTTCTGGCCGGCGGAGGAGTATCATCAAGATTACATAGCCAAGACCGGACGCCCCTGCCACGTGCAAAACCCCTGGGAGAGGAGGAAGGATTCTAGCCCCGGAGCTTTCGGAGCAGCCAGCGCAGCGGATCATAAAACTCATCGGCCACACGCTCCTTGAGCGGAATGATCGCGTTATCCGTGATGGTGATCTGCTCGGGGCAGACTTCTGTGCAGCACTTGGTGATGTTGCAGTAGCCGATGCCCGCTGCGTCTTTAATGAATTCCAGGCGCTGGCCCGTGTCCAGGGGGTGCATCTCCAGGGCGGCCAGTTTGATCAGAAAGCGCGGTCCGGCAAACTCCGCCATCTTGCGGTGCGTGCGCAGCACGTGGCAGACGTCCTGACACAAGAAACACTCGATGCATCTATGAAATTCTTGTGCGCGCTCGATATCCCGCTGATAGATCGTCCAAGGCTCCTTGGCATCTGGCTGCGGCTGAAACGGCGGGATCTTCTTGAGCACTTCATAATTCCACTTGACGTCGGTCACCAGATCTTTGATGATCGGGAAGGCCCTCATGGGCGCGACAGTGATGATCTGGCCCTCGAATTCCGAAAGGCGCGTCTTGCAGGTGAGGCGGGGCTTCCCGTTGATTTCGGCACTGCAGGAGCCGCAGTGGGCCGCCTTGCAGTTCCAGCGAATCGCCAGATCCGGAGCGTAGTTGGCTTGAATATACAGGAGGGCATCCAGCACCACCATGCCCGGCTCGCCGGGGACTTTATAATCTAAAAATTCGCCTCCCTGGGAAGAGCCGCGCCAGACGCGCACCCAAGATGGCGGGGTAGGCTCAGCCATGCTTGACCGGCTCCTCCTTCTTCTGGTTCTGGTTCTGGTTCTGGTTCTGGTTCTGGGATTCAAACAGTTGCCAAAGCTCCGGCGGCATCGGCGGCACAGGCTCCTGACGGATGCGCATCTCGCCTCGCTCTCCTCGGAGCACGAGATTCACTCTGCCCCAAGGATCATCCACAGGCCGAGGGTAATCATCCCGCGTGTGGGAGCCGCGGCTCTCTTTGCGCTCCAGAGCACTTCTTGTGATCATCTCAGCCACATCGAGCATATGCAAAAGGTCCCGGCAGAGGTGCCAGCCGGGGTTGTACATCCGCGCCCCCGTAATGCTTGTGAGGGAAGCGCGCTCTCTGAGCCGCAGGATTGTTTTGAGGGCTTCTGCGAGAGCTTTGCCACTTCTCCAGATGCCGACTCTCTCTTGCATCAATTCCTGAAGCTCGCTGTGGAGCGCATAGGGATTCTCGCCGCCCTCGCGCTCGAAGGGGGCCAGAAGCAGCCTCTCTTCTTGGGCGACTTGAGCCCTGTCGAGCTTGGGGAGAGCTCTCATGGCGAGCGCGTACTCTGCAGCCGCCTCGCCCGCGCGCTTCCCAAAGACGAGCAGATCTGAGAGCGAATTGCCCCCCAGGCGCGTGGCTCCGTGGAGTCCGCAGGCCACTTCCCCAGCGGCGTATAGGCCTTCGATGCTCGTCGCTTGCGTCTCAGGATGGACCCGCACGCCGCCCATCATATAGTGAGTGGTGGGGCCCACTTCCATAGGCTCTTTCGTGATATCCAGATCCGCCAGCTTGTGGAACTGCTCCCACATGCTGGGGAGCTTACGCTTGATCGTCTCGGGGGGAAGATGCGTGATGTCCAACCAGACGCCGCCGTGGGGCGTGCCCCGGCCTTCTTTCACTTCCAGATAGATGGCCTTCGAGACAATATCTCGCGAGGAGAGCTCCATCTTCTCAGGATCGTAGCGCTTCATGAAGCGCTCGCCTTGGCTGTTTAACAGGATGCCCCCCTCGCCGCGTACGGCCTCCGTCACCAGCACGCCCTTCACGCCCGGAGGCCAGACCATGCCCGTAGGATGGAACTGCACAAACTCCATGTCTTGCAGATCGGCTCCAGCCTCATAGGCCAGCGCGAAGCCGTCTCCCGTGCACTCCCAGGAGTTAGAAGTGATCTTATAAATTCTGCCCAGCCCGCCTGTGGCCAGAACGATAGCCTTCGAGCGAAATAGAATCAAACGCCCGTCTTCACGGACATATCCAAAAGCTCCGGCCATCCTCCCATCTTCGTCTTTGATGAGGCGGGTGATGGTCGTCTCCATAAAGACGTCGATCCCCTGATGGATGCCCTTGTCTTGCAGGGTGCGGATCATCTCCAGGCCCGTGCGGTCGCCCACGTGGCAGAGACGGCGATAGGTGTGGCCACCGAAGGGCCGCTGTAAGATCTGGCCAGAAGGGGTGCGATCGAAGAGCGCGCCCCAGCGCTCCAGCTCGTAAATCCTTTCAGGCGCTTCTTTGCAGAAGATCTCCACCATGCGCCAGTTGTTTAAGAATTTGCCGGCTGTGAGGGTGTCCACAAAGTGGGTCTTCCAACTGTCCGCGGGGTCGAGGGTACCCAAGGCCGCGGCCACGCCCCCCTCGGCCATGACGGTATGGGCTTTGCCCAAAAGAGACTTGCACACTATGGCCGTCTTGGCTCCCCGATGGGAAGACTCGATGGCCGCCCGCAGTCCCGCGCCTCCTGCGCCAATCACGACTACATCGTATTCGTGCGTCTCATAACGCTCCATAGCGTACCCTCAGATCAGATGAACTTCGGGTCCGTGATGATCCCGGCCACCAGAAGCCGCACATAGAGATCCGCCAAGGACACGGAGCCGAGGCTCGTCCAGGCCCACAGCATGTGATTCTTGTTGAGCAGGCTCACCCTCTGCCAAGCCCCATGCCTCAGCTTCGCGGCGGTCGAGCAGGAAAAGCAATCGAGATTCCCTCCGATGAGATGGCGCCAGGAGTGGCAAGAGAACGTATAGAGTCCCAACAGCACGATGTTGGCCAGAAAGATCAATGAGCCCAGTCGTATGCCGAAGTGCCCGTCGAAGAGGAAGGCCCTTACGGTATCGATGGCTAGGAAGACCCAGACGACGAGGGCGCCGTAGAGAAAGTAGCGATGTAAATTGTGCAAGAGGAACGGGAATCTCGTCTCGCCGTGATATTGCTCGCCGCGCAGTTCCCCTCGGGTGCAGGCGGGAGGATCCCAGAAGAACGCACGATAGTAGGCTTTTCGATAGTAATAACAAGTCAGGCGGAAGCCCAAAGGCACCCACATGATGAGAATGGCGGGCGAGAAGGGGAGACCCAGCCCTCCCAGATAGGGCGAATAGAACGGCGAGAGATAATTCTCGAACTGATGGGTGCCCTCTCCAAAGACCACAGCCCAGGTCGCATAGACCACAAACGCGCTGAGCCCCACAAAGACGGTCGCCGGCGAGAGCCACCAGGGCAATCGCTCCGCTAGAGCAGCTGCCACAAGATTCCACCTCCGCTGATGGTTGAACGCTGAAAGCTTTGACTATGATAAGGGTTCGCACCACCGCGGACAATGATCTCGATCAGTCGCTTGCTTTGTCTTAGAGACTTGATAGACTGGGCCTGGAGTCCTCAATATAGTTTGGCTGTGGCTCGCGAGGCTCGAAATGGGATTGGTGATGAAGCGAACTAAGATCGTAGTCACCTTAGGTCCGGCCTCCTGGGATGAGCCGACGCTGGCTGAGATGATCCGAGCGGGGATGGACGTGGCTCGGATCAATCTCTCCCATGGTGCGCGGGAGGAGCACCGCCTGCTCGCCCAGCGGGTGCGGCAGGTGGCCAGAGCCTTCCAGCGGGCCGTGGCCGTCATGGTGGACACGCCGGGCCACGCGCTGCGCACAGGCGATCTCAAGGGCGAAACCATCCGGCTCCAGGCGGGCCAGGAGCTGGTCCTCACAGAGGAGCCCATCTTGGGAGATGAGACGCGCATCTCCATCAATCAACAGGGGGTTTCGCACTATCTCAAGCCGGGGATGGAAGTGCTTCTGGCCAACGGGGAGATTCGGCTGCGCGTAGTCGAAGTGCGCTCCCCGGAAGTCGTCTGCCGGGTTCTGAATAGTGGCCTGCTGGGAGAACGCAAGCGCGTGAGCGTCCCGGGGGTGGTCATTCCCATAAGCGATCAGGAGGATGAGCACGTCCGCTTTGCGGCCGAGCTGGAGGTGGACTATCTGGCCGTCTCCTTTGTCCAGCGGGCCGATGACCTACACCGAGTGCGGGCTCTTTTGAAAGATTCGAACATCGATGTGATCGCCAAGATCGAGACGCGCGAAGCCGTGAAGAACATCGACCTGATCATCCACGCTGCCGATGGGGTGATGGTGGCCCGCGGGGACTTGGGCGTGGAGTTGCCCATCGAGGAAGTCCCCCTGGTGCAGAAGGAGATCGTGATGAGGTGCAATCGCGCCGGAAAACCCGTGATCATCGCCACACAGATGCTCAAATCGATGACGGAGCATCCCACCCCGACGCGCGCGGAGGTGGCCGATGTGGCCAACGCCATCCTCGACGGGGCCGATGCCCTCATGCTTTCGGAGGAGACGGCCATCGGAAAATATCCCATCGAGGCCGTGCGGGTGATGAGCACGATTGCCCAGCGCATCGAACAGGCTCCCTCTGTTTATCACAAATATCGTGGCCAGCACGCGACAGTGCCAGAAGCCATTGGAGAGTCGGCCTGCCAGATTGCCGAGCGCATTGAAGCTGCGGCCATCATCCCTTCGACGACTTCCGGCTCGACGGCCAAGCTCGTGGCGAAATTCCGTCCGCGCATCCCCATCCTGGCCGTAACCTACTCCGAGAAGGTCAAGAACAAGCTGGCGCTGGTCTGGGGGGTCTATCCGATCCAGATTGAGTTCTTTAAAGACACGGATCTCATGCTCCGGCGCTCGATCGAGGCGGCCGCCGAGGCCATGAGTCTCCCCAAAGGCGCAGCCGTGATCATCACGGCCGGGGTCCCCTTCGGCGTGCCGGGGACGACCAATCTCATCAAAGTCGAGCACGTCTAAAAATCTCTCGCATGAACAGCCGAAGGCCACAGACGATTGTCATCGCTTTGGGAGGCAACGCCCTCTTGTCTGGCCATGGGGGAGAGCAAGAGCAGAGGGCGGCCATCGCCCGAACGTGCCGGCAGATCGCCCGCCTGGTGGGGAGCGGCGCGCGGGTGGTACTGACCCACGGCAACGGGCCGCACGTGGGACAACTGCTCATCCAACAGGAGCAGGCCCAAGAGCTTGTGCCTCCTTGGCCCTTGGATGTCTGTGGAGCGATGACGCAAGGCCAGATCGGCTATCTGCTCCAGCAGGCGCTGGGAGAGGCCCTCGGGGCAGAAGGGCTTAATAAACCCGTCGTGACGGTCATCACTCAAGTCGTCGTCGATGCGTGCGATCCCGCCTTTTTGGAGCCTACGAAACCCATCGGGCCGTTTTATTCTTTAAGTGAAGCTGAGCCGTTGCAGCGGACCCGGGGCTATGTGATCAAAAGAGTGGGGAGAGGACCTCGGGCTTATCGTCGAGTTGTGCCTTCGCCTCGGCCCATCGAGATTGTGGAGTGGAGGGTCATTCACAAGCTGGTGGCGGCCGGGCATGTGGTCATTGCCTGTGGGGGAGGGGGTGTGCCGGTGGTGCGGGAGAACGGGCGGCTGCGGGGAGTTGAGGCCGTCATTGACAAAGACTTGGCGTCCGAGCGCTTGGCTACCGCGTTGGGTGCCCACGTGCTTCTGATTTTAACGGACGTCAAGCGGGTGACTCTTCGCTATGGAACGCCGCAGCAGCTAGATCTGGAGAGGCTCACTCTGGAGGAGGCCAAGCGCCATTTACAATCTGGAGAATTTCCGCCGGGGAGCATGGGGCCGAAGATTGAGGCGGCCATTCTGTTTTTAGAGAACGGCGGGGAGCGGGCGATCATTGCGTCGTTGGAACAGGCGAAAGAAGCGTTAGAGGGACAGGCGGGGACGGAGATCGTTCGCGACCTCTAATTTGTGCGTGGGCTTGTCTCTATTTTTAAGGGTCTTGACAAATCTTTAAAGTTGTGTTATCCTTACCTTACCTTACCTTACCTTACCTTACCTTACCGGTGGACTTGAAGTCTGCCCACAGAGGAGGTAGAAGTCATGTGCTGTGGCAAGGAACCATACGAAGAGGTCAAGGAAGGTCGGGGAGGACTCACACGAAGGCAGGTACTTAGGGCCATGGGAGTCGGGACCGGGTTGATGGCGCTGGGTGGGCTGACGGGATGTGTCGATTGGACAGCCAGAAGTGGTGAAGATAGTCGTAGCACCTTACTGGCCCAGGGGAATCACTCTGATCTGGTGAAACTTCTACAAGCTACTAAAGATCAGTGGAAGGATGTATTCCACACGCTCGCAAGGGCATATCAGTCTCGAAATGGCCATTTGCAGAAAAAACTCATCAAGGTCAAAATCAATTCGGCGAAGCAGTGGACACTAGAAGCCCTTGATAAACTACATAAGGTTGGCATATCTCAGGAGTTCAATATGAAGCTCCAGTGGAATAGTTACGACAAGGAGGCCGCATATCAATTGCAAAAGCAATTTATTGAGGAATTTTAAATCTCCAAACTTCCATCCCATTTCAAAGGCGTTCTTGAAGGCACATTTCAGATCATTAACAATAGTGAACGATGGAAACAAGCGGTAGCGCACATTCTCAAAGAGGGCGGTCTTGTGCAGCATGTACGCCAAGAACTCTTAAGAATCAAAGCCGAGGAAATCGCGGATGGCATGCAAGAAAGCTCTGAGGGTATCGTGGAAGCACAAGAAGTCAGTTGCTCAACAGCTGCTGCTATCTGTGCCGCTGCAGCGGTGACTGCCGCCATAATATGTGCTGCATGGCCGAATTCATCAGATTGTCAGGCTGCTCTAGCATTCGCAGCTGCAGTCTGCCTTGCTGCTTGTGTGGCGTGCGGTGGATGCGGTGGCGGAGGTGGTGTCGTCATTGAACCTTGAGGTAAGAAGTAAGAAGGAGGGCAGGCTATCACCATGAGAATTTTGAGGAGTAAGTTGGGATCCTGCATGATGATTCTTTTCTTGATGGTGACAATGGCGACTTTATGGGGAGTTGAGGCAGAAGGATCAGGGTGGCCTTGGGATATATGGCTCACTTCTGAAGGACAAGAGCAGCTGCTCGCTACTGTCGCGGTAGACTTTGTCACAGGAATTGGGTTCCTACTTGCCACAGGACGTTTAAATTCTCTCGTGGAGACCCCTGACGACTGGTGCAAGTCAGGCACCCTACTGCATGAGATCCGCCCGAGGCATGAGATATTCTTGCCAGTATTCAACATACCGACCCTCGTGTATCTTACAACCATCCGCCAAGGTATCTATGGGGATTGGGGATTGGCTTACCTTTTTGGCTGGACAGGTGCCACCATTGGGAACAATCTCACGTGCTCGCTGTATCCATCCATCAAAGATCCGCTTCTCAAGACGGCCTTGGCCTTGGTCCTGCCACCGATGACGGCAGCTGCCTGGAGCGTGTACGGCTTCAACGCACCTCGTCTCATAGTAAAGAGTTTTGTCAAGAATCAAGAAGAGCGTTAGCTCAAACTATCGTGAGTGCTCAGGGGTTCTGGGGATGTCTGGGCTCTATTCTGGTGGCGGTTGCCGCGGGAGTCGCAGCTGGCGTGGCCTGCTCAGCGTGTGGCAGCTGAACCCACTAGGGTTTCCTGTATCGGCTGCGGCGGCGCCGTTGTGGGCCCTGCTGGTGCCATCATGGTGGCGGTGGATGAATGCTAAAACCGAATCCCGCAAGGACGATTGAATGGTATCGTGAGGAGGAAACTAGGTATCCTGAATTGATCGCGGCACATAGCGTCAGCGTAGCTTGGAATGGTAGGCAAGTTGATGTAACTCGTGCGGATTCCGAGCAGAGCGCTCAGCAGCTTGCTGAATTGTTTAAGGGCATCGATGACTCCCCACTCTTGCCCCTGGGTGAGAGACTATATCAACTCTTGATTCAGCACAAAGAATTTGTAGTTCAAGCAGGCAAGTTGTTCCCTAGCACTGCTTCTTCTCAGGGTGTCATTGCACAAGACGCAGAGAGCTGCGTTGCGTGTGGGATTGGTACAGCAGGACATTACTATGGTGCCTGGCGCACTGGTGCGGCTTGCCTTACAGGATTAGCGGGATGTTTGGTCGGTGTCTTTTTCCTGCTGGCGGAGACGTACTTTACAGCACGTGCCTGTGGCAGATGTGGTACTGGGGGTAGTGATTCTGGAGGGAATCCTCCACCACCTTGCAATCCATCATCCGCTGATTGTCCTGCACCTTAGGAGGGATTCAAGATGGAGCTGACGAGTTTTTGGGGTTCCTCGGTAGATGGATGGTTTCTCCTCGGGATAGGCCTCATCCAAGCCGTGGCGGCTTTTTGCGGTATTTTCCTCATAGATTGGAGCAAGAACTTTCGAAATATCGCACGTTATCCCAAGATAGCACGCTCCCTCAGATTCTATCCCTTGGAGATGTTAATCGTGTCCTGGCTGGGCTTAGCCATTGGCATTATGATGGCCTTTAAGGACGGCCATCCTGTGGTTGCTGTTATCCTCATCGTTCTTGGCACCCTACAGGTTCTAGCTGTGCTCATTAAGAGGCTCTACCGACCCTTGAAGCTCTCTCCGCCGGAGAACCTCTTGGAAGGAGATGCAAAGAGATAGCCCATGCCAATCGGGATCGTAGAAGCTATCGAAGCCTTCTTGAGTTCCATGGGAGGAGTAGTGACCTTGCTAACCCTGGGGATCATCCTTGAGTTTCTCTTCGCTCTCGCCCTCTTCCGCTGGAAGCCACTTGCTTTCATCAATGCCTGGATCGCGTTAGTGCTTGCCATGCTGCTAGCTGTCTCCAGCGAACAGCGCACGGTAGCCCTCATGTTGGTCATCCTCGTCGCTCTTAACTTGCTGGATATTCCCTTATTAGTGATCATAAGAAGGTGGCTCAGCAAGCGCATGCAGAGATTGGAGCAAACCTGATCGTTCCTAGAAGAGCTGATATAAAGCGAATTTGGTCACGACCCCACCTTACCTTACAGGTGGACTTGAAGTTCGCCAAAGAAGGAGGTACAAGAAAACTGTGTTGCGGCAAGGAATCATACGAAGAGGTCAAGGAAGGTCGGGGAGGACTCACACGTAGAAAGGTGCTTCGGGCCATGGGAGTCGGGACCGGGTTGATGGCGCTGGGTGGGCTGACTGGAGGTGGCGGAGGGGTAGTGATCGAACCCTGATCACACCCGGGAT
>JBBIOR010000030.1:0-17332 GCA_037443265.1 Candidatus Fraserbacteria bacterium | reverse complement strand
CCCGATCGCTCCCGAGGGCTTCTTGGATCTGAGCCAGCTTGCGAAAGAGGGCATCCAGGACCTTGCCCTCGCGAGTATCGAGCGCTACAAGATTATAGATGTGCACTTCTTTCGTCTGGCCGTAGCGGTGGATGCGCCCCATGCGTTGCTCCAGGCGGTTGGGGTTCCAGGGGATGTCGTAGTTGACCATCAGCGAACAGAATTGGAGATTGATGCCCTCTCCACCCGCTTCGGTGGAGACCATTACTTGGGCGTGCTCGCGAAACTCATGTTCGGCGCGGATGCGCGCGTCGAGGTTCATCCCGCCGTGCAGGGCCACTACCGAGTAGCCCCAGGCTTTAAGTTTCTCGACCAAATAATCGAGCGTCTCGCGCGACTCGGTGAAGATAAGCAGCTTCTCGCCCGTCTGACGCACACGCTTTGCTTCCATGACTCTGCGGAGCTCCTCGAGCTTGCGCTCAATCTCACGACGCTCGGCCTGCTTGGCCAGACGGATCAGCTCTTCGAGTTGCGAGATCTCCGTCTGCAACTCTTCGCGGGTCTCTGCCGCTGTCAGGCGTTCTACCAGCTCTTCTTCCTGACGGAGGCGCTCGATCTCTTCCGAGTCTTCGAGAGCGTCTTCGTCGATGTCTCCCCTCTCGGCGAGCCACTGGCCCCACCGTAAGAGTTCTCCCAAGCGCGCTTTACGGCGTTCCAGAGAGCGCCGGACGGCCCGCAGGCTCGACGCCAAACGCCTCTGTAAGATGAGCAACGCGAACGCGACATTGCGCTTCTCGGCGGCGAGAGCCTTGTTGTACGCGCGCTCGACATACGTGGTGACCGCGTTGTAGAGCTGTTTCTCCTCGTCACTGAGGTAATACTTAACCGTATATACACGTCGCTTGGGGAAGAGCGGCCTGCGCTCGAAGTCGCACAGGTCTTCTTTAAGACGTCGAAGAAACAGCGGATTGTCCTGATCTTGAACGGATTTGACCAATAGATCTGTCGAGGCGAAGAAGCCGGGCTCCAAGAGATCGAGAAAGAGGCGGAAGTTCTCGGGATCACCGCGGTGAGGGGTCGCCGTCAGGAACAGCAAGAATTGGCTCGTCCGTGAAAGAAGTTCTCCTAAACGATAGCGCTCTCGCTTCGTGATCTTGGCCCCATAGCGATAGGCTGCCAGTTTGTGGGCCTCATCGACGATCGTAATATCCCACTTGGCTTCTGCTAGTGTGGCCATCACGTCGTCCTGCTTGGCGAAATCCATCGAGGTGATGACGTGTGAATGCTCTTGCCAAACATTCCGTCCCCATGTGGCGTTCATGACGCCGCGATCCACGCTGAGGAAGGATTCACCGAAGCGTTCTTTCATTTCCCTGATCCATTGATCCTTGAGGTGACCGGGCACGACGATGAGCACTCGCTGCGCGAGACCCCTGTATTTCAGTTCTTTGAGCAGCAAGCCTGCCATGATCGTCTTACCCGCGCCGGGATCATCGGCCAGCAGGAAGCGGATCTTGGGATTCTTGAGGATGTAGAAGTAGACGGCTTCGATCTGGTGAGGTAGAGGATCGATCTGGGAAACATTCACGGCGAATAGCGGATCGAACTGTTGAGCATAGCGTATGCGGTGGCCCTCTATTGTCAAGAAGAAGGCGTCGGCCTTGCCCTGGAAGTCCCGAGCAGCTATGGAAATGCGTCGGATACTAGCGAGGTCTAGGGGTGACAAAACACGGGAGTAGAACTGTTGGGTTCTGGTGCCCACAGCTTCTATTTGCACGAGGCTGCCGATGGCCTGGATCGTGAGGACACGAACCGGCTCTGGCCAGCAACTACCTTCCAAGACCTCATTGACTTGAATGCCGGGCCGTGCCATCATAGCCTCCCATAACTAGTAGGTCCACGCGTAGGTCTGCAACCACCGACGCACACTCTCTAGATCCGGCCCCCACGACGAGAGGGCCAGATCGGCCCAAAGTTCCGCCGCCACCTTGCGCAGGCTCAAGCCTCGGTGGTATAGCAGCAGGGAAGGTGACAGGTCCCCCTGAAGACTTTAGCCAAAGAGCCCCTTCAAGCGCCGCAGGCCCTCTTGAATGCGCTCCAGGGACGTAGCGTACGAGATCCGCAGATACCCATCTCGACCGAACTCGAGGCCCGAGATTGTCACAACTCCAACTTGCTCAAGAATGTAGCCGGCCAACTCGGTCGAATTCTTGATAGAGCCATCAAAGAGCCCCTTGACATTGGGAAAGACAAAGAAGGAGCCCTGGGGGAGATTACAGCGGATGCCGGGGATGGCGTTCAAGCCCTCCACGATCACCTCTCGCCTGCGACGATATTCGGCAATCATCTCGCGTACGCAGCGCTGGTCGCCCGTAAGCGCTTCGAGGGCCGCCCGCTGGGCAATGGAGGTGGGATTCGAAGTCGATTGGCTCTGGATCTTCTCCATGGCATAAATTACGTCAGCGGGTCCGGCGGCCCAACCGATCCGCCAGCCGGTCATGGCGTATGTCTTGGAGCACGAGCCAGCGATGATCACATTCTCCTTCCCATAGAGGGCAGGCGAGAGCGGCTTCCCCTCATAGACAAACCGCTCATAGCACTCATCGTAAATCACATAGAAATCGCGCATACGAGCGAGTTCTACGATCTTCTGTAACTCCTGAGGCTCCAAAGTAGCTCCCGAGGGGTTGTTCGGGAAATTCAAGATGACGGCTTTGGTGCGCGGCGTTAGCGCCCCTTCTATTTCTTTGGCCGTGAGACTGAAGCCACTCTCTTCTTGAGCCTCTAGATACACGACGCGGGCTCCGGTCAGCTTGATCTGCTCGGGATAGCTCACCCAATAGGGCGTGGGCACGATCACCTCATCACCGGGCCCAAAGAGGGCCAGGGCCGCGTTGTAGAGCGCCTGCTTGGCCCCGCAGGTGATCATGACTTCCCGCTTGGGATCCAACGAAGCACCGTAATCGCGCCTATATTTATACGCCACGGCCTCGCGCAACTCGGGGATGCCACCCGCATCCGTGTACTTGGTGAAATTCTGCTCGATAGCTCTATAAGCGGCGCTCTTGATGTGCTCCGGCGTGTGAAAATCCGGCTCCCCGATGCCGAAATCGATGAGATCCGCCCCCCGCGCTCTCAGCTCATCGGCCTTGCGTTTGACGACCAATGTCGCGGAAACAGCCAGTTGCGAAACCCGTTCTGCTAAGGCTGGCATACTCCCCCCCCTCTCCCTCTGCACTCTGTCTTCGATGCGCCATGCCGAATGCGCCCATTCTACTGCCCTCCGGAGGGGGCGTCAAAAGTGATGCAGACCACCTACAGACGGAGCTCTCTTCCGCTATATTTTAAAGATGCGACCATCGACAAAAGGGGGAGGTTGGCGATGAGTAAATCGCTCGTTGTGTTTGCACTCTGCCTGACGATTGCGATGGGGGGTGGACTTACGGCGGCCGCCCAGACGTTCGATGTGGACGTTTCCGTAAGTCTGGTTTTCGATGTCTCAGGCTTCTCGACAGCGGATTCATCGCTTAGCGCAAGCGTCGCTACCCAGCTTGAGGGGGTGGATCTGGCCACCACGCTCGTCTTCACGCTGGCTGGCTTCAGCCGCGCCGTGCTTAAGCTGAGCATGGCCATCGCTGGCGTAAGCATCTTAAGCGAGACGTCTTTCAGTCCTCAGGGCTTCTCTTCTGAGCAATTGAGGCTGGCTCACACGCTCGATCCCTTCAATCTTTCGGCCACGGTGCTGTTCAAGCCGGAGGGCTTTGCCAGCGCGACGCTTTCCGCTCGAACCCAGACGCCCGAGGGAGTCTCCTTAAGCGGCAGCACCACGATTACGCCGGAGGGCTTCTCAAAGAAGGTCCTCACCGTAGGGCTGACGGTAAGCGGGCTCTCGCTGTCGCGTACGACCGTGCTGACCCCCAAGGGCTTAGCTCAAGAGCAGTGGTCCATGACGGCCCGTGTGAGAGATTATACGATCTCGCGGACCACGGTCTTCACCGCCGAAGGGTTCTCGGAGGAGACGGTCTCGGTGGCGACAACTCTTGAGGGCATCGATGCTTCAGCTGCTGCCACCTTTGGCACCTCAGGGTTCACCGGGGCGGATCTGGAGCTCAGCGGCTCACAGCAGGGCGTCAATTTCTCAAGCTCCACGCACTTTGAGCCGACGGGCTTCGGCGAGCAGAGATTCACCGTAGGCAGTCTGCTGGAGCAAGTCCAGCTGGCCGGGACGGTGCTTCTAACCCAGGAGGGCTTCAAGAGAGGCACGCTCGAGATCAGCCGGAGCTTTAAGGGGCTCAGCTTGAGCGGGCAAGCCGCTACCCAGACTCAGTAAGCGCTCAGCGTCTTCCGAAGGCGCGCTCGAGCTCGCCCAGCGCATAGCTGAGAATAATGGGCCGTCCATGCGGGCAGCGATAGGGATTCTTCGTCTGCCGAAGCTGCCTGAGGAGGCTTTCCATCTCTGGCAGACTGAGCGGCGTGTTCTTCACCACGGCGGCCTCGCACGCTAAATCTGCCGCCACATGCTTGGCCAGCTCCTCCGGGCTTACCTCGGCCTCGTGTTCTAGGGCTTCCAGCAGGCGCTGCAGCGTGCTAAGAGCTAGCTCGCGCGTAAGCTCCTCTGAGAAGCTCTCGGGCCAAGCGCGCAGGAGGAACGTCCCTCCGCCGAAGCGCTCCAGGCCGATGCCGAGTCTCTCATCGAGTAGATTAAGATGTTTCTCCAGCAGCTCGGCCTGATCTATGGAAAACTCCAGCGTGAGAGGGATGAGCAATCTCTGGCAGCGCACGCTTCCAGATGTCAGCTGCTCTAGATATTTCTCGAAGAAGATGCGCTCGTGGGCCACGTGCTGATCGATGAGCTCTAGTCCCTGCTCGGTCTGAACGAGAATGTATGTGCCGTGGAGCTGGCCGATGATCCGCTCGTGCCCTAGCGGAGCTTGAGGGATTGTCGCTGGCGCTGATCTTTCAAGCTTAAGATCCCACTCACGTGCTTCTTGGCGGAGTCTGCGGAACTGAAGGTGTCTTTCCACTCCATGCTCTTCGCTTTTAGCGACGGAGCTCGGTTCTTTGAGCGAGGGAATCATCCCCCGCCTGAGGAGGGCGTTGCTTATGGCGCGCTTCACTTCCACTTGCACGAGCTGTGGATTCGAAAAGCGCACCTCTTCCTTCTTGGGATGGACGTTTACGTCCACCATCTGCGGGTCGATCTCCAAGAACAAGAACACCACAGGATGCTTGTCTCTTTCGAGCAGCCCCTCGTAGGCCTTAGAGATCGCGTATTGAATGGCCGCATCTCGGACGAAGCGGCCGTTGACGAAAATATGCTGCTCAGTGCGATCGGCTCGGGCCAGCTGAGGGGGTGCTACGAGCCCCTGCACGCGCATCTCTCGCCCGTCGGCCTTGGCCTCCAAGAGGGATCGGGCAAGCTCAGGATCGTAGAGTTGCGCGATCACGGCGCGTAGCTCTTTTGCGGGGGGAGACTCCAAGACGAGCCTTTCGCTGTGGAGCAGGCGGAAGTGAACCTTGGGAAACGCCAGCGCAAAGCGTTTGACTGTCCTTACTATGTGAAAGGACTCTGTCTTCTCGCTCTTTAAGAATTTTCGTCGGGCGGGCGTGTTGAAGAAGAGATCGCGCACGTCCACGGTCGTTCCTCGGCGTCGCCCTTCGGCTCGCACGCTCTTGATCTGCCCGCCTTCGATCTCGAGGCGCGTGGCCTCGGCGGCTTCTTCACTACGCGAGATGATGATCGCCCGCGAGACTTCCACGATGCTGGCCAAGGCCTCCCCGCGGAAGCCCAAAGTCTTGATGCGATAGAGATCGTCCTCAGATTGAATTTTGCTGGTGGTATGCCGCCGGATGGCCAGTAATAAATCATGGTGGTCCATGCCGCAGCCATCGTCCGAGACACAAACCCGTTGGAGGCCTCCGCCTTCGATGAGAACCTCAATCTGAGTGCTTCCGGCATCGAGGCTGTTCTCGATGAGTTCCTTGACGACGGAGGCTGGCCGCTCGATCACTTCTCCGGCAGCGATCTTGTTGACGAGATGGGCATCCAGTTCGCGGACTCTCATGGAATCTCTGGAGAGAGAGTACTGGACGGCCACAGAGTTTTCAAATGCTCTTGGGTGCAAAGCGTCCCTGTCCGTCAAGAGCGCGGAAGTGGATCTCTCTTCCCCTGTGTCACAGAATTGCGCTACTTTTTGAGTGACCCAATGATGCCCTTGACAAGTGGGGGGGGTGGGTACGTGCTATTATCAGCTGGACACCCGAGAAGGGCAAACGGGTGCATGTCAAGTTGCTAGGTGAGGCGAGTAACTTGCTTACTAAGATGCAATCCAGAATAGCATGCCTGCATCCACAAGGATCGGCTAGACTAAGATGGGAGACCCGATGTCACGAGAAAGCCGGCCATAGTCGGGAAACCCAGCCAGAGGGTCCAGAAGATGACCGGCCAGCGACCCCAGCGCTCTGAGAGATAGCCTCCGAGCACGCCGCCCAACACGCCCACGAGTAAGAACGCGAAGAGTGTAAGACTCCCGGCCAGATAATCTGCCCCACGCTGGCCTAGCAAGATCAGCATAAACGTCAAGAACGCAAGCAGCACGGCATGGCGCAGCACGACCAATCCCCAAAGCACAAGGAGGGGCTTCAGATGCCGGCTGAGCGGAGGACGAGCTACCAGCTCCGTCGTGTGCGCATGGGCATGAGTGTACTGAGTTCATGCGGCGGCCTCAAACTCGGCTCTGGCCTAAGAGCCACTCGATCAGCCGATAGGCTTCTTGGACGAAGACGCCGCTCGCTCGCGCCGCGTCCTCACTGTACACGCGTTCAGGGTAGCGCTCAAACTCTGAACTGCGAATGATCATGAAGGGCACAGGGGCTGAGCTGTGGATGCGCTGGCTCACGGGCGTGGGGTGATCGGGCAGAAGCAGAATTGAAAATTTTTCGTCGAGGCCCTCGACGATGGGCCCCACGATCTTCGCGTCAAAGTCCTCGATAGCTTTCATTTTCTTCTGAAGATCTCCCTCGTGGCTCACTTCGTCGGGGGCCTCCACGTGCACGTAGACCAGATCATCGCCCTCCTTCAGAGCGCGCAGGGCAGCCTCGGCCTTGCCCCGATAGTTCGTATCGAGATACCCCGTGGCTCCGGGTACTCTTATGATTTTGAGCCCGGCGAGGACTCCCAGGCCCTGGACCAGATCCACGGCCGAGATGACCGAGCCCTTGACTTTGAAGCGCTCCCTTAGGGTAGGCATCTGGGGCTTCTCTCCGGCACCCCACAGCCAGATGGCATTCGCGGGGCTTTCTCTCTGCTGAAGTAGCTCCCGGGCGCGTTCCATGAGCTTAAGCAAAACCCTACTCCCGTTGCCTTGAGGCAGATAGGGCTCGATGGGCTGACCCGGAATGCTATGAGGCGGCGTAAGTCTTACGCCCTCAATGGCAGAGAGCCCGCCGCGCCAGATCAACAGATGCCGATAGCTTACGCCTGCGTAGAGCTCGAAGCATCCATTTTCTATGGCAAGGCGCAGAGACTCGATGATCTTGCGGGCCTCCTCTGTGGAGATGTGTCCGGCGCTGTAGTCTGCCATAATCAACTGGCCGTCTTGCTCTTTAAGCGTCACGAGATTGCAGCGTATAGCCACATCTTGCGAGCCGAGTTCGATGCCCCTGCTGGCGGCCTCGAGGGGAGCACGACCCGTAAAATAGCGCCTTGGATCGTAGCCCAGGATGCTCATGTTGCCCACGTCGCTTCCGGGCTCGAAACCCTCTGGAATGGTGCGGGCTAAGCCGAGGATGGAAGCTCTTTGAGCCAGGGCATCCATATGGGGCGTATGAGCCGCCTCCAGTGGGGTCTTCCCACCCAGCTCCGGGAGGGGATAATCGGCCATGCCGTCGCCGACGAGAATGACATATCTCATGGCGGATCATTATGAGAAGAAGACTGTAGGGCGTTCAAGACGGCCTTCATCTCCGCTGGGACTCGAATCGGCTCCGGCACGGAAGAGCGCGCGCGCTCCGGGTCTTTGAGCCCATGACCCGTCAGCGTACATATCACTGTCGCTCCTTTGGGGAAATACCCCCGCTGGGCTAGCTTCAGCACACCCGCCACAGACGCCGCCGAGGCTGGCTCGCAAAATACCCCCTCCAGCTTTGCCAATAGTTTATAGGCCCTTAAAATCTCTTCGTCGCTCACAGCGTCTATTAAGCCTCCCGATTCATCGCGCGCTCTTAGGGCCCCCTGCCAGCTTGCGGGGTTTCCAATCTGGATGGCCGTCGCAATCGTCTTCGGCTCTCGTACGATCTGGCCACGCACAATCGGCGCGGCCCCCTCCGCCTGAAAGCCCAGCATTCTAGGCAGCCTCTCAATCATCCCGCGCTCGCGATACTCCCGATAGCCCTTCCAGTAGGCCGTGATGTTCCCGGCGTTTCCTACAGGAAGCGCGTGATACTCCGGAGCATCCCCCAACTCATCGCAGATCTCGAAGGCGGCTGTCTTCTGGCCCTCGATGCGATAGGGATTGAGAGAATTGACCAGCGTGATCTTCTCTCCCTCTGTCTCTGTGATCTGGCGAACGATCTTGAGGGCTTCATCGAAGAGCCCTTCGATTTGAAGGACTTGAGCGCCGTGGATGATCGCCTGAGCCAGCTTGCCTACCGCGATCTGCCCTTGGGGGACGAGCACATAGCACTTCAGGCCCGCGCGGGCCGCATAGGCCGCAGCCGAGGCCGCCGTATTGCCCGTCGAGGCGCAGATCACCGCCTTCGAACCTTCTTCTATGGCCTTGGAGACGGCCACCGTCATGCCCCGGTCTTTAAAAGAGCCTGTAGGATTAAGACCCTCGCATTTGAGATAGATCTTCCGATGGCCGTCGAGTTGCGCTTCCAGCCGCCGGGCCCGCAGAAGCGGAGTGTTCCCCTCGTGCAGCGTAATAAGGGCTTCCCGCTTCAACGGTGGCAAATACTCGCCATATCGGGCGATGATCCCCGGCCAGTTCATGATCCTCCTGTCCGCTCTTGACAAGAGCCAAAGGCTCCACTATGTTTAACCCACAACGCGCTCGGAGGCAAAAATGAAGTGCAAAGTCGGCATCTTAGGAGCTACAGGCACAGTAGGCCAACGCTTCGTTCAGCTTCTGGAGAACCACCCCTGGTTTGAAGTCGTGTATCTTGCGGCATCTGAAAAGTCTGTAGGGAAGCTTTACGGGGAAGCCTGCAGCTGGAAGCTCTCTGAGCCCATGCCTGAGCGCCTCCGCAAGATGCGCCTTGAAAGACTGGAGCCGGGCCTCTTCCAGGGGATTCTAGTCTTTTCGGGGCTTACCAGCGATGTGGCCGGGCCGGTGGAAGAAGACTTCGCCCGGGCCGGCTATGCCGTCATCAGCAACGCGCGCAGCCATCGCATGGACGAAGATGTCCCGCTGCTCATCCCCGAGATCAACGCCGAGCATCTAAAGCTCATTGAAGCTCAAAAGCAGAAGCGCCATTGGAAGGGCTTCATCGTCACAAATCCCAATTGTTCGACGATCACGCTCGCGCTGGCCTTAGCTCCTATCGATAGGGCGTTTGGCGTAGAGAGCGTCTTCGTCTCGACCATGCAGGCCGTCTCAGGGGCAGGCTATCCCGGCGTGCCCTCGCTCGATATTCTGGGCAATCTCATCCCGTTCATCGCCCATGAAGAAGAGAAGATCGAGCAGGAGACGCGCAAGATCTTCGGGCGTCTTTTAAGCGGCAGAATTGAGCCTCATGCGATGAAGCTCAGTGCGCACACCACGCGCGTGGCCGTGCTCGACGGCCATACGGAGACTGTCTCGGTCAAGCTGTGCCGCCACACCAGCCTGGAGGAGATCAAAGACGTGTTGCGAGATTATCGCTCTCTGCCCCAGGAGCTAAAGTTGCCCAGTGCACCCGAGCATCCCGTGATTGTGAGAGAGGAGCCGGATCGCCCGCAGCCCCGCTTAGATGTGGAAATCGAGGGGGGCATGGCCACGGTCGTCGGGCGCGTGCGCCCCTGCCCCATCTTCGATGTGAAGTTCGTGCTCTTGGGTCACAATACGATTCGAGGGGCAGCCGGAGCGGCCATCTTGAATGCGGAACTCCTCAAGGCTCAAGGCTATTTGGATTGACCTTCCGATGATCGTAATGAAATTCGGCGGCACATCTGTAAAAGACGCGGGCGCCATGGAACGCGTCATTGAGATCGTCAAGACACGTGCGGCCCGCAGGCCCGTGGTGGTCGCCTCGGCTATGGTTGGCGTGACGGACGCGCTCATTCGCTGCGCAGAAGAAGCCCACGCGGGCCGCGAGTCAGAAGCGCTTAAGCATCTCGATTCGCTCACCGCCCGACATCTGGTTGTGACCGAAGAATTCATCATGGAGCCCTCGCGTCGCCAGTATCTCCATGACACGATCAAAAGGCATTTCCAAGAGATCCGGACGCTTCTTAAGGGCCTGGCGATCTTGGGGGAGCTCACCCCCCGCTCGCTCGATGCCGTCGTCTCCTACGGCGAGCGTCTGTCGACTCTGATTCTCGCTGAGGCCATGCGAGCACGTGAGCTCAACGCCCAGTGGGTCGATGCCCGTCAGCTCATCGTCACCGACGATCAGTTCACGCGGGCGAACCCCCTAATGGAACTGAGTGAGAAGCGGGCGGAAGAGATCTTGATTCCGCTTTTGGAGGAGCAGAAGATTCCCGTCACGCAGGGCTTCATTGGGGCTACCCAAGACGGTCGCACGACGACTTTAGGCCGTGGCGGATCGGACTACTCCGCGGCCATTCTGGGAGCGCTCCTAGAGGCCGAGGAGATTGAGATCTGGACGGATGTGGATGGGGTGATGACGGCCGATCCACGCGTGGTGCCTGAGGCCCGCACCATCGGCGAGCTTTCCTACGCCGAAGCGGCCGAGCTGGCCTATTTTGGGGCCAAGGTGCTCCATCCAAAGACAGTCCTGCCCGCGGTTGAGAGAGGCATCCCGCTTTGTATTTTGAATACATTTGCGCCGGAGGGAAGCGGCACGCGCATCGTGGAGCAGGCACGCAACAACTTGATGGGCGTGAAAGCCATCACGGCCATCAAGGGGCTCAGCCTCGTCACGGTCGAAGGGCGAGGAATGCTCGGAGTGCCGGGGGTAGCCGCCAAGGTCTTTACGGCTGTGGCGCACGAGGGCGTCAACGTGCTGATGATCTCGCAGTCCTCCTCGGAGCAGAGTATCTGCTTTGTCGTGGAAGCTGCCTCCGCTGGGCGGGCGCTTCGGGCGCTGCACCAGGCGTTTGAGCTGGAGCTTGCGCGGCGCAACATCGATCGCATTCACGCCCAAGACGATGTGGCCATTGTGGCTGTGGTGGGGGCAGGCATGCGAGGCACGCCGGGCATCGGCGCCAAGGTCTTTGGGGCTTTAGGCAAGAGCAACATCAATGTCATCTCTGTAGCTCAAGGTTCCTCAGAGCATAATCTTTCGCTGGTGGTGCGCAAGGAGGATGCCGATGAGGCCGTGCGCCAGATCCATCGCGAGTTCAAGCTGGGTGAGAGTGAGAGCGCATGAGGCTCAAACGCCTGGCGCTGATTCAGTTGGGTCTGGGAGGAGTCGGGCGGGCACTCGTGCGTCAAGTGCTTTCCAATCGAAAGCGTCACGCAGAGCAGCTGGGCCTTGTGCTCCAATATGGCGCGATCGCGGATCGAGATGGAGTTATCATCCATAACGAGGGCATTCCCGATGAGGTGCTGGCGGAGCTCATCGAAGCGAAAGCAAAGGGCGCGCGCCTGCGCGAGCTCCAAGGAGGCCGCCCTTGGGAGGGAAGCCCTTCCCTGTTCGATGAGCTGAGTGCTTCAAACACCATCGTCGTGGATGTGACAGCCACGGAGGCGACCGTGCCCCTCTTGCGAGAGGCGCGCGCGCGGGGTTGGGGGATCGTCTTGGCCAACAAGCTCCCGCTCGCCGGCCCCTATGAGCTCTTCCGGGAGTTGACCTCGAGCCGCAAAACCCGCTTTGAGACGACCGTGGGCGCAGCGCTCCCCATCATCTCGACGCTTCAGACGTTCCTGCTCGACACCGGCGATGGCGTTAAAAGAATTCGGGGCTGCGTCTCCGGGACGCTCAATCTCATCTGCCAACGGCTGGAGCAGGGCGAAAGGTTTTCAGAGATCGTGCGCGATGCCCAAGCTCATGGGCACACGGAGCCCGACCCGCGCGAGGATCTCTCCGGACGCGATGCCGCCAGAAAAGCCCTCATCTTGGCCCGACTACTCGGCCATCCGCTAGAGTTTCAAGACGTGCAAGCGGAAAGCCTCTACCCGCCCGAATGGAATGCGCTCCCCCTCGAAAGATTTCTAGAGCGCTTGAGGGCGCATGACGAGCGTTGGCTCGCCATTTCACACGACGCGCAGGCTCGGGGTTGCAAGCTGCGCTACGTGATCGAAGTGGCTGCGGGCCGCTGCCAAGCCAGACTCGAAAGACTATCGCCAGCTGATGAGCTGCTGCGCCCCGCAGTGGCCGATAGCGTAGTCGCTTTTCAGACGGCCCGCTATCGCGAGAGTCCTTTGATTGTCCGCGGCAAGGGCTCCGGGCCAGAGCTCACCGCTTCGGGCGTGCTGGCGGATATTCTCAGCTTGGCTCAGCACCAGCTACTCGCTTAAGGCCTCAAGGATCGCCTGACAGAATTGCGGCAGGTCATCGGGCACTCGGGCAGTGATGAGATTGCCGTCTCTTACCACGGGCTCATCCACCCAGCGGGCTCCGGCGTGGCGCATGTCGTCCTGAATGGAAAAGAAGCTCGTGGCGCGCTTGCCCTCTAAAATGCCAGCCGAGCAGAGCATCCAGCCCGCGTGACAGATCGCCGCCACGACTTTTCCGTGCTCGTACATGTCGCGCACGAAGTTGACCATGTGCTCGTTGCGCCTCATCAAGTCGGGAGCGTAGCCTCCGGGAATGATCACGGCATCGAAGTCTTGGGCTCTCACTTCGCCGGCCGTCTTATCTGCCTTGGCTGGATAGCCGTGCTTGCTTTTATAGATTTTGCCCGCTTCCGGCCCCACGGCCACGACCTCGGCGCCTGCCTCCTTCAAGCGATAGTACGGATACCAGAACTCCATCTCCTGATAGAGCTCCTCGATTAAAACTGCCACGCGCTGGCCCCTGAGAGTCATGCACATCACCTCACATCCGATGTGGGCTTATTATGCCCGGTAGACGAAGGCCGGACAAGCGCAGTCGCATCATGAGAGGGGGCATGCCTGAACACTACTATCTTGCAGCCGATAGCGATTCCGGGCACAATGAAGCTAAGATGCTGCTGGAGAAGATCAGAAAGACCATCAAGGAACACAAGATGCTCCGAGCTGGAGATCGAGTTGTGATCGCGGTCTCCGGAGGCGTCGACTCCATGGTGCTCCTACGCGCTCTTTATGAACTCAAGGCAGAATGGCAGCTCTGGTTGGGAGTGGCCCATCTGGATCATCGCATGAGGCCTGGTTCGGCAGAGGACGCGCGCTTCGTGGCCGAACACGCAAACGCGCTGGGGCTGCCTTTGGTTCAGGAGGCCATCGATGTCCCGCTGTACATCCGCACCGAAAGACTCTCGCCGGAAGAAGGGGCTCGGCGAGTGCGCTATCAATTTCTCGCCCGAGCGGCCCAGGAACTTGAGGCAGATGTGCTCGCTCTCGGACACAATCTCAATGATCGAGTGGAGACGTTTTTCATCAATCTCTTGCGGGGCTCGGGCCTGGAGGGCCTGGCGGGGATGCCTCCTGTGCGCACCGAAGGCCAATGGCGCTACATCCGCCCGCTCATCGACTGCTCGCGCGAAGAGATCTCTCAGTTTGCGCGCGAACGGGGCATCCCCCATCGAGAAGATCCGCTGAATCGCAATAAGAGATTTCTGCGCAATCGCGTGCGCTCGGAGCTTCTGCCGTTGCTGTGTGCGTACAAGCCGGATGCCCTTTTGACGATCGCCCGCGCACAAGAAACCCTACGCAAAGCCAATGAACCTCTCAAGCGCCTCGCCGATCAAGTGCTGCGGCGCGCGGTGCTGAGCGAGCGGGCGGAGGAGATCGTGCTCGACCGGCGTGCACTGCTATCCCAAGAGGAGTTCGTGCAGGCACAGGTGGTGCGCGAGGCGATCCGCAGAGTCAAAGGGGATCTTCAGGGCATCGCGGCCGTTCACATCGAGAGCGTGCGCAATGAGATCGTGCAGAATCGCTCCGGCGCACAAATCGTCCTGCCCGAAGGGATTCTCTTCGTCCATCAGGGCGATCGCTTACTCTTTGTTCACGCACTAACCCAAAGTCGCCCGCCATACTGCTTTGAGCTGCGCACCGACGCTGAAAATCGTCTTCCCGAGATTGGCTGGCACTTCCATCTAGAAGTGCTCGAAGGGAGTCATCCTCTATCAGAAGATCCCTTGGAAGCGCGGATCGATTGCGCTATAATTAAAAAACCCTTGTACGTGCGCAATCGCCGTCGAGGAGATCGATTCGAGCCGCTGGGCTTAAGGGGCACTAAGAAATTGCAAGACTTCTTCGTGGATGCGAAGATCCCGCGCGACCAGCGAGACGAGATCCCGTTGGTGTGCGATCAGCAGGGAATCCTCTGGGTCGTCGGCTGGAGGTTGAGCGAGCGAGGTCGCGTGACGGAGAAGACGCGCCGGACCCTGCGTATCCACGCAAAACCCTTGAAGGAGTGAGTCTTCCGCTGTGATCTCGATCCTCATCACGATCTTAGTGTTTGTCTTCACCATCAGCCTGCTGGTCTTCATCCACGAGGGGGGGCATTTCCTCGTGGCGAAGTGGGCTCGAGTCTGGGTCCACGAGTTTGCCATCGGGTTTGGACCAGCGGTCTGGCGGCGCAAGTGGGGTGAAACACAATATGCGCTCAGGGTCTTTCCGCTCGGGGGCTTTGTCCGTCTGGCCGGGGAGGACGCCCGTAGCGAAGAGGATCAACAAGTCCCGCAGGATCGACTCTTTGTGGCTAAGCCGCCGCTTTTGCGCATGGCGATCATCTTTGCTGGGCCGCTCATGAACATCATCGCCGCCGTGTTCTTGATGATCGCCTATGTCAGCTTCTTCGGCATGCCGGCTGTGGAGATCGCCGAGGTGGCCGTCGAGTCGCCGGCCCGAGGAGTATTACAGGCCGGGGACAAGCTCCTACAGCTTAATGGGCAGCAGATCTACTCCCCGGAGCAGATCCAGTCCCTCGTGCAAGCTTCTCAGGGACGCCCCATAGTGGCCGTCGTCGACCGTGGCGGCAGGATCGTGAAGACCATGGTCACCCCCTATTGGGATGCGGCCAGGGAGCAATACTTGCTCGGGGTCTACTTTCTGTTTCCGCTCAGTCAAATAGCGGAGATCCCCTCAAACTCAGAGCTGGCCCGTCAGGGGCTCCAGAATGGCGATCTCATCCTGACCGTGGGCGGCCGGCCCGTGGGTAGCTGGCCAGAGTTTCTCGAAGCATTCAACTCCGCACTCAAGAAATCAGCGTCGATCCCCTTGCGCATAAGTCGCGCAGGAACTTCCCTAGAACTGACGATCGATTCGGCCAAAGTCCCGCCTGAGGAGCTTCAGCGAGTCAGGCCCAGATTTGAGCCTCTGCCGCCCACTGCTTCTGTCATCCATCGACTGGAGCCGGATGCCTTCTTAGCCTCTCAGGGCCTGCGCCCCGGAGATCGCCTCCTCACCCTAAACGGCGAAGAGATCAGCAGCCTGGCCAATCTATGGCCGGCCCTTCTTCGAGCTCAAGCGGGCAGCGGCCAAGTCCAACTCATCGTTGAGCGCGGGAAAGAGATCCTCCCTGTGACATTCAACATGAGCGGGCAGAGTGCCGAGGAGGTCCTGAAAGGATTGCAACTGCAGACGGCCCAACGACGACCCGCCAGCGTGTGGGCGAGTATCTCTATTGGGCTGAAGCAAGTGGCCAATGTGCTCCTCATTACGTACCAGGGGGTCAAGCAAGTCCTCACCGGCCAGACGAGTGCCGGGGAAGCCTTCCGCGGGCCGGTGGGCATCGCCAACATCCTAGGCTGGAGTCTCACGCAAGGAGCCGAATACTTCTTCCGCCTGGTGGCGCTTTTGAGTCTCGTCTTAGGGGTCTTCAATCTGCTGCCCTTCCCGGCGCTGGACGGCAGCCGTCTGGTGTTTGCCATGGTCGAGTTGATCCTTCGAAGGCCGATTCCTCCCCAGTGGGAGGGCTGGGTCCACTATGTGGGTTTCATCATTCTCATGGGGCTCATTGTGCTCATCACCTGGCAGGACATCCAGCGGCTCTTCCGCGGCGAACTGTAAGCCTTGACAGAGCCAATCGTGCTTGTTATTATCCCTAGCGCCCTTTGGGAGATCGTCTAACGGTAGGACGACGGGCTCTGGACCCGTTAGTGGGGGTTCGAATCCCTCTCTCCCAGCCCGCTTGCTCCATCAACATCTATCTATTGAACTTTCGCCACGCCTCCACGATCTCGCGGTTTAGCTTGACCTTTTTGAGGAAGCTCTTGCGGGACTGTACGTCCTGAATCTTCAAAGCGCGCGCCATCACTTCATCGTAGGCCTTCTGCAGATAGGTGCCTGCTTCATCCGCTCGACCCATCGCGCGCAGGATACGGGCGTGGTTGAGGTAGGCCTCGTGAGGGTTAATCCAGCTGACGCCAGCAGCGAGCAGTTGAATGGCCTGTGTGGAAGCTGCGAGTGCTTTATCGTTGTCGCCCAATCTGAGATAAGCTAACCCCTCCCTGGTCCAGCTTGTAATTTGCGGTGCCTTTGCTCCCAGCTGGTCCAGCAGTTCTCTCGCCTGAAGGCAATAGTCGAGGGCTTTCGTGTACGCGTGAAGATCCAGATAAAGGCCAGCCAGATTGTTGAGGCTATATGCCTGCTCTTGCCCGGCTTTGCTCTCGCGACGTAGCTCCAGACCTTGCAGGAAGTACGGCAAGGCTTCCTGATACCGCCCCAAACCGCGCAAGGCATACCCGATGTGATCTAGACAGTATCCCTGCATGCGCGTGTAATTGATCTCACGAGAGATCTCCAGACCCTGCTGCAGATAGCCGAGCGCCTCCTCATAGCGCCCCAGGCTGTTATGAACGTGACTGATGTTGTGCAGAGCGCCAGCCTGTCCTTCTCGCTCGCCGACTTCTCTGTAGAGCTCGAGCGCTTGGTGGTAGCAGTGCAACGCCTCTTCATATTCCCCTCGTCGGCTATGAACAGACCCCAGATTGTCTAGGTGAATGCCTTGGCCTCTCCTGTCCGGCCAGATCCCCGAGCAGTCTGCGTTTTCCCAGAGCCTGTTGATTGTAATCCAAGGCCTGCTGAAGTCGTCCCTGGCTCCAAGACGCTATGCCCAGCTGGTGCAAGCAATCTGCCTGACCACCTTCGCTGCCCACCTG
>JBBIOR010000029.1:0-20453 GCA_037443265.1 Candidatus Fraserbacteria bacterium | reverse complement strand
TCGTATCATGGGGCTAGCGGTGCGGCTGAGCAACTCTGGCTCGCCGAGACTCTTACCCCAAGGAGCGTGGTTTATGAGCCGCATTGAGCGAACCCACATCGAAGACGAGATGCGGGAAAGCTACATCAATTACGCGATGAGCGTAATCAGAGGCCGGGCCATCCCGGATGTGCGCGATGGCTTAAAGCCCGTCCAGAGGCGCATTCTCTATGGCATGCACCAGCTGGGCCTGGCCTCCAATCGCCCTCACAAGAAGTGCGCCCGTATCGTGGGGGAAGTCATGGGGAAATACCACCCCCACGGCGATCAGGCCGTCTATGACACACTCGTCAACATGGCGCAACCCTTCTCGTTTAGATACCCCCTGATTGACGGGCAGGGCAACTTCGGCAGCCTCGACGGCGATGAGCCGGCCGCTATGCGGTACACCGAGGCCCGTCTCGCTTCCATTGCCGAAGAATTTCTGAAGGAGATCGAAGAAGAGACGGTCGATTTCGTCCCCAATTTCGATGATTCTCTTAAGGAGCCGACGGTCTTGCCGACCCGAGTTCCCAATCTGATCATCAACGGCTCCTGGGGCATCTCGGTGGGGATGACCACCCAAATTCCGCCCCATAACTTGGGTGAAGTGATCGATGCGCTCGTGTATTTAATTTCTCATCCCGAGGCCGATTGGGAAGAGTTGCGAAGATTCATCCAGGGGCCGGATTTTCCGACGGGCGGGCTCATTCTGGGACGCGAGGGCTTCGAGCAGGCCTATCGTGAGGGCGAGGGCAAGATCCGCGTGCGCGCCCGCGCCACCCTTGAAGAAGATGCCATCATCATCACCGAGATCCCCTATCAGGTGCGCAAGTCGACCATCGTGGAGACGATTGCCCACAAAGCCCGCTCGGGCGAGCTCGAAGAGATCTCAGATTTGCGCGATGAGTCCGATCGGGAAGGCGTGCGCATCGTCATAGAGCTCAAGCGGACGGCCAATCCTCAAGTGGTGCTCAGCAAGCTTTATAAATACACGCCGCTCGAGTGGACCTTTGGCGCAAATTTCTTAGTCATCGTCGATGGCAACCCGCGCAAGCTCTCGCTGAGGGAGATGCTGGGAGCCTTCTTAGTCCATCGGCGCGCAGTGATCCGCCGCAGGACCAGTCATCGTCTGAGAATCGCTCAAGAGCAGGCTCACATTCTGGAAGGTCTGCGAGTGGCGCTCAAATATCAAGAGGAGATCATTGGGCTCATCCGCAAGGCGAAAGACCCCGACGAGGCCCTCAAGAGACTCCAGAAGGACTACGAGCTCTCGCAGACGCAAGCCGATGCGATCCTCAAGATGCGCCTGCGCCAGTTCACCGGCTTAGAAAGAGACAAGATCGAAGAAGACTACCAGCAACGGCAGAAAGAGATCGAGGAGTACAACGAGATCTTGGGCAGCCCTGAGCGGCTGGATACCCTCATCCAGAAAGAGCTTTTAGAGATCAAAGAAAAGTACGCCGACGAACGGCGGACGGAGATCCTCGTCGAAGAGGACGGGATGGATCTGAGCCAGGAGGAGCTCATCCCGGATACTACGCTGCTCGTGGGTATCTCTACGAAGGGCTATGTGAACGCCCCGCCGGAGGACGTCTTTCGACGGCAGCAGCGAGGCGGCAAGGGCGTCCTGGCCATGAGACTCCGAGAGGGCGATACGATCAAAGAGATCTTCACGTGCAACGCTCGGGATGATCTTCTGATCTTCACAAGCGCCCACAAAGCGTACAAGCTCAAGGCGTATCACCTGCCCTCGGCCCGCCGTGACTCCAAGGGCGAAAATCTGCGCACCCTCATCGGGATGTCGCCGGAGGAGGAGGTGCTCGGACTTATCCCGCTGGAGGGCAGAGATACTACCGAGGTGAGCGGACGCTCTATCCTCATGGCCACCCGCAGCGGGATCGTCAATCGTAACGAGCTGGCCGATTATCTGAACGCCCACGTGAACGGGATCATCGCCATCCACCCTGAGCCGGGCGATCAGATCGTCGATGTGATCGTCTCCGAGGGCCGGGGCGAAGTGATCCTCGCCAGTGCCGAGGGCCAGACGATCCGCTTTCCAGAGGAGCAGGCGCGGCTCACCGGCCGGCCGTCTAAGGGCGTCATCGGCATGAGGCTGAACTCCGGAGATCAGGTCGTGGCCATGACGGTGCTGCAGCCGGATGACCCAGAGGACAAGCTCCTGCTCGTGACGGAAAAGGGCTTCGGCAAGCGCACGCCGCTCAAAGAATTCCCCTTACAGAACCGCGGCGGCAAGGGGGTCCTCGGCATCAGAGTGAGTGAGAAGACTGGCAGAGTAGTGGCGATCAAGAAAGTGAAAGACGACGACGAAGTGCTCATCACCACCGAGCAGGGGAAGATCATTCGCATTGCCGTAAACGACGTGCGAATCGTGAGCCGCTACGCGCTGGGTGTGAGGGTGATCGATCTTGAGCCGGGCGATAAAGTTGTCTCGATCGTGCGCCACTCGCAAGAGGAGAAGGAGCCGCAAGTCGCACGCACGCCATGAGCAAGGCTCTTGCAAAAGAGGCGCTTGAGCGGATCAAGCGGCGCGCCGTGGAGATCATCCCCGAGACAGATTTATTAGAAAAATTGGAGCGCTCTCTTCTCAAGGGCAAGCCATTGCGAGTAAAGCTCGGGGTTGATCCTACAGCCCCAGATATTCATCTGGGGATCTCTGTCGTCCTGCGTAAACTTCGAGATTTTCAAGATCTCGGGCACACGGCGGTGCTGATCGTAGGGGACTTTACAGCTCGCATCGGCGATCCGTCCGAGAGAAAGAGCACGCGCCCCATGCTCTCCGCCGAGCAGATAGAGCAGAATATGAAGACGTACCAGGAGCAAGTCTTCAAGATTCTCGATCGGGATAAGACAGAGCTCCGCTACAACTCCGAGTGGCTAGAGGGCATGAGCTTCCCAGGGATCATGGAGCTGGCGTCGCGGTACACGGTGGCACGCATGCTGGAGCGCGCTGATTTCGCGCGGCGCTACAAAGAGGGCCATCCGATCGCGATGCTGGAGTTTCTCTATCCGCTGGCCCAGGCGTACGACTCGGTGGCCGTCCAAGCCGACATCGAGCTAGGGGGCACGGATCAGAAGTTCAATCTGCTCGTGGGCCGGGAGATTCAAGAGCGCTACGGCCAGGAGCCCCAAGTGGCCTTAATTATGCCTCTGCTGGAGGGCACCGACGGCGTCAAGAAGATGAGCAAGTCGTATGGTAATTACATCGGGATCACAGAAGCACCCAACGAGATGTTCGGAAAACTCATGTCGATCCCTGACCGTCTCATTGGAAAATACGTGACGCTGCTTACGGATCTCGACTGGGCCTGGCTGAAAAAGCTCCATCCCATGGAGCAGAAGAAGCGGCTGGCCTACGAGCTCGTGCGGATGTACCACGGTGAGGAAGCTGCCCGTAGGGCGGAGGGGGAGTTTGAACGCGTCTTTAGCCGGGGCGAGCGGCCTCAAGATGTGGTACAAGTCGCCATCACTCAAAGACAGCTCAAGCCTGACGGCACAATGTGGATCGTAGATCTCCTCCAGGCGTCGAGCTTGGTGAGCAGTAGAAGTGAGGCACGCCGGCTCATCGAGCAGGGCGCCGTCGAACTCGATGGGCAGAAGATCGATTCCCCTCAACTGGACGTTAAGATCCAAAGCGGAATGCTCCTCAGGGTGGGCAAGCATCGCTTCGCCCAGCTCCAGCTGAGCGCCGGTGCAGGAGAGGGAGAGAAGCCGCAATGAGCGCGGATTGCATCTTTTGCCAGATCGTGCGCGGCGAGAGAGAAGCTCATAGGGTTTATGAGAATGCCTACAGCTTGGCCTTTCTAGACATTCATCCTCTGGCCGACGGCCACACCCTGGTCATCCCCAAGGCGCATTATGAGCGACTGGAAGACGTGCCCCCCAACGAAATCGGAAAGATCTTCGAGGCCGTGCGGAAAGTGACAGAGGCCGTTCAGAAGGCGATGGGAGCTCCGGCCTCGACGATTGGGATCAATAATGGTAGGGCCGCCGGACAGGTCGTTGCGCACTTGCACGTCCATGTGGTGCCGCGCTACCCCGGCGACAGCGGAGGCACAATCCATTCCATCGTGCGCAACCCGTCCAAGCGGACTTTGGAGGAAGTGCGTCAGTTGATTGCGGCCGCTCTGAAAAACTAAGAGAGCAGCCATATCAGCAGGACCAAAACGGCGATCAAGGCAAAGCTGGCAATAAGCATCCAGTGTGCAAAACGGCGAGCTTGTTGGAGTTGATCAGAACGGATCTTGATTCGCTCGGGATGGCGGCGAGCCAGCTCGTTGGCCTTGCGCCTCAATTTCAGAGATTCCTCGATCCGCCCCTGCCGGCGATAGACGACCCCCAGATTGTAATGCGCGTTGATGTGCAAGGGATCATACTCAATCGCTCGACGGTACGCCCGCTCCGCGTGCTCGTACTTCTGGGCATCATAGTAGATATTCCCCAGTCGATAATAGATCTGGGCCTGCTCGATCCCATGCTTGAGCATGTCGGTAAGAAGAGCGACCCCTTCGTCGTAACGCTTCTCTTGACGGAGTTGCTCAGCAAGCTTGAGCGCGTGCTCGACCTCAGCGTGCTTGTCCTCGGAGTTCATCGAGCCTCGCCTTCACGGCCTGGATGTCCAGCCACGTGAGATATTTGGGGCTGCCCTTCTCCTTGGAGGGATTTCTCAATAGATAGCTGGGATGGAACATGGGGAAGATCTCGATGCCGTTCTTCCACGCAAAAAATTTGCCGCGCAAAGCGGTGATTCCCTCTTGTGTCTTTAGGAGCAGTTGAGTGGGAGCGTTGCCCAAGGTGATGATGATCTTGGGCTTGATATGATAAATCTGCGCTTCCAGGTACGGCCAGCAGGTCTCCATCTCATCCTTCTGAGGGAGCCGATTGCCGGGGGGTCGGCACTTGACGGTATTCGTAATATAAACTTGATCCCTTGCTAGTCCAACAGAAGCTAATATCTCATCGAGCTTCTTGCCGGCGGGTCCGACGAAGGGCCTTCCCGTTTGATCTTCCACTTCGCCGGGGGCTTCGCCGATGAACAAGAGCTCGCAGGGCACGGGGCCTTCGCCAAAGACGACGTGGGTGCGGCTGTCTTTGAGGCGGCACTTCACGCAGCCTTGGGCCTGCTTCTCGACCTCTGGAAAACTCAGCCCTTTGAGATCGTCCTTGGGTTCGTCGAAGAGGGAACGCATCTCAACCATCGTCGGATCTCTCTCTCATTGTAGAGCGTCAGGGCAAGACAAGACAAGACAAGACAAGCGGGAAAATTTTGGAGCGGGCGACGGGATTCGAACCCGCGACTCCCAGCTTGGGAAGCTGGTACTCTACCCCTGAGCTACGCCCGCTTGGTCCAGTGCATTATAGCAGTGCTTGGGAAGGGAGACAAGCTCAGCTCTCAACTTTCAGAATCTCGAGGGCAGGCAGCTTACGCCCTCCTAAAAATTCTAGAGCGGCCCCGCCGCCCGTCGAACAATAAATATTTTCGGCCGTGATGCCAGCGGCCTTGAGGGCTGCCGCCGTGTCCCCTCCTCCGATCACAGCGTAGAGCTCAGGCCGCTTTTCAATCGCTCGGGCCATCTGGAAGGTGCCCTGCTCAAAGGGCGGCGTCTCAAATGCTCCCAACGGCCCGGCCCACACCAGCGTGCGCGCTTCTGCCAAGCGCTGCTTGAAATCTTCAATCGTCTTCGGCCCGATGTCCAGGCCCATCTGGCCCGCGGGAATCCGATCGATCATCACCACTTGAGTCGGCACCTGGGCTCTGAGCTCAGAAGCCACCACGACGTCCTGCGGGAGAGCGACTTCGATGCCCCTCTCTTTCGCCTCTTGCAAGAAGCGCCGAACTTCTGGGATCATCTTCTCAGCGACGATGGATCTCCCAATCGAAAGCCCTTGGGCTTTGAAGAAGGTGAAGGCGATCCCGCCCCCGATCAAAAAGCCGTCCACCCGAGGGAGGAGATCTTGCAATACGTCGATCTTGTCGGAGAGCTTGGCTCCCCCGATCATGGCCCAGTAAGGGTGCTCGGGTGATTCCCGCACTTTGCTGAGCGATTGGACCTCTCTCTCCAAAAGCAGGCCGGCTGCGGAGGGCAGATGCTGAGCCACTCCATGCGTTGAGGCATGAGCCCGATGGACCGTCCCGAAGGCGTCGTTGATGAAGACATCGCCCAGCTTTGCCAGAGAAGCGGCAAACTCAGGGTCGTTGGCCTCCTCTTCGGGATGGAAGCGCACATTCTCTAAGAGCACGATCTCCCCCGGCCGCATCTTTTGGATTTCTACCTCGACGTCCCCTCCTATGCAGTCGCCGAGTTTTTTGACCGGGCGCCCCAGTAGCTGAGATAGGTGCCGGGCTACAGGGTCCAGCCGGAGTCCCTCGACCGGACGGCCCTTCGGACGCCCCAAGTGGGACATCAAAATAAGCTTCGCTTGTTGCTTGAGGAGGTGCTGAAGCGTCGGGAGAGCTTCGCGGATGCGCGTGTCATCGGCCACTTGGCCATCCTGCAGGGGGACATTGAAGTCCACCCGCACGAGAGCGCGCTTTCCCTGGACTTGTAGATCTTTGAGAGTTCGAAGTTTCAACGCCGGAGGCTCGCCTTTTGGCTAGGGCGCTACTGGATGAACTTCTTGAAGTCCGTCAAGTTCATCTCTTTTTCGACGAAGGCCCGGAACGCCTCCCGCTCTTGATCGTCGTCGGTGAAGGGGATCTCGATGGCGGAGGCGGCGAAGACTTCCTCAGAGATGTAGATGGGGCTATCAGCGCGCAGTGCCAGCGCAATCGAGTCCGACGGACGAGCGTCGATCTCGTGGACCTCGCCATTGCGATCCCGTACGTAGAGGGTAGCATAGTAGGTGGCATCCTGGATGTTGTCGATGACGACCATGTCGAGCTCGCCGCCTAGGGCTTCGATCACTGCCTGGAGGAGGTCGTGGGTGAGCGGCCGCGGGAACTCCCGCTGCTGGAGCGCCAATGCAATCGCTGTCGCCTCAGGATTTCCAATCCAGACGGGCACCACCTTCTCTGAGTTCTGATCCTTCAAGAGGATCACCGGCGTGTTTTGGTAGGGATCGACGAGCAGGGCCTTGATCTCGACTTCCCGCATCGGCATGACCTCCTCTCGGCTGCAGGGTCCCCTGCATTGCCAAGTCGCCGTGATTATAACAGACGACTCGCGCCTTGACAAAGCGATCCAAGTCACATTGGCTTAAGACATCGTTGAGTCAGATGGCCGGCTGGAGTATACTACTAAAATACAAGAGCCCAGAGGTGAGTAGCGCATGTGCGGGATTATGGGCTATGTCGGCGGCCGGCCCATAGCCCAGCAAGTCGTGCTCGAGGGCCTCAAAGCTTTGGAGTATCGCGGATATGACTCTGCGGGGATTGCCACGCTCGAGCAGGGTCGGCTCTGGATCGCCAAGCGCGCGGGCAAGATCGAAGAGCTCATCCGCGAGATCGGCCCTCAGGCTTCATCGGCCACCGTCGCCTTGGGCCACACCCGATGGGCCACCCACGGCCGCCCCACCGACGAGAATGCCCACCCCCACTGCGACTGTAAAAGCACAATCGCCGTCATCCACAACGGCATCATCGAGAACTATCTACAATTTAAAGAGGCCCTCATGGCCGAGGGTCATGAATTCACATCCCAAACGGACACGGAGGTCCTGGCGCATCTCTTCGAGAAGCACTTCCAGGGCGATTTGGAAGAGGCCGTGCGCGCGGGCCTGCGCGGCGTGAAGGGGGCTTTTGCGATTGCCGTCATCTGCCAGCATGCCCCGGCTGAGATCGTCGTGGCCAAGACGGCCAGCCCTTTAGTAGTTGGCCTGGGTGAGGACGAAAATTTTCTCGCCTCGGGCGTGCCGGCCCTCTTGCCCTACACCAAACGCATGATCTTTCTCAACGATAGGGAGCTGGCCGTCATCCGCAAAGACTCTATAAAAATAACGGACTTCGAGGGCCACAGGATCCAGCGCGAGCCGGTCGAGATCCACTGGGACCCGATCACGGCTCAAAAGCAGGGCTACAAACACTTCATGCTCAAAGAGATCTACGAGCAGCCGCAGGCCGTGGCCAATACGCTCCGCGGTCGCGTGGACCTCGAAGCAGGGGAGATCCATCTGGAGGAGGAGCTGGGGCTTGCCGAGGACCGGATTCGCAGTCTAAAAAACATCACGCTCATTGCCTGTGGCACAGCCTATCACGCCGCCTGGACGGCCAAATACCTCTGGCAGCGTTTTCTCAACCTGCCCATCGGGGTGGAGCTGTCTTCGGAGTTCCGCTACAGCAACCCGTATCTGAGCAAAGACACTCTTGTAATTGCCGTCTCGCAGTCGGGCGAGACGGCCGATACGCTGGCCGGCGTAAGACTGGCCAAAGAGAAAGGTGCACCGGTGCTGGCGATCACCAACAGCGTGGGCTCGGCCATCAGCCGAGAGGCCAACTTTACTCTTTACACTCAAGCCGGCCCGGAGATTGGAGTCGCTTCCACGAAGTGCTTCCTGGTGCAGCTGGCTGCGTTGGCCCTTCTGGGACTGTATTTGGGGCAGAAGCGGGGGAGGCTCTCCCAAGACGACGTTCGCCGAGGGCTGGAGCAACTTGTGACTGCTCCGGGCCTTCTGGAGCGCGTGCTTAAAGAGAGCCGCCCCATCGAAGAACTCGCCCAGCGCTTCTACGACAAGCCCAATTTTCTGTATCTGGGCAGGGATATTTTATGTCCCATTGCCTACGAAGGGGCCTTGAAGCTGAAAGAGATCAGCTATATCCACGCGGAAGGCTACGCCGCCGGTGAGATGAAGCACGGCCCGATCGCGCTCATCGACGAGAACATGCCTGTCGTGGTCCTTGTGACAAAGAATAGCGTCTATGAAAAAGTATTTTCAAACATTGAAGAGGTGAAGGCGCGCAAGGGGATTCTAATTGCCCTCATAGACGAGCGCAGTAGGGATCTGGCGCGGATTGCCAATTTTATGTTGGAGATCCCTCTGACAGATCCCATCGTAACTCCCATGCTCTTTACGGTACCGCTTCAGCTGTTTGCGTATCATGTGGCCGTGCTTAGAGGCACGGATGTCGATCAGCCGCGAAATCTGGCCAAGAGCGTCACCGTGGAGTAATCACTTCCAGAATTCAAAAAATTTCCGGCTCTCCAGCCTGGCTTTCAGGCCCTGATCATCCAGTGTGACGTACAGATACATCACCTGCTGGCGGCCGTCGTCCCGCGTGACCAAGCAACGCACCCGCGCAAAGAAGCCCTGCTCGTTGATGCGAATGTCTGCCTCCTGGGGCTCAAGGGTGATGACGGCATCCGCTTCCGAGGCATTAGCAACGATTCTTATGCGACGCTCGCCCAAGGCGATCTCCAGGCCATCGAAGACCTTTGAAGTCAAGGCGGGAGCCATAGCATCCGGGCCAGCAATGGCCACGGTCTCCACACCTGCCAGTGGATCACTGGGCCATAGCACCACGACCAACGCTGCAACCATAAGCACTCCAGCCACGATCAGCCACCCTTTGCCGTTCATGACGTCTCACCTCCGCACTACTTTTACTAAAGAATCTGGCTGTTGCCAACTCCCCTAAGCTGTGGGAGAGGCAGAATGGATCGCTCAAACTCTCACATCGTTCGGCTTCTATGACGAGAAGACGGATCTTCGCGTCCTCAGGCAGTGTCGGAAGCTCACCCGTGGGCTCTTTCTCATAGATATAATCAACCGTGACTGGCTGGCTAAAAATTAACGGCCGCTTGACAGACAGACCCGCGGCACAGTAAAATCGTTCTTGCCACACAAGGGGAGCTTGGGAGAACCAGGCTGAGAGGACCCCTAGCCCGGGGTCGACCCATAGAACCTGATCCGGGTAATACCGGCGGAGGGATCGCATGAGATTTCAGATCGAAGACCTGCACAAAAGCTTCCCCCAAGGGGCCACTCGCCTCAAAGTGCTAGAAGGCCTCTACCTGGAATTGGCTTACGGTGAGTTTGTGGCGCTCATCGGGCCTTCGGGCTGCGGTAAGACCACTCTTCTCAATATCTTGGCGGGACTGGTTCCGCCGGACGCCGGCACCCTCTGGCTCGATGGCCAGCGCGTGCCAAGCTATCAGGGTCATATGGCTTACATGCAGCAGAAGGATCTGCTTCTGCCCTGGCGCATGGTGCTCGACAACGCCATTTTGGGCCTCGAAATACAGGGCATTCCCAAAAGGCAAGCCCGCACACAGGCCCGTGCGCTGCTGGGACGTTTTGGCCTAGCTGGCTTTGAGAGGGCCTATCCCAATCAGCTCTCCGGGGGGATGCGCCAGCGCGTGGCCCTGGTACGCACCCTCTTGCTGGAGAAGCCCATCTGGCTGCTCGATGAGCCCTTCGGCGCCATAGATGCCATGACGCGCTCGCATCTCCATCGCTATCTGCTGCAAGCTTGGCAGGAGCAAGAGACGACGATTCTGTTTGTCACCCATGACATCGAGGAAGCGCTCGTTTTGGCCGATCGGGTGGCCGTAATGACAGCCCGTCCCGGTCGAATCAAAGCTCTTTTTGACATAAAGCTTCCGCGCCCCAGACGCGTCACAGACCCCCAGTTTGTGGCGCTCAAAGAAGAGCTCTTGGAGCTACTCCAAGAGGAACGACTGGAGAAGAAGATCTATGAAGCGACTTAAACAGCTGGGACCGCCGCTCTCGTTGCTCCTAGCCCTCTTTGCTGGCTGGGAAGCGATCGTGCGCCTCTGGTCGATTCCAGATTATCTTCTGCCCGCTCCCACAGCAATCTTTCGGGCGATCCCGGACCATCTGGAGTTGCTCTGGCTCAACACGGGGATCACCTTCACTGCGATCGCTTTGGGCTTTTTGATCTCGCTCGTAAGCGGCTTGGCGCTGGGGATCGTCATCTTCTACTCGCCCACGCTGGAGCGGGCGCTCTACCCGCTATTGATTGCCTCGCGCAACGTGCCGCTCTTTACCATTGCGCCGCTTCTGGTAGTGTGGCTGGGGTTTGGGCTGCTGCCCAAAGTGGCGGTGGCTGTGATCATCGCCTTCTTCCCCATCGTGGTCAACACCTACGATGGCCTGCGTTCCGTCGATGCCGATCTGGTGAATCTCCTGCGCACACTTCTGGCCAGCCGCTGGCAGATCTTGAGAAAGCTGCGCCTGCCGGCAGCGCTGCCGTTCATCTTCTCCGGTGTGAAGCTGGGCTTGGTCTATTCCGTCTTGGGAGCCGTCTTCGCGGAGATGGTCGTCGGCGGTCAGGTGTGGACAGCCTCGGGAGTGGCCACAGGTGGCTTGGGCTACTGGATTCGAAATGCCACCAACTTCGGGCATCTCGATCTGGCGTTTGCGCTGATCTTCTGGCTCGCGGGGTTGAGCTTGGCGTTGTTTGGACTGGTTGTGTCTCTGGAGCGCTATCTGCTGCGTTGGCAGCGCGTGGAGCGAACATGAACCTTCAAAAGGAGGTTGACGTAAGATGAGAAGCATGCGCTTTGTGCGCTTCGGGTTCGTCGGGCTGGCTCTTCTAGCGGGCGTGTGGGTTGTGGGTGGAGGTGGCGGGGCTCAGGCCCCAGAACGCTTGGGCGTGATGCTGGAATTCTTCGCTAACCCCGATCACGCACCGCTCTATATCGCGCAAGCCAAGGGCTATTTGGCCCAAGAGGGGCTCAATGTCGAGATTCGCGAGCCGGGGGATCCCAGCCAGGTGCCCTTTTTGGTGGCCTCCGGCGCTGTGGATCTGGGTCTCACCAGCATGTTCAATCACGTCATCTTGAGATCAACTCAAGATCTGAACGCGCTCGCCATAGGAGCGCTCTTGATGAAGCCCTTGGGGGCGCTGGTGGCCATCAAAGAGCGAGGCATTGAAAAGATCACAGATCTTAAGGGCAAGAAGATCGGCTTCTCGGTGGAGCCTGTGGAGCCCGCCGTTTATAGCACGATGCTGCGGGCCGCGGGCCTCGATCCTCAAAGAGACGTCACGTTCGTCAAGCTGGATTTTTTGAGCCTCTTGCCGGCACTCTTGGCCGGAACGGTCGACGCGATCGGGGCCTTTCGCAACTTCGAGCCCGTGCGGGTCGAGCTGGCGGGCAAAACCCCTGTCGTCTTCGCTCAAGAAGAGTATGGGGCTCCGGAGGCGTATCAGCTGGTCTTCATCGCCCGCCATGAGCTTCTTGCTCAAAGGCCCGGGAGCGTCTTTCGCTTCCTAAGAGCCCTCTCCAAGGGAGTGCTCTTCGTGCTGGCCTTCCCGGAGCAATCCAAAGAGATCTTCTTCCAGACGTTGCCCCAGTTGAAAGACGAACTCAATCAGCGGGCCTATGATCGCACGGTCCCGATCTTCGCCGGAGCCCCTTGCCATAACGATGCCAAGCGCTGGGAGACTGGCCAAAACTTCCTGTTCGATCAAAAGATCATCTCCCAGAAGCTGCCGTTGGAAGAACTCTTCGCGGGAAGCTTCCTGCCCGAGGGATGCTTCTAAGATGAGTGTGGAGAGGCCCCCGCAGCCGCCCAAGACGTTCGTCCCTTGGTATCTACAAGAAGAGATCGTCTCAAGCTATGAAAGCTGGTATCAAGGGCCTAAGGGCGAGCGGATGGATAAACTCGAAAAGAAGCTGCTACGGGGGCTTCTGGCGGATTTTTCAGAGGCGAAGAGCCTGTTGGAGATCGGCTGCGGCACGGCGCATTTTACGCGCTGGTTCGCGGGCGAGCTAGGACTGAGCGTTTCGGGCGTAGATCTTTCGCCGCTGATGATCCGTGAGGCCCGTAAGTACTGGCAGGGCCCGCTGGTGCGCGGCGACGCCATGGCCCTGCCCTTTGCGGAACAGAGCTTCGATCTCGCTGCCTTCATCACGTCGTTTGAGTACATTCCCGATCCCCTAAGAGCGTTGCAAGAGGCAGCCCGCGTCGCCCGTCAGGGACTCATTTTGGGCCTGATGAATCGCTGGAGCCTGCCCACCATTCGCCGACGCATTCAGGAATTGTTCGGCAAGAACCCCTTCTACAAGAATGCCCACTTCTACTCCATCCCAGAGATCCTGCCGCTGCTTGTCCGGGCCTTGGCCCATACCCACGCGCTCAAGATCCAATGGCGTTCGACACTCTTTCCCAAGCTCTTCCCCCTGGGAGAAGCGAAGATCCCCTTCGGCGCATTTTTGGGATTGGCCGTGCACTTTCAAGCGCGGAAGGAGGCAAACCCGTGACGGACTTCCCGCGCCTTGGCAAGATAGATGAGAAATTTTTCGATGAAGTCATCTATCCCAAGCTGGGGGCTCCGCGGTCGGAGGTGCTGGTGGGCCCCAGACACGGCCTAGATAACGCCATTGTGAAGCTGGGCGGCGGCCAAGTGATGGCCGTAACCACGGACCCCTTGTCCGTGATTCCCGCCCTGGGGCTTAAGGACTCGGCATGGCTTTCGGTGCATCTATTGGCTTCAGATCTGGCGACCTCGGGACTGCCGCCGGCGTATGCCGTGCTCGATTTCAACCTGCCTCCACAAATGTCCGCACAAGACTTTGAGATCTATTGGGAGGCGATGCATCAAGAGTTCTCTAAATTAGGCGTTGCCGTGATCGCCGGGCACACGGGCAGATATCAAGGCTGTGATTACACCATCATCGGCGCAGGCACGCTGATCGCCGTGGGACCTGAAGACCAGTATGTGTCAGGAAATATGGCACGCGTCGGCGATCAAGTCATCGTCACCAAAGGTGCGGCGATCGCGACCACTGGGCTCTTAGCCCGCGTCTTCCCCGAAACCATCAAAAGACACTTGGGCGCAGCCCTGTTGAAGCAAGCGCAAGCGTTCTTCTATAAATTCTCTGTAGTGGAGGAAGCGCTCACGGCGGCTTCTCTGGGTGTGCGCGAAGCAGGCGTGACAGCCATGCACGATGCCACCGAGGGCGGAGTGCTGGGAGCACTCTATGAGTTTGCTGCAGCCGCCCGCTGTGGACTCCGAGTGGGAATCACAAGGATCCCTGTCGCACCGGAGACGCACAAGATCTGTGAACTCTTCGAGATCGATCCCTACTTCAGCTTAAGCGAAGGCACACTCATCATCAGCGCGCACCCCAAGAAGGCTCAAGCCGTGTTAGAGGCGCTGCAGGCCAAGGATATACCCGCCAGCATCATTGGGGAGATGACTCCGCTTAAGGAAGGGTGTAAGCTGATCGAGGAGGGAAGAGTTCGTCAGTTGGAGCCGCCACGAGAAGACCCCTATTGGGGGGCCTTCTGGCGGGCGATGGCACAAGGCTGGCGTTAAAAAAAGGAGTTGGTGATGGAGCGTCGATTGGAGGGCTTGTACGTGGTGGTCTCTCCGGATACGCCTGGAGAGAGGGTTGAGGCGGCGCTGCGCGGCGGGGCCGATCTCCTCCAAATCTGGAGCCCATCCCGGGCTGAGAGAAGCTGGGTTCAAAAGACCCGAGAGCTGGCTCGAGCTTATGGTGTTCCGCTGTTGGTCAACAACGATCTGGCCTTGGCGGCGCTGTGCGGTGCCGATGGCCTGCACCTCGACAGCGATATTCTTACGCCCTCGCAGGTGCGTCAAGCCCTCGGACCTCAAGCGATCGTGGGCTACACGTGTGGGGCCCGCCTGGAGAAAGCCCTGTGGGCGGAAAGAATGGGCGCAGACTACATCTCTTTCTGCTCGATCTTTCCCTCATCTTCCGTGGAGGAGTGCGAGCTGGTGCCTGTGGAAATGCTAAGAGAGGCCAAGCGCTTAGTGAAGATTCCCATCTTCGCCTCGGGGGGCATCACGCTGGACAATGCCCATAAGGTGATCGAGGCTGGGGCCGATGGCCTCGCCGTGATCTCAGCGATCTTCCAGGCTCCTGATTCCGAGGAGGCCGCTCGACGCTTTAAGGTCCTCTGGCAACAGCCAAGAGCAGCTAGACATATCACAAGGAAGAGGAGGGAAGCCCATGGCCATCCGTGAGGAATTGCTGGAAGTGCTGGCCTGCCCGGCCTGCAAGACGCGAGTCGAGCTGGTCAGAGAGAGCTGGCTGGTCTGCCCCGAGTGTGGGCGCAAGTACCCCATCAAAGACGAGATCCCCATCATGCTCATTGAAGAGGGAGATAAATATAAAAATACGCCGGTGGATCAGCTGCCCTCGCCCGATTCCCTCTGAAATCTCTTGAGATACAGAAGCTGCTCTTCGAGATGGGGCGGCATCTGGGCATAGACGTCTTCAAAGAGCGTCTCAAGGGGCGGAGGAGGCACAGCTTCTACTGCTTTGATGGCCTGCGTGATTTGCGCGGCGAGCTCTTCTTGCAGGTGGGCTTCTCGCTTCTCGTCCCACAGGCCCCTAAGCTCGAGATGCTTGCGGAAGCGCACTATAGGATCGCGCTTCCTCCACTCTTCTACCTCCTTGGGGTCGCGGTAGCGGCTGGGATCGTCGGAGGAAGAATGCCCTTCCAGGCGATACGTGATGGCTTCGATGAGCGTCGGCCCTCCCCCGGCGCGGGCCTTCTCCACGGCTTCTTTGACCACGCGATAGACGGCCAGAGCGTCATTGCCGTCGACTTGAATGCCCGCAAAGCCATAGGCTTTGGCCTTGACGGCGATATTCTCCGCAGCCGTCTGTCGGCTGAATGGGACGGAGATGGCCCATTGGTTGTTCTGGCAGAAGAAGACCACAGGAACTTTGAAGACGCCGGCAAAGTTCATCGCCACGTGGAAATCGCCCTCGGAGGTGGCTCCATCGCCCAGATAGGCCATCACCACGATGGGGTCCCTCTTGAGTTTCGCAGCCCAGGCCGCGCCCACAGCGTGGGGAAGCTGAGTGCCAATACAGCTCGACCAGGCAACAAAATGGGCCGGCTTGTAGGAGTAATGGCAGGGCATCTGGCGCCCCTTCTGCACATCGAGAGAATGGCCGTAGCATTGGGCGATGTAGAGCGTAAGGGGCATGCCGCGCATCAGGGCCGCCCCGCCCTGCCTTAAAGCGGGGAAGATCCAGTCTTCGGGCTTGAGGGCGTAGGCACTGCCGATGACAGCCGCCTCCTCCCCGGTGGCTACCCCATAGAAGCCGATTCGGCCCTGGCGCTGGAGGGCGAGCAGCCGGCTGTCCAAGAGCCGGACCAGGGTCATCCAGCGATAGATTTCCAACAGGCTCTTTTCAGAGAGCTCCAGCTTCTCGTGGCCCTTGAGGTGGCCATGGCGATCGAGCACTTGGATCACAAGCCACTCCTTTCTTAAGCCGGGCCTTGGGTGTGCAAAACCCGCCAGGACATTGTATAATAAGGCCATCAACCCGCCAAGGGTTGAGCTTGATCTTTGCCAGCGATATAATAGCACCTAAGGCCCGCGAGGCCACTCTGGTGAAGGAGGAACCTATGGTATTATCCTCTCACTTCCCGAGTGAGACTCACCTCCTTACCCTGCTTGGCCGCGGTGCCCTCCGTGAGTGGAGCAAAGGCTCCACCAGCTACCAGGGTTTTGCCCGCGTAGTTCGCCTCCTTACGCGCGGGATTTTTCCCCAGTAGCTCTCAAGAAGCGATGGCGGAGGGCTCCGCGGTCCAAGCACCTCTCCTGCCCCTAGGCCCAATCAATAATCTTCGTCGTCCTCATCCCAGTCTTCTTCTTCGTCGTCCCAATCCTCGTCGTCGTCCCAGTCCTCGTCGTCGAGGTCACGACGCAGCCTGAGCCACATCGGAGAATCACCTCCTTGGCGTACCGGCCGGCTCATCTAAGCCTAAGATCTTGCGCACCAAGGGGTTCTTCCGATCCAAACGGTAGGCCTCGATCTCACGGCTCTCACCGGGATAGAACTTGAAGAGGATCTTGCCCTCCCGCTTGATCCGCTCGAAGAACTCCCGTGCCTCGTTCCAGTCAGAGAAGCCAAACCCCGCGTTCTCGTAGAGTTGATCGATGATGAGCTTCCACCCAAGATAGTTGTACGTCCCATCGAGGATGCGATGCTCCAGCTGATCCATCAGCTCGACGAAGCGGCTGAGCTGTCCATCGTAGTCGCTCTGGACACTGAAGGGCTCATAGCGGGCGGCCTCTTGCAAGACTTGGGCCACCGTCCCCTCGATCCCACAGACGATCACTTCTTTGCCGAAGTCGTTGCGCACTAGATTGAGCACATCAAGGAAGATCTTGTCTCCAGTCATGAAGACGTAGCGCTGGGTCTCAGGGCGGAAGGCCAGCGTGCGGAAGACGTCCACGACAATACGCATGTCGATCTTGTTCTTGGTCGGTCGGCCATCCCGATCGCGCTCTTTCGGAACGTTAATCGCTTGAATCCCCTCGTTGTCGAGTTCCAGTTTGAACCATTGAGGATACGTCGGCTCGCTGAAGTCGGCATAGACTTGAATGAATTTTACGCCTCCGAAGGATCGAGCCTTCTCCGCCAGCTCCTTCGCCAAAAGCTCTCGACCGTATTGCTTGCGAAACCCGATGAAGATGTTCTCTAAATCGACGAAAACCGCTGTAATGGGCATCTCCGGATGAGTCTCCATTCTCGCTCCTTTCTGGGAAAAGATACAGCCACCCTCTCAAAGATCAGCTTCGCAAACGGCCCAATATTATAGCGGGGTCTACCGGCCGGAGGCAAGGCGCTCTCGCACAGCAGAACAGAACTCCGTGGTCGAAGCCTGACCCCCTTGATCCACGGGCAACACCCGTCCCTCGCGGTATACCGCTCGCACGGCCTCCTCCAATTTTGAAGCTTCTTCTGGCAGATTGAGATATGCGAGCATCATGGCCGCCGAGAACAAGGTCGCCGTGGGATTGATGATGTTCTTTCCCACAAGATCCGGTGCGGTCCCGTGGACCGGCTCAAAGTACGCCTTGCGCTCGCCGTAGCAGCCGCTGGGAGCCAGCCCCAGCCCCCCGATCGTGGCCGCGCCCACATCTGAAAGAATATCCCCGTAGAGATTAGTCGTGATGATCACATCGAATTGCTCTGGGGATTGCACCAGACGCCGCGCGCCGTCATCCACATAAAAATGATCGTACATGAGCTGTGGCTGGCGTCTTACCACTTCCTCCGTGATCTTTTGAAAGAGCCCGTCGGATTGCTTGAGCATGTTCGCTTTCGTAAAGCACGTGATCCGCCCCTCATAACCTTGGCGTTGGCGCTTGAGGGCCAGTTCCACGGCAAACTCTGCCAATCTCCTCGTGCGCCCGGCTGTGATGACTCGAATGGCAAATTGTCCATCGGGCAGATCTTTCAGCTTCTGGCCCGTCATATCGCTCAGTTCCGGCAAGCGCTCGCGCAATAATGAAATCTCTCCTTCACGCCCCGGGTAGAGCCCTTCGAGATTCTCTCGCACGATCACGTAATCGATGCGCTCGGGATCTTTCAAGGGGCTCCGCGCGCCGGGGATATAGCGCACCGGCCGCACGTTGGCGTATGTCTCTAATCCCCAACGCAAATGGAGCAGAATGGGCAGCGCCGTGGAGCTGGCCGCCCCGAAGAGAATGGCGTCGGCTTGGTCGATGGCCCGCTTAATATCATCAGGGAGAATGCCTTGCCTGAGCTCTTCTTCATCGAGCTTGGGAAATCGAAACTCGATGGGCAAATTCATCGACTCCAACACTTCGACGGTGGGAAAGACGGCTTCTGGAGAGGCATCATCGCCGGGAAAGACTACTACGCGCCTCTTCTCCAGGGCTGCAGTGGCCATTGATCAATCGAGAAATTCACGCGGATCGGTGATTCTGCCCCGAATGGCAGAGGCCGCCACCGTGGCGGGCGAAGCCAGATAGACGGCCCCAAGCCCCGAGCGCCCCTTGAAGTTGCGGTTCGATGAGAACACGCCGGTCTGGCCCTCTTGCAGCGTGCCCGGCCCCATGGCAATGCAGGCTCCACAAGAGGGCGGGACCAGCTGCGCTCCGGCCTCAAGCAGTGCCCGCAGATGCCCGTGGCGCCCCGCTTCCTCCCAGACTCCCAGCGTGGCTGGTGAGACGATCAATTTCACATCACGGCAGACTCGACGGCCCTTAATTATTTCTGCTGCCGCGGCTACATCCTCCAGTTTCCCTCCTGTACAGCTACCCACCCAACAGACATCGATCGGCACATCCCCTAGCTCCCCAATGGGCACGCCGTTATCAGGCTTGAAGGGCTTAGCCACATAGGGCACGAGCTTCGAGAGATCGAACGAGAGCTTTTTGGCATAGACGGCGTCGGGATCAGATCGCAACTGGCCTACGGGGAAGATGCCACACGTCGCCCCGCCCTCTACGGTCATATTGGCAATCGTCGAGCGATCCTCGGCCGAAAGATGCTCGATGGCGGATCCCCTAAACTCCACTATGCAATTGGTAAACCCGTTCATCGTCACTTCGCTTAGAATATATAAAATCGCGTCCTTGGCGTAGACGCCCTTCGGCAGCCTCCCATAAAGCTCAACGAGGATCGTCTCGGGCACCTCTACCAGCAGCCGGCCGGAGGCCATGATCTCCGTGAGATCCGTGTTGCCGATCCCAAAGGAGAAGCACCCGTAGGCCCCGTAGGTACAGGTGTGGGAATCCGTCCCTACCACGAGCGTGTCCGGTTGGATCAGGCCCTTCTCAGGGAAGAGCACGTGGCAGATGCCCCAGCTGACAAACGGTGCTGGCGGCAGGAACGCATGGGGCAGATGCTGCTCTTTGGCAAACTCTGCGGCCTTTTGCACCATGATCTGGGACTGCCAGTCGTCGCGAATGAGCGGGATCTGGATCGTGTGATCGGCCACGAATAGAATCTTTTCGGGATCGCGAATCTTGAAATCGCGGCCGTAGGCGCGATAGAGCTGCTCGGCGGCCACCGGAAGGGTCAGCTCATGGGTGATGACCCGATCGACTTCCGCATAGAGAATCATGCCCGGCTGGACATAGTCGACGCCGGCAGCCTTGGCCAAGATCTTCTCCGCCAGGGTCATAGGGCGCGGTGGAGCGCTGGGCTGCTCGAGCTTGCCTCCCAGGCGATTGAAGGCTGTAAGTCCCCCGGCTTGCAAAATCTGCCGATGGACCGGAGCCATCCCCTCAAAGAACTCCTCATCGAGCTGGATCTCCAGCACATCCCCCGTCTTGATCCCTGAGGGGATGAGGAGATGATTCTTCGAGATGGGCAGGCCCATGTTGATCGAGTTCCTATAAAAAATTCGGGCAAAAGATTTTGCGATCACAGCCTGGATGCCGGCCTTTTGAAGCGCAACTGGAGCGACTTCACGGGAGCTGCCGCAGCCGAAGTTCTCCCCCGCTATGAGGATCGCGTACTCGCCGGGCTTAAAGGGCGTATTGAAAAGATTCTTCGATTCATGGAGATCTTCGAGGGCATGGGCTCCCAGGCTGTCGAGATCCGTCGTGGTGCAGTAGCGCGCTGGGATGATCTCGTCGGTATTCACATCGTCTCCGACGATGAAGGCCTTCCCGCGGATTCTCTTGGACATATGCCCCCCTTGCCAGCATCCTTCAGATCAAGTCCTCATTCTATGGAGAAAGGGAAGGAGATACAAGTCAGGGC
>JBBIOR010000028.1:15532-23137 GCA_037443265.1 Candidatus Fraserbacteria bacterium | reverse complement strand
CCCGCACGTTGCTCCAGTCGCTTCTGTCATAAGAGATCTTGCCGGCGGGCCTCCTCTGATTAAGACAAGATCATACCCGCCAAGAAACCGCCCAGCCATAGCGCGACTAATAGTGCTAGAAGCGCCGCAATCTTCTGAGGGCCATACTGCCCGCTCAACTCTTCATAGGCTTCCCTCGGCCACTTGCGCTGGAAGACACAATAACTACCGCCACCCAACACGAGGATCGCCAGGCCTATCCCTCCGACAATCCAGAGCAGGGTGGCCAGCCAGCCGGAGACGTGGAACTCATAGCGGAAACCGTCATTCGGCTTGGCGTTGATTTTCACGCCCTCCTCCGAGAAGAAGCGCAGCTCGGCCGAAAGCGCGCGCGAGAGCGCTCCTAGGGGGAGCTGCGGATTCATCTTAAGAGCGAGGCTCGTCTCACCCAGGCCCAGCGCCGAGCCGCTTCGGATCACATTTCCGCGACTGTCCACCACCCGGAAGAAGACCTCGTCATATTCGATCTGGATGGGCTTAGGCTCTTTCGCGTAGGTCTCATCATACTGAAGCTGGAACGCGGCCACGGTCATGCCCCGACGGACCCTGCCCAGGTTGCGATCCGACCGACCGTCGCTGATCATGACCTGGGCCGCCGGCCGGACGAGCTGGTAGCGGATCGCAAGCGACCCGTCGCGTCCCGCAATCCGAAGCCCTTCCACATCCGATGAGACACTCACCATTCCCTCATATGTCCTGTCTCCGACCAGCGAGGGATTCACCCGCAGCACCAGAGTTTGAGTGCCGAGGGGATTGATCTCGTTAAGAGCGATCTTTTGGCTGCCCGCGTCTGTCAGATAGAAGTGTGTGCTGTCGTACTCTACGCGAATTCGCTGGCGACTGTCCGGCAGCTGGCGAAACGTTTCATTGACGGCAAACTCGAGGGTAAGGGCCGCTTGATCTCGATAGAGCGTGCCCAGATTGAGCGGCACGCTGGGGGGCTCTTGCCCATTGACGCTCAAAGCGATCTCGGGTCGAAAGTACACCAGATCGATGGGGAGGCGGGACGGCCGGAGGTAGACCGGGTGCTCCGGGTCGTCCTCAAACTCAAAGAGCAGGAAACCGTCGGCACGGGCGCGATTGAGCTGGGATTGCAAATCCGCATCCTCGGCCAGTCTGCTGTACGGGGCAACAGTGATCTGCAGCGGAAGAGGCCTCTGAGCGAAGGGTGGCTTAAGGAGCTTGGGCTCAAGGTCCAGCACGATGCCCGACTCGGCCAACGGAGAATCGACAATTTGAAGCTTGAGCTGACCCCAAGCCGCCGGGCCGCCGTAGAGGGTAAGCTCACAGGTCACACGGCGAGCGTCTCCACTTACGTCTTCTGACCAGAGATTGGGGCAAACGACCCTAGTACGGTCAAAGCTGATGATCGTAAATTCATAGCGGGTCTCGAAGAATTCTTGGCCATTTACAAACACATCCGGAAGCTCCGGCCTGAGTTTCACCGAGTTCGAATACGGCCCTGGCGTCAGTCCCTCGGGGATCTTAAGACGAAGCGTGCGGATGCCCTGCAGGCTGAAGGGCTCGCCGGAAGAATGGCCTCGGCCCTGGTCGTCCATAAGTGAGAAGCGCTTTGGAGGGTACTCAACGCGAACCGTCTGCTCTTCGGCCGACAATGACTTGAACACGTCGTTGGGGCTCAGGGTGAGCGCAAAACCCTCGCCTTCGGCCGCCCACGTCGCTTGTAGCGCGGGGAGCACGTAGGGCAGATCCGCTAAGATCGTAGCTTGTTTGAAGTCGATCAGCGGCTCTCTGCTTGTCCCCCTTGGGCAGGCTTCTTCAGCAGCCTGCTGATCGCCGGCGCCGCGGACGAGCTCAAAACGCACATAGCCCTGTAGGCCCTGACGATCTTTGAGTGCGGCCTTCAGGCGGGAGAAGGGCTCGAATGTGATCTTCAAATCGAACTGCTCTAGAGGAAAGCGGAGCTCAGCCGGCTCTGTGGTTACTCGCAGGCTGACATCTGGCGGAAGCGCGAAATCCTCCGGCTGCACCGGGCGAACGCGGATCCGCCTGCCCTCCAAGAGCTTGGCCTTTGTTAAATCATAATATACTCGGATGTTGTGCAGAGTGACCGTCCGCGCGTCCTCTGGCACAGAGGCAGCCCAGATGTTGGGAAAGCCCAGAACCCGCCGATCCAAGGTGAGGACCACAAGCTGAGTGATGTCGGGAGCCACGACGTTCTGCACGTATTCGGCCATCCCTAGGCGCTGGCTGAGGCGACACTCATCCTGAGCGTTCTCGAGATCTTTGGGATCGCGACTGAAAAGATAGCGCTTGTAGCGGAAGTGCCCCAGCATCTGGAAGTGCCTCTCTTGCAAGCGCTTTAGCACCGCCTCAAACGTAGGAGAGCCGGGCGCGTTGTTGCGGCCGTCGCTGTAGACGACGAGTTCCTGCGTATGCCGAGCCGCATACTCGCTTCCGCCTTCGCTCTGGAGTCTTTCTAAGATGTCCAGGCCAGCCAAGATACTCGTATAGACTCCTGTCGGCCCGATGCTGATCGTGCGCTTGACGAGGTCATAGACGCCCGGCCAGCCGGGAGCCGGCGGAAACGGCCCATAGACACTCGGGCGGAGGAATCGCTTTAGGAATAGCCTGTCTTGCTCCGTCTGGATGTCGATCTCGTAAACGGCTTGGATGGGTCCGGAGCCATCCAGATCGTAGGGTCCATTGGCGAACATGATGAGAATAAATTTCCCGCCGGGGAATCGATCGATGTCTATCAGCAAGAGGTCGATGACTTCTTGGAGAATATCGCCCGCTCCCGGTTCCAGCCCCACCATCGAGGAGGTCACATCCAAAAGATAAACGCCGTCGGTCTGGATGAGGGGAGGAGGTTGGGCCTGACCTACTGGAGAAACGAGCACCAGAAGGAAGATGAGCATCGCGCAGCTATTTCGAGCCTTGCGAGAAACCGCAAAGCCATAAGAAGCCCGCTTGGGCATATTCCCCTCCACCGCATGGATGGATTATAGCAGGGCGTCTTTGGATGAGTCAATAGCCGGCTTGTCGGGGGAGGCTCAGTATGCTATAATCCCGCCCAACGCGGCCCAGCAGTGACCGCGACGCAGGTGAACAGAGCGCGTAGAAGATGGAGCCGACCAGCCTCACCTGGGGGCTGGTCTTTTTTGTTGTCTGGAGGACGGTCTTGAAAGCTTTTAAAAGCTTTCTGGCCCTAGAGGACGGCACCCTCTTCGAGGGCCAAGCGTTTGGCGCCCGCGGGACGGTCTGTGGCGAAGTCGTCTTCAACACGAGCTGGACCGGCTACGTCGAAGTGCTCACCGATCCCTCGTACAAGGGCCAGATCGTGGTGATGACCTACCCCCACATCGGCAACTACGGCGTCACCTACGAGGACCTCGAGTCTGATCGGCCTCACGTGACGGGCTTCATCGTGCGCGAGGCGAGCGCGATCCCCTCGAACTGGAGAGCGGAACAATCGCTCGAAGAGTTTCTCAAAGCGCATGGGATTGTGGGAGTCACGGAAGTGGACACGCGGGCGCTTGTGCTTCACATCCGCGCAGTGGGCGCGCTGCGCGGCTGCCTCTCCAGCGAGAATCTTCCGGCCGAGGATCTGATCGAGCGCGCCCGCGCTTGGCCCTCCATCTCCGAGATCGACCTCGTCTCCCAGGTGACATGCCCAGACGTACAGATCTGGGATGATCCGCTGGACACTCGATGGCTAGCCCAGGATCATCAGGCACGAGCTGCCAATCTGCATGTCGTGGCTTATGATTTTGGCATCAAGCATAATATTCTGAGGCATCTTCGCAGGCGGGTGCGTCAAGTGACGGTGGTGCCCGCGCACACCCCGGCCGAGCGCGTCCTGAGAATGGGGCCCGATGGGATCTTCTTATCTAATGGGCCGGGCGATCCCGAGCGCGTGGACTACGCCGTTCGAATCATTCAAAGGCTCATCGAGGCAGACCTGCCCATCTTTGGGATCTGCTTAGGACATCAGCTGCTGGGGCTGGCGCTGGGCGCGCGCTCTTATAAACTCAAATTCGGCCATCGTGGGGGAAATCAGCCCGTCAAGAACCTCGAGACCGGCCGGGTCGAGATCACCACCCACAATCACGGCTTCGCTTTGAAAGATCTTCCCTCGGAGCTCGAAGTGACACATGTCAACTTGAACGACGGGACCCTGGAGGGGATGCGCCATTGTAAGAAGCCCATCTTCAGTGTGCAGTATCATCCCGAGGCCGCGCCAGGTCCCCATGATTCCCTAGGGCTCTTTGATCGCTTTGTGGAGCTGATGGAGGCCCAGGCAGGGAGGCGATAGGTGCCCAAGCGTACAGATATTAAAAGAATTCTGATCCTCGGCTCGGGGCCGATCGTGATCGGACAGGCCGGCGAATTCGATTATGCCGGCACTCAGGCCTGCAAGGCCCTCCTCGAAGAGGGTTTTCAGATTGTGCTCGTGAACAACAACCCGGCCACCATCATGACGGACCCGGAGTTTTCTACGCGGGTGTATCTCGAGCCGCTGGTATGTGACATCCTTGAGAAGATCATCGAACGCGAGCGGCCGGATGCCTTGCTGCCCACGGTGGGCGGTCAGACGGCCATCAATCTGGCCGTGACTCTGGCCGAGACGGGCGTGCTCGAGAGATACGGCGTAGAACTCATCGGAGCCAAGCCGGAGGCGCTCCGGCTCGCCGAGGATCGCCTGCTCTTCAAAGAAGCGATGGATCGGGCCGGAATCCCGACCCTGGAGGGTGAGCTGGCAGGGAGCCTCAAAGAAGCCGAGAAGATCGTGGAGCGTGTGGGCCTTCCCGTCGTGGTGCGCCCTTCGTTTACCCTCGGCGGCGAAGGCGGAGGAATCGCACGAGATCTAGAGACCTTGCGAACCATTGTGGCGCGCGGCCTCGAAGAGAGCCCTGTTCATTCGGTCCTCATCGAAGAGTCCGTCGAGGGGTGGAAGGAGTTTGAACTGGAAGTCATGCGCGATCTCGCGGACAATGTCGTCATCATCTGCTCCATTGAGAACTTCGATCCGATGGGCGTGCACACGGGAGATTCCATTACCGTTGCCCCGGCTCAGACCCTCACAGATCGAGAATATCAGCGCATGAGAGACTATGCCCTTCGGGCCATTCGCACCGTGGGTGTGGAGACTGGAGGTTCGAATATTCAATTTGCTGTGCATCCCGAGAACGGCCGCGTGGTCGCCATCGAGATGAACCCGCGGGTGTCGCGTAGCTCAGCCCTGGCCTCGAAAGCTACCGGATTCCCCATTGCGAAGATGGCCGCGAAGCTGGCGGTGGGATACACGCTCGATGAGCTGCCCAACGACATCACACACACCACGCGGGCGAGCTTCGAGCCCACGATCGATTATTGCGTCGTGAAGATCCCACGCTGGAATTTCGAGAAATTTCCGCAGGCCTCGCCCGTGTTGGCAACAGAGATGAAATCCGTCGGTGAAGTGATGGCCATCGGACGCACCTTCAAAGAAGCTCTTCAGAAGGCGATTCGATCGCTCGAAATTGGAAGACCCGGCTTAGTCGATCCCTACGGCGGACAGCTGCCCTTGTCGGAAGACTGGCTGGCCCAGGAGCTGGCCCTTCCCACGCCGGAGCGAATCTTCAAATTATACGGCGCTCTCAAGGCGAATGTGCCCATCGAGAAGATCGCGCGCTGGACCCATATCGATCCCTGGTTCTTGCATCAGCTCAAAGAACTGGCAGAGCTCGAGCGAGACTTGAGGCGCTATACCCTCGAATCGATCCCTGCAGGTCTTCTGTGGCGCGCAAAACGCTTCGGCTTTTCAGATGAGCAGCTGGCGGCCCTCTTTCAGACGGACAGAGAGCGCGTCCGCGCGCGCCGAAAGGCACTGGCGATCCGCCCCGTATACAAGACGGTGGACACGTGCGCGGCGGAGTTCACCTCGCGCACGCCCTATCTTTATTCGACCTACGAGCGCCACGATGAGTCACAGCCCAGCCCGCACAAGAAAGTGATCATCCTGGGCGGCGGACCCTACAGAATCGGCCAGGGCATCGAATTCGACTACTGCTGCTGCCATGCCGCTTTCGCCTTGAAAGAGCTAGGCTACCAGACTATCATCATTAATTGCAACCCAGAGACGGTCTCCACAGACTATGACACCTCAGACAAGCTCTACTTCGAGCCCGTGACCCTCGAAGACGTGCTGCACATCCTCGAGATCGAAAAGCCCCAGGGAGTGATTGTGCAGTACGGCGGCCAGACACCCTTAAACCTGGCATTGGATCTCAAAGCGGCCGGTGCCCCCATCTGGGGGACAGATCCCGAGCAGATCGATCTGGCGGAGAATCGCGGGCGATTCGATCGATTGCTGCAGGAGCTAAACTTCCTGAGGCCACGGGGCACGAGCGTCTTCTCTATCGAAGAAGCCCAGCGCGCGGCGCGCGAGCTGGGCTATCCCGTGCTGGTCCGGCCCTCTTATGTGCTGGGGGGTCGGGCCATGGAGATCGCCTACGACGAAGGCGATCTCGTGCGATATATGAGCCAGGCGGCCAAGATCTCTCCGCGTCATCCGGTCTGGATCGATCAATTCTTAGAGGACGCCACGGAAGTGGACGTCGATGCCGTAGCCGATGGAGAAGATTGTGTGATTGCGGCCATCCTGCAGCACATCGAGCACGCGGGCATTCATTCGGGCGACAGCTGCTGCGTGCTGCCACCCTATTCGCTGAGCGACTCCGTGTTGGAGAAGCTCCGGTGTTATACACATAAACTCGCGCAGCGCTTGCGGGTCGTGGGCCTGATGAACGTGCAGTATGCGATTCGCGCGGGCGAAGTCTATGTGCTGGAGGTCAACCCGCGCGCCTCGCGGACCGTGCCCTTCGTGAGTAAGGCTACGGGCATTCCGTGGGCCAAGATCGGGGCCTGGGTGATGGCTGGCCTGCCCCTGAAGGAACTGGGTGTGACTGAGATGCCCAAGGTCGAAGGGTTTGCCGTCAAGGCGCCTGTATTCCCGTTTCAGCGCTTTTGGGTCGATCCCGTCTTGGGCCCAGAGATGAAGAGCACCGGAGAAGTCATGGGCATCGGAGATACGCTGGGCGAAGCCTTCGTCAAGACCCAGATGAACTTGAAGTCGCGGCTGCCTCTCTTAGGCTGCGTCTTCCTCAGTGTGAACGATTCTGACAAGCCAAAGATCTTTGAGATCGCGGCGCGCCTGCACGAGCTAGGATTTGAACTCGTAGCCACGGAGGGTACAGCTTCTGTGCTCCGGGATCATGGCCTTCCCGTAGAAGTGGTACGCAAAATGCGCGAGGGTCATCCGAACGCTCTCGATCTGCTGGAGAGCGGCCGAGTGCGACTCGTCATCAACACGCCCCTTGGGAAATCGGCACACCACGATGATGCGTTCATCCGTCTGAGCGCGATGCGCTACGGCATACCGTATGTTACGACCCTGGAAGGAGCTAAGGCCGCGCTTCTGGGTATAGAAGCTCTGCGCCGGGGTACTCCCTCGATTCGAGCCCTCAGCCACTCACGCGACTTCGCCCGGCTACCAACGCCCATTGAGATGGCCAAGGGCGCCCTTAAACTATAGCGCGCCGGCGTTGGAAGAGTATCAGC
>JBBIOR010000028.1:0-15432 GCA_037443265.1 Candidatus Fraserbacteria bacterium | reverse complement strand
CGAGGGTTGGATGCTGCGCCCGTACGGGCTGTGCTCATTGCCCAGTGAAGGAACTTCGAGGGGCCCTTGACAGGGACATTGGAGGTGATTATAATTTGTACTGAACGGTCAGTCGAAAAGGAGGTGCCTATGGCAACTGGAGTCTCAGAGAGGAAGCTCCTTCCTTGGCCGGCGTGGCTCAACGTGATCGTGGGAGCGTGGGTCTTCCTATCCCCCTTTCTTTTGGGGTTCTCCAGCAGCGGCACAGCGCTCTGGAACAACCTGATTGCAGGGGCGCTCCTAGCTGTTTTAGCCCTTTGGGCGTACTTGGGACAACAGCCTCAAGTCTATTGGGGCGTGGTTGTTGTCGGAATCTGGCTCCTGCTATCGCCGTTCATCTTGGGGTTCTCTGGCGCTACAGCCGCGCTGTGGAACGACGTCATCACGGGTATACTGGGTGCGGCCTTAGGGCTGTGGGGCGCGCTGGCCCCAGAGAAATCCCGATGAGGAACTAGTGTGCTCCCAAGGAGGAGGAAGGCAGACTCCGCCCGAGAACGGCTGTTGCAGGCCACCCTGGAATTGCTAGCGTCGAAGGGACCACAGGTCTCTATGGATGACATCGCCCGGCGGGCCGGGGTGGCCAAGGGGACTATTTATTATCACTTCGACAGCAAGGATCAGCTGCTACAACGCGCTCTGGAAGCTGAGCTCAAGCGCATTCATACGGCACTTACCGCGCCTGGGGCCGCACCCGAAGAGCAACTCCGTCGAACGCTTCACAGTCTGGCCTACTGGATCACCGGCCAACCTGAGCGCCTTAGGGCGCTTCTCACCGCTTGGCAGCCCGGCTCGGGTCTTCGGGCCAGCACAGTCCGTCGCCTCAGGCAGCAGCTGGTCCGCACGCTCAGCGAGGTGCTAGTCGCCTCTCAAGCGGCCAAGTTGATTGATCCCTCCTGGCCGACGGAGCTGCTGTCCGTGGCCCTCTATGGAGCTCTCGGCCACGTGGTCGAGCATGTGAGGCATCAGGGAGAGTCTCTGGATCCGAAGGGCTTAGCCGAAGCGCTGCTCGCCTTCCTCCTCCGCAAGCCCCTGTAGAACGCTAGGGCACAAGCCGGGTCCGATCCCTGGGGAAGAAGCTCGCCTCGCGCACGTTGGAGAGATTTAACAGCTGGGCGGTCAGGCGCTCGGCGCCAATCGCCAGCCCACCGTGGGGCGGCATTCCATACTTGAAGATCTCCAGATAGAACTCGAAATCTTTGGGATTGAGCCCGCGGCTCTCGATGCCCTCCACCAGCATGTCATATTGATGGATACGCTGGCCCCCCGTCGTGATCTCTAAGCCCTTATAGAGCAGATCGAAGCTGTTCGTAAGCGCAGGATCTTCTTCATTGGGCATGGCGTACATCGGGCGCTTCGCCTTGGGATAGTGCGTCACGAACACGAACTCGGAGCCCAGCTCTTTCTTGGCATACTCGCAGAGCAGCTTCTCGCCCTCGGGATCGAGATCCCCATCAACAAGCTTGTTGTAGCGCTCCTTCAAGATGGCTGCGGCCTCGGAGAGCTTCAAATGGGGAATCTCTTTGGGCACCTTCGGCATCTCGATCTTATAGAGCTCCAGCTCCTTGGGGCAGGCTCTTTGAATGTGCTCGAACATGAAGCGGAGAAGCTCCGTCTCCAGTTGCGTGATCTCTCGAAAATCGTCGATAAAGCCCATCTCATAATCGAGGCTGATATATTCGTTCAAGTGTCGTGCGGTGTTGTGCTCTTCCGCCCGATACACCGGGCCCACTTCATAGACGCGCTCGTAGCCTGCGCCCACGAGCATCTGCTTGTAAAACTGCGGACTCTGCGCCAGATAGGCCGTTCTTTCAAAATATTGCACGGGGAAGAGGGCCGTGCCCCCCTCGGTGCCGGCGGCCACGATCTTGGGCGTCTGGACCTCTAGAAAACCCTGACTCCTCAAGAACTCTCGAAAGGCCCAGATGAGCTCGGCCCGCACCTTGAAGACCGAGCCGATCTCCGGGTGCCGCAGGCTGAGAGTCCGGTGATTGAGAGCCGTCTCCAAGCGCATCCCGATGACTCCCAGAGGGCGATTGATCTGGAGGGGAGGAGGCTCGACAGGCGCGCTTAGGATCTTAAGCTCCTCGATGTCGACTTCTACGCCATCGGGTGCGCGCGGATCTGGAATGACCGTCCCGATAAGTTTGAGTGCTGCTTCTTCTTGGAGCTGGATAGCTAACTCCTTCTGGCCTTTGAGCTTCGTTTGTACAAAGCCGGTGCGGTCCCTTAGCACGATGAAGACGAGCTTCCCGATGGCGCGCACGGTATGCACCCAGCCCTTGAGCAAGATCCGTTCACCGATGTGTCTCCTCACGTCGCTGATCCATGTCCGCCGCAGGCCCATGGTGGCTCACGGCCACCAGCATAGCCCAAGCGAGCGTTGGAGACAAGAGGCGCACTTGCATTGGAGCCCCCTTACAGCGTACAGTCTTGGGGACTCTGGACGAAGGGGGTTGCCAGTGAGTGTATCCCATTGATCTTCAAGGCAAGGCGGGACTGATCTTTGGAGTGGCCAACAAGCGGAGCATTGCATGGGCTATCGCTCAGGTTCTCCATCAAGCTGGAGCCCGCTTGGCCTTTACATATCAAGATGAACGCATCAAGCCCAAAGTGGAGGAGCTGGTCTACCCGCTTGCAGACTCGTTGCTTCTCCCCTGCGATGTGACCCGCGACGAAGAGCTGGAGGCCGTCTTTGGCGAGATTTCGCATCAATTCGGCAGGCTCGATTTCTTAGTACACAGCGTGGCCTTCGCGCCTGCCGAAGAATTCGAGCGGGAGTTCTTCAAGACTTCGCGAGGGGGCTTTCGCACGGCCCTGGACGTGAGCGCGTACTCGCTCATCCCCATGGCCCGGCTGGCGCTGCCCCTGATGGAGAAGGCAGGCGGTGGCAGCATGATCGCCCTGACGTATCTTGCGGCCGAGCGGGCAGTTCCGACCTACAACGTCATGGGCACGGCCAAGGCCGCCCTGCAGCAGATCATCCGTCAGCTGGCTTATGAACTGGGGCCGAAAAAGATACGGGTCAATGGCATCTCGGCCGGTCCGCTCTCGACGCTCTCGGCCCGCGGCGTCCCCGGCTTTACGAGCATCTTGCATGTGTACGAACAGCGCGCGCCGCTCAAGCGCAATATCACCCATGAGGAAGTGGCCAAGGCGGCGCTCTTTCTGCTCAGCGATCTCTCTAGCGGCATCACGGGAGAGATCATCTATGTCGATGCCGGCTATCATATCATGGGATTTTAGAGAAAGGAGGCGCTCATGCCTACGTACATCCTCCTGAGTGCTCTTACGGACGAAGGGGCCGAGACGATCAAGAAGCGGCCGGGACGCATCCGTGAGGTCAACAAAGAAGTCGAAAATTTAGGGGCCAAGATCGTCGCTCAATACGCGCTTTTGGGGCCGTATGACTTCCTCACGATCGTGGAGGCGCCCGATAACGAGACGGTCGCACGCGTCTCGGTCGAGCTGGGAGCGCGCGGAAGCGTCAAGATCACGACTCTGGCTGCCATCCCTATCGACGAGTTCATCCGGAGCTTAAAATAACTTTCTGATGCCCAAGATCGAAGTCCGCACCGTCAGCGTCTATGCTTTCCGATTGGCCAAAGAGGGGCCTGAATATCTTGCTCTGCATCGGCGCCAGGGACTTGATCTGGGAGACACCTGGCAGGCCGTGCACGGCAGAATCGATCCGGCAGAGACGGCCGTGCAGGCGGCCTGGCGCGAAGTAGGCGAAGAGACCGGGCTTACCCCCATTGGCTTTTGGAGTCTTGATTTTATCGAGCAATTTTACGTCGCCGAGATCGACACCGTGGAACTGGTTCCCTGCTTTGCCGCGCAGCTCAAGGGCCCGATCGCGCTCGGCGCTGAACACGACGACTATCGCTGGATGAAGCTCGAGGAGATCTTACGAGCGTTCGTCTGGCCCGGCCAGCGTGAGGCCCTTCGGACCTTGCACTTTGAGATCGCCCTGCCCCTCTTTGAAGGGCGCCCCATCAACCCGTTTCTTGAGATCTCCCCTGAGAGGCAGGAGGGCCAAGCTACGTGAGCTTTCTTAGATCCAGCGCTTCGTCCAGCTTCTCTTTGGGAAGGAGCTTCTTCCCCAGCACGACCTCGCGGATCGTCTTGTCCTTTGCGAGCGCTTCTTTCAGCACTTCCGCGGCCTTCTCGTACCCGATGTAGGGACTGAGCGCCGTCACCACCTGAGGCGTGCTCTCGGCGTAGCGCCGGCAGATGTCTTCGTTGGCCACGATGCCACGCACGCACCGTTCCGTGAACGCCTTCACGCCATTGGTCAGTATTTCGATCGCGTGCAATAGATAATACGCCATCACGGGCATCATCACGTTGAGCTCAAGCTGCCCAGCCTGTCCGGCACGAGAGACGACCTGATCGCATCCCAAGACGGCGTAGCAGACCATGTTGAGCATCTCGGCCAGCACGGGATTCACTTTGCCGGGCATGATCGAGCTTCCGGGTTGGATAGCCGGCAGCATAATCTCGCCCAAGCCCGTCTTGGGCCCGGACGCCAATAATCTCAAATCGTCGGCAACCTTGATCAGACTCGTCGCCACCGTGCGCAGCGCCCCTGAGACATGAACCACAGCATCGCGATTCTGAATGGCCTCGAAGGGATCCGCTGCCGGACGGAAATCGAGCTTCGTGACCTCGTTGATGTATCTTACGGCCAGTTCTTTGTAGCCCCGGGGCGTGTTGATCCCCGTGCCCACGGCGTTTCCGCCGATGGCCAGTTCTTTGAGTCCTTCCGAGGCCTGCTTGACCCGCTCGATGCCCAGCTCCATCATGCGGGCGTAGGCTCCGAACTCCTGGCCCAATCTCATGGGCACGGCGTCTTGTAGATGAGTCCGTCCCGCTTTGATGATAGGATCAAACTCCCGGGCCTTCTGTCGCAGGGCCTTCTCGAGTCCTCCCAGGGCCGGCAGGAGCTTATGAGTGATCTCTTCCAGAGCAGCAATGTGCAGGGCCGTGGGGATAGTGTCGTTGGTAGACTGGCCACGATTCACGTGATCATTCGGATGCACCCGTTTATAATCGCCCTTCTGGCCTCCCAGGATCTCGATGGCCCGATTGGCGATGACTTCATTGGCGTTCATATTTTGAGAGGTGCCGGCCCCAGCTTGATAGACGTCCACCACGAACTGATCGAGGAGCTTTCCGTCGAGGATCTCCTCACAGGCTTTTACGATCGCGTTGGCGATTGCCCTATCAAGCTGGCCCAGCTCCAGGTTCGCCTTGGCACAGGCCCGCTTGATGATGGCTTGAGCACGCACGAACACCGGCTGAAGCCTAAGGCCGCTAATCGGAAAATTTTCGATCGCCCGCTGAGTCTGAGGCCCCCAATAGGCCTCTTGCGGGACCGGAACATCCCCCAGAGAGTCGTGATCTAGGCGATACTCCATAAACACTCCTTCGTCCTGTCACTATAGAGCGCCGCCCCTGTGGGGTTCAATGACGGATATCAGCTCTCTTCCGGAGCACAAGATCGCAGACGAAACGGATTGACTTGCCTGCACGTGCCTTCTATATTCATTGTATGCACCAAGCGCGCCATGAGAGATTGCAGAGGGAGCTTAAACGGCGCAAGATCGATTGTGCTGTGATCGTCCCCGGCCCGAATCTGCGCTATCTCACAGGGCTGTGCCTGAAGCCAAGCGAGCGTATCACCCTGGCGTTCATCCCCCTGGATCGAGAGCCGGCTCTGCTCTTGCCTCTGCTGGAGGTGCCTCAAGCCGAGCAGGCCCTCAAAGCAGAAGCGAAGCTCTATAGCTATGGTGATGAAGAGGGCCCAGATCAAGCTCTCTCTCAGCTTGTGCGCGATCTTGAGCTTAAGGGGAAAACCCTGGGTGTGGAGCTCCGGCAGATGCGCCTGCTGGAGCTTAAGCAGCTTAAGAGGCATCTTGCGGATTGTCGTCGGGTGGAGCTGGACGGCGCGATGGAGGAGCTACGCATGATCAAAGATGACAGCGAGATCCGGCTCTTGCGCCAGGCTCTTGAACTTACGGAAAGCGTTCTCGCGAAGACGATCCGAGCCATTCGTCCAGGGGTGAGCGAGAGAGCGATCGCCCAGGTCTATCAGCGGGAGCTGTTGGAAGCCGGAGGCGAAGGCGTCTCCTTTGAGCCCATTGTGGTCTCCGGCCCCAATAGTGGCTCGCCCCACGCCTCAGCGGGAGAGCGGGCCATCCAGCCGGGCGACATTGTCACCCTCGACTGTGGAGCCAGCTGGGGAGGCTACCTGGGAGACATCACCCGCAATGTCGCTATGGGGCGACTCGACCCTGAGCTCGAAGAGATCTATAAGATCGTGAAAGAAGCCAATGCCGCAGGGCGGGAGGCCTGCCGGCCGGGCGTTGCGGTCCAAGAGGTCGACCGCGCGGCGCGGCAGGTGATCGAACGCGCCGGCTACGGGAGATATTTCATCCATCGCACAGGGCATGGCTTGGGCCTAGAAGTGCACGAGCCGCCGTACATCATCGGGGGCAACGAGCAAGAACTTCAGCCCGGCCAGGTCTTCACCGTCGAGCCAGGGATCTACTTGCCGGGCAAAGGAGGCGTGCGCCTTGAGGACGTCATGCTCATCACAACGGAAGGCGCAGAGACGCTCACGCGCTTTCCCAGGGAATTGATACGCCTATGAGAGACGCTTGCTCCAAGTGGGTCTATAGAATATCTTCGTCTCGCGCTCCAGCAAAGGGGGTTCAGGGATGGAGTCCTTATGGAAATTGAATGTGTTCTTGCTCTTTACGGGCCTTACGTGCGAAATCTCAGCTATGCTGCTGTTGCTGAGCGTGGATCGCACCAAATTGTTCGCTGCGCGTGTGCAGGCCAGCACGGTCCTGCTGCTCATTGCCATCCTCTTGCAAATTGTGGGGCTTCTCGTGCCGGATTGGGCCATCTCCAGCTACTGGTTCGTGCTCGGCGCTCTGCCGCTCTGGGTGCCTGCGTCGGTCCTTTACTGGGCGCAGGCTCCGAGTACGATGGTCGGGACCGTTGCGAGCCCGGCCAGCAAGCCCGTTGCGCATCAGCTGCTCACGGAATTCCAAGAGCAACTTAGGCGGATCTCAGAGGTGCTGGAGGACCACCCTGAGGGACTCACGCTGGTGGAGATCGCCCGTGAGATGGAGGTGGAGTGGAGGCGGCTCACGGGCGCGGCCAACGAGCTCCTCAAGCTCGGGCGCATTCGAAAAGAGGGGAGACGCTACTTCATCCAGACCGACAAGGGGGGGGGATGAGCCATTAACGTCATCTATCTTTTGGGGACGATTGTCTTTGGCATCATCGGGCTCCTCTTCACAGCTTTTGGCCTTTTGGGCCTGATTGCTCCGCGCCAGGAGTTGGAATACACAGAGCGCGAGCTCTTCTGGATGGCGCTGGCCGGAGTGGGCAACATCGTGGCGGCAGCTCTGCTGCTGCGGGGCTTCCTCAGCGGACTTTGAGCCTCTTCTCCAGCAAGGTGATCGCGTAGGGTCGATGGGTCTTTTGCTCGATGTCTTCTTGGATGAGCACGAGCTCAGGGCGGCTTAAGAATTGCGCTCGGATGGCGCGGGCCAGAGGCCACGGATTGACTAAGATCAAATGCCCGCCTTCGCCCAAGGCGGCCAGCAGCTTTTCCCTTACGATCTTCAGATTCTTTGTGCCCAGATAATAGAGAATTTCCGCACAGAAGATCAGATCGAACGGGCCTTCCAGGGCATCACGGATGATGTCCTGACGCAGAAGCCGCACCTTCTCAAAACGGGCCAGGCGCTGTCTGGCCCGCTCGAGCGCGGCCTCCGAGATGTCTACTCCGACGATCTCGCGCACCAGCCCACTTTCGGCCAGCTTCTCTGTAAAGACCCCGATGCTGCAGCCGACTTCCAACGCCCGCTCATAGCCCGCCCGCGGGAGGATCGAGAGCGTCTGCTGGTATTTCCTCTGCTCGTACGGGCTGATCTCGTAGCCCCAAGGATCCCTTCTCATGCGATAGCGGAACTCAAAATATCTGGACGAGAAGACCCGAGGTCCCAGCAGGCCATAAAATTTGAGGACGAACGTCTCCGCCAGGCCCCGGAGGTAGCCAACCCACCGGAATTTGCTCATGGCTCGACGGGTTGGCCGGTCAGGGCGTGGGTGACAATGCGCTGAAGTGTCGCTAGATCCAGCTTCCGGCCACAGGTGCCGGGGACTTCTCTATCGTCCAGCCAGAGCAGGAAGGCTGCTTCGGACTGTTCGCGGCTGATCGTGTTATCTAGGCTCAGATCAATCTGACCCGTCTTGGCGTCGAGATGAGCCACAGCCAAGAGCAGGGAGAGACACTCTATGATTTTTACAGCGCTATCCCCTTGGGTCACCTGGGTGAACGCCATCTGTCCGCTCTCGGAAGCCCCCTTGAGCATCACCGTGGCCGGCGCGGCATCCGTGGGCACAGTCACTTCATAGACGAGGCGGCGCACCCCTCCTGCGGAGATGAGCTCCGGGAAGATCCATTCTCTTACGCCACCCTCTCCCTCTCGGAAGACGGCGCTCAGGAGGACCAGCGGCTGCACCCTCCAATCTGCGGGAAGCTGCTCGATGATGCGCAAGCCGGGCAGATCCTGTTGGGCCTGGATGAGAAGCTCCACGCGGAAGGCCTCTCCCCGCGGGGCCTTGGGATAGAGCTGTCCGGCAGGCAGGGGCGTCTGGAGGGTGCGCTTGACTGTGACAGGCGGCGCAGCCGGGTCTGTCCAGGGCGGTGGCAGAGGCTCATCCACCCGGATGTTCAATAATTGATGCATCATGACCCGCTGCAACGCCTCGGAGCTCATCAGGGCCGCACAGGTCCCCGGCACCGGAAGAGATGCCTGCCAGAACGCGACCGCTTGGGCCATCTGCTCCGGAGAGATCGTCTCGTGGCCTCTAAGATCGACCTGCCCGCTCCTAAGATCCAGATGGGCGATGGCCACCGCTTCGCTCAGGCACGAGACGATCTCAATCTCAGATTCGCCGGTGATGGGCACGGTATAGACGGGGGAAGCGCTGGTCATCTTCCCCTGAATAGTGAAGCGCGCCGCGGCTCCGATCAGCTCTTCTGCTTCCGGCACGCGCACGTCGTAGACGATGCGCTTTGTGTCTCCACTCTTAAGGATCGTCGGGAAGAGCCACTGCCCGCGGGCGTTCGTGAACTTGAAGATCGCGCCGTCGTTCTGCACCGGCTCGATCCTCCAGCCTGTGGGAAGCTGCTCTTCCACTCCCAGCCCGTGGCTGGTCACTCCAATTCTGAGCGCGAGAGCCACGCGAAAGGCACTGCCGGGCTGGGCCTGTGGCGTGGAGATCTCTCGCTGTATGAGGTTCTCTTCCGGGCGGAGCTGCCGGACCGGAGGGCCAGGGGGCGCAGTGGCTGGCGGAGGAGGAGGAGGACCCTCTCCGACGAAGATCTCAATGGGATCTGTGAGACTGGGTAGAGGAATCCGCTCGGGCCCGATCGCGGGATCTTTCACGGTATATACTTTCCAGCCCACGACCCCTTGCATGAGTTGGGGCGTGAGGGTCAGCGTGAAACGCTCGCCCAAGTCGTTGACGACCAGCCCATCGGTGCGCCCGGAGACCCAGCGCCACGTGACTTGCGCGTTCGGCGGCTCAAACGTGTACTCATCGCTGGGATCGTCTTTGAGGGTCAATTGGGCTGTGGAGGGTAGGCCCTCCAGACGGAGCTTTACCCCTCCACCGGAGCCGGCGTCTGGCGCATTGTGAATGATGATCAGCGCGAGCTTGCCTGTGCGAGAGTCTCGATAGAAGGCGATCAAGCTGTGTCGCGGGATCTCAAGGGAAGTGCGCGCTTGATAGTCGAAGAGTGAATAATTGTAAAATTCCTCGGCCGAGGCCGCCCCTAGCAAGGGAAAGACCGTGGCCTGAAAGTCGCCCTGCCGGACGACGATCGGAGTCGACTGAGCCCAGAGCATCGGCTGCGAGCCGAAGAGAGCTAGGGCCCAGAGCGCCACTATGGGGCCGGGCACCAATCGAATTCTCATGCTGCTAAATTATCATAGCGCTTACGGATGTCCAGGACGTCCGTCCCTTCGCGATTGGCTCTGCCTTCCCTACTGGAGTTTCTGGAGGGCCTGCTGGATCTCTGGGAAGCTGGGCATCACTCTCGGGTCCTCGCTCACCCAGCGGTAGCGGACGATCCCGTCGTTATCGAGAATGAAGACGCTGCGCTTGGAGACCCCGTTCAGATTCCCGAGCCTCTCATGTAGGACGCCATACTGGGCGCTCACCTGCTTGTTGAAGTCGCTAAGCAGCTTGAAGCTCAAATTATGAGCTTCAATGAAGGCGTTGAGCGCGTAGGGGCTATCCACGCTGATGCCGTAGACTTGGGTCTTGAGATCATTGAATGAGCTCATACTATCGCGGAAGTGGCACATCTCGTTGGTGCAGACGGGGGTGAAGGCCAGCGGGAAGAACGCCAAGACCATAGGGCCTCGGCCCAGATGCTGGCTGAGCTGGAAGGGCTCGACTCGCTCGCCGTCGCAGGCGGGCAGGGTAAAATCCGGTGCCCGTTGGCCGACATTGAGAGCCATGGGGTGATCTCCTCCTTTCCCTTGAGAATGAGTGCTCCTATTGTACCGGGTGTGTCGGGTGACGCGCAAAGTCCTTCCCTTCGTTGACAATCTCCTGTGGAGGAGGTACACTGCCCGCTAAGCCCTGGGAGTCTATGGGATCTTTTGAGGCTCGTGGCCGCTTGAATACCCTGAAAGGATGTGCTAGAGTAGCCTTTTTGGCGTATTGGAAAGGAGAAGCCCAATGGAGCGGCGCATCAATCACTTGAACTGGCTGATCGGTGGCGCACAGGGCAGCGGTGTCGATTCGGCCGCCACCATGTTCGCCAAGGCGTGCGCCTTTGGCGGCCTTCATATCTACGGCCAGCGCGAATATTATTCCAACATCATGGGAGAGCACAGCTACTATCAAGTGCGTGTCTCCGATCGCCCCGTGTATGCCACCTCAGATCGCATAGACGTGCTGGTGACCTTCGATGCCGAGACGGTCTTTCTGCACGCCCGGGATGTGGTGCCACAAGGGGGCATCCTCTACGATCCCAAGCTAAGCGAGACCCCCTTAGATCGCATCCCGGCCATGACGGAGCGCGCCCGGGAGGACTTGAGGACATTTCTGGCGGAGCATGGCGCGGGCGACACGATGGAAGATCTTCTGGGAATCGTGCGAGATCGCGGTGCCAAGCTCTTCGCCGTCCCCTACGAGGAGCTCATTGAGAGACTCTCAGAGATGCTTGGAGAGCCCATCAGCAGGCTGAAGAAGACGGCCAACACCATGGCCGTGGCCGCCTCATGCGCCCTCTTGCAGTACGAGATCTCATGGCTGGAGAAGGCCCTTAGCAACATCTTCCGGGACAAACGAAGAGTCATTGAGATGAATCTGCGGGCCTGTGAGCTGGCCTACGAGTACATGGCCACTAACTTTGAAGACCCATTCTCCTGTGCTCTCAAGCCGATGGCCGCAGGGGAGAGGCGCATCTATCTTACGGGCAACCAGGCGGTGGCTCTGGGGAAAGTGATCGCCGGCTGCTCCTTCCAGACGTATTATCCCATCAGTCCGGCCACCGACGAGTCTGTGTATCTGGAGGCACACGAAGTCTTCTCGCTCAACGCGGGGGCTGGGGAAGGGAAGGGGGCCATCTTGGTGATGCAGACGGAGGATGAGATCTCGGCCATCAACATGGCCACGGGCGCGGCCCTGGCCGGGGCGCGCGCGGCCACCTCGACCTCGGGGCCGGGATTCTCGCTCATGATCGAGGGCCTGGGCTTTGCCGCCATGGATGAAGTTCCCCTGGTGATTACGCTCTATCAGCGCGGCAGCCCCTCCACGGGCATGCCCACCCGTAGCGAGCAGGGGGATCTGAGATTTGCCATCCACGCTGGCCACGGCGAAGCCCCGCGCCTCGTGCTCGCCTCCGGAGATCTCCAAGAGGCCTTCTACGACACCATACGAGCTTTCAACTGGGCCGAGAGATTCCAGATGCCCGTCATCCACTTGCTGGATAAGGCGATCGCCTCCAGCAGCCAGACGCATCCCGTCTTTGACACAAGCTCTGTGGTGATCGACCGCGGGCAGCTCCTCACCGACGAAGAGCTGGCTTTTCAAAGCTCCAACGGGGCCTTCAAAGCGTTTCAACTGACACAGACGGGGATCTCTCCGCGGGTCGTCCTGGGCCAAAAGTTCGGTATCTGTTGGCGGACGAGCGATGAGCACGACGAGTGGGGCCATATCACGGAAGATCCTGTGGTGCGCGTCGCCATGATGGAGAAGCGCATGAAGAAACTGGAGACGGCTGCCAAGGAGATCCCACTCCTAGAGAAGCTGAACGTCTTCGGAGACTCCCAGGCCGAGATTGCCCTCTTGAGCTGGGGCTCCCCCAAGGGAGCCATCCTGGAGGCGATGGAGAGGCTGGCCAAGGAAGAGATTCCCACTCGCTTCATTCAAGTTCGGCTCCTCTGGCCGCTGCCGGCCGAAGAGATCGCCCGGCATCTAAGAGGTGCCGGACAGAAGATCGCTATCGAGGGCAACTTCTCGGGTCAGCTGGCCGGGTTGGTCAGGCAACTGACGGGCATCGCGATGGATCATCTCATCGTCAAGTACAATGGGCGCCCCATGTCCGTCGATGAGCTCTACGAGGCTCTCAAGCAGATCATCAAGAAGGGGGCGCCTGAAAGGGTGGTGCTCACGAGTGGCCGCTAGTGTGCAAGAGTTCAAGACGGAGGTCCACAACAACTGGTGTCCGGGCTGCGGAGACTTTGGCATATTAAATTCTATTCAAATGGCATTAGCTCAAATGGATCTGGAGCCCCATCGCGTGGCGCTCTTTTCGGGCATTGGCTGCTCGGCCAAGACTGTTCATTACGTGAAAGTTTTTGGCACGCACACGCTCCACGGAAGGGTGCTCCCCTTCGCCATAGGTGCCAAGCTGGCCAACCCGGCGCTCACGGTCATTGCCGTGGGAGGCGACGGCGATGGGTTGGGCATCGGGGCCGGGCACTTTGTGAACGCCGGGCGAAGAAACGTCGATCTCACCTACATCATCTATGACAACGGCGTATACGGCCTCACCAAGGGCCAGGCCTCGCCCACGCTCAAATTGGGCCTCCAGACGAAGAGCCTGCCGCAGCCCAACGTGAACGAAGGGATCAATCCGCTGCTTCTGGCGCTCTCGGCGGGCTACACGTTCATCGCCCGCGGCTATGCCTTCGACATCCCGCATCTGGTGGGGTTGATCCGGCAGGCGATCGAGCACAAGGGCTCAGCCTTCATCGACGTGCTCCAGCCGTGTCCTACGTACAATGACCTCAACACGAAGGACTGGTACGGTGGCCTGGATCGACTGGATGCCCGCGGGAAGCCCATGCCGCGGGTCTACAAGCTGGAAGAGCAAGGGTACGATCCGGTGATGCGACCCAGCGCGGAGGAAGCGCACGCGAAGCTCTTGCAATTCATCGAGAGGGCTCTGGAGTGGGGGGATCGCATCCCTATCGGAGTCTTCTTGAAGAATGAGACGACCACGACGTTTGAGGAGCGCATCCTAAGGCGCATTCCGTTCTATCGGGAGAGTCCGCCGGCTAAGCGGCCCATCTTGAACCAAGGTGGCTCTCCAACGGCCGACTTGACGCGCTTCTTTGAGGAGCTGCGGGTCATATAGCTTGGCTGTCTCTGGCGAGGCTCGAAATAGCTTCGCGGCTCGCAATAGCTCAATTATAGAAGGCGGGGTTTGGGATGGCCTGGAACCTGCCGAACATCATCACGCTCATCCGGATTGCCATCATTCCGGTCTTCTTGTTCTTTCTGTTGTCGGGGACAGTGCCCCGGGGTGAGCTAGTCGCGTTGATCATCTTCACGTTGGCGGCTCTTTCGGATGCGATTGACGGCTGGTTGGCCCGCAGTCGCGGAGAGATCACGGATTTTGGCAGGCTGGCCGACCCTATTGCCGACAAGCTTCTGGTGATGGCGGCTCTTCTAGTCTTCGTGTGGCTTGGGGAGATCTGGCCGGTCTGGGTGGTGATCATCCTGAGTCGGGAGCTTCTGGTGATGGGCCTTAGGATCTGGGCGATGGCTCAGAACATGGTGATTGCGGCCAGCGTGCTTGGGAAGCTGAAGACCCTCTCACACGTCGGGCTGGTGATGGTGCTGATGGGCTCTCACTATTGGGAGTGGGGACCGGTGGGGGAGGACGTCAAAGTAGCGTTCATCTTGCTGGCGGTGGTGTTGGCGCTGGCTTCGGGGTCTGAGTATTTCTACAAGAGCCGGGGGCTCTTCCGCTCGGCGGCCTAGCGCTCCTTAGGAATACGAAGCGCCGATCCCCTGCCGTCTCGAGGACGATGGGAAGCCAGCTCTGCCCTTGGTGTAAGAAGCGCCAGCTGCTCCACTCGCTGCCATAGAGTACGCCGCCGACGATGCGGGCTCCGGGCGGAGACGGGATTTCGAGAGGGAAGGGTACGGAAAGAGAGCCGAGCATGCTAGCACAAGAAGAGGGAAGCATCAGAAAAGCGCCCTTGGTTGATGTAGGCTGAGACGCTACACCTCACGACCCCGGAAGTAGGTCTCGCGCCGGATGATCTTGTCTCCTTCAAACCAGAAGAAGTCGACGAAGTCGACCTGCACCGGCTCGCCGTCCTTGAGCCTTCCCGAGAAGCGACCCCGGACCGCGGCCTCCGGAGGCTCGATCAATATCTGATGGAGCGTATGCTTCCCCTCCCGGATAGCCCGCCCCTGCCGGTAGAACGCCCGGAAGGCCTCCAGGCCCTCGATCGTCCTCTGCCCTCTTAGATAGACGATGTCTTCGTGGAAGAGGGAGAAGAGCCTCTTAAGGTCCCCAGAATCCACGGCTTGGTAGTAAGCTTGAAGTTTCTCAGCGATCTCCTCTTTTCTGAGCATGATGACCCTCCTGGAGCTTGGGTTCTTTTCAAGGGGCACACTCAGTAGGGCTGGGGTGGGGAGCGGCTCAAATCCAAAAAGCCCTTCGCTGGGCTGTGGGAGTCCTGGCAATCTCCGGAGGGCCTCCTGAGTGACCACGGAGGCCAACGAGCTTCTGAGGCCCATCCACAACCGGATGCCTGTGATCGTGCGGAAGGAGCTGGAAGAGCTCTGGCTGAATCCCGAGGAGCAGGGCGCGCTCATGGGGGTGCTCAAGCCCTACCCGGCGGAGGAGTTTCCGGTTTCGAAGCTTGTCAATTCCCCGGCCAACGATGGTCCGGAGTGCATCCGGCGGCTTGACAGGCCCTCTTACCGTTTCAATACCACACTGGTTCAATTAAAAGCCAGATCCCGTTCTTGCAGCTCGGCGCTCACGTAGGTTTCAATACCACACTGGTTCAATTAAAAGCGCGCTCCTTCTTCTTCGCCTTCTCTTTCGAT
>JBBIOR010000027.1:21741-23993 GCA_037443265.1 Candidatus Fraserbacteria bacterium | reverse complement strand
CGCTACAAGAAGCGCCAACGCCGGCACAAATCTTAAGAGACTGCTTGCCTTCAATGTATACCTCCTTTGCTGCTGATCCGTGTTAAAGTTTCGGTTCCGCCTTGAACCCCAATGAGAGCCTCCGCTGATCATAGCGTTCGGTTCCTCCATTAGAAGACGAACTCGCCGGAGACGACGAGGCTATTGCCCAAGACGGCATTCTGCAGATACGCCCCGGAGACGTTAAAGCCTCCCAGGGTGAGCCCCGCGCCGGCCGAGAAGCTGAAGTCCCCGTCCTGCGGCCGCTGAGCCCCCACCCGAAGGGCAATCTGCGGGGTGAGCTTAAACTCCGCGCCCAGATGGATCGAGCCGTCGTCCACGTTGTACTGGCCCGAGAGAATCCACGGGATCGGGGCTTCTAGATTGAGGGCCGCACCCACCCGGATGGCCATGTCCACTCGGTCCACGGCACCCGTAGTCCAGGTCTTGGTCGTGCCGCCTACGTCCGTGACGACCGCGCCCAGCGAGAATGTCCCCAGGCCCACCAGCAGCCCTAAGTCTCCGCCGAAGCCCGTGGCGCTCTCCCCGGCGAGCAAGTGGGTGTAGTACTTGGCATTGGCCCCCAGCACAATGGGCATCTCGCCGAAGGGTAGTGGAAAGGCCGTCGAGCCCATGAACACAAAGTCGTTGTTGTCCACGGTCCCCAACGGCTCGCCACCCGGACCGAAGGTCTCGATCCCGCTGATCGACTCGCCCAGGAAGGCCGCCCCCAGGCGGAAGCCCCCTAGACTTATGGCCGCCCCCACGTAGTTGAAGTTGATCCCCAGGCCGAACTTGTTGGTGTTCATCCCTCCGATGCGGGTGCTCGCAGACAGCGCTAGGCCGGCCGGGTTCCAGTACGGCGCGCTATAGCCGTCGGCTATGGCTACGAACGCTCCGCCCATCGCCAGAGCCCGGGCATCGACGCCGAATTTAAAGCCGGCTCCGGCTCCGACGCCCTCTTGCGCCTGCGCGCTGCCCCACAAGAGCAGAACCAGCGCCAGACCCAATAAGACTAGTCGCCTCATCTCGATTCTAGACCTCCTTCGATTTGGCTTCATGATCGTTCGTTCGTTCGTTTCTAGAGGGCTCCTGCGGGGGCCCCTGAAGGGCCCCCGGGAGTCCGTCTCTTAAATTAGCGTAGCAGTACGGCCTTCTTGACCTCAAGGGTCTTGGTCTCGCCCAGGCGGCCCATACAGGTCAGTTGATAGAGATAGACGCCGCTGCCCAGGTCCTCGCCGGCGAGCGTCCGCCCGTCCCAGGCGGCCAAGGCGCCCGTGCCCGTGGCCAGAGCCACCAGTCGGCCCGACAGATCATAGATCGAGACCGTGACCTGCCGGATGCCCGTACCCAAAGCCTGGAAGGTGGTCGTGACCGAGAAGGGGTTGGGCGTGTTGCGCGCGCCGGTGCAGTTGAAGACCCCGACCACGACCCGCACTGTGGCCTGAGAGGTGTCGGACGGATCTTGAGGATCGGTGTACTTGGCCTCCAGCATGTCGCCATCCTCGGCCTCCAGCTGGGCTCCGCTGCCGGGCGCGCCCGTGGTGATCGGGTCACTCAAGAAGACTCCCGTGTTGGCTCCGGTCTCCTTGGCGCTCACCGTCACGGATTTGCCCGTGCGGGTATTGGTGACCACGATGGCGTTCTGCACCGTGTCCACGGTCGTAGCAGAGACGTTGCGGCTGGGGTCGGTGACCGTGACGTAGACTGTGTCGCCGATGGTGTACTCGCTCACGGGCTTACCCGTGGCGTCGGTGAACTTGGTGGTGCTCTTCTCGACGGGCGGCACGCCGGGTCCGGGCTGAGGCTGCGGGATTAGCCGAATCCACGCGGCGCTGAAGTCCTTGGGGTTGTAGTTGTCTTGATAATGGGCCTCGATGGTGTCGCGGTCGAACATCTCGAGTCTATTGTTGTTGATGCGGACCGCGCCCGGAGAGGTGGCCGGCTGCAGGGAGAGGCCCTGGCGGTTCATAAATACGCCAGTGTCCGGGCCGGTCTCCTCCAAGAGGACGTTCTCCCAGTCGCCGCTGTTGCGGTCTAGGACGAGCACTTCCAGCTTGTCCACCACGGCCGGGTTGACGTTGCGGTCTTGATCTTCGAGCCGGACGAAGACGTCCTGGCCGATCTTGTAGGTGTCCACGGGGTTGCCGCGCTCGTCCACCCACTGGATGGTGGCCCGCTTGCCGTCGAAGGTCTGGAAGTCCTTCACCCGCGCGGTGGCGTAGACCACGTCG
>JBBIOR010000027.1:10168-21641 GCA_037443265.1 Candidatus Fraserbacteria bacterium | reverse complement strand
CTTGCCGTCGAAGGTCTGGAAGTCCTTCACCCGCGCGGTGGCGTAGACCACGTCGAGCGGGTCGACCAGCTGATCCTGGAAGACGGCGTAGACGACGTCTCCCGCGTAGACCGCGATCTTCTGAGGCACGTCCTCGGCGAAAGTCTTGATCACGGCCAAGTTGGGATCGGTCGGGTCATACGGCTGAGGAGCCTCCGTGCGGCCTTCGGCCACGAACGGCGTGCTGAAGTAGCAGTCCTTGAGCACCGTGCCCGGCTTGACGCTCGGCTCGGCCCACCACTGGGGCGCGTCGTCCTTGAGCACGCCCGGCAGCTTGCTCACATCCGTGCCGCTGGGGACGAGCTTGTGGATCTGGATGTTGGCAGTCTGGGCCGGGTCGGTGTTGAACGGCGCTTCCGGCGCCTCCGGCTGGGCACAGATGCCGATGATCTTAAGCGCGTTGGGGTTTCTAAAGACGCCCGTGTTCGTGCCGGTCTCTACCAGCTGCACGCCGGTCTTCCACATAAAGAGATCACGCACGTGGTCTTCCAGACAGGCCCGCGGGTCGTCCTTGAGCTGGTCCTTCAGAGTGCGTGCCACACCCGGGGTGTCGCCCTCGCGCCCGCCGTTGACATCAAAGACCTGAACACACAGCGTCTCCACATGATCCGAATCGACGTTCTGGTCCTCATCGATCAAGGTGATGAAGAACTCCGTGCCGATGGCGAACTCCGTCAGCTCATTGCCGTTGATATCAGTAAAGGTCATCTTGGCCGGGTTGAAGTGGCCGACCTTGGCTTGAGCTAAGGCGAAGTCCTGCGGGTCATTGGGAGAGGCCTGGCCGCGGCGGAAGATCTGGCCCGTCGGCGGTGGCGGCGGAGGCGTCGGGCCTGCACCACAGGTGATCGTAGAAGTTTCCGTCACGGCCGGGAAGCCTCGGGTTTCCACCGTGCCCGTGATCGTGAAGGCCCCCTCTCTGGGACAGCTCAGCTGGTATGTGAACGTCCGGGTGGTGCCGGCGGCGACGTTGGGGCCCAAGAGACCGCGCAGGGTCGAGGGCGGCTCCAGGCCGATGAAATCGGCTCCCTGGTCCACCAGCGTCAGCCCGTTGAAGTTCTCCTTCACCGAGATGGCCGGCAGGGCCACCTTGGAAGTGACCGTAAGCCTGACCGTAAAGGGCTGGCCCACGTTGGCTTGTGAGGGCGCTTGGCGGGTGATCGCCATCTGGGCGCTCTCCGCTTGGGCACCCACGCTCACGCTTAAGCTTAAGCTGCGCAGGCCCTGACCGGCGCTGGCGGCCGCCACGGTGATGTCCGAGACCAGAGGCAGAATGAAGAAGGGCGCGCCGGTGAAGAAGCCGCGGATCTTAAACGTGCCCGGCGTAGCCCCGGCTACCAGCTGATAGGTGAGCGTAATGGTCGTTCCAGAGGGGATGTTGCCGTCCCAAGCCGCTCGCAGCGCCCCATCGGCCACGCTGATGTTCTCCGGTGTGGGGGTGGCCGTCGGGGTGGGTCCAAAGCTGAAGCCCGCCGGAGCCTGCTCGCGCAGGGCCAGAAGTCTCAAATTCTGCTTGGCCGTGATGTTCACCGTCACATCAAACGTCTGTCCGGGCGCCACGCGCACCGGGACCGTCCGGGAGCAGCTGATGAGATCGCTAGCTCCACAGTTGTCCGTGCGGGTCTCTGCCGGCGGAGGCGGTGGCGGTGGCGGGGCCACGGGGGCTAGCCCCACGATGGCCGGCTTCCTGTAGAAGGCCACGATCGTGTCCTTGTGATTGACAAAGAGCGATAGCGCCGTAGGAGTCGTGGCGAACTCGCGCCGGGGTCCCAGATTGTCCCGCAGCGTGATGCCGTTGACGTTTCTAAATACGCCTGTGTTGGGGCCGGTCTCGACCAACACCAACGAGTCCTCAAAGGAGCCGGGGAAGGCTTCTTTGAGTTGGGAGTCGTATCCGACGGGGGCGATCGTCTCGTCACAGGGCTTAGGTTGAGGCTGATCTTCCCGGGGCTGGCCCGCCCGCTCGATGACGTCCCATACGCAGCGCGGGGTCCACAGAGTTACGCCCTTGATAGTATCGGGCTTGAGGGGATCGACGTTCTGGTCAGCATCTTCCACGGTGATCCAGATCTGCTGGCCGACTTGCCAGATGGGCACGTCTTGGCCGGCCTGATTGGTGATTCTAATGATGCCAGGAGTGGCGGTGATCTTGGCCTGATCGAGATCGATGTCGTTGTCGTCCGAGGGCGACTGATAGCGCAGCATGATGGTGTCGCCGTGGAAGACCTCGAGGGTCCCGTTCTCCTGGTGAGCCGGGTCTTCCTCGATGGGTCTAATTAAAATGCCTGTCTGGCTGCGGAAGATTCCCGTGTCGCTCCCCGTCTCTACCAGCACCAGCGAGCCGTAGTTCGTCTCGCTGTCTTTGGTGTTGGGGTCCCAGATCTCCACGCAGGGGACGGGGACTCGGGTGTGAGTCTCGCAGCGGCTGCGCGCGTCGATGAATTCCACCTCATCGCTGTCGCGGTTCTCGTCGTGCGAGACCACCGTGATATATAAGACCTCGCCTACTTTCCATTCCGTCTTTGGGTTGCCATTGACGTCGGAGAAATAGGCCTCGCTGCGTCCCGCCAGGGCCGCAGGAGCGATGGCAGCTATAAGAGCGAAAGTGAACGCTAAGGCTGCCATCAGCGTCACGATATGACTCCTGTTCTTCACTGGCATACCTCCTTCTTCTCGCGTCTGAGTTCGAGTTGAGTTCCAACGGCTCTTCGAAAATCCCGCATGAAGACCCCCACAGGGGTTTCCCTCATTACGTGCCACCACCTCCTTGATTGAGTCATCTCCTCGTCTCGTCTCGTATAAGCTCGCGTCCGTCAACGATGGCCGCTGCCTCGGCCCCTATCGGCTACTGCCCAAGCCCCCAGGAGCCGGACACCCTGGACTCGGATTGCCTGATTCCGTCCTCGAACGCGTTCTGCTTCACGGGCCTATGGTGGGAGGGGAGAAGGAGAGCTGGCTCTGCATGATAGAAGAATAAGAGGAGAATGATACCCGTCTTACGAGCTGATCTCTCCTGCCCTCCCCCACTCTCACCACTCCTGCCGACTTAAGAATTGCTGGCATGTTAGCAGACCCCGATGTCCTTGTCAAGAGCTACAGCGAGTGTACACCGGCCCGTGGCCGATGTATGTAACTGGAGTTACGATCCGAGCCTCGTCCATTCCGCCGGAGAGCACACCCAGAAATAAAATCTAGAAGATAGCGATCTGGGTATCGTCCTCCTTACGGGTGCCTCTCCTCCTCTATGCTTGCTGAGGGTCATCTTAGCATAGCAGAAGGTGCTTGTCAAGAGGGACTCTGTCACCGGCAGGATCTCAATGGCCAGCAGGCGCTTCTCCCGGTCGTAGATGAGTCTCATTCACCCCTCCTTCCAGTAGCGTTGAATTTGCTCCGTTGACAGACTCCCCGTCATAGAGTAGAGTACGCTCAAGCGGCTGGGGGTGAGAGGTATTGAGCGAACCGAAAGGCGAGGACTTCGGCCAGAGGCGCATCTTTGCCGTCTTAGGGGTACTCCCTGAGCCCGGGGGCTATGGCATCGCCAAATTCAGCCGCTCCAGCCTCCCCTATCAAGAGTGGATCTTCGAGCTCACCCAAGAGGGAGCCCAGCGCTTCTACGAGAGCTTCTATTTTGATTACGGCCATGCCTCGATTGCCGATCTGGCACACCTGACCATTGTGTTAGAGAATATCTCCATGGTAGCCGCCGAAGAGCTCTGGGATGATCCGCTCATAGACGGCCAGGCCAGTTCCACGCGCTATCAGGATTTTGAGCGGCGCGGCTTCCATCTGCCCGAGGAGCTTTTAGGCACCGAGCTGGAAGACCCGTATCAGAAGCTGTGCCATCGGCTCATCCGCGAGTATGGGGCCGCCCATCCGCAGATTCTCAAAATCTTGATGGAGAAGCACGCGCACGAGCGCCCCCCCGACATGGACGACGCCAAGTACGAGCGCACACTCAAAGCGCGCGCCTTTGATGTGGCGCGCTATCTTCTGCCCATGAGCATCCGCACGGGGCTGGGGCAGATCCTGAGTGCCCGCACGCTCGAGAGACAACTTATACGCCTCTTCTCCCATCCGCTAAGAGAGATGCAAGCCATCGCCCAGGAGCTCAAGGAGGCCGTCATGAAAAGACCAGCGTTCAACCCGATGGTCGAGCGGCTTCTGCCCCGGCTTGAAGAGCTCTGGCAACGACTGCCTCAAGAGCGCAAGATCCTCGAAGAGGTTAAGAAGATCGTGCATGTGGGGGCGGCTGCGGTCCCCACGCTCATCAAGTACACTCAGCCCAGCGAGTACCTTCGCCAGACGAGCGAAGCCCTTCGGCAGGCCGCGGCGCCCCTGGCCAAAGATCTAGACGCGCCCGACGGAGGGAGGGGCGTCTGGCTCGCCGAGCCCCATGATCCGCTCACGGAGCGCGTGGCCACCCTGCTCTATCGCGTGCTGCCCCACTCCTACGCCCAGATCCTCGCGCGGGTGAAGCAGATGAATCTTCGTGAGAAGCAAAGGATCGCGGAGATCCCCGAGCGCCAGCGCGCCAGATTTGACCTGCCGCTGCGCGAGACCTACAGCGGCTACTCTCTCATCTTCGATCTCTGTCTCGACGGCGGCAGCTGGCGGGATTTTCACAGGCATCGCCGCCTGGTGCAGATTCACAAAGGCTTTCAGGCGGCGTACGGCTTCGACACCCCCAAAGAGATCTTGGAGGCCGGCCTGGCCGAGCGCTATTCAAAGCTCATGGAGCAAGCCGGGGAGCTCTCCACCCGCATCGATGCCCTCACGCCGGGGGTGGGAGAGTACGCCCTGCCCTTCGCGTATCGCAGGCGCTCGCTCTTCAAGATGGACACGGGCGAGTTGCAATATATCATAGAACTACGCACCCGACCGGAGAATCATTTCTCCGTGCGCGAGATCGCGTACGCCATGTTCGCGCAGCTCCAAAGGCGGTACCCTGAGCTGGCTCGGCACGTCCGGGCCCTGCCTCCCACGCACCAGGAGTTCTTCAAGCGTTAAGACGAAAGGAGTCTTAAGATGAGGCGAATAAGCACCGCTCTCTTGCTGGCCCTGGCCCTGGCCCTGGCGCTTGCCGTCCAAGCGCAGGATCGCGAGGAAGTGAATCTTTTGGCCCTGATCAACGCCTATAGAGGCGGCAGTGCCGTCTGCTGGGACGGCTCGGGATGGAGGAGCCTTGCCCCTCCTGCCCTGCAGCTCTCAGCGGCTCTTACGCGCGCGGCGCGCAGTCACACTCAAGTCATGATCGCGCAGAACTGCTTTGCGCATGTCTGTTCGGGCGAGCCCGATCTAGCAGGGCGCGTCCTGTCCGCCGGCTATCCCAAGGCGTGGCGCTTCCTGGCAGAGAACTTGGTCGCTGGCCCGCAGACGGCTCAAGAGGCCTGGGAAGCTTGGCGTACCTCGGAGGGGCATAATCGGAACATGCTGGCCTGCCAGGCCAGAGCCATAGGCATCTCCAGGCTCTTTGGAGCTCAAACTCAATTCGGCTGGTACTGGACCACCGTCTTTGGCGATATCGTGGAAGTGGACTCCCCGCCGCCTGCACTGAAGAGCTTCGATGTCAATGGAAACGATCGCCTGGACAACGAGGAGTTCTTTGCCCTCATTGACGCTTGGCTTGGGGGGCAACTGGACGATGCCACCTTCTTGCGCGCCATCGATCTCTGGGTCGGGCAACGAAGGATCTCGGGCTAAGACATCTATAATTTGAGCGCAGAGAAAGGGGAATTGACTTCATTGAGCATCCCGAGTACGGCCAGGGGTTTACGATCCGCAACCCCAAGTTTGAGGGGCACGGCGAAGGCAGTTGCGGCTGCCAGCATTGAAATGATCAATGCCCCAGCGCATCGCCCATCTTGAGGCGATACCCGCGCGCGAAATCCAGGCCGCTCATGGGGCGCCTACCCTCGGGTTGGACTTCTAGAAGCTCTAAGGCTCCCTGCCCCGTCTGCACGATGGGCCCCTGCGGCCCAAAGTCAATCACGGTCCCTGGCTCTGGCTCGCCGATCGAAGAGGCCAGCGCGCGGCTTCTATAAATTTTAAGGCGCCTGCCCTGATAGAGCGTGTACGCTCCCGGCGCAGGAGAAAGCGCCCGAATGAGATTGAACAGTGTGCGGGCGCCCTTCGTCCAATTGAGCCTTTCCAGTTCTTTGGGGATCTTGGGCGCGTAGCTGGCCTGGGAGGGATCTTGAGGCCGAGGCGTAAGCCTTCCCATCTCCAGCCCCTCGAGGGTCTCCCGCACAAGATCAGCTCCCAGCTGGGCCAGTCTCTCGCCGAGCGTGCCCGCCGTGTCTTCTTCTGAAATGGGACACTCGCGCTGCAACAAAATGGGTCCGGTGTCCAAGCCCTCGTCCAGCAGCAACGTGGTCACGCCCGTTTTTGTTTCGCCCTCCATGAGCGCCCACTGGATGGGCGCGGCCCCGCGATACTTGGGCAGAAGAGAGGCGTGGAGATTTACACAGCCCAGGCGTGGGACATCTAGAAGCTCCTTGGAGAGGATCTGACCGTAGGCCACAATCACCAGCGCGTCGGGGGAAAGTGCGCGAATCGCCTCGACCTCCCGCTGGATCTTGGCTGGCTGATGGACGGGCAGCTTTAGCTCCTGGGCTACTATTTTCACCGGAGGAGTTTTAAGCTTAAGTCCGCGGCCCGCGGGCCGATCCGGCTGGGTGAAGACCGCCAGGATCTGGTGGGAGTGGGCCAGTGCCCGAAGCGTGGGCAGACCCAGCGACCCGGTCCCTAAAAACACAAGCCTCATAGCACATGGGCGCGAGCCCGCGCCTTAGCCTTAGGTCTGCTATACTCTTTGAGCAGTCGCTGCCTCTTTATCGCGCTCAAGTAATCAATAAAGAGCACGCCGTTTAAATGATCGATCTCGTGCTGCAAGACCCGCGCCAGAAGATCCTCCGCATCGATGAGGATCTTCTCGTTCTTGAGCGTGAGGCCCTCGACTCTTATTCTCTTGGCCCGCTCGATCTCCGCTTCGATCCCTGGAATGCTCAAGCACCCCTCGATGCCCAGGGCCCTCTCAGCGCTCTGCTCGAGGATTATCGGGTTGGCCAAGACATAAAAATCGTCCTCCACGTCGACTATGATCAAGCGTTTTAAGACGCCCACCTGAGGCGCGGCCAGCCCATAGCCGACCCTCTTGATGAGCGTCTCGGTCATCTGATCGGCCAGCGCTCGAATCTCATCCGTAATGCGCTCGATACTCTCCGCGCGGCGGCGGAGCACTGGATCGGGATATAAGCGAATCTTAAGACTCATGGCCTTGTCCATCCCCTTCAAGTTAGTATTATATGGGAAAGCGTGCTCTTTTTCGATCATGGTCCAAGCGAAAGAGCTCATCGAGCGCCTGAAGAAGATCCTCCAGCTGGAGAAGAAGACGGGCTATCAGGACACGGCTGTGCTGGGTGGGCTAGAGGCCTTCGTCGCCCGCCTAGCCGAAGAGGCCCTGCGGGATGCGGTGAGAGCCTACCAAAAGAGGAGCCTGAGCGAGCGGAGAGAGGCCGTCCAGCAACTCGAAGAGCTTCTCGCCTCTTTATCTTTATCTTTAGAGCCTTCCGCTGCGCCAACTCCAAAGGAAATCGCGCCGGAAGATGCCTTCAGAAGACCCATTCGCTATGCCAAGGGCGTGGGAGAGCAGCGCGCCAAGCTCCTCAAGAGATTGGGCATCGAGACCATCGAAGATCTCTTGATGTATCTGCCCCGGCGCCTGGAGGATCGCAGCCTCATCAAGAAGATCGGGCAAGTGGAACACGGAGAGCGGGCCACGGTCCGGGGCCGGCTGCGCGCTATAGACGTCCTGAAGCCCCGCCCCAACCTGGAGATCGTCAAAGCGGCCGTACAGGACAACACGGGGCTGCTTTATGCCGTCTGGTTCAATCAGCCCTGGCTGAAGGCGCACTTGGCCCAAGGCGCAAGAATTGCGCTCTACGGCCATGCCGAGCGCCTCTATGGCGTGCTTCAGATGAGCAACCCGGTCTGGGAGCCCGCGGAGGCCCAATTTCTCACAGGAAGGCTTGTGCCTATCTATCCCGCCACCCAGGGGCTCACCCCTCAGATGCTCTACCGCCTGATCCGCGAGAACCTTCAGATTTATCGTGCGCACATTCCAGAACTCTTGCCCGAGGAGATCCGCGCTCGGCAGGGGCTGCTCGGGCGGGCGGAAGCCCTAGAGAAGATCCACTTCCCCACCAGCCTGGAAGAATTCGAGCAGGCCCGAAAGACCCTGGCCTTCGAGGAACTCTTCCTCTTTCAGATTGGGGTGGCCCGGGAGCGCCACAGAGTGGCCCAGCAGCCCACCCGCCCCTTAAAGATTTCCGATGCCGAGCTGGATGAATTTCGGGCGGCTCTGCCTTTCCAGCTCACCAAGGCGCAAGAGCGGGCTCTAGATGAGATCCGCAGAGATTTATCTTCCGGCCATCCGATGAATCGCCTGTTGCAGGGGGACGTGGGCAGCGGCAAGACGGTCGTGGCCGCCGCGGCCGCCTACATCGCCATACGAGCCCAGACTCAAGTGGCGTTGATGGCTCCCACAGAGATTCTGGCCCAGCAGCACTATGAGCGCTTAAGGCCCCTGCTTCTGCCTCTAGGCGTGCGCGCGGCCCTGCTCATGGGGAGCCTGCCTGCCTCGGCCAAAGAAGAGGTTCAACAAGCCGTGGCCGCAGGCCAGATCGATCTCGTCATCGGAACTCATGCCCTCATAAGCGAAGGCGTGCAATTTGCTTCTTTGGGGCTGGCCATCATCGATGAGCAGCATCGCTTCGGGGTCATTCAGCGGGCTCAACTCGAGGAGAAGGGCGAGCACGTGCATGTGCTGGTGATGAGCGCCACTCCCATTCCGCGCACGATCACGCTCACCCTCTATGGGCAATTTGAGAGCTCGATCCTGGATGAGCTGCCGTTTGCGAAGGATATTCGGACGTACTGGATCTCGGAAGAGGGGCGCGAGGAGGTCTATCGCCTGCTGGCCCGCGCGCTCGAAGGCGGCGCGCAGGCGTATGTCGTCTACCCGTTGATTGAAGAGTCTGAGGAGCTGGATCTTAGGGCGGCCACCCAGATGAAAGAGGAGTTGGAGCGGACTTTCTTCAGGGATTTTCGGGTGGGGCTGTTGCACGGGCGCATGAGCGATCCAGAGAAGAGACTCATGATGGAACAGTTTCGTCGTAAAGAGCTGAATGTGCTGGTGAGCACCTCGATCATTGAGGTGGGGATCGACGTGCCGGATGCGTCTTGGATGATCATCGAGCATGCGGAGCGTTTTGGGCTGGCCCAGCTCCATCAGCTTCGGGGGCGCATTGGGCGGGTGGGGCAGCGGGCCCTCTGCTTTGCCATTGCGACCGCCAAGACCGAAGAAGCCCGGCAGAGACTGGAAGCCTTCCGGGATCTGAGCGATGGCTTTTCTATTGCCGAAGAAGATCTCAAAATCCGGGGGCCGGGGGAGCTATTGGGGGTTACACAGCATGGCTTAGATACGACGTTTCGGGTGGCGGATTTAATTAGAGATCTTCCGCTGATGAAGGCGGCGCGCCAGGAGGCTTTCCGGCTCATGGAGCGCGAGCCGAACACGCCTCTGATTGGAGAGTTTCAGAGGAGATTCGGGGGCAAGTTCGACCTGGCCAGGGTGTAAGTAATTAAATTAAAATGAAAGGAGAGGATGAGGATTATGCTCAGCCGCGAGGAAGTCCTACACATCGCAAAACTGGCTAAACTTAAGCTCAGCGAAGAAGAAATAAGAGCATATCAAGAGCAGCTGGGGCGCATTTTAGCACACTTCAAAAAGCTGCAAGAGCTCGACACATCGGACATCGAGCCGATGAAGCACGTGCTCGCTCTAAAGAACGTCTTTCGCCCGGATGAGCCCAGGCCCTCAATCTCTCCAGAAGAAGCTTTGAAGAATGCCCCCAAGCGACGAGAGAATTTCTTCGAGGTCCCCAAAGTCGTGGAGAAGGGCTGATTAATTAATTACTCTACCCGGGTGCCGATGGCCTCTCCGCAGAGGGCTCTCTTAAGACTCCCGGGCTGAAAGACATCAAAGACGACGATGGGAATGTGGTTCTGGCGACAGATCTCCACCGCGGCCAGATCCATCACGCCCAGGTTCTTCGCCAGCACTTCGCCGTAGCTTACGCGCTTGAGCTTTCTAGCCCTCTTAGTCTTCTTCGGGTCTGCTGTGTATACACCGGAGACGTCTGTGGCCTTAAGCAGAAGATCGGCTTGAATTTCCGCGGCGCGGATGGCCGCGGCCGTGTCGGTAGTGACGAAGGGATTGCCCGTGCCTCCCACAAAGATCACAATCTTCTTAAGCGCTAGCGCCTCGCGGGCACGCTGCGGGTCCACAGCATCGGCCCAGCTTAGGGGCACCGCCGACTGAACCAGAGCCGGAATCTTGTGTTGCTGAAGGGCCTGGCAAAGCGCCAGCCCGTTGATGATGGTGGCCAGCATCCCCATGCGATCGGCCACGACTCGATCGAGAAATTTCACATCCGCTCCGCGCACGAGATTGCCCCCGCCCACGACAATCCCCAACTGAACTCCCTGGGCGTGTACAGAGCGGATCTCCCGCACGAGAGAATGGAGCGCTTCGGGAGAGAGGCTAGCCCCTCGGCTGCTGAAGGCCTCTCCAGAGATTTTGAGCAGTACGCGCTTGGGAGCGTGCGCCGGACTCAATCTTTTAACGTCCAACCTCAAAGCGGGCGAAGCGCCGAATGACAATATTCTCGCCTACTTTGGCCACCAGTTCCCCCAGAGCATCCTCCACGCGCATCTGGCCCGCTGGGTCCAGCATGTAGGGTTGCTTGAGCAGGCAGACTGCCTCATAGAATTTATTCAGGCGCCCCTCGACGATCCTCTCGGCAATCTGAGGAGGCTTGCCCTCTTTCTGGGCCTGAGCCCGATAGATCTCCCTCTCGCTCTCCAGCACCTCGGGGGGGATCTCCTCCGGGCTCACATAGCGCGGCGGCGGAGAAGCGGCCGCGATGTGCATCGCTAGATTCCTTACAAACGCGCGGAAGGCCGAGCTGTTGGCCGTAAAATCCGTGTTGCAGTCTACTTCTACCAGTACCCCGATCTTGCCCGTGTGGTGAATATAAGCCTCCACGCGCCCTTCGGAGGCCAGGCGGCCTCGAAGCTCCACCAGCGCCGCCTTGCCCTCTGCGCGCAGGATGCGCTTGGCCTTCTCTAAATCACCGCCGCTCTTCTCCAGAGCGCGCTTGCAATCCATGATGCCGACGCCCGTCTCCTCGCGGAGCTTCTGCACCATCTCCGCCGAGATGCTCATGGGGACCCACCCTCCCCTTCGGCCTCTTTGGGAACTTCCGAAGAGACGACCAACTCTGCGACCTGCGGGGCGGCCGCTTCTGGGGTGACAGGGGGCGTCTCCGTCTCCGTCTCCGTCTCCGTCTCCGTCTCCGTCTCCGTCTCCGTCTCC
>JBBIOR010000027.1:7080-10068 GCA_037443265.1 Candidatus Fraserbacteria bacterium | reverse complement strand
CGTCTCCGTCTCCGTCTCCGTCTCCGTCTCCACCTCCACCGTCCGGCCCTCGCGCCCCTCCATCACGGCATTGGCAATGCGAGAGATAATGAGCTTGGTCGCCTTGATCGCGTCGTCATTGCCCGGGATGGGATAGTCAATGGGATCGGGGTCGCAGTTGGTGTCCACAATCGCCACCACCGGCATCCCCAAAAGCTTCGCCTCGTGAATGGCGTTCACTTCCACTTGAGTGTCCACCACGAACAAGATGTCCGGCACGCGGGTCATATGACGAACCCCTTCCAGATTGCGCTTCAGCTTAGCCAGCTCTTTTCTAAGCCGCATGGCCTCCTTGGTCGGTAGTCGCTCCAGATCTCCATTTCTTTCGTGTTCTTCCAGCTCCTTCATCCGCTCGATTCGGGCTTTGATGATCGGAAAATTCGTGAGCGTCCCTCCCAGCCAGCGCCGATTGACATAATGGGCCCCGCAGCGCTGAGCCTCCTCCTCGATCGTCTTCTGCACCTGACGCTTAGTACCTACAAACAGAATCTCTTTCCCCTGCGCAATCGAGTCGCGCACAAAATAATAGGCCTCCTCAAACAACTGGATCGTCTTCTCCAGATCGATGATGTGAATCCCTTTGCGCTTGGTGTAGATATAGCTCTTCATCTTTGGGTTCCACTTCCTTACCCGATGCCCAAAGTGGACCCCCGTCTCCAGAAGCTCCTTGATCGTCAGAAGTCCCACATGGTCTCCTCCCTTCTCCATGGCTTGCCCCGGGAACCAGAAAGCTTTACGCTGCTCTTCTCTGATTTCCGGTCCGGTCGATCACGCTCCTTTCGCTTCGCTTAGCTTAGCTTAGAATTTGGACTCCCACTATAGCAACTGCCCCACAGGGGGCGCAACCGGCTCTGCGCTCCGCTATTTCTAAAGAAACAGCTAAGGCCGCACCACTCCGCTGGCCCGCGTCACTCTCATGCCACGCCTCTCCAGCTCCGCGATGAACGGATTGATCCCCAAAGAGTCGCTCGCTATGTGCCCGGTCACAATCAGATTCTTATTCTTGGCCTCGAACTCTTGTTTTAATCGGCGTGAGTCCGACCCGGAACAGTGAATATAGATCACCGTGTCTATGCCATGCTCGAAATAGGCCTTTGCTACGGGATAGCCCCCATTGGTCCCGCAGGCATGAGAGACGACCACACGACCCAGTTTGTTTTCGAGGCGCCCGACGCGAAGCTCGATCTGAGTATGGGCATTGCGAAATTCGCTCATGTCTTGCGTAAATCTTTCGATCAGCTCACCCACGGTGCTCTGGGGCCGTAGCTTGGCCACAGAGGCGAGCAGGCGCTTGCGCCCGATCTCATCCAGGGGCAGATGAATGTTCATGTACGCGATCTTCAACAAGCGCGCACACGAAGGCGCATGATCGTAATTGGCCATCTGTGCCTGACAACGCGCATCGTAGATTCTCTCTGCCATGGCTTGCTCGGCTACTTCTTTGGGAACGCCATGCTCGATCATCATCTCGACGTGACGATGCAACACCTCTGGAAAGCGCAGCGTGGCCTCTCCGCCCTTAGGATGATGAGAGATCACCAGATCGAAGCCCAGCTGTTTGGCCATCAATAGCTCGGCCGTATCGAGATCGATGCCCACGAGGGCGTCTTTCAAATTCTGCCCGGGATGGTAGATGGCACTATCGGCGGGAAGCTCCCGCAAGCCGGCCATCTCCAGAGACAATTGCATGATCTCTGCGGTGCTCAGACCCATCTTAAGCCTCATCGCGTAGATGCTTGGTCCTCCCAGCCAGAAGGAGGAAGGGGGCTAGCTCCTCGGGCCGGCCCGCAGAGGCTTGAGGAACTCCTCCACCGAAAGCCAGGGAGCAACCCGCTTCATCTTCTCCAGGAGGCGCTCTCGGTCGGCGCTGCTTTTGGCCGCGCGGTAGCGCTCTCTAAGCTTGCTCAGTTTCTCCCGGCGCGCGCGACGCCTCCGGATCTGCTGGAGCCGTGTGACCGCACCCATAGCCCTCTCTCAGCTACAGAGATCCGTAGGCGCGCATCCGGCTGAGGCTGAGATGAGCTGAGATGAGATAGCTAACAGCCGCGCAACCAGCCGTTCCTCTGAAAGAGCGTGGAGAAGAGGCCTGGGATGAGATCATCTTGGACGCCGGCGGCCTGGATCTGCCCCTGGGTCCCGGTCGCGACCAGCTCCTGGATGAACTGCAGTCCAGCCAGAAGCTCCTGCGGCGTGGCCGTGGTGATAGGGCACGTCACCAGCCAGATCTGGGTGAGCACCCCCTGCTCCACGCCTATGGGGAGGATGATGATCAGATCGTACTGGACGCCCGTGGTGTTCTTCCCCAGGGGATCCTCTCCGCTGCGGGAGACGGTGACGGACTTCTCGTCGACGGTGGCAAAGAGGCCACTGTTGCGTAAGGCCGCTGAAAACAGAGTGGCCAGACCCACCAGTTGAGGGCTCTGGACCTCAATGACTATGAGGACATCCACGCCAGGCGAGGCGTGGGCCGTGGGTAGAGACGTCCCTCCTGCACCCAAGAACAGCCCCAGCACTACTGCTAGTGCTAGGGAGACCCGCATCGTTTTGATGAACACGACTACCTCCTAAGGTGTCCTCCGCGGCGTTGCGCGGACTTTTTGTGGATTCAATTATAACGCGCAACGAGGATCGAGCCCTAAGCATCCTGATGGCACCGGCCTGAAAGACTCTTGACAGCCCAGTTGACGGAGCTATGAAGACAGACATATACTGTACTGTACTATACTGGACAGAGGCCGCGCAACGGAAAACACCCGGCAAGGAGAGGGAGAGGTGAATATTACAAGATGAATTGGTATCTGGGCGGAGGCGTGCTTGTGGGGGCCCTCTGCGCGTTTCTCTTCACGAGTGAGCCGGACTTCTGGACGGCCCTCAAGCAGCAACGGTGGCAGCTGATCCGATTTGCACTCTATTTTCTGCTGGCGGCCCTAGCGGCGGGCGCGCTGGGGG
>JBBIOR010000027.1:0-6980 GCA_037443265.1 Candidatus Fraserbacteria bacterium | reverse complement strand
CGGCGGGCGCGCTGGGGGATCACCCTGGGATTGCTCATCCTTCTGGCTGGGCTCCTGTTCGGCCCCTCAGCCCCCATCAGCAAGAACGACTTCGACAAGCTCGTCCAAAAAGTAGATGATCTGGACAAGAAAGTGGGCGGCTTAAACACCCCTCTTTCTCAAATCAACACGAAATTGGACGCTGTGGCCAAGGCCAGTGCCCTGGAGGAGCAAGCGAAGAAGATCTTGAGCGGCTTGGAGGAGGCGAAGAGGGAGCTGACCAGCTCCTCCCAAGAGACGAGCGCGAAGCTGGAGGAGCTCAGCTTGGAGCTGGCCGGCATTACAGGAGCGCTCCAGCAACTGCAGGAGAAAGTCACGCGGATGGAGGCCAACTTCGCAGAGAAGCTTCGGGCCTCCCTCTGGTTGGAGGATGACCAGAAGGATTCCGAGGGGAAGTCCACCTGCGTAGGGCCTTCGCTCTTGATCCGGATTCTCAACGACCAGGACATCGCTCGGCTTCAGGAGATGGGCATTGACAAAGACGGAGATGGGGTGGTGTGCGCGCTCTTCTCTTGGGCCTTCCCGGCTGAGCTGCTCCAATCCCCTTAACGAGCAACAGCGAAGCTATTGCGAGCCCTGCGAGCAACAGCGAAGCTATTTCCCTTTGAACTCGGGCTTGCGCTTGCTGAGGAAGGCGGTCGTGCCCTCGATCATGTCCTCGGTGCTGAAGAGCAACCCGAAGGCCTCACGCTCCAGAAAGAGCGCGGCTTCCATGGGGGCCTCGCTCCCCCAGTCGATCACCCGCTTGGCCAAGCGAAGCGCCACCGGAGGCCCCAAGGCCAGTTTCTCCGCGAAGGCCCGCACTTCTTGCTCGAAGCGCTCGTTCTCGACGGCCTTATGGATCAACCCCCACTGAGCGGCTTGTTCAGCGGGGATGCGCTCACCCAGCATGACCAGCTCTTTGGCCCGCGCCGGGCCGATGAGCCTCGCCAAGCGCTGGGTGCCTCCTCCTCCGGGGATCAAGCCCAGATGGATCTCCGGCTGGCCCAGCTGCGAGCGCTGCGAGGCAATCCGAAAATCGCAAGCCAACGCCAGCTCGAGCCCCCCTCCCAGAGCATAGCCATCGATGGCCGCGATCACGGGCTTTGGACACTGCATCGGGGCACTAAAAAACTCTCCCAGTTCCGCAAACTGATAGGGCTTTCCTCCGGCAAATTCTGTGATATCCGCCCCGGCGGAGAACGCTTTGCCCCCGGCTCCGCGCAGAACAATCACCCGCACGGCGTCATTTTGAGCGAGCTCCTGGAACGCCTGGGGAAGCTCTTGGCGCATCTCGGAGTTGATCGCATTTAAGCGATGGGGGCGATTGAGCGTGATCCATGCGATGCCCTTGCCGTCGATCTCAATGTGAATGGATTTGTACTGGGGCGAGCTTGAATAGAAGCCCCGGCCGGCAGCCTCGCCCGTGTGGCCTGCTTTGACCATCTGCTCCAGGAGCTTCGCGGGCTTATAGCGCTCATCCCCATATTTCTTGTGCAGGTCTTTCAGAGTATGAAGGAGTTTATCGAGGCCGAGACGATCGGCCCTTCTGAGCAGCCCTTCGGGGAAGCCCGCGCCCAGCTGCACCGCCAGATCAATATCCTCGGGCTTTGTGACCCCTTGCTCGATGAGATGACACGCCTCGTTGACCATGAGTGCATAGATGGGCATGGGGTCGAATTTTGCGCCCGCTTCGCGCGCGTACTTTGCGCCACCGTCTTTATAATTATAAAACCCAACCCCGGTCTTGCGCCCCAGCTCGTTCTTCTTCACTTTCTCTGCGATGAGGGGCGGCACGGGCAACCCGGCCTCTTTGGTCAAATGATAGCCGATGTCGATGCCCGTAAGATCCTGCAACTCGAAGGGCCCCATGGGAAAGCCCTCGTAATATTTCATGCGACTGTCTATCTCTTCTACAGTCGCTTCGCCTCGGGAGACCATCCAGGCCGACTCGAACATAAACGGCCCCACCAGCACGCGATTGACGATGAAACCAAAGACGTCTTTTTCGACTCGGATGGGAGTCTTGCCCAGCTTCCGGGCCAGCTCGATAGTAAGCTGCATGGTCTCTTCTGAAGTCTCTTCGCCCTTGATGACTTCCACCAGGGCCATCTTCACGGGTGGATTAAAGAAGTGCATCCCGACGACTCTTTCGGGGCGCTGGGTGGCCTGGCCGATCTGCGTGATGGAAAGAGAGCTGGTGTTGGTAGCTAACACAGCGTGCTTAGGGGTATAGCGATCGAGCTCGGCGAAGAGCTCTCTCTTCAATTGGAGCAGTTCGGGTGCGGCCTCGATCACAAAATCTGCTCGCTCGACAGCAGCTTTAAGAGCGACAAGCGGGGTGATGCGCTTGAGGGCCTGCTGGGCTCTTTCGGCGGTGAGCGTGCCCTTCTCCACGAATTTATTTAAGCTCCACTCGATCTGTTGGAAGCCCTTCTGGACGAGTTCTTCGTTGATGTCGCGCAGTTTCACCTCATAGCCTGCTAGGGCAGCGAGTTCGGCGATGCCGTGGCCCATGGTGCCGGCTCCGATGACGGCAATCGTCTTGATGTCTTCCAGTTTCACGGGATGATCACCTCAAGAGCTCTTACGCACAGGCATTATAGCACTGTGAAGAATCGGTTGACAAACCCAAAGCGGCAGAACTAGAATGGCCTCATAGACGGAGGTGTTTTATGACCCCACGCGAAGAGCTGGAAAAGCAACTCAAAGATATCTTCGGCAAGGCCCGCTATCCCCTAAGAAGCGTCATGGATCTCTTGCCCGTCTTGCCCCAAGGGCCCATGACCCAATTCAAAGCCGGCCACAAGTCCTGGACGGCCATGGAGCTCTCTCAGAAACTGGCCGGAAAGGCGAGATTTCCCTATAACGACGTCAACTCCTTCGTCAGCGACATTCTCAGGGGCTTAGAGCAGGCCGGAGAGCTTTAAGCATGAATCGAGAACCCGTAATTATAGAGGCCGTCCGCACCCCCATCGGCAAACGGGGGTTTAAAGACCTCCGCCCGGATGACCTGGGTGCCAGCGCTTTGAAGGCCCTCCTCGAACGGACGGGCATCGACGCGAATCTCATTGAGGATCTTGTCATAGGCTGCGTCACCCAACGAGGCGAGCAGGGCGGGAATATCGCCCGCTTGCTCGCGCTGGTCGCCGGGCTGCCTGTTACGGTCGCCGGCACCACAGTCAATCGCCTGTGTGGCTCCGGGCAACAAGCCGTCAATTTCGCCGCCCAAGAAGTTCTAGCCGGCGCAGCGGAGGTCGTGATCGCTGGAGGGGTCGAGAGCATGACGCGCGAGCCGATGGGCTCCGATATCGACAAGCCGCTCAACCCTAAATTGCTCAGCGCCTATGAGATCGTCTGGCAGGGGGAGTCGGCCGAGCGCATCGCGGATCAATGGCAGATCTCGCGCCGCGAGCTGGATGAGTTCTCGCTAGAGAGCCATCGCAAGGCTGCCCGCGCCCAAGACGAGGGCCGCTTTGATTCTCAAATCGTGCCCGTGGCAGTCAACGGGAATCTCGTCACTCAAGACGAGGGCGTGCGACGGAACACCAGCTTGGAGAAGATGGCCACGCTCGCCCCGGCCTTCCGACCCAATGGGAAGATCACCGCCGGCAATTCCAGCCAGATCAGCGATGGGGCCTCGATGCTTCTGATCACTACCCGTGCCAAGGCCAAAGAGCTGGGGCTTAAGCCGCGCGCCCGCTTTGTCTGCTGGGCGGTGGCCGGAGTCGATCCCACCCTCATGCTCACTGGCCCAATTCCCGCCACTCAAAAAGCGCTGGAGCGCGCGGGACTCGCCATGAGCGACATCGATCTATTTGAAGTGAACGAAGCGTTCGCTTCAGTGCCCATCGCTTGGGGCCGCGAGCTCGATGTGGACTGGGAGAAGGTGAACGTCAACGGTGGGGCGATCGCGTTGGGGCATCCCCTGGGAGCTACTGGAGCCATTCTCTTCACGAAGATTCTCTATGAGCTGGAGCGCATAGATGGCCGGTTTGGGCTCATCACCATGTGCATCGGCTTCGGCCAGGGGATCGCCACGATCATCGAGCGCCTTTAACTAACCTGGGATGGACCTCATAAGCTCGGCCATAGAGCAGAAGCGTCGAGCTGCTCGTTACTTTGCGGAACGCCTGCTGGAGAGCCCCTTCGGGGATCAGATCGTGAAGGTCGTGCTCTTTGGGAGTGTGGCCTGTGGGAAAGCGCTTGAGGCCAGCGATGTAGATGTGCTCCTCGTTGCTACGGGGGATTTGGAGCGGATCAGAGTCCTGGCTTCAGATCTCCAGCTAGAAGCCTATGAGCGCTATGAAGAAGGCATAGAATATTTGATCTATCCTTTGGAGCGGCTGCGCTTCCCCGGTTCGTATTTTTTGCAGCGCGTGCTCCGGCAGGGAGAGGAGCTTTATGCCATGTCTGATCAAAATATAAGAAGAAAAGAGGCAGAAAACTATTGGCAGCTGGCCGAAGAGTATCTGGAGGGGGCCGAGGAGGCCTGCAAGACCAAGCGTTGGCGCCTTGCTCTTGATGCGGCCTACAATGCCGCCGAGCTGTGCGTGAAGGGACTGCTTCTGCTGGAAAGAGAAGAGCTACCCACAAGCCATGGAGGATTGGTGGGCGAGTTCGGCAAGCTGTATGTGAAGCCCGGGAAAGCACCCAAAACGCTAGGAAGGAGGCTCAATCAGAGCCTGGAGCTACGCAACAAAGCCCGCTACGAACTCCATGCCGACATCGACCCGGCAAAGACGCAAAGCGTGTTGGAGCTGGCAAAAGAGATGGTGCAGCTCTTGGCAAATAAGCTTGAGGAGTAAACCCAAAAGATCCTAGGAAGTGGGAAGAAGAGAGAGGCCGGGGCAAGCCTTTGAGAAGCCTGCCCCGGCTCTTTGAGTATAGTGGCGTGGTTAATCCGGTTGGCGCCCTTCCTGCACGCGAATGCTGCCGGATCGCACCGTCACGGAGATGAGCTCACCTGCCGAGTTGCGCAGCGTAGGTGTCCCGGCAAAGAAGACGCTTAAGGCTCCCGGTGCCTTCGCTTTTCCTCTGATTTGCAGAATGGCTCCTCCTGCGGGCTCTGCCCTCGGTGCCAGAGCCACTTCAAAGTCGATCACCGTCTCTGACTTCCCGTCCTTATCGATGTCCACCTGTGTGATCTTTGATGATCGCACCTGATAGCGACGGGGATCGCCGCTGAGCACCTCGGTGACTTCGAAGATGGCATCGGTGTCCACCTCCGCCAACGGATCATCCAGGACGAGGGTGCCGCGGAACTCCGCCACGGTGTCTGTGTCGATGGAGATGCTGACCGTTCCTGTGCTGCCTTGAACCAGCGTGAGAGAGTCAATGGTGACGGTTGCACCCTGAGGTGTCGGCTTACGAGGGTCTGGGCTTTCTGGAGCCTCCAGGCTCGGATCGTCTAGGATCGTGACTGCAGCCACGAGATTAATGTTTCCAACGGGGATAGTTCGGCCAAAGACGTCTGTCACTATCAATCCCGGCTGTGCAGGGGCAAAGCCGATGGTGACACCAAACTGAGGCGGCTTAAGACCTCTAAATGTCAAGTTGGCGATCCCCGGACATGTGGCACCTGGGGGAAGGTTGAGCTTATTCTGCACCGCCTGCTGCACGAGTTGATCGAGGTTGGCATTGGGTAGGACGCCGACGGTGAAGGTAGGTGGGGTGCCGGCAGCTTGGGTCGGCACCGCCTGGAACAAATTGATCGTTTGGAGCGTAATGTTCTGAACGCCACAGAGATTCACGGGCAGGGTGATTTGGGCAGGTGTGAACGCGGTGGTGATCAAATTCACCGGGCCAGCCACTGCAATGAGCGGTGCTGCTGGTCCCGCGGGAACAATCTGAATCGTCACGCTTCCGCCCGGTGGCAGCTTAGGAGGAGTCGCCGGGGTGAACCCCAGCTGTGTCTGGTTCCACGCCACATCTGTGACGGCAGCTGCCCTAAGACCCTGCTGCGGGTCAAGGGATCGGCCCGGCGGACCGCCGAAGACGTTGCCGCCCTCAATGCCCAAGAGCTGTACCTGAAGCTGGAGCTGGCATGCAGGGTTAGGCGGTGGGTTGTCCGCCGTGGTGACGACGACTTCTAAGGTCACTGCGCTGGGAGTACCCATGTTCCCATCCGGTACAGTAACGGGGGATGTGAGAGGAATCACACCGAAGCCTGAGGAAGCCCCCAGGATGTTGCCATTCGTATCACGGACCTGGACGTTGACAATATCTCCCGGTGCTGTGCAGGCAGGAGTGGCTGTGTTGGTGACCCGGACCGCCTTAATCTCGACAGGATCGTTATTGCTGCTGTCCTCATCTGTAGCTGTTAGCTGGATCTCACCGATGACGCTGGGGCCGAGCGTTGGAATAGGCAGCGGCTGTTGATTGCTCAAGAACTCGAAGCTCCAGGCTCCGAAAGTCGCTGCCTCGAAGCCCGAATCGAAGATGGTGTCGGCTACTGGGTCAGCCGCGGTGACGGTCTGGTTGAACGTCTGCTTGGCGTTCTCTGTGGCGTCGAACTTAACTTGAACAGCTACGCTGGCGTCAATGGTGCTTTGATGACAGCCCGTGGGCATGGGAGTTGGAGCGAGGGTGATGACCACATCGACATTGAGAGTAAGGCTACTATTCCCACCATCGGGGAGGGAATTAGGAATCAACAGGTTTGCCGGGATATTGAACGGTGGCAAAGTGCCCCCACCGGCCCACTTTGTTGCATTCTGCGGGCCGCCGATGAGGCTGGAGTTTGTTGCTTGGTTTACCAAATCCACGCTGGCCACGCATCCGGCCACGAAGTTCCCTGTGCCTGTTAAGGTCATGGTTATAGAAGCATTGCTAATGCTGATGCCGGTCGTGTTTAGCTCCGGGGTCGTGACGTCGTCGTTGATGGTGAGATTGACAGCGAATTTGTGGATCCGCTTGGTGTTGCTAGGGTTCAGGTTGCTTTGGGGGATCGTGGTCACTGT
>JBBIOR010000026.1:0-25295 GCA_037443265.1 Candidatus Fraserbacteria bacterium | reverse complement strand
GTGGATCTCATAAGAGCCCATCTTTTTTCAGCTTCTGCTTTAGCTTCTCAAAGGGGACCGTAGGCTCCTCTTGCCTCTCTGCGATAATCGCCAGATCATGCAGGTCTTCGAGCAGTTCTTCATACTCCTCGACTGGGAGGATGACTGCAGTCCGCTTGCCCTTCTCGTCTACAACATACTGAGCTACCTTGCGCTCCATTCTTTCCCTCCTCTCTTCCCGCGAAATCCCCGCCTGCCTCAATATGCGACGCAACAAGCCCTTTCTCAAGCGGACGACGATCCACCCTTCAAAGAACCTCCATCGACTTCTAATCTACTTCCAGCTCCCGATTGAAACAACATCTCCTCGGGTACGGCACTGTTTAGTTAGAACCGAGAGGACGCTAGAATCCCAGCGGCTGCCTGTAGCCGATGGGGAGCAGATGGAGCGCGAGTCGATTTCGACCCAGTTAGTTGCGAATGACAGGCAAGCCTACACACAGATTGCATGCTTCTATTCTGCATTTTGCTCTCCCTTGTCTCACCATGCGCCGAGCTATACTGGACAACACGTCGGCCTTGTTGAGGGTGAGCGCAGGGGCGATGGCGCAACCCAGGACGCCACCTCCAATGATGGCTATGCTGAACATTATGTTCTTATACGCTATACGATGCGCCGGATGGCCCGCCCTGGGCACAGACTGCATTGGGGCCGATCAGCACCTCCCCCTCGACGGTCCTCGGGAAGTGCCCACTCAGGTCGGGATCATGCGTTCTATATTGGTCTGCACCAGCGGGGTGACCCCGGCGCTCCAGCTCTTTGATGATGGGTGCCGGCTTGATGCATTCGCGCCGCGGTCCGAAGATGGTTCAAACCGCCATGAGTTAGTGATGACTACCAGACCGTTTCAACTTCGTCAGCGTCGCATAGGCATCCTTGAAGACAGCCTGCTGAGCCAAAAGCACCTCCAGAACGCATTGCTTGTGCGCACTTCACCTTATGATCTTACTCGTCGCTGGGTGCGGGGTTGGGTGTATTGGCTACCGGCGGCCGCTTAATAAAGACCTAGCTGCAAAATCTTGCTACAATCCTTCCTGTATACCTAAGGCGGACAGGATAACCCTCTAAGACCGCCGGAATCCCCTCCACCCTCTCGGGAGGAATCTCCACCATCACTTCAATGTAAAGCCCGTTAGCATCCCGTCCATCGCTTATGCCCACCACCCCGGGCAACTCTAAAAGCCTCTCCTCATGCCGCTTAAGCACCACCTCGATGGATTCCCTCTTTTTCTTCCTCTTCATGGCCTGGACCTCCCCTTGGAAGGGAAGCGAACTTTCAGGGCCTTAAGCACCGCCCGGATCGGATTGGCAAAGGTGATGTTCTCAAGCTCCGAGCCGGCAAAGAGGAGCCCTACCGCACGGCCATCAAGATCCACAATGAGCGAGCCCGAATCACCCCCGGCGCTGAAAGGGATTCGGCCGCCCTCTAGCCTGAGCTGCCCCTCAAACAGCGCCGCCTTCCCATCATAATCCACCCAGATCTTGGCGTAAAGTCCGCTGAGGAGCCCCCGGGTGGGCCCGGTGGTCCGACCATGCTTCTGAACCACAAGCCCCCTTCTTAGCCGGGCCAGACCCGCCACCTTCCCGATGGAGCAGATCTCCGCTTTTACGCTCTTTAATTCCGTCTCGGCGATGGCGGCATCCACTTGATTGGGCCGGCCATCGAAGGCGATGGGCACAAACTGGGAAAGCCTTCCGATCCGGTAACGAGGGGTGTTCTTCCCTCCGTCGTAGGGCCCGGGCTGAAGGACAGGATCTCCGGTCTGAGCCTCGTTGCCGTTGGCCAGAACGTGGTTGTTGCTCAGGATGAAGTGCTTTCGGCCCTTTTGGACCAGACACCCCAGGGTGCCGGCGGTGATCCGGGGGTGTCCCACAGAGACCCCGGCGGGGACGGGCCTCTTGAGGTAGCGCTGCCTTAGGCGCACACAAGCCACTCTGCTTGATGTGCCATAAGAAGAGCAATTGGCGAGATCGATGGCCGTCCGCAGCACCTCTCCCTTTAGGCGTCCGAGGCGCTGAGGTGTAATGAGCCACCGCTTCAGCTCCTCTTGCTCCCTTTTTGACAGCCGAAGGCTAAAAGCTCTGGTGGGCGGAGGGCAGCGGATGGCTCCCAAGCCGATGACATCGGTGGGAATGCCCCGCACCTCGGGAGGAATCTGCACTTCGGAGGGCAATTCCCTCAGAGGGAGCTTGCGTCTTACAAACAGGCAGATACAGGGTTGAGTGATCAAGCACCCGCTCCTGGATTTTAGCCCGATGTCCAGTCCGAGAAAATGGTCTGGATCGGTGGCAAGATAGGGGATGGGCTCGCCTCGGGCTGCCTTCTCCCTTCTTGTAGTCAGGGTCTGGGCAAATCGGGCCGAGCGCTCCTGAAAGACCCAGGCCTCCAGCTCCTCAAAGGCGCTGAGCATCCGCTCCTCGGAGAGCCTCATCGCGGCCGCCTCTTTTTCTCATTCTATTCTAATCTGTTAGCACCATGTGGATCTGCTCCGAGGCCACCCAAGCCGCGTACTTCATCGCCTGGTGGACATCCTCAGCTTCCGGTTCCGGATAGGCTTCGAGCACCTCTTGAACGGACCTGCCGGCTCTCCTCCTCACTTGAATCTTGGTGTCGTCTCATCCGGCTTAATCGACATTGACACAGCTCTTCATCATGTTCTTAGACGCTATACCGTTGTGCGAGACCGGGCACAGGAGGCCGAGGCCGGGGTGGAGCCCGTATGCGTTCATGGCCTCAATGAGGCAGATCAGCCCGAACCCCGGCAGCACCTCCGAGCGATAAATCCCCTCACGATCCGCCTCATAGAGCTGCAGGACCATCGAGATAGGTCTCTTTGAGCAAGCCTTCGTGCTCCTTGGTCACAAACAGCAGATCGGGCTCTCGGCCTCGCTGTAAGGCAGCCAGATGCATCTGAAAGGGGGCGCTCAGCACCTTACCTTACCCGATCCGCGAGCCTCCGTGAAGGTCCGGAGCACCGCAACCAGGAAGATGATACCGCTCCTTCTCGGGGTGTGCAAAGGGGCATACATTCGCGCCGCGGTTCGAAGACGATCAGAAGGGTCATGAACCCCGATCTAGGCCCAGCTCAACGGGTCTAAAGACCTTGCTCCTCGCCCCCGCCCTACGAAGCGCTTCCCGCCAGCGCTCTAAGGGGGCCAAGCGCACAGCTCGCAGGAGCCCCTCGTTCCTCAGCAACAGGGCCAGCAGCGGGGTCCGCAGCTCGTGACGGTCCGGCGGCTCAAAGAGATAGCCCTTACAGAGCTCGAACTTCTCCGGCGTGAAGGCGAAGTACTGCTCTTCCGTGATCGGCTGAGACTCCAGATCGGGGATCGGCCACTCCGACTTCGCCTCCCTCATATTCGCTCCTTTTGCGGTTTGACGCTTGCTCGCATGATTGGGTGCTCCTTCGGGCGATTGTAACTCAGCTCAGCTCTATGGTCTCACGGTGTGTCAATGGCCATGAGCTTAAGGATCGTCCCGGCCAACTGGGTGAGCTGCCAACCCCGTTGCTCCCCGCGCAGGTCCGCCCCCCAGCCCCAGGCGACGAAGAGCCCATATTGGGCGTGGTTGGCGTCGTCAGGACCGGTGTCGTTCTCGTGGACCCAGACGGTGTTCCAGCCCACGCTGCCCACCGAGCGCCAGTGCAGATCCCCCAAGAGCGCGATGAGATCCGGCGCAATCCCCTTCACTTCGGCGTAAATCTCCTGTGGCTTGTACACCTTAGTCCCGATGGGCCGGGCGTGCTCGTCCCCTAAAGACTCCAGCTGGTCGATGAGCTCATCCCGAACCGACTCGTACTCCGAGGGGGAGACGACCCCCTGGGGCTCGCGACCTTGGACGTTGAGGAAGATCCGGCTGTAGTAGCCGCCCTCGCCCCAGGCGACCGTACGAGACCAGTCGACCTCGGGCAGCAGCTCCTCGAGGCGCTTGGGAGTGTCGGGGTAGGAGCGCAGGTGCAAGTAGCCCTGGCGGAGGAGCCACTCGTTGACGCAGAGGCCGCCGTCCATGCGCTTGGCCCCGTGGTCGGAGACGATCAACACCGCAGCGTCGTCGGGCACGTGCTCTAAGAACTCGCGGAGGCGCTCGTCCAGGAAGCGGTAGTAGTCGCGCATGGCGCTCTCGAAGGGGTTGCCCGGCTCGTATTTGCGATGAGAGGGGTCGCAGAACTTCCAGAAGCCGTGGTGGAGGCGATCCGGGCCCATATCGACCACCATGAAGAAGTCCCAGGGCTTGGTGGTCAGCAAGTGCCGGGCGACCCGGAAGCGCTGCTCGGTAAGCTGATAGATCTGATCGAGCAGCCAGCGTTTATCCTCGGTGCGGAAGTTGCGCACGTCAACCAGGTAGTCTCCGACCAAGCGCTGAATCTCCCCCTTGAGCTCCGGGGGATAGGTGTACTGAGCAGCCGTGTTGGGCGTAAGGAAGCAGGAGATGGCGTAGCCGTTTAGGGGCTTGGGCGGATAGGAGGGGGGCACTCCGATGACGATGCTCTGCTTGCCCGCTTGGGACAAGTAGTCCCAGAGGGTCTTCTCGCGGACGCTCTTCGAGGTGACGATCGAGAGCCCCTGGTAGCTGTAGTCGCGGCGATTGCGGAAGCCGTAGATGCCCAGCGTGCCCGGATCTTTGCCGGTGACCAGGCAGGCCCAGGCCGGCACCGTGATGGGGGGAATGACGCTCTTAAGCCGTCCCCAGGCCCCGGCTCTCAAAAGCCGCGTGAGGGTGGGCATCTCCGCGGAAAACTTCTCGAAGGCCAGCGAGGGCTCCAGGCTATCAAGCCCGATGACCAGAACCCGCTTCTTGTTGCCATGCCGCCACATTCAGACCTCCCTCAGATGGTCCCCTTCGATAAAGCCTTCTTTGGCCAGATAGAGCAGGATCTCGTGGGCGGCTTCTTCGCAGCTCATCTTCGCGGTATCGACGGTGACGTCCGGGTGCTCCGGGGGCTCGTAGGGATCGTTGATTCCTGTGAAGTCTTTGATCAAGCCGGCTCGGGCCTTGGCGTACAGCCCCTTGCGATCCCGGGCCTCGCACACTTCCAAGGGAGTAGCCACATAGACCTCGATGAATCCGCCGTATTGGCTGATGAGCTCGCGCACCTCGCGCCGGGTCGCTCGGTAGGGCGCAATGGGCGCGCAGACGGCGATCCCCCGGTTCTTGGTGATCTCCGAAGCCACAAAGCCGATGCGCCTCACGTTGATGTCCCGGTCCTTCTTGGAGAAGCCCAGCTCTTGCGATAGGTGCTTTCTTACAATGTCTCCATCCAAGAGCGTCACCGGCCGGGTGCCGATCTCCATGAGCTTGGCCACCAAGATGTTGGCGATGGTGGATTTTCCGGCTCCGGAAAGGCCGGTGAAGAAGACGGTGAACCCCTGCTTTTCCCGCGGCGGGAAGGACCTTCGCAGGGCCGCAATGACCTCGGGATAAGAGAACCAGTCGGGGATCTCCAGGCCCTCGCGCAGCCGCCGCCGCAGCTCTGTGCCTGAGAGTGTCAGGACTCGAGCTCCCTTGGGCACCTCTGATCTGGGCATATACTGGGCCCGGTCTTCCACATAGACCATCTCCTCGAAGGGTACAATTTGAAGGCCCAGCTCGTCTTGGTATTTTTGGGCCAGCTCTTGGGCCGCGTAGGGGGGATAGAACGGCTCGCCGTTGCTGTTTGGGCCCGGTCCGGCGTGATCCCGCCCGATGATGAAGTGGGTGCAGCCGTAGTTCCTTCTAATTAAGGCGTGCCAGAGGGCCTCGCGCGGCCCGGCCATGCGCATCGCCAGCGGCAAGAGACTGAGCATCGTCGTCTGCTCCGGGTAATACTTCAAGATCGCCTGATAGCACCGGACGCGCACGAAGTAGTCCACATCTCCGGGGCTGGTGCGCCCCACCACGGGATGGATGAGCAGATTCGCGTGCGCTTGGGCAGCGGCCCGCTTGGTGAGTTCCACGTGCGCCTTGTGCATGGGGTTGCGCGTCTGAAACGCAACAATTCTCTTCCACCCCAGCTTCTTGAAGAGATGGCGCAGCTCGGCCGGGGTGTGTCGGAGGTGCTTGAACGTGTGATGGGGCGGGTGCTCCAGTCCTTCAAGCTCACCGCCCACGTAGAGGGGATGCGTCTGATGGTAGAGCTGGAAGACGCCCGGATGGGCTTCATCGGTGGTGCCGTAGACCCGCTCGGCTTCTCTCTTGCGATCGGGCTTCCAGATGTCGCGGACCGTCAGGATCGCCAGGATCATCCCCTCCGGATGGCGCAGCGCTACCCGCTGCCCCACGGCTAGGCGAGCCGCGAACTCCTCGGTCACATCCAGGGTGATGGGGATGGGCCAGAGGGTGCCATCGGCCAGCCGCATGCTTTGGCAGACCGACTCGTAGTCCGCGCGACTCAGATAGCCTCGCAGCGGAGAGAAGGCCCCATTGAGTAGAAGTTCCAGGTCCCAGACCTGGCGCTGAGTGAGATCCCAAGAGGGCAGATAGACAGCCTCTGCCTTGAGCTCTTCGGCTTTCGCTGCGTTGACGATCAGTTCTCTCAGGGTGCCGCCGTAGGGCGCGATCGGTTCCATGCTGCACCTCGTATATGAATGGATCAGCTCGAGAGATTTGACAAGCAGTGTCCTGCACCACTAGAATTCTACAGAGCACCCAGCAGCGTCATGGAGATCACGAGAGTCGATGTCCGACCGATCCGAGGGCGGGGGAATCTCAAGGCCCTTTGTTCGGTAGTCTTCGACGATTGCTTTGTCGTCCACGCCGTCAAAATCCTGGAAGGGGATCAAGGTCTCTACGTGGCCATGCCGAGCCGCAAGGTCAACGGGAGGCAGTTCCTAGATGTGGCCCATCCCACCACGGAACGATTCCGGCACACACTGGAGAAGATCGTGATCCAAAAGTATCTTGAGGCGATGGGCGAATTGCATCATTCTTCTTAAACTCTATTCCATAAATAAGAACATATATTATAAAAGTCTCGCCATGGCTCCTGAACCAGGCCAAATCATCACCTTTAAAGCGGGACTCCCAATCGGCCCGCTCTGGCGCGAGGCGCGCCGAACTACGTCATATTCCCTGCTGTACGACGTTCGCTTTGGCCTTCTTGCGTCTTCTCTTCCACTGCTTCCTACGGTTGACCCACTTCAAGTACTCCGTCTCCAGACGGTAGGCTTGCGCCTGCAGGCGGCGGCGTTCTGCAGCCTCTTCGCGGATCAGCTCAAGGGCTGCGGTCGACGCGGGACGCGCCAGCCTGCGAGCGGCGTCACTCACCTTGAGCCTCACCCAGTGCTGGTAGTATTTGAGCAGTTCATCCCATTCTCCGGCTGGGGTGTGGAAGACCCCCCATCGGTCCTCATAGGCACGGCGGTAGATGAACCGCTCGGCCCAGTCTCTCCAGCTCGCGGTGCTCAAGGGTTTCCAGCCTCCCCCCATTTTGGATTTGGCCTTACTCTAGCGCACGCTCCTCCGCATGTCAAGAGAGGACTATTACATCCATTGCATTCTGCCCCAGGAATATTTATTCTTGCGGGGATGGGAGAGGCCCAAGAAGCGCTCAAAGTGCTGACGGTGTTGGGCACGCGTCCTGAGGCGATCAAACTCGCTCCGGTGATCAGGGAGCTAGAAGCACATCCCAAGGAGGTCCGCTCCCTGGTCTGTGTGACGGCCCAGCACAGAGAGATGCTCGATCCCTTCTTGAGGCTGTTCGAGATTCGACCCGACTGGGATCTGAACATCATGAGGCCGAATCAGTCGCTTTACGACGTGACCGTTGGCGCTCTGGGTGGCCTGAGGGAGGTGATCGAGATGGCGAGGCCGGATCTCGTGCTGGTCCAGGGGGACACGACCACGGCGTTCGTCGCGGCGCTGGCCGCTTTTTATGAGCAGACCCCCGTGGCCCACGTGGAGGCCGGCCTACGCAGCTATGACAAGCGCAATCCCTTCCCCGAGGAGATGAATCGCCGACTCGTAGACGTGCTCTCTGACCTCTACTTTGCTCCCACGGAAGCGGCCAAACAGAACCTGCTGCGGGAGGGCGTGGAAGAGCACCGGATCACCGTCACTGGAAACACCGTGATCGACGCGTTATTCTTCGTGTTGGAGAAGACACGGGGAGACGAGCGTCCCATGCCCTTTGAGCCAAGGGCGGGGCAGCGCTTGATCTTGGTGACTGCACACAGGCGGGAGAGTTTCGGCCCTGGGATTCTCAAAATCTGCCAGGCTCTGCGAAAGATTGCGGAGGCGAACGAGGACGTGGAGATCGTCTACCCTGTCCATTTGAACCCGAATGTGCGCGGGCCGGTTCGGCAGATCCTCCACGGGGAGAAGCGGGTGCACCTGGTGGAGCCGTTGGACTACTGCGCGTTTGTGCAGCTGATGAGTCGGGCCTATCTCATCTTGACGGACTCGGGCGGCATTCAAGAAGAGGCGCCCTCTCTGCACGTGCCGGTTCTCGTGCTGAGGAAGACCACCGAGCGGCCGGAGGGGATCGAGGTAGGGGCTGCCCAATTGGTCGGGACAGAAGTGGATTCGATCTATCAGGCCGTACAAAGGCTCCTCGACGACGAGGCGGAGTACCGGCGCATGGCGAGTGTGCCTAACCCGTATGGGGATGGACGGGCGGGCCGGCGCATCGTGGAGGTGATCCGTGCCTGGGGGAAGGGCTATGGTCGCAGGGGGGGGTGAGCGCACGCTCTGGCAGTACCGAGAGCTGCTTAAGAATCTGGTCCTCAAGGACTTGAAGCTCAAATATGGCGGCTCATGGCTCGGCTTTGTCTGGTCACTACTCAATCCCTTGATCTTAATTGTTGTGTACTCGATCGCGTTCAAGTACATCCTGCGAATCCAGCTGGAGAACTTCACCCTATTTCTGATCACGGGTATCCTGCCGTGGATCTTTTTCAGCACGGCGGTCATGGCTTCGACGACGGCGATCCTCTCCAACGGGAACTTGGTGAAGAAGATCCACTTCCCCAGAGAGATCCTGCCGCTCTCCACGGTGCTGTTCAATCTCATTCAATTTCTGTTTGCTTTGATTGTCTTCTTTCCGGCGCTGATCTTTCTGGGGGCGCCGCTGCGTGGGGCGGTGGCCGCATATCCTTTGGTTCTGCTGTTGCACTTCGCCTTCACCGTGGGGATCGCGCTTCTGCTCTCCGCGGTCACTGTCTTCTACCAAGACGTGAGGCATCTGACGGAGGTGGGGCTGCTGGCTCTCTTCTGGGTGACCCCGATCATCTACCATCTCTCCATGGTGCCGGAGCGGGTGCGTTGGCTATTCCAGCTCAACCCACTGACGGCCTATATCAGCGCGTATCAAGATGTGATCTACTGGGGGCGCTGGCCGGCAGGGGAGACGTGGGGGCTCGCCTTGCTGTGGGCGGGCTTGTCTTTGGCCCTGGGCAGTTGGGTCTTTCGCCGATACCACCCCTCGTTTGCGGAGGAGCTCTAAGGTGGCCAGCTCAATCGAAGTGCGCGATGTCTGGAAGCAGTACATCATAAGACATAATCGGAGTGATGCGCTCAAGACGAAGTTCTTGGGGCTGTTCCATGAGCGTTACCGGGAGAGGCGGGAGGCCTTCTGGGCGCTCAAGGGGGTGAGTCTTACGGTCGAGCAGGGCGAGGCGGTGGGGCTGATGGGGCCCAACGGCTCGGGGAAGAGCACGCTGCTCTACTTGATCGCGCGCACGCTCTACCCCACCAGGGGCGAGATCGTTGTCCGGGGGAGGGTGGCGCCGATGATCGAGATTGGGTTGGGTTTCCACCCCGAGCTCACGGGTGAGGAGAACGTCTATTTGAACGCTTCGCTTTATGGGCTGACGCGCGAGGAGATCGACGAGATCTACCCGAGGATCGTGGAGTTCTCGGAGCTGGAGGGGTTCATCGATGCGCCGATTAAAAATTACTCGACGGGCATGCAGGCGCGCTTGGGGTTTTCCATCGCCGTCCATCTCGATCCTGACATCTTGTTGATTGACGAGGTGCTGGCGGTGGGGGATGAGCGCTTTCAGGAGAAGTGTCTGGAGCGCATGATGGAGTTCCGTCGGCAGGGGAAGACGATCCTCTTCGTGTCGCATAGTGTGGAAGCGGTGAAGAAGCTGTGCGATCGGGCCTGCTTGCTCGCTCACGGAGAGGTCATTGCCGTAGGAGATGTGGCGAGGGTCTTGGAGGCCTACAGGGGGAGCATCGCGGTGTGAAGGCAGAAATTTATGACGTCGTCATCATAGGTGCCGGGGTGACCGGCACATCTATCGCCCGGGCGCTCGCCCGACGAAGGCCTCACATCAAGATGGCCGTCCTGGAAAAGGAAGAGGGGGTTGCTCGTCATACCAGCGGTCGGAACAGCGGGGTGGTCCATGCCGGTTTCAATCCCAAGCCGGGGAGCCTAAAAGCCCGCTTCTGCGTAGAGGGAAACCGCTTGATCCACGAATTCTGTGCCCAAAGGGGCGTCCCCTTGCGCAACGCGGGCACGCTGGTTGTGGCTCGTACGCAGGGCGAGATCGCGATCTTGGAGGAGCTCTACCGGCGGGGAGAGGCCAATGGGGTTCCGGGCCTTGAGATGCTGGACAGGCAGGAGCTGCGAAGTCGAGAGCCTCGTGTCAGAGGATGGGCAGGTCTCTTTGCTCCGAGCGGCAGTGTCATAGACAGCCGTCGCTTTGTCGAGGCCTTGGCCGAGGAGGCTTGTGCCCGAGGTGTCTGCTTTCGATTTGGGCAGAGGGTGCGCTCCATTGAGGAGGGATCCGGCCTCTATCGGGTCCGGACGGACCGGGGGGAGTTTCAGACTCAAAATCTTATCAACGCGGCGGGGCTGTACGCCGATCGGATCGCGCACATGCTCGGCGTGGGGACAGAATATACTATCCTACCGTTTCGAGGCGAGTACTACTACGTCAGGAAATCCCGTCTGGTGAAGGCGATGGTCTATCCGGCTCCTAATCTGAACTATCCCTTTTTGGGAATTCATCTCACACCGACGCCGGAGGGCCGATTGAAGGTCGGGCCCAACGCAGTCTTGGCTTTGGGCCGTGAGTCTTATCGAGGCATGCACATTCATCTGGGTGAGGCGTTGGCCATGGTGCTCAATGCGGGCACCTGGCGGCTCTTGCGTCCGAGGTTTTTGAAGATGGCTTGGCGCTACTTCCTGACGTCCTGGAGCAAAGAAGCGTTCTTACGTGAAGTCGCAACGCTGGTGGAGGGCTTGGAGAAGGGGGATCTCACAGCGGGTCCGCCGCCGGGCAATCGAGCCCAGCTCATCAATCGCAAGGGGCAACTCATCGAGGATCTGATCGTCGAGCGGAAAGGACGCGCCATTCATATACTTAACGTCGTCTCACCGGGCTTCACCTGCGCCTTGCCCTTGGCCGAGCATATTGCGGCCATGGTGTAGCCCAGAAGATCAGCGAAGTGGCCAGCCCTCCTTAAAGAACACTCTCCCGGTTTGACGGGGGGATCAGAGCTGAAGTATAACTGGAGCCTAAGGGGAGGCTTCAACATGCGGGCAAAGCAACCAGAGGTGAAAATGGCGCCGTTCAATCGCTCCACCATTCAAGATGTCGAGCTTATCCCGCTGACGACCCATGTGGATGACCGAGGCTATCTCATTGAGATCGCCCGCCGCGAGGGCGCTCCCGGCCCTCATGCCGTCATCGGGCACTTCGGACAAGTCTATCTTGTAGGCAACCCGGCCCGTGGCACTATCCGTGCCTTTCACAAGCATGAAGTGCTGTGGGATTACTTTTTTATCAGTCATGGGTCCGCCAAGTTCGTCCTCGTCGATGACCGCGAGGAGAGCCCGACGTACCGGGAGATGAACACCTTTGTGCTCACCGACCGCACCCCGAGCTTGCTGGTCGTCCCCCCAGGGATCTACCACGGCTGGATGTCTTTAGAAGACGACACGCAGATGATCAGCACGGCCAGCGAGGTCTATAACCCGGAGAAGCCCGACGAGGTTAGAATCCCTCCCGACTCGTTTGGCGACGTCTGGACTGTAAAGGGCCGCTAAAGGAGGAGGAGGCCTTGGATCAGGCCACAAAGAAAGTGCTCGTGGTGGGTGGAGCAGGCTATCTCGGTTGCATTCTTGTGCCCGAGCTGCTCGAGCGGGGCTACGCCGTCAAGGTCTTCGATCGCCTCTATTACGGAGATCAAGGCCTCAAAGATTTTAGGGATCGCATCGAGCTGGAAGTGGGGGACATGCGCCGGGTGACGGCCGAGATCTTGGAAGACGTGAGCGCTGTGATCAATCTCGGAGGGCTCTCCAATGACCCCACGGCGGAGTACAACCCGCAAGCCAACTACGAGATGAACACGGTGGCCACAGAGCAACTGGCCCGGCTTTGCAAGGAGGTGGGCGTCCAGAGATATTTATTTGCCTCCTCCTGCTCCATCTACGATGTGGGCGAGGGGAACGAGGAGAAAGACGTCTTGCTTGACGAGGGCACTGAGGTGGACCCCAAGGCCGCCTACTCGCGCTCCAAGTATGAGGCCGAGCAGATTCTGCTCTCGATGGCCGATGAAGACTTCTGCCCTGTCATCCTGCGCAAGGGGACGATCTACGGCTTCTCTCCGCGCATGAGGTATGACCTTGTCGTAAACACCTTTGTGAAGGACGCGCTCTCTAAGGGCTTCATGACCGTATTTTACGGAGGGGAGATGTGGCGCCCCTTGATAGATATCCGGGATGCTGCCAAGGCCTATATCGCTTGTCTTCAGGCTCCTAAAGAGAAGGTGTGCGGCCAGATCTTCAACGCAGTCCATCGCAACTTCCGCATCTCTGAGCTGGCCCTGCGCGTCCGTGAGGGGCTGAGGGAGGCGGGGGTCGAGGCCGAAATCCGGGTAGACTATCGCTATAAAGGCGTGCGAAACTATCGCGTTTCGGGGAAGAAGATGGAGCGCGAGCTCGACTTTAAACCCAATATTTCTGTGGAGGAGTCGGTCGTCGACATGGTGGAGAAGATCCATCGCTACGGCTACACCGATTTTGACAACCCCCGCTACTACAACATCCGCTGGATGAAGCTCTTAGAGGAAGCTGACAGGATCATCAAGATCACCGGCACAGTCTTTGAGGCTTCGGCCCCAGTCAAATCTGAACGGGAGAGAGTTGACTGGCTGGGTCAGGCCCAAGAGCCAACCCGAAGAGACCGCTGATCCTCCGTGAGGGTTGTCATCATTGGGGCCCAGGGCCAGCTGGGCAGCGATCTAGTCAAAGCGCTCTCCGAGTGGGATCTGATCCCGTTGACGCACGCCGATCTCGACATCTGCGACTTCGTCTATACCCGAAGAGTCCTGGGTGACACTAGGCCGGACATCGTCATCAACACTGCGGCCTTCCACCGGGTGGATGAGTGCGAAGATGAGCCGAGCAAGGCCTTCTGGGTCAATACGTACGCCGTGCGCAAGCTGGCCCAAAGCTGTGCGGAGCTCGACGCTGTTCTAGTACACATGAGTACAGACTATGTCTTCGGAGGCGAAAAGCGCGCACCTTACACCGAAGACGATGCCCCTAATCCGCTCAATGTCTACGGGGTCTCCAAGCTCGCGGGAGAGTACTTCGTGCGCAATATATGCCCCAAGCACTTTGTGATTCGCACCTCAGGGCTCTATGGGGTAGCCGGCTCCAGCGGCAAGGGCGGCAACTTCGTGGAGACCATGATTCGCATGGCCAAGGAGGGCAAGCCCATTCGCGTTGTAAATGATCAGGTACTCACGCCCACATACACGAAAGATCTCGCCCAGAAGATGAGAGAGTTGTTGCAGACGGAGGCGTATGGCCTTTATCATATTTCGAACGGCGGGCAGTGCTCGTGGTATGAGTTTGCGAGTAAGATCTTTGAGCTATTGGGCTTGGAGCCGGACTTCGGGCCGACCACGAGTGTAGAGTTTGGGGCCAAGGCCCGGCGTCCGGCGTATTCGGTGTTAGCGCATGAGCAGCTAAAGCGGCTGGGAATGGATGATCTGCGCCCGTGGCCGGAGGCGTTGGATGCTTATCTCATAGAAAAGGGGCATGGGGATGAAGCGCACGTCCGCCAAGGTTAAAGCAGATTGGGCACCGGTGGCTGAGCTCTATCCTCCCCAGGGGCAATGGACCGAGGAGGATTACTGCTCTCTGCCTGAGGCCAACCGCTATCTCGAGCTCTCCGAGGGGAGGTTGATCATGCCCCCGCACCCGACTTACAGCCATCAGACGGCGCTACAGAACCTGTTTTTGAAATTACAGGCATTTGTGGAAGAGCGGCGGTTGGGTGTGGTGAGGTTTGCCCCGCTGCCGGTGCGGCTGTGGCCGGGGAAGATCCGAGAGCCGGACATCTTCTTCATCTCTAAAGGGCATGAAGGTCGAATTGGGGAACGTGTTTGCGGTGTTCCGGATCTCATCGTCGAAGTCACCTCGCCCTCGACGCTCAAGACGGAGCGGATGGAGAAGTTCCATGAGTATGCCAAGGCCGGGGTGGCCGAGTATTGGCTGGTCGATCTCAAGGAGCGGACCATTGAAGTATACCTGCTGCAGCAGGGGGCCTATCTCCTGCGGGGCAAGTGGGGGGCGGGGGAGACGGCCTCTTCTAAGCTGCTTAGGGGCTTTGCAGTCGGGGTGGAGGAGGTATGCCCGGTATAGAAGGTGCCCAAAGCCGGAGAAAGGGCCGGAGATTCTTGCCGAAGTGATATAAAAAGGGACACCTTAGGGTTAAGGTACGGGAAAGCAGATGGAACGAGCAGGACCGAACGCCAAAGTGTTAACAGAGATCATCCGGAGAATCGTGGAGGTGGCGCAGCCGGAGCGGATCATCCTCTTCGGCTCCGCCGTCCGTGGGGAGATGGGTCCACACAGCGATGTGGATCTGCTGGTCGTCAAATCCGGGGTCCATCGGCGACGGCTGGCCCAAGCCATCTACCAGAATCTTTTCGGGGTGGGACAAGCTGTGGATGTGATCGTAGTGACCCCTGAGGATCTGGAACGATATCGTCATGCGATTGGGCTGATCATCGAACCGGCTCTGCAAGAGGGGGAGGTCGTCTATGAGCGCAGACCGCTGGCCTCCTGATGATCCACGGGAGTGGTTGAATCGGGCCCGCAGCAATCTCATTCGGGCGAAGAGCCAGATCCCTAAGGTGTACTTAGAAGACCTCTGCTTCGATGCCCAGCAGGCAGCTGAGAAGGCTATTAAAGCTTTATTAATCCATTTGGAGGTACGCTTCCCTTATACTCATGATCTAGCAGAGTTGCTCACGCTGGTAGAACAGGCCGGCCAGCACATCCCGGAGAAGGTGAAGCGGGCTGCTATCTTGTCAGACTACGCCGTTGAAACTCGCTATCCTGGCCCGGCAGAACCGGTTACTCAGGAAGAGTATGAAGAGGCGGTGGCGATCGCTGAGGAAGTCGTGGGGTGGGTCGATGAGGCTCTTACAGGGGAATGAGGAGAAGCCCTTGCAGACGTAGGCCTGCGGCTTGTATCCTATCCCCAACGGCGGGCCGTGCGCGTGGTACCAGTTTGCACGGGAGGCTCAGCAGGGATTGGTTACGACCGGAAGAGGACAAGGGTCGAAGGTGTGATGATGAGCAAAAGAGAGAGTGTGGCCATGGCCAGCAAGCCGGTGCTTCTCTATAGTCTTCATCATCCGGATCTGTCGTTGGTCGCCCCTATTGCCGTCTCCCTGGAGTACGAGCCGGATGCGGCTCAAGTGGTGGCCTACGCTTATGATCTTGATATTTTCGGCTATGGGGAGACCGACCTTGCCGCCTTGAGTGATCTGCGACGGACTATATCTGACCTCTACCTTGAATTGCGAGAGAACCAGGATCATCTGGCTGCGGAGGCGCTGGCGATTTGGCGATATCTCTCCCAGGCGGTTCAAAGCACTCAAAAGTCATGAAGATTGGTGAGGTGCTCCGTGCCTTTGAGAAGCTTGAGATGACGCGGGCCATCGAGGTCTACACGCTCGAGCAGGGGGCCTATCTCCTGCGGGGCAAGTGGGGGGCGGGGGAGACGGCCTCTTCAGGACTGCTGGCCGGCTTTGCAGTCGGGGTGGATGAGGTATGCATGGCCTAGTGGGACTGGAGTATTTGCGGCCTTGGCCGGAGGCACTCAAAGAATGCCTTCACAAGAAGAGTCATATGACGGGCTCATGAAGGCTGTCTTCTCTTCAATCCACCACACGCGGAGCTACCTTTAGAATACCACTTGGGAAATGGGGCCAGCGTGATCGCGTGAAGAAAGAGCTGCAATTGACGCTGCTCAAAAAGAGAAGAAGTGAGGCTGAGGAGTTTTCAAAATGAGCGATTACACAAAAATCGCATCGCAAATCATCTGCATCCTAGGGATGCATCGTAGCGGTACCTCTCTCATCGCGGGACTCTTGAATCTTCTGGGGGTGTACTTGGGGCCAGAGGAACACATAATGAGACCAGCTGAAGATAATCCCAAAGGATTTTGGGAGCATGATTTACTTACTGCACTCAATGATGAGATCCTAGCAAGACTTGGAGGTAGCTGGCATGAGCCTCCGATCTTCCCGTCGGGATGGGAGAGCTCTCCGCAATTGGCGGATTTGCGGCAGCGCGCGCGGGCGATTTTGCAAGAAGACTTTGGGACGGCTGAGCTTTGGGGCTGGAAGGACCCGCGCACGTGTTTGACTCTCCCCTTCTGGCAGAAGCTCTTGCCATCCCTGCAATATGTCATTTGCCTAAGAAATCCCGTGGATGTCGCGCGCTCGCTTGAGCGCCGCGACGACTTCTCCTTTGAGAAGGGTATCGGCCTCTGGCTAAACTACGTGAAATCAATGCTAGAACATACCAGCCGCCAGCCGCGGTTCTTCATCTTCTACGAAGACGTTATGGACAATTGGCAGCGGCAGGTAAAGCGGCTGGTACAATTCTTAGGGAAGCCAGAACTGACAGAGCGAGCTGGGGTGCAAAAGGCCATTGAGGAGTTCATTGATGAGGAGCTACAGCATTCCCATACTTCTATGGTACAGGTAGTGGAGGAAGCCAAGCTTGCCTTTCCAGTCAAAGCACTTTACATGGCTCTTCGTGTATATGTGAGTCACCAGCGTGAACAATTCGGCAAACAGAGTGATGTGGATCAAGCACTCCAACAAGCTGTCGATAGTCTCAGCTCCTATGCTCTAGAAGCTCAAAAAGAAACGAACGAGTTGCGAAACCGGCTGGCAGAGGTGAAAAAGCAGCTGATGGAGCTAGAGCAGGTGGTGCAAGAGCTGGAGAGAGCGCGAGATCAGCTCAGGGAGCATGTCTTTTCATTGCAGGAAGAGCTGAGGAATTATCGCGAGAGTCTGCTGCTGCGGATCTTACTCCCGTATCGAAAAATGATCGATAAATTGCTACCAATGAAGACACGACGAAGGCTGTTGTACACATATGCCATTAACTCTGTCAAGATCTTGGTGGATGAAGGCTGGAAAAGCTTGTTTGCTAGGATCTCCGGTAAGATTAGGGCTAACTTCCACAAAAAGGCCCCTCCCGATGCGGGAAGGGCCGGTATGGTTGATCCGAACGCTCTTCCCCCCTGCAGCCCAGAGCAATATCGCCTTTGGATGTCAATCCACAGGCCCTCACACCGAGCGCTGAAACAAATGCAACGCGAGGCTAAGCGCTTCGCCTATCGTCCGACTATCAGTGTCTGCATGCCTGTGTACAACACGGAAGAGCGTTGGCTCACCAAAGCTCTGAATTCTGTATGCGCTCAAGTTTACGATGATTGGGAGTTAATCGCCATTGATGACGGTTCGGATCAGCCCCACGTTAAGCGCTTGTTAACGTCCTATGCCAAGCAAGATAAGCGCATTCAAGCTCAGTTCAAAGACAAAAATGAAGGGATCCCTAAGACGCTCAATCAGGCCTTCGCCCACGCACAAGGAGATTTCATCGTGATTGTAGACAGCGACGACATACTGGAGCCCCATGCGCTTTATGAGCTTGTACGCTATCTGAACGAGCATGGGCCGGACTGGGACTTGATCTACAGCGATGAAGCTCTGATAAACGAAGAGGACTATGTGTTTTATATCCACTTCAGGCCAGATTTCTCTCCGGATTTCCTCTTAAGTCACCAATATTTTGTACATCTAGTGGCCGTACGGCGATCTCTCTTGCAAGAGATCGGTGGCTGTGACGAGACTTTCCCTAACGTGGCTTGGGACTATGATCTATGGTTGAGAGCGACCGCGCAGGCCCGAAAGATCGGACATATCTCGAAAGTTCTTTACCTCTGGCGCAGATGCGAATCCTTGGGCAGTCACCATCTGAAAGATATGGTTATGGAGCAATCTAAGAGAGCCCTCGAGAAGGCCATGAAGTTGAAAGGCATTGAGGGTACGGTCGAGAATGGGCTGGGGTTCAATTATTTCCGGGTTAGGAGGAGATTAAAAAAGGATGAGAAACTGACCATTATCATACCGACGAAAAATCGTGTGGAGCTACTCGACCGGTGTATCAAGAGCATTGAAGCTAACACGAGCTTCGATCATTATGAGATTGTCGTTGTAGCAAACAATCCCGATACCGACGTTGCCAAAACCTATTTACAGGAGCTGACCCGCTCACACCGAGTCCTTTACTACAATAAACCTTACAATTTCTCCGCGCTCAATAACTATGCGGCGCGTATGACCCAAGGGGAGCATCTACTCTTCCTCAATGACGACATGGAAGTTCTTGCTGAAGGGTCTATTGAAGCCATGCTGGAGCACTCCCAACGTGAAGAGGTCGGAGCGGTTGGAGCTCGCTTGTTGTTCCCCAATGATACCGTGCAACACGCTGGGGTCGTCATTGGATTACTTGATGCTTGCGAACATATTCACAAATTCCATCCTGCTAACGATCTCGGGTATCTTGGATCACTCATTGCGATCAGAAACTACAGTGCAGTGACAGCCGCCTGTATGATGGTGCCCAGGAGGGTCTTTGAAAGGGTCGGTGGCTTCGACGAGCGGCTGGCTGTCGTCTTCAACGATATTGATCTCTGTCTACGCATCCGGCAATTGGGGTACTTAATTGTCTATACACCCTATGCCGAATTTCGCCACTACGAGCACGCAACTCGCAAGGCAAATCTCCCGCTTCATCCACAAGATGAGGACTTACTTTTCAAAGAACGATGGAGGGAAATGATCCAGCAGGGGGATCCTTACTACAATCCGAATCTCAGTCGAAGGCACTTCGACTGCCGACCGCGGTTTGATGATGTTCACAAATAATTCTTGCTCCCCTCGTGTAAGCGTTATTATAGTAAACTGGAACGGCAAGGAACTCTTGAAGAAGTGCCTAGAAACCTTGCGCCGACAAATCTTTAAGGACTTTGAAACGATTGTAGTGGATAACGGATCCATGGATGGCTCAGCACAACTCGTCCAAGAGCAGTTTCCAGAGGTTTTGCTTATTCAACTCGACAGAAACGTTGGATTCAGCGCTGCGAACAACATCGGTGTCCAGCACGCACGAGGCAAATATATTGCCTTACTGAACAACGACACAGAAGTCGACCCCCACTGGCTGGAAGAACTAGTCAAGGCGCTCGAATCTCGCCCAGATATCGACTTCTGCGCCTCGAAGATGCTGGTCTACGATCGACGAGAATTGGCAGATGCCTGCGGCGACTTCTACAGCATCGACGGCACCGGAGGAAAGTTAGGACGCCTCCAACTCACAGTCTTATACAATGAGCCTCAGGAAGTCTTCGGCGCCTGCGCAGGAGCTGCCATCTATCGTAGAGAACTCCTTGAAGAACTAGGGGGGTTTGATGAGGACTTTTTCTTGGCACATGAAGACACTGATCTTAGTTTCCGCGCCCAGTTGAGAGGCCATCGCTGTCTCTATGTTCCTACCGCCATTGTCTATCACCACGTCAGCGCCACTATCGGTGTGGACAGCGACACCTACATCTATTACGGCCATCGCAACGCAGAGTACGTCTATATCAAGAACATGCCCGGACCTCTGTTGTGGCGATCATTACCATCGCACCTGTTGCTGAATGTCGCTTTATTTCTCTTTTATATGCGTAGAGGCCAAGCCGGTCCGTTCTTACGGGCCAAGTGGGATGCCCTAAAGGCCTTACCCAGCCTGCTGCGGAAGAGATGGGAAATTCAGCGACGGCGATCAGTATCCGTCAAATATATCGCTGGCCTGTTGCAAGAGAGTTGGCTAAGGCAAGCCCTTCGCAAAAGATTTCATCGTAGGTATAAGGCATGGCAGGCTTGGGGACGCCTCCGCTTGCCTTATACATGGAAACGCCTCCTCAAGCGTATTCTACCCTCACCTGCACCCCTTGCAGCCAAAATCTTTCTCCCCTCAAATTCGGTGGCAGACGCCCTTCAAGCTTGGGCAGAGGACGTTCGTCTTCACCAAGCGTTAAAAAACATCGCTGATCTAAACTTTAGGGATCCCGGTGTCAGCATCATTATCCCGACACATAATAAACTGCCCTTCACGCGCTTGTGTTTAGAAAGCCTTTATCATAACACCGATTATCCAAACTTCGAGCTGATCGTAGTGGACAACGCCTCCACAGATGGGACCCGCGCTTATCTAGAGGGTCTGAAGCAGAGCATCCCAAATATGCAGGTCATCTTCAACGAGCATAACGAAGGCTTCGCTCATGCCAATAACCAAGGCATCATGCGATCACGAGGAGACTATATCATCTTGCTCAACAACGATACGATCGTCACCCCCGGCTGGCTCTCCCGGCTGATCCACCATCTAGAGAGAGACAAGCAGATAGGCATGGTGGGCCCCGTCACGAATTCGGCTGGCAACGAGCAAATGATCCCTGCAGCTTATGCAAACCTAGAAGAGTTGGAAACCTTCGCCCAACGACGCTTCATAACTCACGAGGAGCAGAGCTTCGAGATCGAGATGCTGGCCATGTTCTGTGTGACGATACCGAGAAAAATCGTCGACCAAGTCGGTCTGCTCGATGAGCGCTTTGAGCTGGGGACGTTTGAGGACGACGACTACTCCCATCGGGTCAAGCTCGGTGGGTATAAGCTCATCTGCGCCGAAGACGTTTTCGTACACCACTTCGGGAGGGGCACCATGGGCGAACAGGGTGATGAGGCTTATCTAAAGCTCTTTGAGCGCAATCGGCAGCGCTTTGAAGCGAAGTGGGGGTTCCGGTGGCGGCCGCAGCGATTGAGAACGAGTTAATGCCCGCCCTTGCGGCGAGGCGATGGCGGAGAAAGCTCCACCACCGGCTGATACGAAGCAATCAAAAGCATCCTCTCTTGAGCAGCCTCCAGAGCCGACAGATCGATAAAGTACCCAAACATTAACGGCACCGGCTCCGCAGGTAACTGGGCCTGCACTGCCTCTATATTCTTCTGGAACTGGCTTACCTCCCGTGCATAGATGCGGGACTTTACCTCACCCAGCACCACCACCCGCCGCCTCTCTTGCTTGCCCTCCCCATAGAGATCGACCTCGATTACCTGACCGTCAACTCGAAAGATACGGCACTCTAAGCGCTCTAATTCAATTCCATAGCGGTGCTTCAGGTACCCGGGCAGCACGACGCGCGCGATGTCTTCCAAACCATAGCCGACATTCTCACTGAGAGCACCGACTTGAATAACCAGCTGCTGCAAGGCTTGTTCGGTGCGCGCCTGAGCCTCTGCCAGCTGACGTAGGGCCTGTTGCGTCTGCTCCTGGGCAGCCTCCAGTCGTCCCAATCTCTCGTCAGTACGTACTTGCGCTTGGGCCAGCTGTTCTAGCCGCTGCTCAGTACGTGCTTGTGCCTGCGCCAGCTCCTCCAGCCGCTGCTCAGTGCGCGCTTGCGCCTGTGCCAGCTGAGCTACAGTTTGGCTGAGCTGCTGGAAGTCTTCTCGGGCGACGCGGATCTCTTTGAGCCGATCGTCCACCACTGCGACGATTGCCCGATACATCTCCGCCGTAAGACCACGAAATTCTTCCATAGTGTACTCATAGTGATTATAGTCCCTGGGTTTGCGTACCCGCAAGGGCTGAAGGAGGCAAGAAGCAGGCGCAAGGGCTTTCGACGCGACGAGGCGTGCTTGACAGGGGGGGCGTAAAGCGTAAAATGGGTTTAAAGCTCGGAGACTGAAGATGGTCAATCACACAAAGGAGGGGTTGTCATGTTGAAAGCCGTATCAAGCCGCGGGTGGAAGTTGATGGCCTTCCTTGGGGTTGCGCTTGTCATGGCTGGTATGGTTGGCTCCAGCGGGGCGGAGCAAACTCTGGTGGTTTTAAGCAGCTATCAAGATGCCGTGCGCTTTACGGTCCAGAAGGCTGGGATCGAGGCCATTCAGGTCCGGATCTTCAATCTGGCCGGGGAGCCGATCTATGAGAGCCCCTGGGTTCTGGGCCGCACTCTGGAGTGGCCGCTGGTCACTCAGCAGGGGCAGCGTGTGGCCAATGGGGTCCTCCTCTACGTGCTGACGGCTCAGAATGCCCAAGGGCAGGTCCACCGGTGGGTGGGCAAGCTGGCGGTGCTGGACGGCGTGCTGCAGGTGGGGCGCCCGCCGCAGCCCTACCAGCCTGGGCCGCTTCCCCGTGAAGGCATTCAGCCCCAAGCCACTGTAGGAGATCCTGACGCCATCGTCCCCGGAAGGCTTTTGGTAGGAAGCAGCTCCTTCACTTCCCAGGATGATAAATCGGTCAACATCCGAGGAGTGATCCAGTTCTTCGGGGCCGGCACAGTGCCAAACTTCTTTACCCAAGGTCCAGGGAACAATACCCAGTTCAACGCCAACGTCTCCGAGTTTAATGTCGTTGGCGACCCTTCTAAAAGTCAGTGGAAGCTAATGCTAGGAGCTGCGCTTGATCAATTCAGCCTGCGACGCTCACCACCAGGGAGCACCTATGTAGAAGACGCGCTCTTTATGATAAACGGAGCTACTGGAAATGTAGGCATAGCGAAAGTTGCAGCAGGTTCGCCCGTCATACCTTTTACACCTGAAGCGAAGCTACACATACAAAATACGATTAACCAGACCGCCCTGCGCGTGGATGCCTCCGCCGGCACCAACGCCATCGAGGTCCGCAACACCGCAGTGAGTCCGGCCAACACGGTCTTCAGCGTGGATCTCGACGGCAACGTCCGCGCCGATGGCTCCTTCAACGGGGCTGCCTTCAATACCGGCACGGGCGCCGACGTCGCCGAACGCATCGACGTCACCGAGGCGGTGGAACCGGGCGATGTCGTCGAGATCGATCCCAACACGCCGGGCAAGTTCCGCAAGGCCCGCGAGGCCATAAGCACCCGCGTCGCCGGCATCATCACCGCCGCGCCAGCCATCGTGCTCAATAACAACTTCAACGCCGAAGAGGAGCACTGGGAGGACAATCGCCCCATGGTCGCCTTGGCCGGCCGCGTCCCCGTCAAGGCCATCGCCAAGTACGGAGAGATCAAAGTCGGAGATCTCTTGGTGAGTTCCCCCATCCCCGGCTACGCCATGGCCTGCCCCGAAGCCGTCCGCTGCATCGGCGCCATCATCGGCAAGGCCTTGGAACCCCTCAAAGAAGGCGTAGGGGTGATCGAAGTCCAAGTGATGTTACGCTGAAGGATGACCACCGTGGTCCAATGGGTGCGCAGTGGGCTCAGTTTCGGGCTGCTCCTGAGCGCGATCCTCTACAGCGGATGCAGCATGATCTATCGGACGCCTCCAGGGCAAGCACCCATTATCCCCAACGGCAGCCTGGTCACCGCCTACGTCCAGACCCTTCAATACATGCCGGGCAACTCGCTTAAACGCTTGTATCTTGAAGTGCTGACCTCCAAGCCCCTCAGACCGGGGCTCCCCAGCTTGATTGCCCCAGGCCAGACGCTTTGGGCCAACACCCGCTTGGAGATCGCCTTGGAGCTACTCGGCCAGACGATCCGGGCTGTTGCGCGCTTGGTGGGGGACGAGCGTGGCCAGCAGCTCTGGATTGACCAGATCGAAGTTCTCACTCCGTAAAAGGGGCTTTATGATGCGCGTGCAAAGCCGCTGGAGCAGCCTGAGCGTGCTGCTGATTTTGCTCGGCCTCTACGGCGGGCAGGGGAGCGGGCTCAGTCTCACTTCTCCTTTGCCTCCACCGCAACCGCCCTCACAGGCACCGGTGGGCCCCAATGCCAGTGCCATCACTGCTCATGTGCTGAAGTACTCCATCTGGAATGCCAAGCTTTTAGGCTCTGAGGAGGAGACGACGCTCTACTCCCTCGTGCTAGAGGTACTCACGTCCGAGCCGGTCAGCCCAGAGGGGCTCAATTTAGTCAAGGCTGGGGATGTGATCGAGGCCTTCTCCAAAGAAATGCTGGCACCGGAGCTCTTCGGCAAGAAGATCAAGGCCACAGTACGCCTGGTGGGCGATGAGCGTGGCCAGCGGTTCTGGATCAGCGCCGTTGACATCCTGGAGTGAAGGGGATCGTGAAAAGCATCAGCTTTTGTCTGAGAAGTCTAATGATGGGGTTTCTCGGGGCGCTGCTCTTTGGGGAGGCTATGGCCTGGGCCGTTCCCGCCTCGCCTGAGCCCTTTCAGCTCAAGCAGCCGGATGGCTTTGTCTTCTGGGCCCGCCTCTGGGGCGACGAGTGGCAAAACGGCACGGAGACCGCCGATGGATATACGATCCTCCGGGACGCCTTCGATCGTTGGGTCTACGCGATCACGGATGCAACCGGACGGCTCGTGCCTTCGAATCGGGTGGTGGGGCGGGACAGCCCCATCGGCCTGCGCAAGCACCTACGTCCTCCAGCTCGGGTCAGGCCCTTCGGGGCTCCCGGTGTGCTTCCTCAAGGCGTGCAGCCTGCGGCTCCGACGCCGGGAACCCATCGCTTGCTCGTCATCTTTATTGACTTTACTCCGTCGGCCCGCAAAGGGGTGACGGAGGCCGAGCTGGCCCAGCACTTCTTCTCCGGAGGGGGCACCTACACACCCACAAGCACGAAAAACTATTGGGATACTGTCTCCTACGGCACGATCACCATGGCACCGGCGAACGAATCATACGGAACCTCTAACAACGGTGTCGTGATGGTGACCTTAAGCTACGCCAACCCCTTGTGTGGAGGCAACATCGGCAACTGCCACCGCCAGCTCACCAGGGATGCGATTGTGGCTTCCGATCCCTGGGTGAACTATTCGCTATTTGACGCTAACGGAGATGGCTATCTCTCTACGAATGAACTCCATCTGTATATAGTGGTGGCCGGCAATGAGGGCAGCTTCGGTGGGAATTCCTGCGGGACTCCGTCCACGTGGGCCCACCGCTGGTCGCTGGGCTTCAGTTTTCAGGGCATGCTGGTTGAGGCTCCGACCGTCGACGGCGTGAGAGTCGGCCAC
>JBBIOR010000025.1:19982-27371 GCA_037443265.1 Candidatus Fraserbacteria bacterium | reverse complement strand
TTTTCAGGGCATGCTGGTTGAGGCTCCGACCGTCGACGGCGTGAGAGTCGGCCACTGGAGGGGTGCTCCCACCGTAGGCCCCTATCAAGGGGGCTACCTGCAGGAGGGCGAGTGGCACGAGGCCTGTCCGGGACACACGCCGGGCCACAAAGCCACCATGGGGGTCTCCGCCCACGAGCTGGGCCACGATCTGGGCACCGGCGCCCCCGATCTATACGATACCTGCGACACCTGCGGCACCGCCTCCTTCGGCATCGGCGACTGGGGCCTACAGGGCAGCGGCAGCTGGAACTGGGTACCCATCGCCTCGGGCAACCACGCCGGAACGCATCCTGCCTTCCCGGATCCCTGGAGCCGCTGGTTCTTCGGGTTCAACTCGCCTACGGCTATTACGGGACCCACGTTTAATGTCTCGCTACCCCAGATCGAGACTGCCACCGGGGCCAATCGAGGGGTCTATTACCTGCCCAACGTGAGCGTCAGCCACTGGGATGACTGCACAGGGGGAACGGGCGAGTATTTCCTGGTGGAAAATCGTCAACTGGTGGGCTTTGATGCAGGCTTGCCAGGAGCCGGTGTGCTGATCTGGCATATCTATGAGGGCCTAAATACCTGCACGCCTAACGATGATGAGGGCACCTCGCCTCCGGGTAATCCCCGCTTGGTGGTGCTGGAGCAGGCGGACGGGCTCTTTGGGCTGGAGTGTTACTCCGGGGGACAATGTAACAGCGGGGATGGCACCGACCCCTGGTACAGCGGGAACGCCGCGACCTTTCATGATGCTACGACCCCGAACAGTAAATTCTACTCGGGCACCAGCAGTGGTATTTGCGTCACGAACATCAGCGCCTCCGGTGCGACGATGACAGCAGATATGGGCCTCAGCGGGTGTCCAACGGCTGGAACGGCCGCGCTCTTCCGTATCGAGCGTGCAACGGGCAATATCTATGCCGATGGGCAGTACTTCTGCAGCCTGCCCTCCAATTGCTATCTGGTGGGCAACGCGGACATCGCCGAGCGCATTGACGTCTCGGAGCCCGTAGAGCCCGGCGATGTGGTGGAGCTCGACCCTGACAACCCCGGAAGGTATCGTAAAGCCCGCAGTCCCAACAGCCGCCTGGTCGCAGGAGTGATCGCCAGCTCCCCTGGCTTTACGCTCGCAAATCGACCTGAGGAACTCGCGTTTGAGGGTCCTTCAGAGGGTCGCGTGCGTGGGCTGCTCAGCCGCCTGTTGCGAAGCCCTTGGGATGATGAGATACCCGTGAGCCTGCGCTGGACTTTAGGTGTCCTCCTCGAGCGCAGGCCCGAAAGAGAGCAGGAGGCCTCAATGGCTCAATGGCTCATAGAGATGTCCCAAGGGTCCAGGCCCGTAGGACGCCCGCTGCTGGCTTTGGTGGGGCAAGTCTCTGTGAAGGCCACGACGGAGAACGGTCCCATCCGACCGGGGGATCTTCTGGTGAGTGCCGCCACGCCGGGCTACGTCATGCGCTGTGCCAATCCGCACCGATGCGAAGGAGCGATCGTTGGGAAGGCCTTGGAACCCTTGGAGCGGGGAAGCGGCCTGATCCGGATCTGGGTGGCCAGATAGCCGTTTCTTCGCGCAATTTCCAAGAGGAGCCGCCTGAACGCTATAATAGTGCGTGAAGATTCTGTTGACGTATACTCTAGTCGGTCGGGGCGGAGATGCCATCCAGGTTCAAGCCCTGGCGGATGGATTCCGTCAGCTGGGACACGAGGTTTGCTTGCTGGGGCCTCATCGCTTGCAACCCTATGAGTTTTTCGGCCGGGGTGGGCGCTTACGGAGCTGGTTGCGTGACTTTCCCTGGTGGGCCAAGGATCTCTTTGAGATCGGGTTGAACTTCCTCTCGTTGCGTCAGGCTCAAAGATACCTGCGACGGGAGAAGGTAGATCTGATCTTCCACCGCGCGGGCATTTACGACTTCGTGGGCAGCCGCCTGGCCGCCCGGGCCCCCTTGGTGGTCCACCTGGATGCGCCCCATCCCCTGGAGCGCGCCTTCCGGGGCGAGGGGCACTACAAACGCCTGCATCAGCGCGTCATGCGCGAATTGGGAGGGCAGGCTCGCTTCATCGTCACGGTCTCCGCGGCGGCCAAGCAGTACTACACCCAATTGGGCATGCCAGCGGAGAAGGTCCTCATCGTGCCTAATGGGATCTCGCAAGCTCTCTTGCAGCGCGGGAGGGAGCAGGCCAAAGAGCGCTCACCCTTTGCAGGGGGCCCTCCCTGGAGGGTGGGATTTGTCGGAAGCCTGAGCCGTTGGCACCGCGTGGATCTGCTCCTGGAGGCTCTGCACCTGCTCAACTCCGAGCCCGGGGCCCGCTTCCAATTGATCACGGTCGGTTACGGCGAGGAGTATGCCAAACTCCGCTCCCAAGCGAAGCAGCTGGGATTGGAATCCCAGGTGAAATGGCTGGGGCCGCTGCCTCACAGTCAGGCCTTTGAGCAGATCGCTCAGTTCGACATAGCCGTCCTTCCCCATACGCTCACTACAGGATCCCCCTTAAAGCTCTTCGAGTATGCGGCCTGGGCCCGACCGATCGTGGCCCCGGACCTGCCCAATCTGCGAGACCTCTTCTCCGCCGAGGAGATGTGTTACATCCCACCGGAGATGCCTCAAGAGTTGGCCCGTGCGATCCTCTCGCTGTGTCGGAATCCGGAGGCGGCGTGTCGCATGGGGGAGCGTGCCCAGGCGCGCGTTCAAGGGTACAGCTGGGAGCAGATCCTCTCGAAACTCCTAGAGGACTTAAGCGCGGCACTCTAAACGCTCATGGAGAAGAAGCCGAAACTGCTGCTATTGGTGACGCTATCTGAGTGGGGTGGCGCTCAACACGTCGTCTATCTGCTGGCGCGTCACTTGCGTTTGAAATATGATCTGGCCGTGGCCTGCTCGCCCGGAGGCGAGCTCGTCAGACGTCTGCGAGGCGAGCAAGTCCGCGTCGTCGAGTTGCCGGAGCTTACCAGAAATCTTTCGCCCCTAAAAGATCTTCAGGCACTGCTCAAGCTCTACCGCTGGCTGCGGCGGGAGCGCTTCGATCTCATTCATACTCACAGCACGAAGGCGGGGCTAGTGGGGCGGCTGGCGGCTGGGGCGGCCGGAGGGGCGGCCGTGGTATTTACCGCCCATGGCTGGGCGTTCACTGAAGGCCGGCGCCGCTGGCAGCGTCGACTCCTCGCGCTGATGGAGCGTCTGGCGGCACGCTTCTGCACGGCGATCATCTGCGTCTCTGAGCACGATCGCCGGTTGGCCGTGCAGTTTCGTGTGGCCCCGCCGGAGCGGCTCATCGTGATCCACAATGGCATCGATCCGCAACCGTTCTTGCAGGCGGACGGCAGCCGGGTCCGCCGAGAATTGGGCCTGCGGGAGGAGGAGCCGGTACTGGCTTTCATCGGGCGGCTGACCCCCCAGAAGGACCCTCTGACGCTCCTGCAGGCTCTGCGCGCGCTTCCTCGCGGGACGGCGCTCATGGTCGGAGATGGCCCCCTGCGCTCCCAAGCCGAGCGATTTGTCAAACGGAACGGCTTGTGTGGTCGCGTCATCTTCACGGGAGCACGCACGGACATCCCGGACCTTCTGGCTGCTTCTGATCTTTTCATCCTGAGCTCACGCTGGGAAGGCCTACCGCTGGTCATCATCGAAGCGATGATGGCAGCGCGCCCGGTCGTCGCCACCTGCGTCGGGGGCGTACCCGAGCTGGTGGAAGAAGGGGTCAACGGCTTCCTTGTTCGCCCAGGAGACCCGCAGGCTCTGGCAGAAGCGATCGCACGGTTACTCAAAGATCCTGGGATGCGTCGCCGATTCGGTCTCGCCGGCCAACAGAAAGCACTCCGCTCTTTCACTCAAGACTTGATGGTGGAGGGGACTTTGGCCGTCTACGAGAGGCTCTTGCGGGATCGCTTTGCCGTTGCGGATGCCCATGAGCAATAGACGTCGATTTGCAAAGTCTTGGCCAAAGAATTACCATGCCCCAATGTGAGTATTCTGGTTCCCATAGCCTCTTTTGTTACGACCTTCCTGGTGATTTGGCTATTGATCCCACATCTCAGTAAGACGGGCATTGTCGGAAAGGATATGCACAAGCCGGGTCGGCCGGAGGTACCGGAGATGGGCGGACTCGGCATCGTCACCGGATTTGTGGTCGGAGTACTCCTGGCCATCGCTTTGAGGACTTTCTTCATTTACCGCTATGACGTCGATCTGGTCATCCTGCTCGCCGTGTTGACGACTGTCCTCATCATCGCCCTCATTGGGATCCTAGATGATCTCTTCGAGATGAGCCAGGGAGTGAAGGCCCTGCTGCCGCTGCTGGCCGCTCTACCTCTTATGGCAGTCTACGCCGGCCCGACTTATATTACCATTCCCTTGCTGGGCCGGATTGAGTTCGGCGTGCTCTACGCTTTGATCGTGCTGCCGATCGGGATCACCGGGGCAGCGAACGCGGTGAACATGTTGGCCGGCTTCAACGGCTTGGAGGTGGGTATGGGCATGATCGCCATGGCCTCTTTGGCCGTCATCGCGGCCACGATTGGAGCCACCACCTCGCTGATCCTGCTCTTGGCCGGCTTGGGAGCCTTGGGAGCTACGCTTTATTATAACTGGTACCCGGCCAAGATCCTCATCGGGGACGTGGGGACGCTCTCCATTGGGGCGATCCTTGCCGCGGCCGTGATCGTAGGCAAGTTTCAGACGGCCGGCGTAATCATCATTATCCCGTATTTCTTAGATTTTGTGATGAAGGCGATCAACGGTTTCCCCAGCCGAGGTTGGTGGGGAGAACTGCAGGGTGATAAGCTCTACTGCCCCACCTCGCGCCCTGTCAGCCTATGTCAGCTCATCATGAAGCTGACCGGCGGCATCCGAGAGCGGGACTTGGTGCTCACCCTGATGGCCATCGAGGTCGTCTTCGGGGGCATCGCCATTGGGCTGTATGCACGAATCTAGCCCTGGAACTGGAGGGTCCCCTTTCAATGAGTACAGTGCTGGTCACAGGCGGAGCAGGCTTCATCGGCTCCCACCTCGTCGATGCCTTCCTCAGCGAGGGCCATCGCGTCGTGGTCGTGGATGACCTCTCCAGCGGCAGGCGAGAGAATCTCAACCCGAAGGCGCGATTTTTTCAGCTGGATCTCTGCGATCCCACCCTCAAAGAGATCTTTGCCCAAGAGAAGATCGACTGGATCAATCACCATGCAGCCCAGATCGATGTGCGCCAATCTGTAGCCAACCCTCAAGAGGACGCGCGTATCAACCTCCTGGGGCTCCTCCATCTCTTGGAGAACGCTTTGCGGCACAGCGTGAAGGGCGTCATCTTCGCCTCTTCCGGAGGAGTCGTCTACGGCGAGCCGGCTTTTCTGCCGGTGCGCGAAGATTTTCCGAAGGGGCCGCTCTCACCCTATGGAGTGAGCAAGCTCTCCGCTGAGTATTATCTCTATTACTACTATCGCGTCCATGGGCTGCCCTATATCGCCCTGCGCTATGGCAACGTCTACGGCCCCCGCCAAGATCCCCACGGCGAGGCCGGAGTTGCGGCCATCTTCACGAGTCTCATGCTTAGGGGCGAGACTCCCACCATCTTCGGCGACGGCCATCAAATCCGAGATTTCGTCTACGTCGAGGACGTGGCCCGGGCCAATCTCCTGGCTTTAGAGCGCCTGCAAGAGATCTCCCCTCCGGCTTCCCTCGATGAGCATGCCTACAATGTCGGCAGTGGAGCAAGCACCTCCATCAACGAACTCTTCGATCGACTGAAGGCACTCACGGGCTTCCGAGGAGAGCCCATCTACGGCCCCGAAAGGCCAGGCGAGCTTAAGAGAATCTATCTGGACGTCTCGAAAGCCGCCCACGAGCTAGGCTGGCAGCCTACGACTACCCTTCAAGAGGGACTCCAACGAACCGTTGCGTACTTCCAAGAGGAGTGTTAAGCTACAGCTGAGGCAGGCCGAAGGAGCGCAAAGACCGTGAAGATCTTATATTTAGATTGTTTCTCTGGCATCAGCGGAGACATGTTCCTCGCGGCCCTGCTCGATGCCGCTGCCCTGCAGCCCAAGAGACTCGAAGAGCAGCTAAGTGCCCTCGGTCTGGGAAGGGTGAGCATTTCCGCCCGAAAAGTCAAGCGCGGAGCCATCTCCGCCACGCATCTTTCCTTCAAGCTTGCGCGCGCGAGAGCAGCTCTAAAGCCTCGCGGATTCCAAGACATATGCACATGGATTAAGAAAAGCCGGCTGGCCTCAAAAGAAAAGCAAAGGGCCGGCGCGATCTTTCAGAGCTTGGCCGAAGCCGAATCCAAAATTCATGATATCCCCATAGAAGAAGTTCACTTTCATGAGTTAGGCGCCCTAGATTCTATTTTAGATATCGTCGGCGTGGCCCTCGTCATCGAGCAGCTCCAGATCGAAAGGGCGTTCGTCTCGAAGATCAATCTGGGCTCCGGCTTCGTCGAGACAGAGCACGGGCGCCTACCCGTCCCCGCCCCGGCCACCCTCGAATTATTAAAGGGCCTGCCGACGTATTCTTCTGGGATCGAAGCCGAGCTCACGACTCCCACGGGCGCGGCCCTTCTAAGACACCTGAGCCCCGAATACGGCCTGCCTCCCGCCCGCTGGGACGCCATAGGCTACGGCGCCGGCAGCCGTGATCTCAAAGAACAGCCCAACGTGCTCCGCCTGCTCATTGGAGAAGCCCTCTCTAGCCAGAAGCACCCGGCCATGGCCACAGAAGAAGCCGTGGTCATCGAGACAGATCTTGACGATATGAATCCACAGCTTCTGCCCTACGTCCAAGAGAGGCTCTTGGCACAAGGCGCCCAAGACGTGAGCTGGCATTCGCTACAGATGAAGAAGAATCGCCCGGGCGTGCGGCTCTATGTGCTCGGCCCTCCCGAGCGGGTGGATGCGCTGTGCGAGACGATCTTCCAGGAGACGACCACTTTGGGCCTGCGCCTTCACCGGGTCGAAAAGCGCCGCTTATCTCGCAAGCTGATCACAGCCGAGACGCCCCATGGCCCGGTGCGGGTGAAGGTGGCCCTCTCGAGCGATCGCATTGTGAATGTGGCCCCAGAGTACGACGATTGCCTAAAATTAGCCCGCAAGACGGGTAAGCCTCTTAAGGAGATCCTGCAAGGGGCCATCGAGATGGCCCGTCGCCAGCTGAAATGATCGCCCACGAAAGGGCCTTGAATGCGATCCTCGCGCCTAGATCTGTGGCCGTGATCGGGGCCTCCACCCGCCCGGACTCCGTAGGCCGCGCCGTCTTCGCCAATATTCTCTTTCATAACTATCAGGGCATCGTCTATCCCGTAAACCCTAAAGCGAAGAGCATTCTCGGCGTGCGGGCGTACGCCTCCGTGCTGGATATTCCCGATGCGATCGATCTGGCC
>JBBIOR010000025.1:0-19882 GCA_037443265.1 Candidatus Fraserbacteria bacterium | reverse complement strand
CATCGCCTTCGTCTCCCAAAGCGGAGCCGTGGGGATAGCCGCCCTGGAATACGCCGAGGGCTTTGAAATCGGGCTCTCGAAATTCATCTCCGTGGGCAACAAGGCCCATCTCAACGAGAACGACATGCTGGCCGCCTTGGCGTTAGATCCCCACACGGACGTCATCTTGCTCTATTTGGAGGATCTTGAAGACCCCAAGGGCTTTATCGCGCTGGCCCGTGAGATCACGGCCCAGAAGCCCATATTGGCCATCAAGAGCGGCCGGACGCGCGAAGGAGCCAAAGCGGCCTCCTCGCATACTGGAGCTTTGGCCGGCTCCGATGAGGTCTATGATTCGCTCTTCATGCAGTGCGGCGTGCTCCGTGTAGAATCCCTAGAGGAACTGTTTGAGTATGCCGTAGCCTTCGCGCAGCAGCCGCTGCCTCAGGGCGAGCGCGTGGCCATTGTGACCAACGCCGGCGGGCCCGCCATCATGGCCACGGATGCCTGCGTGAGATACGGCCTGAAGATCCCGGAGCTAAGCGAGCAGACTCAGCAAGCTCTGCGGCAGGGCTTGCCGCCGGCCGCCAGCGTCCAGAATCCCGTCGATCTCATTGGAGACGCACGGGAAGATCGCTATGAGTTGGCCCTGCGCGCGGTGCTAGCCGATGAGCGCGTCGACGCTTGTATAGTGATCTGCACGCCGCAGATGACCGCAGATCTTGAGGCCATCGCCCGGGCCGTCGTCCAGAGCGCCCAAGAGCACAAGAAGCCACTTCTTGTGTGCTTTATGGCCCTAGAACACATCGGCCCGGCCCTCAAAATTTTAGAAGAAGCCAAGCTCCCGCACTATCGCTTCCCGGAAGATGCCGCCCGGGCGCTGGCTCAAATGGCGCAGTTTCAAAGCTGGATCCATCGCCCGCGCACAGAGATCAAGATCTTTCCCGATGTGGATCGCGCGAAAGCCCAAGAGATTCTCGCAAGGGCCCGTGCTGAAAGCAGAAAATTTCTGCCTGAGCCCGAAGCCCAGGCGCTGCTTAAAGCCTATGGCTTCCCCGTGCTCAACTTTCGCCTGGCGAAAACAGAAGACGAAGCCGCACAAGCCGCCCAACAGCTGGGCTATCCGGTGGTCCTCAAGATCGTCTCTCCCGAGATCGTTCACAAAGTCGACGTCGGAGGCGTCAAGCTCAACCTCCAGAATGAAGAAGAGCTGCGCCGGGCCTATCGCGAGCTGCTCTCGAGCGTGAGGCAAGAGAAGCCCCAAGCTCAGATCTGGGGCGTCTTCGTGCAAGAATTTCTCAGGGGGGGCAAGGAGACGATTCTAGGGCTCAAGCGCGATCCCCATTTCGGCCCCTTGTTGATGTTCGGCCTAGGTGGCATCTACGTCGAAGCCCTCCGGGATGTGACTTTTAGAATGGCTCCCATTCGCGAGTTGGGAGCCTATCGCATGATCCGTCAGATTCGCAGCTTCAAAATTTTAGAAGGCTTCCGGGGCGAACCCCCCTCAGACTTTGAAGCCATCGCTGAGTGTCTGCTCAGACTTTCGCAGCTGGCCCAAGAGCTCGAAGATATTGAAGAGTTGGACATCAACCCCTTGATGGTCTTCCCAAAGGGAAAGGGCGCGCGCGTGGTGGATGCCCGGATCTTGCTGAAAGAAATCTAAAGGGGAGGAGCGATGCGCATCAAAACGCGGCTACGGTCTCCCTAAGCGGAGCCAATCGCATTTTACGCCGCTGGGGGCCATGTGCTATCATGCCCGACGTTATGCCCAATAGCAGCTATGACATCGTGGTGGTGGGAGGGGGGCCTGCCGGAGCGACCGCTGCCAAGACGGCTGCCGAACGAGGGGCCCGTGTATTGCTCCTGGAGGAGCATCGCGAGATTGGCCGGCCTGTGCAGTGCACGGGGCTTCTTAGCGTGCGCGGCTTCGAAGAGGCCGGGGCCGATCCAAGCGTGATTTTGCGCGAGATCCGCGGAGCTTTTGCCTATGCGCCCAGTGGAAGACGCATCGCCTTGGAACAGCCTAAAACGCACGCCTATGTGATGGATCGCGCGCGCTTCGACTGCGATCTCATGGGCCAAGCAAGCCGAGCGGGCGTTGAAGTGCGCCTGGGTGCGCAGGCTGTGGGTTACCAGCCCGGGCGTATACGCGTAAGAGAGGGCGGCCGTGAGGAGTGGATATGGGCGAAGATTATCATCGGAGCCGATGGGCCAAGGAGCGACGTAGCCCGCTTTGCCGGCCTGCCCCCGCCCAAAAAGACGATCATCGCCGTTCAAGCCACTATCCCCTATGAGCCCGAGCGCGCGGACTACGTGGAGGTCTTCTTAGGCCGGAAGATCGCGCCCCATTTCTTTGCCTGGGTGGTGCCCGCCGCAGCTGGCTACGCGCGCGTGGGACTCGGTACCGACGAGGCCCAACAGGCCCGAGCGTATCTCGATCAATGGCTGGAGCAGCGCTTTCCCGCCCGAAAGATCGTGGAGTTCAATGCAGGAGCCATCCCTCTGGGGCTGGTTGAGCGCACGGTAGCCGATGGGGTCCTGCTCGTGGGGGATGCGGCCGGCCAGGCCAAGCCTACCTCCGGCGGCGGCATCTTCACAGCCGTCACCTGCGCCAAGATCGCCGGAGAAGTGGCCGCGCAAGCCGCCCTCAATGGAGATTCTTCGCTTGAGAGCCTTCTAGAGTACGAAAGGCGCTGGAGGGCCCTCTTCGAGAGCGAGCTGCGCTTCGGCTTCTTCGCCCATCAGCTCTTCTGCCAACTGAGCGACGAGGAGATCAACAGGATCTTTGAGGTCGCGGATGATGCCGAGATCCTAGCGCTCATGCGCGAACAGGGGGACATCGATTATCCTAGCCGGCTAGTCAAGGCACTCCTTAGGCGACCCGATCTTTGGACCAAGCTCCTTCCCGCCGTCCCTCGCAAGCTGGAGACATTTCTGCTCACCCTAGGTCATCTCCGGGAGTAACTGCGTCTTATGCCCAAGGGAAGGAAACGCTCCCCACACAAGGGCCGGACGCGCCCCTTTGAGAAGCTGACTCAACGCCAGCTCTGGGCCATGCTCATTCGAGATCCCCGCAGGAAGCTCTTCGCCACGGGCACTCTGGCTCTGGTCGTCCTCCCTTTGATCGTCCTCTTCTCTCTGGGTGGGGACACAAACGCCTTGTACGTGTTGGTGCTCGCCTCCGGCTCGCTGGGGCTCTTCCTCTGGGCGCTCCCAAAATCCAAGCTGGGGCTTACGGCCATCTTTCTATTCACTCAGCCGCTGCTCATCTACTTGGGCAACAGCGAGTACGGCTACACCAAGGCCGTCTATTCTTTGGGCTTCATCTCGCTTTTGGCCATCCTCTGGGCCATAGAGATCATCCAGCGTGGGCCGATCCGCCTGCAACTCACGCACCTCTCGTTGCCCGGCCTGCTGATCTTGATAGCCACCCTGCTCTCTTTGATAAACGGCCAGACGCTTCTGGGAGATCTGCAGTATGTCGTCTTGCTCGTCTATTTCTGGCTCTTCTATCTCTGGCTGGCCAATACCCTCATAGAGCCGCAAGAGATTCGCTTTCTTTTGGGAGCCCTCTTGCTCTCCGCCGTGTTAGCCTCGCTGTATGGCCTGTTGCAGTATTATGGGGTCCTGCCGGGGACGCCGAGCTCGTCCGGCGGGGTCTCCGCCATCATCTCTACCTTTGGGAACAAGAACTATCTGGGTGGGTTTCTCGCGTATCTGGTTGCGCCGGGGCTCGTGCTGCTCTTAGGAGCCCGATCTTCCTGGATCAAATCGTTTGCCCTGGTGGCCGTCGGGTTGATCGCTGTGACTCTTTTGGCCATCGATTCAGATTCCGCCTGGCTGGCCAGCGCGCTCTCGCTGGCCGTCTGGCTGCTGGGAGTGAGGCTCCTGCGAGGAATGGATCTTCTGCGGGAACAGTGGAGATGGGGTGCAGCTTTGGCCGCAGGCGTAGCGATCTTCACACTGGGATTTCTGCTTACCACGGTCGTCTGGGTGCAAGGAGCAGCTGTGGGCTTCTCCTCGATCCAGGCGGCCATCTCGCCCTTCTCTCCACTGGCTTGGGGCGGGCTGGCCCTGCTGATTCTTATCCCGGTGATCCCTTGGCTGGAGAAGCTCTTCCGATCTCACAGCTGGGGCTGGCTCGGCCGCGCCGCTCTGGGACTGGCCTTGCTCCTGGGAGCCTTCACGCCCCTAGGCCAAGGCCTAGTGCAAACGCTCTATCAACAAGCGTTGAAGAGTTCGGCCAACGTCCGCGCCTGGGACTGGTGGGTGGGCTATGAGATGTTCAAAGATCAGCCCATCGTCGGAGTGGGGCTTGGAGACTACAAGCGCGAGTTTCTCCCCTATAAAGCAGAGTTTCTGGCCACCGAGCGCGGGCAATACTATGCCCAGACCGTAGGCTACATCGTAAGGGCGGCACAAGCCCATAATGAATACGTGCAAATTATGGCAGAGATGGGCCTTATGGGCCTGTTGGCCACAGCTCTTCTCCTGGCGACGCTCTTCTGGAGCGCGATCTGCCGGCTGCGCGCCAGCCCATCTTGGGAGCATGCCGGCTTGATCATCGGGCTCTTTGCGGGCATAGTCGCTTTCATGAGCGACTCGATCTTCAGTTTTCCCTTGCATCTTCCGGCCAATGCCCTTGTGCTGATCTTCCTCTTGGGAGCCCTCCACTCGCGGGCGGTCGGGCGAGAAAGCCTCGTGATCTCTTTGGGAGGAAGGAGCAGTCACCTCCTGGCGGCCGGTCTGATCCTAGTCGCCCTGACCGTAAGTTACTTGGCATATCGGGATTGGCGGGCCGATCTCTACCTCGATCTGGGGACACGCCTCCTCAAAGAGGGAGATCTCTCCGGTGCGCAGGCGGCCTTCGAGCAGAGCCTCCGATGGGATCTGACGCCGGCGGAATCGCTCTACTGGCTGGGACTGATCGCCTATCAGCAGGGGGATCTCGAAAGAAGCCGGGAGCTCTTCACCCGCGCGCTGCCCGTCTTCGTCACGGAGAACATCTATTTCTATTTGGCCCTGATAGAGGAGCGCTTGGGCGAACGCGCAGCGGCCCAGAAGTATCTCGATCAGCTCCTGGCCCTCGATCCGGAGCCGTCTCTCAAGCTGGACGCCCGCCAGCTTCAGGCCCTCCTCTGGTATAAACAGGGCCGGATTCCAGAGGCTTTGCAGCAGATCCAAAGGCTCTTTGAAGAATCAGGATCCCCACGGATGCTCGCCACTTTAGGCCAGATGCAGGCCGAGCAGGGCCAGCTCGAAGAAGCTCGCAAGAGTTTCCAGGCGGCCCTGGCGCTGGTGAATGAGAGACTCTCTCAGCTTGAAGAGATCCTAGCCCCCGGAAAGACTCTGCCCCTCGACTCGTACTACCGCCTGAGATCAGAGCAGGAGTCCCTGAAGCAACTCCAAAAGACCATCGAAGAGAATCTCAAGAAGCTCCCTTCTTCCGATTGAGTCGGCTTGATATGCGCGGCGCACTCACCTACAATCGATGCGAGGCGATTCTCCCATGGTACTTGAGATGATCAAGCGCACGGTCGACCGCATCTTCGGCGAGACCCACGAACAGAAGCTCAAGCGCCTCCAGCCCTATCTGGAGCAAGTCAACGCTCTAGAAGACGAGATGAAGCGTCTCAGCGATGCGCAGCTGGCCGCCAAAACCCAAGAGTTCAGGGCTAGACTCGAGGAGGGCGAGACACTGGATGATCTCTTGCCGGAGGCCTTTGCCGTGGTGCGCGAGGTGGCCCATCGCAAAGTGGGCCTGCGCCCCTATGACGTGCAAGTGCTGGGAGGCGTGGTCCTCCACCAGCGCAGAATTGCCGAGATGAAGACGGGCGAAGGCAAGACGCTGGTGGCCACCATGCCGGCGTATCTGAACGCGCTCGCCGGGAAAGTCCACATCGTCACGGTCAATGATTATCTGGCCAAGCGCGACCGCGCGTGGATGGGGCCCATCTATGAGCATTTGGGCCTCAGCGTGGGCCTCCTGCAGGAGGATACGAGCATCGAGGAGCGCAAACGGGCCTATCAGTGCGATATTATTTATGGCACCAATACGCAATTCGGCTTCGATTATCTGAGAGACAATCTGGTCGCCTCGTGGGACCAGCGGGTCCAGACCGGCTTAGATTACGCCATCGTCGATGAGATCGATAATATCCTCATTGATGAGGCCCGAACGCCGCTGATCATCTCGGGCTCGACCTCGGAATCGGCCAAGCTTTATAAGCAATTTGCCAAGCTGGCCCCGCGCTTCCAGAAGGATCGAGACTTTGAGCTGGACGAGAAGACCCGCCGGATTCATCTTACGGAAGAGGGCGTCCGCCGGGCGGAAGAGCTCTTAAATATAGAGAACATCTACGCGCCGCAGCATGTGGAGCTCCTGCACCATCTGGAGCTGGCGTTGCGCGCCCGGCATCTCTACCACAAAGACGTCGATTATATTCTAAAAGACGGCCGCGTGGTCATCGTGGATGAGTTCACCGGGCGCTTAATGGAAGATCGTCGCTATAGCGAAGGGCTCCATCAGGCTCTCGAAGCCAAGGAGGGCCTGCAGATCCGCCGCGAGTCACAGACGCTCGCCCAGATCACGCTCCAGCACTATTTCAGATTATATAAGGGCCTGGCGGGCATGACAGGCACGGCCGCCACCGAAGAAGAAGAATTCAAAGAGATCTACGGCCTCGATGTCGTGGTCATCCCCACCCATAAGCCCATGATTCGCCTGGACATGCCGGATGTGCTCTTCAAGACGGAGCGAGAGAAATTCAATGCCATTGCCGATGAGATTGAGCGCTTGCACAAACAGGGGCGGCCGGTGCTCATCGGGACGACGTCCATTGAGAAATCGGAATATTTGAGCCAACTCTTAAAGAAGCGCGGGCTGCCTCATCAGGTGCTCAACGCCAAGCACCATGAGAAGGAAGCTATGATCATTGCGCAGGCCGGGCGCCAGGGTGCGATCACAGTAGCCACGAACATGGCCGGCCGGGGCGTAGATATCCTCCTGGGGGGAAACCCCGAGTATCTGGCGCGCGAGGAGGCCGGTCCGCCCCCCGAGCCGCACGAGTTCAGGCGCATGGGTGACTATCAAAAGGCGTTGGCCGACTGGCAACGGCACTACGAGGAGATTCTGGATCAGAAGCGCAGAGAGTGTGCGGAAGAGCACGGGCAAGTGGTGCGCCTGGGCGGCCTGCACGTGATCGGGGCCCAGCGCCACGAGTCGAGAAGGATTGACGATCAGCTGCGCGGCCGCTCCGGACGTCAAGGTGACCCTGGCTCCTCTCAGTTCTACGTCTCGCTGGAAGATGACCTTCTAAGACTCTTCGGCGAGCAGAAGATGATCCAATGGGCGATGAACGGCCTGGCCGAAGGCGAAAGGCTAGAGCACGGGCTTCTTACCAAAGCCATTCGCACGGCCCAGCAGCGGGTCGAAGCTCATAATTTCTCGATCCGCAAGAGATTATTAGAGTACGACGCCGTGATGGCCCGCCAGCGCGAGGCCATCTATGCGCTGCGCAATCGATTTCTACTGGGACGCGAGGACCAAGCGAGCGCAAGAGACCTCGAGGAGTACCTCACCGGAGTCTTAGAGAGCTACACGCAGACGCTTCTGGAGCGCTACTGCCCTGAACCGAATCGCCCGCACCTGTGGGATCTGGCGGGCCTGGCCAAAGAACTCGGCAATTTTCAGAACGCGCGCTTCACCGGCGTCTTTGAGGAAGGCGTGAAACTCCCTGAAATGCAAGAGCAAATCTTCGAGTTTCTTAAAGAGAACTATCATGTGCAGAAAGAGCGCTTGGGCGAGCACTTCGCCCGCCTGGCGCGCTTCATGATTTTAAATATCATAGATGAGAACTGGCGACAGCATCTGTATGCGCTCGATGATCTAAGAGAAGGCGTGGGCTGGCGGGCCTATCAGGGGCGCGATCCGCTGGTGGAGTTTAGAAGCGAGTCCTTCCGACTCTTCCAGGAGATGCTGAGTCGTGTGGAGGAGCAGATCATCAACTATCTCATCAAGCCCGTCTTGAGAGTGGAAGCGGCGCCGGTGGCGGCGCGGGCGGGCTTTGGGGATCTGCGCTATCAGCATGAGGGCGCAAGTGCCCTGGCCGGAGCCGATGGCCAGCCCGCCAGCGCGGCGGCCGGGGCCACGGCCGTCAAGGCTCCTAAGCAGCCTCGAAGGGTCCAAAAAGTCGGGCGGAACGATCCCTGCCCCTGCGGCTCAGGCAAGAAATACAAGCACTGCTGCGGGACTAAATGACCTGCACCTCGCGATCCCCAGGGATGGAGATCTCAAAGCGGGGCGAGAAGCTGCTCACGATCCCTTTGATCTTGAAGGCGCCCGCCGGTGTGCCCGCAGGCACCGTCACGTTGTAGATCACTTTGACGGTCTCTCCGGGATTGATCGTCTGGAACCAGAGCCATTGGGCCTCAGAGCCCTTAAAGACGGCCCGGCTCGACTCGACGGAGCTCACCCGCCAGCCCTCAGGCAGATCCTCATCCAGCCCCAGGCCATTGATCGCCTGGAAGGCCTTGATCATCACCGTCACCTGAAACGCCGAGCCCGCCGGGACTCGATTGGGAAAAATGGGAGCCGTGATCTGCCGACGGACCCTCACCGCCGCAGAACGTACTGAAATTGCCTTGGTGATCGTCGCCTGCTGGCCCCGCTCATCCCTCACGCGCAGCGTGATCGTCCAAGATCCGCTCTCATCAAAGAGATGGCTCAAGCTGGGACTCTCCAGGCTCTCCTCGAACTGCCCATCCGCGTCGAAGTCCCACTCGTAGCGCAGGATGCGCCCCTCCGAAGAGCGCGATAGACCCGCATCGAAAATCACTTCGGTGTTGATGTCAGGATTCTCTGGAGAGAAGCTGAAATCCGCCTGTGGTGCCGCCTGCGTAAAAGTTCCTCCCACCAGCCAGGAGAACCCGACTAAAATGGCCCAAAGTACGCGCTTCACTTCTCCCACTCCTTTGCTCTGCTCATTCCTGCGGGAGCGAATCGAAGACGGACGTGTCCGTGAGCCAATAGGCCACCAGCTGCTGGACCGCCTTGAAATCGATCTTCTGCTTCCGGCCCGCCTCATCCTCCGTGAACGGGACTTCGCTGCCCTCGCGCCACCAGGAGATGGCCTGCAGGATCTGATTCAAGTTGATCTTATGCGTGGGATAGCCCCTAAGATCCAGGGCCTGAGTGCTGGCGTCCCAGTGGGCTACCACCACCGGAATCGGAAAACCCGAGAGGACCTCAATCTGGGTGTCGCCCGTGACAGGGAGGCTCAATTGCGGAGAGGCGCTGCTCACCGTCCCGTCAATGCGGAACGTTCCCGCCCTCTGATTGGAAGGGACTGTCACTTCGTAGAGAATCGTCTTGACCGTGCCTGGCTCAAGGACCTCGCTGAAGAGCCATTGCGCGTCCTCCAAGCGCAACTCCGCGCTGGAGTTCTCGATGGGCTTGACCGTCCAGCCCTCCGGCACGTTCTCATCCAGACCCAGGCCGTTGAGCCTCACGGTCACTTGTAGATCGACTCTCACACGGAACGTCTGGCCGGGGATGGTCTCGTCGACGGGAATGAATGTGTCGATCAGGCGTCGGGCCGTCACCCGAGGGGTCGCTACCGTGATAGTGACGCTCGCTCCCTCTTCGACTCCTTGATCACTGGTGACCGTGAGCCTCACGACATACTGCCCATCGGCCGCGTAGCGATGCGTGGGATTTCGCTCGGTGGAAGTCGTGCCATCTCCGAAGTCCCACAGCCAGCTCGTGATCTGGCCCTGCTCCACCGTGGACTGATCCGTGAACTGAATCACGTCCAGGGACGTGGGATTCGTCGGAGTAAAGCGAAACTCCGCGCGGACCCGCGGCGGCCGAGGACGGACCTCCAGCCGCAGATCCCCCAGATCCCTCTGGATCAACCGACCGCGGAAATCCCTATATTGAACAGACGAGGGAGAGCGGTGGAGCGAGAAGATCCCCACCTCACTGCCGCTCACCGTGTAGCGGCTCATCCAGCTCTCTCCGGCCTGTAGCTCGGACAACTGCCAGAGGAGCGTCGTGGTCCCATCGGCGTTTCTTGTGACCCGTGTGGGCGGGTTTTCCAAGGCCTCTTCATACTGGAGGCCTTTAGAGAGGGTTTCTGTGATCTCAAGGCGGGTGGCCAGGGGCTGGCCGATGGGAGCCGTGACCTGGCGGATCTGATCGACGATGGCATCGCTGAACGCCGGGAAGAATTGGCCTCCGGTCAGCTCGGCAATCTGGGTGAGCAGATCTCGATTGACGAAGCGGCCGACTCCGACAGCATGAATTATCACGTTCTGCTCAGCGGCCCGGCGGGCCTCCTCCAACGGGTCTCTTCCGAAGTTCGTCCGACCGTCCGTCAGCAGGATCTCGAGGAGAGCGGCCTCCGAGCGTCCGGCCCGCACCAGCTCACTGGTAGCCACGGCGATCCCCTCGCCCAGGGCTGTCTTGCCCTCGTCGACGAGTCGGGCCAGTGCGCCCTGGATGATGCTCTTGGCCTCCGACACAGGGGTCAGGCGCACATCCAGCCGGCCCTCGGTGGCGAAGGAGACCAGACCCACGCGATCGTCCGGCCCTAGAAGATCGACGATGCGCAGGGCGGCTTGGGCAGCCTGATCCAACTCGAAGCTGGCCGAGCGGTCTATGACTATCATCACATCGGCCTTCAGGTGCTCCTCCCGGCCCGGAGCTTCCAGCTGGAGCGTCACGGTGGCCACCTCGGGGCTCACCCCAGAGCCCTTCAGAAAGATCCTCTCCGGCTCGATCGTCTGGCGCAAAGCGAGCGAAGAGATGCCCTGCTCGTAGCCGATAAGCCCGAGGGCTCCCACCAGCAGCAGGGCGGCCAGGATCGTCCACACCGCCCGATGAACCCGGCTAACCATGCCCATTTTCCAACCTCCTTTTCAACCCCTTCTCTGCTTAGCTTATCTTCCCGGCAGGGCCACCCCACCCGGCAACGGCTTATCCACCGGAGTGTCTGTGAGCCAGTGGGCTATCAACACTTTCATGGTCTCAAAATCGATGGTCAGCCCACAGGTGCCGGGGACGTTCACATCCTCCAGCCAGAAGGCGATCGCCGCTTGGATCTGATCGAACTTGATGAGATTAGAGAGCGTCACGTCGATCTCGTTCTTGCGCGTGTCCAGATGCGCCACAGCCACCGGCACGCTCAGACACTCGATGAGATTGACTTCCACGTCGCCTCCGGTGGGCACCTCAAAGTTGGGGATGACCCCCTGGCTCTTGCCCTGGAAGCGGACTGTCCCCGTGCTCTCTCCCTCGGGAACGGTCACTTCATAGAGGATAGCGCGGCCCGCGCCCGGCGCCAGTCGCTCTGTGAAGACCCATTCCCGCGTGGCCTTCTTAAAGACTGCCCCAGCATTGTCGATGGGGCGGATCTCCCAGCGGCTCGGGAAGATCTCTTTCACTCCATACCCCATCAGCTCCGATAGAACAGAGATCTCCAGCCGTACTCGGAAGACGCGCCCGGCATGGTTCCCCGGCAAATAGACCTGCGCAAAGGGCAGCGGCGTAAGAATCATGCGTGTCACCGCAGCACCCTGCGTCAAGGCTGCCGTAATCGGCTGATCCACCGGGGTGCCTGAGAGCTGCCGAGCCACGAGGCCCTTGAGCATCTCCCAAGTGACCAGAGCATTGCAGGTGGCAGGCACGCCCGCCTCCTCCAGCCAGAAGGCCACCGCCCGCTGCAGCTGATCCGCCGTGATGAACTCATCGAGCCGAAGATCCACGATCTCTTGAGCCGTAAGATGCGCGATCGCCACCGGGATCGACAGACAATCCACCAGATCGATCTGGGACTCCCCCGTGACGGCCGTGTGAAACGCCGGGGAAGCGCTCTCGATGATCCCACGGATCTCAAAGCGGCGCGGCAGAGCCCCCAAAGCTGCCTCGGGCCGGACCGTCACATCGTAGACGACTCTACGGATCTCGTTAGCTTGAATGAGCTCAGCCCAGACCCACTGGGTCTCCGCGCGCTTGAAGGTGGCTCCCGCGCTGTCTATGGGAGTCACTTCAAAGCCTGGCGGCAGATCCTCGTCTAAGCCCAAGCCGTTGGTGGCCAAGCCCAGCTGGATCTCGATCGTCACGCGGAATGTGAAGCCGACCGCCGCCTCCGGCGTGGAGATGCTTCTAGTGGCCCGGGCGCTCACTTCCACCACGCGGACCGTCTTGGTGACGGTGGCGCTCACCCCCTGGTCGTCCGTCACTTTGAGCGTGACTCTAAATTCACCCACCTGGTTGAACGTCTGCGTCATAGTGGGAGAGGAACTCCGGGACTCAAAGATCCCATCGCCGTTGAAATCCCACTCGTAGCGTACGATCTGCCGGCCGGGCGCTGGGCGGGATGGGCGCGCGTCAAAGGTGATGGGGACACCCACCCCAGGCGACTCCGGGCTGAAGACGAAATCGGCCGTGGGAGGCACCCCCACCTGAGCGCGCAGCACGACCGGCTGCGTGAGGCTGGGTATGAGGATGCTCTCCGGGTTGGGCAGCCCGCCGCTGAGGGCCGCCCATTCCGTGACCCCGGAACTAAATTGCGGAGTGATCGTGATCTCAAAGGACTGCGGCAGAGGTCCCAGAGCGGCCCCGTCGTTGAAGCCGGGCTGCCAGTTCCAGATCACTTGAGCCGTGGGCGGGTTCAGCGTGAATGTGTCGTCCGGGTCATCTTGTACTTGGAACTGGACCCCCTGGGGCAAGCCGGAGAAGTTCAGGGTGACGCTGCCTGGCCCCCCGTTGGCGCGGCTGTGAATCAGCACCAAGCTGAGCGAGCCGCTTGTCGTGTCCTCATAGATGAACAAGAGGCTGCGGCCGATGACCTCAAGCCCGGTATTGGATTGGAAATTCGTGTAGTTGTAGAACGTGACCACATCCTGAGCGTTCCTCACCGGCAGCAGGGTAGCCCTGAAATCCGCCTGCTCCAAGGTGAAAAAGACGCTGGGCGCAGCCCCCTGCGCCAGCCCATCCTCTATCCCACCCCATAGAAAGAGCAGCAGCAAAGCAAGCAGAGGACCCAAGCCTGTCCGACCTCTCATTGCAGGCCTCCTTTACATCGCATCTTGGGCGAGTGTTCTCATCATGCCAACTCGAATATAGCATCACCGTCTGCCCAAAAACTGTGATGCAGACCACATCCGCCTCTCTGGTGAAGACCGAGCGTTTTACCCAATATAGCACAAAGAGATCGCCTCTAACAAGGGTCCCTGGCGCACCTGGAAGTTATAATTCGAGAGGCTGAGGGTTCTGAACGGCGTGAGGGTGCTCTGGGCCGGGATAGATCTTCAATTTCTTAAGACGACGCCGTCCCAGGGTGGTGCGCGGGATCATGCGCTTGACCGCCTCATACAAGGGCCGCGTGGGGTCTCTTTGGATCACCTCTTCGAAGGGCTGCTCGTTTAAGCCCCCCGGATAGCCCGAGTAGCGATAGTACATCTTCTGCTGGCGCTTGCGGCCCGTGACGCGAATCTCTGCGGCGTTGATGACGACCACGTAATCGCCCACATCCACATGCGGGGTGTAGATGGGCTTGTGCTTGCCCATCAGAACATGAGCGATGCGGGCGGCCAGGCGCCCCAGAGTCTTTCCCTGGGCATCGACCAGATACCAATGGCGTTGCCACGTCCGACCCATCTCTTCTCTCTTGGCCAAGACCGTCTTCGGCATGATTCCCTCCCAAGGGATGGCCATACTATAGCGGATTTCTCAATGCCTCGCAACGCCGCTCAGCTCGCTCATCAAGTGCGGCGGCCAGCCACCAGCTCATAGAGCAAAAATCCCCCCAGCACGATCGCCAGCGTGACGATGACGAAGATGGCCGTGGTAGTATCCAGCCCGTTACTCATACCATTCGCCCCCTCTCACACCCGAATATCTACACCCTCCTCCAGCTGGGCTTGAAGCTGAAGGATCTCTTCCTTGACTCGCTCGACGCCCTCCTGCCAGTCTTGCAGCTCCTCCCGCACGCGGGCGCGCGCATTGCGCCTCTTAAGCTGACTCATGAGCGTCTCTCTTTGAGCTTGTAGAGCCTCTACGCGTTGACTTAGCGTGAGGATCTTCTGCTCAAACTGCTCCAACTCGGCCTGCTGCTTTGTCTTCTCACGGAGAGCCAGCTCGGCCAGAGCGACTTGATTGAGTCTGTAGTACCTGTGCGCCTGATCCTCGTAGCGCTGAATGAGGCGTCTTAGGCTCTGCGTGCGCCGCTCGACTCGCTCTTGTAGTCTCTGCTGATGCTCCCGCAGGGCTTGGGATAGCGCCTCGACTCGATCTCTTCTTTTCTTGAGCGCGATCCATCGTCGAAGGTTCTCCCAGACGTGGCGCATGGCTAGTGCCCCGCCTTCTCCACCCAGATCGTGTCCTCAAACGCCCACCCCACGGAGACTACGGAAACGGGAATCTCTAAAGACTCTTCGATGAACCGGACGTAGCGCTGGGCGTTCTTGGGCAACTCTTCCCACCTGCGGCATCCTCTTAAGTCTTCTGACCAGCCGGGGAGCGTCTCATACAGGGGCTCGCACTCGGCCAGAGTCTCTGCGATCATCGGGAAATCTTCCAGGAGCTCTCCCTGATAGCGGTAGGCCGTGGCCACCTTCAGCTCCTCAAAGCCCGAGAGCACGTCGAGTTTCACCAGGGCCAGCTCGGTAAAACCGTTGATGCGATGGGCGTATTTGAGGGCTACCAGATCGAGCCAGCCGCAGCGACGGGGCCTACCCGTGGTGGTGCCGAACTCGTCCCAGGGATTGGCCCCTGTGCCCCGCAGACGCTCCCCGATGGGTCCTTTCTCTTCCGTGGGGAAGGGGCCGGCACCCACCCGGCTGGTGAAGGCCTTCGCTACCCCGATCACCCGCTCGATCCGGCGCGGCGAGACCCCCGCGCCCACTCCAATGCCGCCGATGGTGGCATGGGACGACGTGACATACGGATACGTGCCGAAATCAATATCCAGAAGCGTCCCCTGCGCCCCCTCGAAGACGACCCTCTTATCTTCATCCAGGGCTTGATGGAGGAGGACTGTTGTGTCCTTGATCTTCGCTTGGAAGATCTCCGCGGCTTTAAAAATCTCTTCGGCCAGCGGCTCGGCCTCAAGCTGCGCCAGAGGCTTGGAGTCCGGATGCAATATTTGAAGGCGCTCCAGATTGCGGCGCAGCTTCTCTAAAAATCTCTTGGGCTCCAGCAGGTCCACGGCCCGTAGGCCCCGGCGGGCCACTTTGTCCTGATACGCTGGCCCAATCCCCTTGGCCGTCGTATCCAGTTCACTGGCCGATCCCTCCAGCTTTTCGATGATGGGATGATAGGGCAGAATCAAATGGGCGTTCTGGCTGATGTACACCCTCGGCTCCGCGCCCAGAGTCTGCTTAAGCTGCTTGAGTTCCTGAGCCAGTGAGAAGGGCTCGATGACCATGCCGTTGCCCAAAACGCCCACACAATGGGGATGCAAAGCTCCTGAAGGAATCAAGTGAAATTTAAACTCCGCTGGCTGTCCCTTGGGTCCATCTTCGTCATGGGAGACGACGACCGTGTGGCCCGCGTTGGTGCCTCCGTTGAAGCGCACGCACATATGGGCATCTCGGCAGATGAGATGCACGATCTTGCCCTTGCCTTCATCGCCCCATTGGGCCCCCAATACGGCAATGGCTGGCATCTTTGAATTCACTCCCTCAGAGTCAGCGTCACTTCTTCTGCGATAAGCTCCTCGATTCGACCGGAGCGTTCTATAATGAGCTTCCCCAGCTCAGAGAGTCCCTTCACTTGGGCTTCGAACCGCTCCCCTCCCCTTTGGACCCAGATGCCGTCCTCCAGAGCCGAAAGCTCCGCCCACATCGTGCGAATGGGCTCAAAGCCCTCCTGCAAAAATCTCAAATACCAGCGGGCTAGCGCTCTTAGAATCACAGCAAAAAACTCTTCGAGATCAATAGAATGCCCGAGAGCCCCTGCGAGCGAGAGGGGCGGGAGGCGCGCCTCCTTAGGCAGAGGATTGTTCACGTTAATCCCGATTCCGACGATGAGCCAGTCGATATGCGCGCCCACGGCTGCCAGCTCAATCAAGACGCCCCCGAGTTTTCTGTTGTCCAACAGAAGATCGTTGGGCCATTTCACCCGAACGGGCAGGGCATAACGCTCTCTTATGGCCAAAGCGCAAGCCACGGCCGCAAGCACAGAGAGGCAGCCGGCTCGGCAGAGTTCCATGGGAGGTCTTAGCAACAGCGAAAACCACGCGCCCCCTTCGGGAGACTCCCAGCCTCGGCCGCGGCGGCCTCGGCCGGCCGTCTGGCGAGCTGCAAACACGATCGTGCCTTCAGGGGCTCCGGCCTCCGCCAGCTCGCGCGCGATGTCCATCGTGGAGCCCACTTCTTCTCGAAAGATCCAGCGGGCAAAAAATCTTTCGCTCTCAAGCTCAGCGCGCAGACGAGAGACTTTTAGCATACTAACTCTTTCTTTTGAGGAGTCCGACAAAAGCCCGCAGGCCGTTCACATTGAGCTCGCTTAGGTGATCGACCACGGCCGAGGGGGGCTTGGCCATGTGCAGTGCCACGGCCAGCGTCTCCTCCTGGACGTGCTTCTGATGAACCACCACAGCCTGTGCCAACTCCGCGTCCGCGTCCAAATATAGCTCGATGCGATCGGTCACCTCAAAGCCCGCTTCTTTCCTGAGCTGCTGGATGGCGTGCACGAGTTCCCGCACGTAGCCCTCAGCCCGCAGCTCCGGCGTAATTTCCGTATCGAGCACGACGAGGCATTCCCCATCGAAAGCCGCCCCAGGCTCTGTTTTATATGAAACATCTAGCTCTTCCGAGGTGAGCGACATCCGCTCCCCCTCCAGAGCGAGCGTGAAGACTCCCTGCTGCTCCAGGGCTTCCGCGATCTTTTGAGGATTCTCCTGCGCGAGGGCCTGCTGGATGCGGGGAGCCAGCCGGCCGAACTTGGGGCCAAGGGCCGCCATCCTCGGTTGCACTCCTACGATCACATATTGATCGCGCAGATTCTCCTTGGTGAATAAGAGCTCTTTGATGTTGAGCTCACCCTTGACGAGCTCAAGAAGCTCCCCCGAAAGCTCTTGGGCTTGGGCCTGCTGGACGGTCATTCTTCTTAGCGGCTGGCGGACTTTGAGGCCTGAGCTCTGGCGTGCCGCGCGGCCCAAAGACACAAGCCGGCGCGCCAGCGCCATCTCCCGCTCAAGCGGCTCGTCCACGTGCTCCGCGTTGAACTCTGGGTACGCGCAGAGATGGACGCTCTCGCCTTCGGGCGCCCCCAGCCCCTGATAGAGGCTTTCAGCCAAGAAGGGCATAAACGGCGCGATCAGCTTGGAGAGCCCCAAGAGCACCTCATAGAGCGTGGAGTATCCTGAGCGTTTCTCAGCGGGAAGACCCTCGCCCCAGAAGCGCGGCCTAGAGAGCCTCACATACCAGCTGCTCAGATCATCTATAAGAGCCTCGATGGCCGCCGTGGCCTCTACGACGTCATAGGAGTCGAGCGCCGAAGTGACGGCCTTGACAGCCTGCTCAAAGCGCGAGATCATCCAGCGATCGATGAGCTTCCGCTCGCTTAAAGCTTTCCGGTGCTGGCGATAAGAGAAGCCGTCGATCGAGGCATAGAGCGCGAAGAAATTATAAACGTTCGTCAGAGTGTTGATGAAGCCTCCTAAGACTTTTGCGGCCTCTTCTTTGGAGAGGGGCCGATCGCGCCAGGGGGCGCTGCCCGAATAGAGATACCAACGGAGCGCATCGGCTCCGAAGGCCTCCACAAATTCCATGGGATCGAGCACGTTGCCGCGGGACTTGCTCATCTTCTTGCCTTCGGCATCGAGCCCCATGCCCGTTACTAACACATGGCGATAGGGATGCGGATATTCCCGATCGGGATAGAGCAGGGTGCTGGTCACCAAGAGCGTGTAGAACCAGCCGCGGGTCTGATCTAGGCCCTCGCAGATGAAGTCCGCCGGGAACTGCTCATTAAAAATTTGAAGGTTCTCAAAGGGCGCATGCCACTGGGCCGTGTGCATCATCCCTGAGTCGAACCAGCAGTCGATCACTTGGGGCACGCGCTTCATCGGGCCCTGGCATTTGGGACAATTCAAGAAAATCTCGTCGATGTAGGGCTTATGCAGCTCGACACCCTCAGCGAGCTTGGGGTCTTGGGCCAGCTCTATGAGCTCCTGGCGGCTGCCCACGCAGATTTGCTGCGCGCAGCGCTCGCAGATCCAGATGGGCAGCGGAGTCCCCCAGTAGCGATCCCGCGAGAGCGCCCAGTCCTTCATCGTCTCCAAGAAATTCCCGAAGCGCCCGGCGCGCATGTACTCCGGATGCCAGCTGATTCTTTGATTATTGGCGATGATCTCCTTCTGGCGGGCCGTGGTCTTAATGAACCACGAGTCGAGCGCATAATAGAGCAGAGGCGTATCACAGCGCCAGCAGAAGGGATACGCATGCTGATATTGCTCTTGCTTGTAGAGCTTGCCCTCTCTTTTGAGCGTGCGGATGATCTCTTTATCAGCATCCTTGACGAACAGGCCAGCCCAGGGTTTCGCTTCCGCTGTAAATCTGCCGCTTAGATCAACAGTGTGATGCTTGGGGAGCCCCAGCTCTTCCCCCAATTGATAATCCTCTTCGCCGTACATGACGGCCGTGTGCACTACGCCTGTGCCCTCTTCTGTGGAGACCATGTCCGTGGTTGCTGCCACGTACCAGGCGCGGGGAGCGTTCGGCCCGAGAGCGTCTTTGAGGAACGGGAAGAGGGGCTCGTACTCCCAGCCGTGCATCTTGTGTCCTTTGAGAGCCTCTAGGATCTCATACTCGCCCTCGAGCACGGCTTTGAGGCGTGCCTGGGCCAGATAATAAATTTCATCTTTCTGCCTGACTTTGACGTACTCGATCTCATCTCCTACGGCCAAGGCGACGTTGCCCGGCAGCGTCCAAGGTGTCGTCGTCCAGGCCAGAATATATTCATTCTCGCGGCCTTTAAGCTTGAACTTGACGGTGATCGCAGGCTCCGTCACTTCCTCGTAGCCCTGGGCCACCTCGTGGGAGCTTAGGGGCGTTCCGCAGCGTGGGCAGTAAGGGAGGACCTTGTGGCCTCGATAGAGCAGGCCCTGCTCCCATATTCTTTTCAAGGCCCACCAGACGGACTCGATATAGTCGTTCGTATATGTGATATAGGGCCTTTCAAGATCGATCCAGAAGCCCATGCGCTGGATCATGCGTTCCCAATCGCTCTTGTATTCCCAGACGCTCTCTTTGCATTTGGCGATAAAATTCTCGATGCCGTATTTTTCGATGTCTTGCTTGCTGTTGAGCCCCAGGGCCTTTTCGACTTCGAGTTCGACGGGAAGCCCGTGGGTATCCCAGCCGCCTTTTCGGAGCACATAGAAGCCGCGCATGGTCTTGTAGCGTGGGAAGAGGTCTTTATAGACGCGCGGCATCAGGTGCCCAAAGTGCGGCTTGCCGTTGGCGGTGGGCGGGCCCTCGTAGAACACATAGCGAGGTCCCTCTTTGGTCTTCTCGAGGCTCTTCTCGAAGATCCTATGAGATCTCCAGAACTCGAGAATCTGGGCCTCGCGCTGCTTGGCATCACTCTCGAGCTTAGAATACTTCATAGCTGGATCACGCCGGCCGGGATCGCCCCTGCATCTTACCCGGAAAGCGGCATCGAGTCAATGCAAAGAGCTTCAAGATGAGATCTGGCGTGGCCTTTGAATTCAGAAGATCAACCAGAGCCCGGCAACGTAGGCAGGCTGGAGGAAGCGAGCGACCAAGGGTACACTCAGGCTCAACTCATTAAAGGATGAAATGGAGCGCGAGAGCGAAAAACTTAAGCGCAGGCCTGCTCCCAGCTGGGGCACCAAGTCGTCAATCACGTCGAAGAGCAGCAGGAGGAGAG
>JBBIOR010000024.1:0-27760 GCA_037443265.1 Candidatus Fraserbacteria bacterium | reverse complement strand
TGGCGCGGCCAAGTCAAGTAGAGTACGTGCAGTCGAGTGAGAAACGTCTCTGCCGCGGAGCCGCACAGTTGCTGCAAATCTTGGAAGAACTCGCAGCCGGCAGGAGCGCAATCAAAGGGCCGACTCAAAAATAAAAGTCCTCGGAGAAGAGGCCGTGCTGCACACCGCCAAAGAGCGCGCCTTTAAGGCAGCGGCGGAGGTGTAGGCCTCTATCTCATAGTCGGACACGGATCCAAACCACAGTTCAGAACCCGAAACTTGGCGTCCCAGCTCCTTGCCTTGGAGGAGACGATCTGCTACGTTGGAGCTAGGTGACGCGCTCATGCAGACCAACTGGAAGCTCGAGAAACCAAAGAACGCCATGGATCGGATTCCCACGTATGCTCCAGGGACGCCGGAACGCGAGCGACTGATCCACGAACTCAAAACTCTCCAGGCGAAGACAGAGGAGATCCCTCTGATCATCAATGGGAAGCCTGTCCGGACAAGCGAGATCTTTGAAGTCCGCTGCCCCCATGATCATCGAAGAGTTCTCGTCCGAGCCCACCTGGCCGGCGAAGCAGAGCTCACGCAGGCCATCGATGCCGCTTTGGACGCCCAAGAGGCTTGGGCTTCTCTGGATGGCTATCAGCGAGCGGCCGTCTTCCACCGCGCCGCAGAGCTCCTAGCCGGACCTCGAAGGATCGAGAACATCGCAGCGATTATGGCCAATCAATCGAAGACGCCCTTTGAGGCCGAGATCGATCTCATCGAACTGGTCGATTTCTGGAGATTCAATGCCTACTACATGCAATTTCTCTACGATCAGCAACCCGATCAGGCAGCGGGGGAGATCAATCGCTTCGACTGGCGACCGCTGGAGGGCTTTGTATTAGCGATCCCACCCTTCAATTTCTACTCTATTGGAGGGAATCTCCCGACGGCTCCGGCTCTGGTGGGCAACGTGGCCCTCTGGAAGCCCGCGCGTTCCGTGCTCTTAGCGAACTATCGCATCATGCAAGTCTTGCTAGAGGCGGGCCTCCCCGACGGCGTGATCAATTTCGTGCCCTTCTTAAGCAAATACACCGATGTCGTGCTCTCCCATCCCGACTTCGCCGGCCTGCACTTTACGGGCAGCTATGAGACGCTCGTGCAGCTCTGGCAGCGGATCAGCGAAAATCTCCCGCAATATAAAAACTTCCCGCGGATCGTGGGTGAGACCGGCGGTAAAGATTTCATATTTGTGCACTCGTCTGCCGACGTCGAGGCCGTCGTGGCGAATGCCATTCGTGGGGCGTTCGAGTATCAAGGCCAAAAATGCTCAGCGGCCTCGCGCCTCTACGTGCCCAAGAGCTTGTGGGAGCCCATCAAGTCGGGCTTGCAACGGGAGCTATCTCAACTGAAAGTCGGCCCGGTGGAAGATTTAAACGTCTTCATGGGAGCCATCATCTCTGAAGAAGCCTTTCAGAAGATCGTCTCATATATTGAATACGCTAAGCAGCACCCCAAGGAATACTCGATTCTCTACGGAGGTGAGTACGACGACTCGAAGGGTTGGTTTGTGATGCCCACCGTGGTGCTCACGAAAGAACCCAGGGGCAAGCTCATGAGCGAAGAGATCTTCGGGCCGGTGCTCACAGTCTATGTCTACCCCGATGAGCAATACGAGCAGACGCTTCGGCTCTGCGATGAGACGACTCCCTATGGGCTTACAGGCTCGATCTTCGCACGGGATCGAGTGGCTATTGCCACAGCCGAAAGGATTCTGCGCTTTGCCGCGGGCAACTTTTATATTAATGACAAGCCGACGGGCGCCATCGTAGGAAGGCAGCCCTTCGGAGGCGCGCGAAGATCGGGCACTAATGACAAGGCCGGCTTCTGGCTCAATATCATTCGCTGGATGAGCCCCCGGGCCATCAAAGAGACGCTCGTGCCCGCGCGCGACTGGCGCCGGCCATATCTGGGCTGAAGTCCTAGCGCTTAGGCAGCTCCTCACGCACGAATCTGCGCAGCTGAGCTTTCATCTCGTCCGTGAGTTTCATGTTATGCGCTTTCTGCGCGTGCTCGGCGACCTTCTGCCATAGCTCTTGTTCTGTCTGGGCACGGGCGACAAAGTCACAGCTACTGCCCGTGTCTCGGCAGCGTAATACTTTCATCTACGATCTTTCCTCCTCCTGGATGCGAAATTCTTCATGGTTTGAGCCAGACGATGTCATCCACGCGGAAGGGCGGCGTCGAGAAGAGAATGAAATCGAGAGGATCACTGCCAATGCGCTCCAGTTTGTGCGGAACATCTGCCGGGATGACGACGATCTGCCCCGGTCCGACTTCAGCGGTCATATTCCCCACTTGGCCCTGACCGCGACCCTTCAGAATGTAGAGGAAGTGATTCTCCTTCGGGTGTTTGTGTAGGGCAACGCCCTTTTCGATGCGGAAGAGCTCGGCGCTGCCGGTCTTCGCATCAAAGACCATGCTAAATTGGAATCCCTCCCGTTGCTGCTCCAGCCCTTGGGCGATGCGCTGAGCGGCGTCGATGATCTGTGGGGTCTTCGTCGGGTCGGCTTTGGCTCCGGGCTTGGTCATCGGCCCTTCCAGCCAAACGGTGTCTTGGAAGTTACTAGGCGGGGTCGCAAAGAGTAGAAAGTCCCCAGAGCCACTCGCCGCATGGGCCACGCTGGCGGGAAGAATGACGAGCTGTCCCGGCCCAAGCGTGCTGCTTGACCCATCGGCCGAGTTCAATGTGACTTGCCCTTGAAGCGTGTAGACCACTTCGTTCTGAGGGTGGTAATGCATCGGGATGTCGGCATTCTCAAACCGTCCCCAGATCAGCCCACCACTGCGCACGCCTGCCACCGGCGCACTATAAAAGCCTTTAAACCCCATCACCTCTTGAGACTTTGATGCCAACTCGCTGACGTTCATCACGGCAGGCTGCAGCGTCGGCCCCGATCCCATTCGCATGATCCCTAGCAACACGATCGCTGCAATGAGCACTAGCACGAGCGCCCAGTTCGGCAGATTGGTCATGACTTTCCCCTTTCCCGCAGAAGACTGCGAGATCCGTGAGATTGAATCTTATTAACAGAATCCCAGAGGTAAGTCAAGTGGGATGAACGCCGAGCTGCGCTTGACACTAGAAGCGACTTCGGGTATGATCAATGCTAACGCCAGTGGGATATACTATCCCACATCGATGGGGAGACGGTCCGGATGGCAGAACTCGGCCATCTGCCGACGGTCTATCAACTGGTCTACGCACTGGATCAGCACGCGCTGGGGCGCAGAACGCTCGTGCAGCGCACGGGCATCACGGAGAGCACCGTGCGCACGCATCTGAACAAGCTGCGGACAGCAGGCTATGTGAAGATGGCCAAGGGGGGCACGACACTCACCCCGGCGGGCCGCCGGGCGTTTCAGAGGCTCTTTGAGAGAGTGCCCCGCGTCGAGGAGCTACCATTGAAAGAACTCGCTCTGGATCATAAGAACGTTGCTGCTCTCATCCGAGGCATGGGCGAGCGGTTTCGCGAGAGCTGGCGCTATCGAGATGCGGCCGTGCGGGCGGGTGCCACTGGGGCCCTCCTGCTGATCCGACGCCAGAGCAGCTGGACGTTGAGCGATGATCCGACGCCGCTTGCCCGACAGAATCCCCACGATGCATCCCATCTTGAGCGCGCCTTCGCCTTCGATTCACAGCCCGGAGATGGGATGGTCATCGTCTTTGGCCCCACGCGTCGTGTAGCCGCGGGCGGCCTCTGGTGCGTTCTGACCGAGTTGTTCCCCATGAAAACGCAATCAGGAGGATAGACTATGCGAAAGTTTGCTCTTTTCGTCTTGCTTGTGGTACTCATCAGCGGGACTCTTTGGGCTGGCTTTCCGGTCACGGTCATCGACGAGCGCGGTCGGGAGATCACCCTTCTCCAAGAGCCCCAGCGGATTGTGACGATCTTGCCGCTCTATGCTGAGATCGTGCTCGATCTGGAAGCCGGAGCGCGCATCGTCGGAGTGGCCGACTCTCCCGATAACCCGCCCGAACTCAAAGATCTTCCCAAAGTGGGCACGGCTTTTAACCCCAGCGTCGAGCGGATCTTGGCGCTTCAGCCGGATCTGGTCCTGGGGGCCTTTGATCCCGTGCGCCTCACGCTGGAGGACGCAGGCCTAGTCGTCTTCTTGGGCGGAAAATCGGGAGGCTTCATAGATCGCATCACAGAGATTTTCAGATTGATCCGCAACGTCGGCCTGCTGCTTTGGGGAGATTCTGAAAGAGCCGATCGACTCATCGGGCGCTTGGCCGAGGAGATCATCGCCCTTGAAGAGAGAGTTTTCGATCGCCCCAAAGTGAGGGTGGCCGTGCTCTATCGCGGCTCCTTTGAGAGTCTACCCTTTGCCCCCGGCCCGGCTTCTCCAGAGCATGAGATCGTCACGCGTGCCGGAGGCCTCGATGTCTTTTCAGATATCACGCCCTTCGGGGGCGAGGTGAGCCTGGAGGCTCTTTTGGCGCGCGACCCGGAAGTGATCATCACCGATCCATCCCAGATCCAGTTCTTTGAGAACGATGAGCGCTTGAAGGACTTGCAAGCGGTGCGCCAAAAGAAGATCTTCGGCGTGAAGGCTTCCCAATGGACCTCTTCCCGCGTAGCTCAAACGCTGCGCACGGTCGCCCAGCTCCTCCACCCCGAAGCCTTTGAAGAGCGACGATGAGAGCCCAATGGATCACGCACAGAGGGAAGAGCACGAGTGTCTTTCTCGTGTTGCTTACGCTCCTGTCTGCCGCCTTGCTGATCGGAGTGGCCGTGGGCTCAGTGCCAATCCCGTTGGGTGAGGGTCTTAAAGCACTGCTCGGCTTCTCAGATGGCAGCGTGTACGAGCGGATTCTCCTCGATGTGCGACTGCCGCGTGTGCTTTTGGGAATGCTCGTCGGCTGGGCCTTGGCTCTTTCTGGAGGCGTCATGCAGGGGATCTTCCGGAATCCTCTAGCTGACCCGTATCTGCTGGGCATTGCCAGCGGGGCTTCCGCAGGAGCCGCGCTCACCATCGCCCTGGGACTGGAGCGCTGGCCCTTTGCTCTGCCCGCGGGAGCGTTTCTCGGCGCTTGGATCGTGGTGCTCTTGGTCTATCGCGTGAGCGGCTCGGGCTCACACGCCGTCCGGTTTGACAACTATACGCTGATTCTCACGGGCGTGGCGCTGGCCGCGCTCTTCTCCGCTGTGACAAGCTTTTTGATCTTCACAGCTCAGAGCGAGGATCTCAGAAAGATCGTCTTCTGGCTCATGGGGGGCCTGGGGGCGCCCCGCTGGCCTTACGTTGCACCGCTCCTCGCCTTGACCGTGCTAGGAACACTGGCGCTGCTCCTCTTCAGCCGAGAGCTGAACGCTCTGGCCTTGGGCGAGCCCATGGCCCGCCATCTGGGCGCAAACCCTGAGACGCTCAAGAAAGGGCTCCTTCTAGTCGTCACCCTCCTGACGGCCTCGGCGGTGGCCGTGGCTGGAACAATCGGCTTCGTCGGCTTGATCGTCCCGCACGCGATACGCCTGATCGTCGGGCCGGATCACAGCCGATTGCTCCCCTCTTCAGCCTTGGCCGGAGCTGCCTTTCTCGTATTGTGCGATACAGCGGCTCGAACGGTGCTGGCTCCCGCGGAGCTTCCCGTCGGGATCATCACGGCCCTATGGGGCGCGCCCTTCTTTCTGTATCTGCTTAGGCACTCCCGTCGTGCCATGAGCCCTCAAGGAGGGATGTATTCGTGACCGCCATTCGTGTGGAGGACTTGACGTTTGCGTACAAGGGCCGACCCATTCTGGCAGAGATCACGCTCGCGGTAAAGGCTGGGGAATTCTTCGCGCTCATCGGGCCTAACGGAAGTGGCAAGACGACCCTTTTGCGCGCCATCTCCGGGGTGATCCCTATGGACACGGGGACTGTCTATCTCGATTTTGTCGACGGTCAGTCGCATCCCGTATCTCAGCTTGCGCCCAAAGAGCTGGCTCGCTCCTTGGCGGCCCTTGAGCAAGAAGTCCACGTGGCCTTCGACTTCACGGTGCGGGAGACCGTCTCGCTCGGGCGTCTGCCGCACTCACGCAAGCTGAAACCTCTGGCGGAAGAAGACCGGCGCGTTGTGGAAGAGGCCATGGAGCGCGTCGGGGTGGCGCAATTTGCGGATCGCAGCATCCATTCGCTCTCCAGCGGGGAGCGCCAGCGGGTCTTTCTGGCTATGGCGCTCGCCCAGGAGCCCAAGGTCCTCCTGCTCGATGAGCCTACAGCCCATCTCGATCTGAAATATCAAATCGAGATCATGGAGTTGATTCGAGGGCTATCGAAGCGAGGACTCACGGTGATCTGCGCGCTCCATGACCTCAATCTCGCGGCCCGATATGCAGATCGGGTGGGTGTGCTCTCCCAGGGGCGTCTGGTGGCATGCGGGCCACCGGATGAAGTGTTCACTCTCGAGCGCATTCGGGAGATCTGGCACATCGAGATCGAAATTTTCAAAGAATCCGGAGAGATTTGGATCTTGCCCCGCTCTTCCGTGCGATCCGCATCTCAGGCCGTCATCCGCTCATCATGAAGAAGAAGATCGTGTTACAGTGGAGCGGAGGCAAGGACAGCGTCCTCGCCCTATACGAACTGCTCCACGATCCGCAATTTGAAGTCTGTGGGTTACTCACGACGTTCACAAAAGACTATGATCGTGTCAGCATGCACGGCGTCCGCCACGAGCTTCTGCTTGCTCAAGCGCGAGCGCTGGGCCAGAAGCTCATCCCCATGTACGTCGTGAAAACCCATACAAACAAAGAATACGAGCAAAGTCTCCTGAAGATCATGCTTGAACTCAAGGAGGTTGGCATCCGCAGCATCGCCACAGGAGACATCTTCCTGGAGGACATCCGGCGCTACCGAGAAGAAAAACTCAGGATGGTCGATATGGAGCTGCTCACCCCTCTGTGGGGTCGGGATACGAACCTCCTGGTCCGCCGATTTCTGGAGTTGGGGTTTCAGGCCATGACCGTTTGCGTGAGCGCTCAGCATTTGGGGGCAGAGTTCGTGGGGCGCAAGATCGATGAAGAGTTTCTTGTCAGTTTGCCTGAGGGAGTCGATCCCTGCGGCGAGCGGGGGGAGTTCCACAGCTTCGTCTACGATGGTCCGCTCTTCTCATGCCCGATAAACTTTCAGCCAGGTGAAATCGTCCTGCGGGATGGTCACTACTTCTGTGATCTTCTGCCGAGAGGATGAGAAACATGCGTATAATCTCACTTCTGCCCAGCGCCACGGAGATCATCTGCGCGCTGGGGCTAAGCGATGAGCTTGTGGGCATCTCCCACGACTGCGACTGGCCACCGGAGATCATCGGAAAACCCGTGCTCAGCCAGCCCGCTATCCCCGGCGACCTCTCCAGCCGCGAGATTGACCAGATAGTGAGAGAGCTCGTGCATAGTGGGCTGAGCGTCTATCACTTGGATGCGGAGCAGCTTCGAGCGCTTCAGTCGGATCTCATCGTAACGCAAGAGCTTTGCGAGGTCTGCGCTCCCTCCTTCAGCGAAGTGCTGAAAGCGGCCAAAATCCTCGACGTGGAGCCCAAAATCGTCTCGCTGGAGCCCACGCGCTTGGATGAGATCCTGGAGAACATCGAGCTCATCGGGCAATTGACGAATCGAGAAGCACAAGCGCACAAGCTCATTGCCAGATTGCGCGGGCGAATCGAGCGGGTGCGAGCGTGCACGGAAAGAGTAGAAGAGCGTCCGAGGACACTGGCGATCGAGTGGCTGGAGCCGCTCTTTGTGGCGGGCCACTGGGTGCCGGAGATGGTCGAGCTGGCCGGAGGCGAGCCGCTGGGAGAGATTGGAGAGCCCTCCTATGAGATTACCTGGATCGATATTGAAAGATTCGACCCGGAGATCATCGTGCTCATGCCCTGCGGCTTTACGCCAGAGCAGACGATGCAGGAGCTCGACCTTCTGCTAGACTATGAGAACTGGGGTGAGTTGCGAGCTGTCAAGGACGGGCAAGTCTATATCGTGCATGGCTCATATTATTTCAATCGCCCCGGCCCCAGGATCGTGATAGGGCTTGAGATTCTGGCAAAGATCGTCCACCCAGAGCTCTTCAGCGATTTGGAAGTGCCAGAGGGTTCTGTGTACCCTGTGGAGGGCATTCTATGAAGATCTACACGCGCAGGGGGGACAAGGGCGAGACGGGCCTCTTCGGTGGAAGACGCGTGAGCAAGGCCTCTCTGCGCATCGAAGCCTATGGCACCGTCGATGAGCTGAACGCTCTTTTGGGAGTGGCCGCCGTTCAAGTGGAAGATCCCAAGCTCAAAGAATGGATTGAGAGAGTACAGAACGATCTGCACATCGTCTGCGCGGATCTGGCGAATCCGGATCTTAAAAGAGACGGCCCGCGGATCTCTGCTCCTCACGTCGAGGGTCTTGAGAATCTTTGCGATCAGCTCGATGAGAAGCTCCCCCCGCTCAAGAGATTCATTCTGCCCGGCGGGACGTTTGCGGGAGGGCTCTTGCATTTTGCTCGCACCGTCGCGCGCCGCGCCGAGCGCCGCACCGTGGAACTCGCCGCCCATGAAGAGATCAACCCCGAAGTGATAAAATATTTGAACCGCCTCTCAGACTTGCTCTTCTTGATGGCGCGCCTAGTCAATCATCAGGCGGGCATGCCGGAGACCCACCCTCACTATTCCAAAGGAGCCTGAGGGCCATGCCCCGAGCGATCTACCCCGGCAGCTTCGACCCCATCACCTATGGCCACATCGACATCGTCCAGCGGGCCAGAAAGATCTTCGATGAGCTGATCGTGGCCGTCGTCACCAATCCCTCGAAGCAGACGCTCTTTTCGCTTAAGGAGCGGCGCAAGCTCTGCGAGCAGGCGCTCAAAGAGGAGGGCATCCCGGTGCAAGTGATCACGTGGGAGGGATTGGTCATCGAGTGTGCCAAGCGCTATAGAGCGCAGGCGATCATCCGTGGCCTGAGGGCGAATTCAGATTTTGAGCGCGAGTTCCAGATGGCCCTCACCAACCGGGATCTCAATGGAGACATCGAGAGCGTCTTCTTCATGACCAGCGGCGAATATTCTTTTTTGAGTTCCAGTATCGTCAAGGAGATCAAAAGCTTCGGCGGAGACGTCTCGCGCTTCGTGCCCCCCAGCGTCGAAAGGGCTCTGGAGCGCAAGCTCCAAAAAACTTGACAAATCCGGTCCACTTTTTATCATAAAGATCAAGGACATAACTCATGAGGAGGGAGCAATCTCATGGCGGAGGACAGGAGCTACGCGAATCCCGATGTGCTAGTGAGCACGGAGTGGGTGGCCCAACACTCAAATGACCCCACCGTTCGCATCGCAGAATCTGATGAGGATTATCTGCTCTATGAGCAGGGCCACATCCCCGGAGCGGTGAAAGTCGACTGGTTCACGATCCTGCAAGATCCCCTCAAGCGTGATTTTATCGACAAGAAGGGCTTTGAGAAGCTGATGGGTGAGCTGGGCATCTCCAACGACACGACGGTTGTCTTCTATGGGGATAAAAGCAACTGGTTCGCCTGTTACGCCTTCTGGCTCTTCAATCTCTACGGCCACCAGAAGAAGAAGATCATGGACGGAGGAAGGGCCAAGTGGGTGGCTGAAGGACGTCCCTTGACGAAAGACGTCCCCTCTTACCCCAAGACGCGATACAAAGCGCAGGATCCCGATCTTAGCGTCCGGGCCTTTCGCACTGACGTCTTCAAGCATCTAGAGAAGAAGCTGCCCTTAGTCGATGTGCGCTCGCCTCAGGAGTATCGCGGGGAGCTTCTACATATGCCAGGCTACCCACAAGAAGGCGCGATGCGCGGCGGCCACATCCCCGGAGCGAAAAACATCCCGTGGTCTTCTGCCGTGCGCGAGGATCAGACTTTCAAGCCCGCAGAGGAGCTTAGAAGGCTCTATGAGAGCCAGGGCATCACGCCGGACAAGGAGATCATCGCCTACTGCAGAATCGGGGAGCGCTCCAGCCACACCTGGTTTGTGCTTAAGTATCTCTTGGGCTATCCCAAAGTGAAGAACTATGACGGCAGCTGGACGGAGTGGGGCAATCTCGTGGGCGCACCCATCGAGAAGCCCTAAGTGATGAATCTGGATCGTCAGGCGCAGATCGAGTTTCTGCTCGATCGCTACGAGAACCCACGCTATAAGAGAAGACTCGAAGATGCCGATGTCTCCATGGAGGGAGGCAACCCCGGCTGTGGAGACATCGTGCGCCTGTATTTGAAATTCGACGGAGACCGTCTAGCAAAGATCTCGTTTGAGGGTCAGGGGTGTACAATCAGCCAGGCGTCCGCTGATGTTCTGGCCGAGATGGTCGAAGGCCAGACGATCCAAGAGCTAAAAGCTTTCACTCATGAGGAGCTGATCGAAGTTTTGGGTCAGGGGATCGTGCAAAACAGAACGCGCTGCGCGCTGCTTTCTTTAGACACGCTCAAGATGGCCCTGAGAAAGCATCGAGAGAGGAAGGTGCTCAAAGCACAGGTGTAGCTATGGGGTTGATGCCTCCACGGCTGGATGTCGGGTCGCTCGGCGCACAAAGAGCATGAAGAATGTGATCAGCGTGAAGGCCACAAGCGACATGAAGGGGATCGTGATAAAGCCCGCCCATTCGATCCACTTGGCATCGCAGGGCGCAAACGGCCTACAAAGAGGGGACTCAACCGCGCCGAGCAACTTCCTCTCCACGATGAAATAGTGATAGGATGCGATGAGCCATCCCAAGAGGCTCATCGGCAGGATGTAGCCCGTAATGTGTCTATCATTGCGATAGCTGGCGATTCCCAAGAGAATCACAAGTGGGTACATCAAGATCCTCTGGAACCAACAGAGATCGCAGGGGATAAAGTGCCTCACCTCGCTGAAGTAGAGGCTCCCTCCGGTGGCCATAATAGAGACTAGCCAGGAGAAGTATAGGCCATATCGCTCAAGAAGCGTGGTCATGGGGCAGATTTTTCGAGTTCCTGCTCGATGAGTGCCCGAAGGCGTGCATATGGCCCGGCGCCCACGAACTTCTGTTTGTTGACGAAGAAGGTGGGAGTAGCTGTCACTCCGACGCTCTTGCCCCTATTGAGATCATCTTCGACGTCTTTGAGATGCCTTCGCTGGGCGATGCACTGCTCTAAATCCTCGATGTTCACATCCGCCACGTGCTGGACGTGATCTCGCACTAAGCGGATGAGAAATTCGGGCGTGGCCCAGACTTGGCTCTCCGGGCCTTGGTTCTCGAAGACGGCTTGATAGTAGGCCCAGAAGGCGGTCTCGTTCTGGCGGTAGATACACTCGGCGGCGATGCCGGCGGTAGTGGAATCTGGGCCGAGGAACTGGAAGTTGAGGAAGAAGAACTCGACCTGGCCGGTGTCGAGGTACTCCCGTTTGAGCTGGGGAAAGACCTGGTCGTGGAAGAGCTTGCAGGCGGGGCACTTAAAATCGGCGAATTCGACGATTTTGACCGGAGCCGTGGGCTCGCCCAGCGAGGGCTGCTTATCGAGTTGGAAGTCGATGGCTTCAGGGTTCGGGCTCACGGGGCTAGAAGCAGATCGGTTTGCGACGAGGTAATAGCCAACGACGGCAATTATAATAATCAACACGGCGATGCCGGTGTAGGTGGTGATCTTCTGCAGGTGCTCTTCTTGTTTCTTCTTGAGGGTTTTATTTTCAGGCACGATGCTTTGCCTCCTGTTGACTGTTCCGTGAGTTCTCACCTGAGTTTGATTATAGCTTTTGGGCAGGGCTTGCTCCAGGGGAACTCAAGGCCCGCCATCTTGACAATCCTCTCAAGCCCGGCTATATTTAGCCATATCTAAATTTGGGTTTCGGAGAGTCGAAATGCAGACACAAGCCGTCGAAGATTATCTCAAGGCCGCCTACGAGATCGAGCGCGAGCAGGGCAAAGTCACCACGATGGCCTTGGCCGAACGCCTGGGTGTCACTCCGGCTTCCGCCACGGGCATGATCAAAAAACTCGCAAATATAAGGCTCGTCACCCACGAGCCCTATCAAGGCGTAAGACTCACCCGGGCCGGACGGAAGATCGCCCTCGAAGTCATTCGCCACCATCGCCTCGTTGAGCTATATCTCAACGAGGCTTTGGGCGTGCCCTGGGATCAAGTCCACGCCGAGGCCGAAAGATGGGAGCATGTGCTCTCTGAAGAGCTCGAAGAGCGCATCGATAATCTTTTGGGACACCCGACGACGGATCCGCATGGCGCCCCCATCCCCAGCCGCGAAGGGACTCTCGCTCATCCGGCCCGCGTGCGTCTTACGGAACTGCGGCCTGGGCAATCAGCCTGCATCGCGGAAGTGAGCGATCATGATCCGGCTCTCTTGCGCTATCTGGGTAGCTTAGGGCTCTATCCCCAAGTGCAAGTCACCATCCTCGCTATCGCCCCCTTCAACGGGCCTCTCACCATCCGCGTCGGAGAGGCCGCGCACACGATCAGCCCCGAAGCTGCTCGATACGTCTACGTGACCAAGATCGAAAAGGCGGGAGGGTCAAGATGAACCCGAGACTATCGAGACGCGAGCTCCTGCGCCTCTTCTCGATTGGCGCTGCCGGCCTGACCGGTGCCGCCGTCCTAGCTAGAGCTCCCTCTGAGCCTGGGGGGCAGGAGACGGCTCCCCCTGAGAGGCCTCACGACATGCCCTTAGGGATCTCCGCGGGGCGTCAGCATCCTACGGCTATGGACCCATTGACGTTCTTGACCCACTTCGATTATGGCAGGATGAGTCAACTCGCGGACGGGCGCACGCTGCGCGAGTATGAACTCATGGCGCTGGATCAAGAGATCGAGATTGTCCGCGGCATGAAGTTTCCCGCTTGGACGTTCAACGGCACGGTGCCAGGGCCCACACTGCGCGCCACCGAGGGAGACCTCGTGCGCGTCTATTTTCGCAACGAGGCCTCTCACACGCACTCGATCCATTTTCATGGAGTCCACCCGGCCCACATGGATGGGGTCTTCGAGCAGATCCCGCCCGGAGGCGAATATATTTATGAATTCATCGCGGAACCCTTCGGGCTCTTTCTCTATCACTGCCACACGATGCCCGTTACCAAGCACATCATGAAGGGCCTCTACGGGGCTCTTATCATTGATCCCAAGAAGCCCCGCGAGCCCGCCCACGAGATGATCATGATCATGAACGGCTTCGATCCCGACTTCGACGAAGAAAATGAATTCTACACCGTAAACGGCATCGCCAATTATTATTTCGAGCACCCCATTAAGGTCAAAGCCGGAGAACTCGTGCGCGTCTATTTGATCAACATGACGGAGTTCGATCTCATTAACAGCTTCCATCTGCATGCGAATGTCTTCAAACTCTATCGCACGGGCACGCGGCTCGATCAATACGAGATCACGGACACTGTCATGCTCTGTCAGGGCGAGCGCTGCATCCTCGAGTTCCGCTACAAATACCCGGGGAAATATATCTTTCACGCCCATCAAAATGAATTCTCCGAGCGTGGCTGGCTGGGCACCTTCGAGGTGGTGCCATGAACCGAGTGGGCCAGATTCTGCTTGCCCTTCTGCCATTGGCGCTCTTGGCGGGAGTGATCTATTTCTTTCTCGTTCAAGGGCCGGGTCCCATTGGCACTGCACCCGTGCCCATCGAACAGCTCGACTTTGAGCGCGTAGTCTTCCGGCCGGACGAAGTCTTAGTCTATGTGCGCAACAGTGGCCCAAACGCTGTCACCATTGCCCATGTGATCATCAACGGCGCGCTGTGGAGTTTTTCGATGCAGCCGACTGAGACAATCCCCCGCCTGGGCCGGGCCACGGTTGCGTTGTCTTATCCCTGGGTAGAGGGCGAGCCGGTGACGATTGAGTTACTCACTCCCAACGGCTTCAAGTTTGCCCATACCGTTGACATTGCCGTGGCGACCCCGCCGTTCAATTGGGAGGCCCTGGGAGCGTTTGCCCTCTTGGGGACGTATGTGGGTGTCATCCCTGTCTTTTTGGGATTCTTCTGGTTTCCGTTTCTGCGAAGAACGGGAAGACACTGGATGGGCTTTCTTTTGAGCCTTACGGCGGGTCTTTTGCTCTTTTTGGGCGTGGACGCGCTCAAAGAAGCCTTTGAGCTGGCGGCTCGTGTGCCGGAAATCTTTAAAGGCGTAGGAGTCATCGCAAGCGCGCTCGTCTTGAGCTTTCTGGCTCTGAGTGTGCTTGGACAAAAGATCGTTGGGTCCAAGCTAGATCCGGCCCGAGCGCGCCTCTCTCTCAGCTATCTCATCGCTATGGGCATCGGCCTGCACAATCTGGGCGAAGGGCTGGCCATCGGGGCTGCCTATGCCCTGGGTGAGATCGCGCTAGGGGCATTTCTCGTGATCGGCTTTACAATCCACAATACGACAGAGGGCTTCGGGATTATCGCGCCCCTGGCCAAAGAGAACATAAGAGTCTTGAGGCATCTCTTTGCGTTGGGCCTGATCGCCGGTGCGCCGACGATCCTGGGAGCTTGGATCGGCGGCTTCACGTACTCTGATCTTTTCTCGATGCTCTTTTTGGCCATCGGAGCCGGAGCCATCTTTCAAGTCGTCTATGAGATCTTCAAACTCATCGCGAAAGACTCACAGCGCACCGGCAAAGTTGTCTTTGGCAGTCTGCCCAACTTCGCAGGGCTGGCGCTGGGACTTCTGATCATGTACATCACGGGGTTGTTCGTCGCCGGCTGAAGGCTTGAAAGGAGATAAGAGCGTGAAGTTCAAACATGCCGTCGTCATCGCGATCATCGCTGTTGCTGGTTTGGCCCTGGCCTTGGGGACGAGCATCGCCCGGAACGCGATGAATCGAGACGTCAAAGAGCTTGTGATCATCGCCAAAGACATGAACTTTCACCTTCAGGGGGCAGAAGAAGAGCCCATCACAGTTCGCATGGGCGAGCGGATTCGCTTGCTCATGCGAAACGAGGAAGAAGAGCCCATCACGCACAATCTCGTGATCGTGGGCTTGGGTCTGCGCACGGGGTATCTAAAGCCAGGGGAGTCGGAGACGCTGGAATTTGTGCCTTCCAAGACAGGCACGTGGCTGTATGCGTGCCTTCTACATCCGGGCCTGATGGAGGGCCAGCTCAAGGTCCTGCCTTGAACGTGGTCACGCTCCAAGGCGGCAGCACTTGCCTCACCATGGCAACGACGAATCCCCGTCATCCAGATGGGCCGATACTTCAGGATCGGCCATCACGGCCTGCATAGGGCAGGCTTGGCCAAATCATCGCGCGCAGACTATACTTGACTCACATCATGACCGAGACGATGCGCGCCCTCGTTAAGGCAAAGGCCGCGACGGGCTTGGAGCTTTGTCGCGTCCCCATACCCCGCATCGGGCCCCGAGATGTGCTCGTCAAAGTGAAAGCCGCCTCCATCTGCGGGACGGATCTGCACATCTATCGCTGGAATCCTTGGGCTCAGCAGCGCCTCCGGCTCCCTCGGGTGATCGGGCATGAGGCCTGCGGCGAAATTGTGGAAGTCGGCTGCGACGTCACGGAAGTGAAGATAGGCGACTACGTCTCAGCCGAGAGTCACGTGATCTGCGGCATCTGCGATATGTGTCGCACCGGGCGTGGGCATCTCTGTCGCAATACGAGTATTCTGGGTATCGATCGCGACGGCTGCTTTGCAGAGTATGTGGCCATGCCGGCCATCAATGCTTGGAAGAATCCGCCCGAGATGCCCGTGGAAATCGCCTCGCTCCAAGAGAATTTTGGCAATGCGGTGCATACGGCCTTCACAGCCGACGTGCGCGCCAAAAAGATTCTCGTCACCGGCTGTGGGCCAGTGGGCCTGATGACCATCGCAGTAGCCAAAGCCATCGGAGCGCGGGCCGTCTATGCCACGGACATCAGCCCCTATCGGCTGGAGCTTGCCAAGAAGATGGGTGCGGACGCGGTCTTCAACGCCCACGAGAGGGATGTCGTTCAAGCTATTCGAGAGTACACCGAGGGCGAGGGCGTGGATGTGCTCTTAGAGATGTCTGGGGCATCCTCCGCGCTTCGCCAGGGCTTTGCGCTGCTCAAGCCCGGAGGTGAAGCGGCCCTCTTGGGCCTGCCCGGTCGACCCCTGGAGTTCGACTTCGACAATCTTCTCATCTTCAAGGGCCTTACTGTCTATGGCGTCATAGGTCGCCGGCTTTGGGAGACGTGGTATCAAGCGCGAGGACTGTTGCGGGCGAAGGCCGTGGATCTCAGCCCAGTCATCACCCATCGCTTCCCGCTGGAAGATTTTGAAAGAGCTTTTCAATTGATGATCTCCGGCGAGTGTGGCAAGGTCGTCCTCTTGCCTTAACGAGTCACGTCCGCGCGTCCAGGACTACGATGCCCTGGTCTTTCAATTCTTTTACGATGGGGCGCCAATCATAGTGGTCGATGCGGATGACGACCACGCCGCGATTCCCCGCGCGGCGGCACTGCTCGCACGTGACGACGCTGAGCACATTGGCCTCATAGGCCTTGATCACTTGGAAGACCTCGGCGAGCGCTCCAGGCCGGTCTTCCAGCTCGAGAGTAAGACGCGTCCCGCCCCGCTCGATTCCCATCACTTCAATCAAAACTCCAAAAATATCAGATTCTGTAATGATTCCGACCAATTTGTCCTTCTCGAGGACGGGAAGTCCACCCACCTTGCGCTTTCTCATAAGAAGTGCGGCGCGCTCGATGGTGTCATCCGGCGAGACGGTGATGAGCTTATGGGAATGGGTCATGACCTCGCCCACGGTGATGCGGGCCAGAAGATAATTGAGCTCCCAGATGCTAAGCGAGGTCGCCCCGGAGGGCCCGGCCTCTTGGATGTCCCCTTGGGTGACGATGCCCACCAGTTTCCCTCTGTTGAGCACCGGAAGGCGGCGGACCATGTGCTGTTTCATGACGTCGCGCGCCTCCAGAATGGGCGTCTCCGGTGGAACGGTGATCACATCCTGGGTCATCCACATGCGCACAAACATGCTATAGGCCTCCCTTCAGCCATCTCTCATCCCGCTTATTATTTTATTCTATATGAATCGCCGCAAGATGCACCATGATCTTTATCAGCAGGATTTAAGACAGGCACCGCCGCGAGCAGAATCTGTTCGAATGAATCTCAGAAGCGCAGCAGCATGGCCAGCGAGAGCGCTCCCAAATAGAGTGTGGAATAGAGGAAGAGTAGCCGCGTGAGGCGCTCGCTTTCGCGCACCCACAGGAGATAAATGGCCAGCGCGACAAAGCCCAATCCCAACACCAAAGCGGCCACGACATAGCCTGGGCCCACAACGCCCAACGGGTAGGGTAAAAGTGAAATGGGCAGAAGCGCCAAGACATAGAACAAGCTCTGACGACGGGTCCGCTCTGCTCCATGCACGACCGGCAGCATGGGCAGGCCCGCCTTGCTGTACTCGTCTTTGCGAAGCAGGGCCAGCGCCCAAAAATGCGGCGGCTGCCACAGGAATAAAATCATAAAGAGCACTAAGGCTCCCAGATCGATCTGGTTCGTTACCGCTGTCCAGCCGATCACTGGCGGAAGCGCCCCCGCGACACCGCCAATGACGGTACAAAGAGGCGTCGTCCTCTTGAGCCAGGCCGTGTAGATGCCTGTGTAGATGAGAATCGCCAGCAGCGCCAGCAGCGCGCTCAAGAGATGGACGAAGACCCCTAGGATCACAAAAGAGCCCGCCCCCAATGTGATCCCAAGGGCCAGCGCTTCAGAGGGCCTGAGGCGTCCTGCCGGCAGCGGGCGGCCCCGCGTGCGCTCCATGAGGGCATCCAACTCGCGATCGAGGAAGTTGTTGAGCGTGCTGGCGGAGGCCGACGCCAGCCCCGTTCCCAATAGCGTGAAAAAGACGATCTCGAAAGACGGCAGCCCGCGAGCGGCCAGCCCAAGCCCCGCCAGGGTCGTGATCAGCACCAAGAACGTGATGCGCGGCTTGGTGAGGCTCAGATAATCCGTCAAGACCTGGCGCAGAGGGATGGCCCAAACCCCAGTCACGCCGCGGCCTCCTTGGGTTTGGCCGTCACGGCCGGAATGCGACCCACGATGGTCACCCGCGTGGCCATAAACACAAGCGCTCCCAACAACGCTAAAGCGACGCCCAGATGGGCTGTAGTCGCGTGAGGTGCAAGAGACGTGGCCACAGAGAGAATGCCAAGCCCGATCTGAACAAACACTAAGATCATGGCCGCAAACGCAGCGATTCTTAAGCTAGGCTCAGAGGTGGCGCGCAGTACTCGACCCGCAGCGCTATGGACGAATCCGAGGACCACAAGGGCGAGAGCACGATGAGCAAACTGTACCAGAACGAGGGGGTGCGTAGACGGCACACAGACAATGGGATCGGAGCAGGCCATCCCCGCCCCGCTGTGGCGTACGTAGGCCCCCAGCACCATCTGCACAAAAGTGAACCCGACCGCCAGCCAGAGGAACCTCTGCGGGCTGGCCTCCAGCGGCGGCCTTGCTCTATCTCGACGAAACGCCAGCGTGCTCATCATGACGAGCACCGCAAACAGAGCCGTCCCCGTGGCCAAGTGGGCCGTGGAGACTTGCGGGGGCAGCTCCCAGCGTACCGTGATCGCCCCCAAGATCACTTGGGTCAAAAGCAACAGAACGGCTATCCCAGCCAGCGCAGACATAGATGGCAGATCGCGGGTCCCTCTCCAGGCCTCGATGGCTGTCGCCAGCACCAGCAAGCCCACTAGCCCGGCCACCAGACGATGGAGCCATTCGATCAAGATCTCAGGCTCGCTGAAGGGCGGAATGAGATAGCCGTGGCAGAGGGGCCAGTCCGGTCCGCAGCCCAGTCCTGAGCCCGTACTGCTCACCACACCCCCTATGATGAGCAAGACGTATGTGGCCATCACAGAGACGAGCGTCCAACCCCGCAGCATCTCACTCCCCTTTGGATGATTCCTGCGAGAGGCTCTTGATGAAGGCGATGATCGCTTGAATCTGCTCCTCACTGAGATGGGCGAAGGGAGGCATCACGGCAGGAAAACCCTTCACGATCTTGGCGTTGGGGCTTACGATGGACTCGTGCAGATAGCCCTCATCCGCGGTGACTAGGGTGCCGTCTTGCAGTTCTCTTGGGCTGCCGTACAGCCCCTTCCATGTGGGGCCGACGAGCCTTTCGCCGGTGGTGCTGTGGCAGGCTAAGCACCCATTGGCCTGCGCCAGTTGCTTGCCCAGCTCCACGAGATCCTGCGGCTTGGGGCTGGGTCTTTCAGAGGGCTTCTCTGCCAGCGGAGTCGTCAGCTGCTGCGCCTCCCGGACGCCGAAGACATAGCTCCCCTCGCCCAAGGCGAAGACGATCAACGCCATCAGCAACAAAAGCGGGAGCACGACGGCGTAGACCAGACTGGGCCGCTCCATACGCAGCTGCATGAAATAACTTACAGCGAGAATCGCTTGGGTGAGGGCAATAGCGGTAAAGAGAAACCTCCTCAGCCACAAGGGCTCAAGCTCAAGAAGGAAGATCACATACGAGAGCGTGATGAGAACGGCGATCGCACCCCAGACTCTAAGATACGTCCCGATGCTCGGCAGTGGCTCTCCTCTTTCTTTTTCTTTGCTTTGGCTCATCCTAGCGTCTCCTCCCGGCTAGAAGAGATAGAAGAACGGGAATAGGAAGACCCACACGAGATCCACGAAGCCCCAGTAGAGTCCAGCGAGCTCGACGGCGAGATAGTCGCCTTTCTGGTCGTAGAGGCCGCGGGCGGCGCGTGCGGCTACAATCGTCAAAATTAAGACCCCGACGCTCACGTGGAGGCCGTGGAAGCCCGTAAGCAGAAAGAACGAAGCGCCGAACTGGGGCGCACCCCAGGGGTTGGTCCACGGCCGCGCGCCCTCGTGGATGAGATTCGTCCACTCGAACGCTTGCAAGCCCACAAACAGCACGCCACATAGGGCCGTCAGTGCCGTAAACAGCGCCGCTCTTTTGCGATCATGGCGGAACCCATAGGCCACCGCGAGGGCCATCGTGCCCCCGCTGCTCAGCAGGATCAAAGTCATGATGGCTACAAGAAGGAGCGGGATCTGGGCCCCGCCGATCCGCAGTGCAAAGACTTCCCCTGCGTTCGGCCAGGGAGCAGTAGCGGCCGCCCGAGCCGCCCCGTAGCTCGTCAGGAGACTCCCGAAGACGAAGGCGTCCCCCAAAATGAAGATCCACATCATCGCCTTGCTCCAGCGGACTCGAAACGCCTGCCGGTCGGACGCCCAATCGGTCAAAAGCTGGCGCAACGAGGTGCGCTGCTTCTCCGGCAGCGGTGCAGTCACCCACTCCTGCGGTTGCGATGGCATGAGGTCGTGTCTTCCCCCTTCCCTTTCGTTTCGTTGCCGTCACGTCAGCCAGAAGAGTAAGAGCATCACCAGCCAGACGAGCAAGAGAAAGTGCCAGTAGAGGGCGCACAACTCTACGCTCAACTGAGTCTGGGGGGCAAAAGTCTTCTGTCGCATTTGAGTCATCGTTCGGCCCCAGGCCACAAGACCCCCCAGCACGTGCAGGCCGTGGATGGCCGTCAGCAGATAGAAGAAGCTACTGGACGGGTTGGTCGCCAGAAAGTAGCCAGCTGCGCTCAGCTTCTGCCAGGCCCAAAGCTGCCCAGTGATGAAGAGAATGGCCAGGACCCCGGCCGCCAGCAACCAGAGACTCGTGCGAGGAAGATGGCGGCGAGCTGAGCGCCTGGCCCACTCTAACGCTGCGCTGCTTAGAAGCAAGAGCCCGGTGTTCAGCCAGAGTAAAGCGGGCAGGGGCAACGGGCGCCAGTCAGACATGGCCTGCTGCATCAGATAGGCACTGGTGAGCATGGCGAACAGCACAGTAGCCGCGGCCAAGAAAGCGAAGAGCCCGAGCTTCGTTGCCGGCATGGGGAACTCTCTGCTCCCATCAGAGCCCCAGCCGCGGGCACCCCAGCTGCCATCGCTGCCATAGCCATTGAGGGCTCTGCTGATCCCTCTCTTGAATTGCGCCTTGAGTTTCATCATGGTCCAGACTATTTCTTTTGGGTCGCAGCGGGGACTTCTGCCACATTCTGCGGGATGTAGTCTTGAGGTGCGCCGGGGACGCTGTAGTCATACGCCCAGCGGTAGACGGCAGGCTCCTCAGGCCCCCAGTTGCCGTGCGGCGGCGGGGTGGTGGGCGTCTGCCACTCCAGCGTCGTGGCATGCCAGGGGTTCCCATCGGATTTCTTACCCCTTAGGGCGCTCCAGATCAGATTGAAGGCGAAGAGGAGCTGAGCGGCCCCCACGATGAGCGCCACCACGGTGATGAAGGCGCTAAGCCCTTGGGCCGATGGCGGCAGCGACTCGACGGCCGAGAACGAGAAGTAGCGGCGCGGCACACCCAGAAAGCCCAGCCAGTACATCGGGAAGAAGATGAGATATGTCCCGATGAAAGTCACCCAAAAGTGAATCTTGCCCAGCGTCTCGTTATAGAGGCGTCCGGTCGCCTTGGGGAACCAGTGATAGAGCCCGGCAAAGATTCCCAGGATGGCTGAGACTCCCATCACCAGATGGAAGTGGCCCACTACAAAATACGTGTCCGTCAGATGCACATTGACCACGACGTTGCCCAAGAAGAGCCCTGTGAGCCCCCCAGCCACGAACGTGCTCACAAACCCAATGGCAAAGAGCATCGGAGTCGTGAAGCGAAGATTCCCCCCCCACAGGGTGAGCAGCCAGTTATAGGTCTTAATCGCGGAAGGAATGGCCACAGCCAGCGTGGAGACGGCGAACCAGAAGCTGAAGTAGGGGTTCATGCCGCTCACGAACATGTGGTGGGCCCAGACGACGAAGCTGATGGCGCCAATGGCCAGAATCGCCCAGATCATGGCGCGGTAGCCGAAGATTGGCTTACGCGCGTGGTTGGCGATGATATCTGAAACTAAACCCATGGCTGGCAGGATGACAATATAAACTTCCGGATGGCCGAAGTACCAGAATAGGTGCTGGAATAGAATGGGATTGCCGCCCTCATGTCCGAGCTGCCGCCCGAACAGATTGACCGTGGGGACGAAGAAGCTGGTGCCAGCGAGGCTGTCGAGTAGCAGCATCACCCCGCCCACAAACAGCGCGGGGAAGGCCAGCAGTGCCAGCACCGAAGCCACGAAGATGCCCCAGACCGAAAGAGGCAGGCGCATCAGGGTCATGCCGCGGGTGCGCCCTTGTAGTACGGTGGTCACGTAGTTGAGACCGCCCATGGTCGCCGCGGCGACGAAGACGGCCAACGAGATCAGCATGAGCCGGATGCCCCACCCGGCCCCCGGCGAGGCTCCCTCGATGACGGATTGAGGTGGGTAGAGGGTCCAGCCGGCCCCAGTGGGCCCGCCTGCCACAAAGAAGGCCGCAAACAATAGAATTACTGAGACCAGATACGTCCAGTAGCTCAGCATGTTGAGGAACGGAAAAGCCATGTCCCACGCGCCGATCATCAAGGGGATGAGATAATTCCCAAAGCCGCCCAAGAGCAGCGCCGTCAAGAGATAGACGATCATGATCATGCCGTGCTGGGTCACAAATTGCAGGTAATTCTCAGGCTGGATGAATTTAAATTCCCCAGGGAAGCCCAGCTGCAGGCGCAAGAGCCACGAGAAGCCCATCCCCACGGCCCCCACAAGCAAGGCCGTGATCGTGTACTGCAGCGCAATCACTTTGTGATCTTGACTGAAAATATATCGCCTCCAGAAGCCCGTCGGCTCGTGATGGGCCTCGTGCTCAACCCGAGCCCTATGGGTTGGATGCTCCATCGCTTAAGACCTCCTTCATCTTGGCCCCAGCGTCTGGGCGACGGTGGGCTGCTCCTTGAGCCATCTTTCGAACTCTTCGGGGCCTTCGACCACCACGGCGCTCTTCATGTTGAAGTGCCCGATGCCGCAGAGTTCCGCACAGAGCACTTCAAACGTCCCCGTCTTGGTCGGGGTGAACCAGAGCTTCGTGACCAAGCCCGGCACCGCGTCCATCTTGATCCTAAATTGGGGCACATAAAAGCTATGAAGCACATCCTTGGCGCGGATCTCTAATAGAACGGGTTTCCCTACGGGCAGATGGAGTTGACCGCCTGGGGCGATCAGGATGTCATCCTGGCTGGCCGGATCGTCCAGATCGAGCCCGAAGGGATTTTGCGGGCCGATGAGCCTAGGGTCCGCGCGGCCCAGCTGCTCGTCCCCTCCAGGATAGCGATAGCCCCACGTCCACTGCTGCCCGACCACCTCCACGACCATGGCCTCTCGGGGCGGACTGATGAAGCGCGAGTAGACGAAAAGACCCGGAGCGAGCAGGACGATGATCCCCAAGCTGGTGATGTAAAGGAGCACCTTTTCCAATTTCGGCTGATCCGGCAAGAAGATAGCCGTTTGCCCCTCCTTCACTCGATAGCGGAAGACAAAATAGGCCAGAACCACGTTGACCCCGATGAAGGCCAGCCCGGTCACCACAAGAGTGATGATGAGCATCGTGTCGATGCTGCCCCAGTTGGAGGCCAGAGGAGGCAGCCACCAGATCCCACTTAGGGTCACCAGCACGGCTCCGAGGACGATCCCGACCAGAACGATAGCTAGAGCGATCCCTTGCATGGCTCGATTCTAAAGACAACGCCCCTTGTCTGCAAACGATAATTGATGGCAATATACGATCCGGACGGCCGCTCTGCAATGATCTTGATCATGATTCCCCCTCCCCCGGCAAGGCCAGCCCTGTTGAGCCTGTTTGGTCAGAAAATAGGGGAATTCCTATACAATGGGAAGCTGGCGCGGCCTTGAGGGTACCGGAGCCGAGGGAGTAGAATCATGATTCGAAGGGTGCTTCCCAAAATAACGATGACCAGGGCGCGGCGCACCCTTTTGGCGGTGCTCTTAGCCCTGGGGGGCGCCATGGGTGTTTATTACGGGTATCTCAGCAACTCAGGAGAGGTGGTCCAGATCTTCGACGGCGAGCTTCTGGGGCCGGCGATGGTCATCGCACCGCACAGTGACGACGAGGTGCTGGGAGCTGGGGGAGTCATCCAGCGGCATCTCGCCCAGGGGGATCGGGTGGTCGTCGTGCTATTCACTAACGGGGATGGGCAATATCGCGGACTGTTCCACAAGCGGGCGCAGGCGATCCAATTCGGCTACCTGCGGCAGGAGGAGAGCCGCAAAGCCCTGCGGCAACTCGGAGTCCCGGAGGAAAACGTCATCTTCCTAGGCTATCCCGATCGGGGTCTTGCCCAACTTTGGAACCACTACTGGGACTGCGATCGCCTCTATACTTCCTCACAGACTGGAGCAAACCGATCCCCCTATGCGAACAGCTTCACCCCCGGAGCACCCTACTGCGGCCTCTCGGTCGTGCGAGATCTCGAAGCCCTCCTAAAGCGAGAGAAGCCAAAGACGATCTATCTGCCGCACCCCAATGACCTACACGCCGATCACTGGAGCGCGCATGCGTTCACGCTCTACGCCTTAGAACAACTCAAGCGTCAGCACCCGCCAGACGAGACTCTCCGAGGGGCCCAGCTATGGGCGTATCTGGTCCATTATGGGCGCTGGCCCATGCCGCGGGGGAAATTTTTGAAGGCGAAGCTTTCGCTCCCTCGCTCGTTGCACTACACGGACACTCGATGGTGGAGCATTCCGCTCACGCCGGATGAGACCCTGAGAAAATATCGAGCCATCAGAGAGTACAAATCGCAGGTGCAATACATGCCGCTGTATCTCATCAGCTTCGCGCGCGCCAACGAGCTGTTCGGCAGCGTCCCCACCCTAAAGCTCTTCGACGATGGCTCCTCCCAGCCAGAGTTCTGGCTCTCATACCCGGACCCCAGAGAACACACTCTTCTGGGAGGAATCCGAGGAGAGAACGACATCCGGATGGTGCGTCTGGCCAAAACCCCAGACGATGCTCTTGTGATCGAAGTGGAATTCTTCAACCCCCTCCGCTCGACGAGCGCTGTCTTCCTGCATATCAAGACGATCGGGGGCGATGGGGCGCTGCCATCGACGTGGCGCTTTGTGCGATCCCAGGGAAGGCTCTATCTGAACGGCGAGCTCTTGCGCGACCTGAGGATCGCTCATGACATTCACCAGAGGACTTTCTGGCTGCGCCTGCCGTTGGAAAGACTGGGAGATCCACCAGCGATCATGCTGGGGGCTGAGCTCTTAAGAGGCGGGATGACTATCTCCAAGTCGGCTTATCGTCTGATCGAGCTTTCTCCTGCACCCTCTCTCGTTCGCTCTCCGTAGCCTGGCCTTGCGAGAACGGCTCCCCCGGCCTTACACTGGGACGGATACAGAAAGCACATGCAGGGGAAGGAGGTTGTCTATGGCCGCATTGCCCATTCCACCCCATTTTAATCCTGAGACCGTGGGCGAAGTCTGGAGGGTGCCCTATCAAGAGCGGGCCGAAGAGGCCCGCCGATGGGCGGAGCAGCACCATATCCGACCGGCCTCGGAAGACAGATTTCGCATCTGTCTAGTCGCGGTGGATGTGCAGAACACGTTTTGCATTCCCGGCTATGAGCTTTATGTGGGCGGGCGCTCGGGGACGGCAGCTGTGGACGACAACCGTCGTCTGTGCGAGTTCATCTACAGAAATCTCGATGTGATCACGCAGATTGCCCTGACGATGGACACCCATCAAGCGCTGCAGATCTTCCACTCGATCTTTCTGGTCAACGAGAAGGGCGAACATCCAGGGCCGTTCACGCTTATCTCTGCCGAGGACATCCAGAAGGGCCGGTGGAGATTCAATCCGGCCGTGGCCAAGAGCCTTCAAATAGAGCCATCTTATGGGCAGCTCCATCTGGAGCACTACACAAAGACGCTGAAGCAGAGTGGAAAGTACGATTTGACCATCTGGCCCTATCATGCGATGCTGGGCGGCATTGGCCATGCACTCGTCTCAGCTGTGGAAGAAGCGATCTTCTTCCACTCGATCGCCCGCTACAGCCAGCCTAACTTTCAGATCAAGGGCAATAATCCCTTGACGGAGCACTATTCTATCCTGGGGCCAGAGATGCTAGAGGGGCCAGACGGGAAGCCGATTGCTCAGAAGAACGATGCCTTCGTCCAGGAGCTTCTCGAGTTTGATGCGGTGATCATCGCGGGGCAGGCCAAGAGCCATTGTGTGGCCTGGACGATTGATGATCTCTTAGAGGAGGTGCGAGCTCGGGATGAGCGCCTAGCAAAGAGAGTCTATCTACTCGAAGACTGCACGTCGCCGGTGGTCGTGCCCAGCGTGGTCGATTACACGGAGCAAGCCGATGCGGCCTTTAAGAGATTCGCGGGCGCGGGCATGCACGTCGTCCACTCGACCGAGCCCATGGAGAGCTGGCTTAGCAGCAGCTAAAATATTGCCGGCTACTGGGCAGTCCGGCCGGCCTTCCGCCTATCACATGCCAGAGCGCTTGGTGTCTCTCAGCTATCCCCTCGCTACTATCTTCTTAAATCGTTGACTGGCTCGAAATCGAGGGACCCTCTTGGCTGGCACGTCCATGGGCTGTCGGGTCCTCGGGTTAAAGCGCCTTCCTCCCTGGCGCATGGCGGGCCGGAAGGTGCCGAAGCGAGCCAGGGTGACGGACTCCCCTCGGGCGACGGCTTCCATAATGGCTTGGAGGGCTGCCTCCACGGCCCGCCGCGCCGCGGCCTTGCTGGGCAGCTTCGCCCCCTGGAATACAATCTCCACCAGCTGACCCTTGTTCATTCCTCCACATCCTTTCGTAAGATTGAGTTACGGATGACCCCTAGCCTAGCCCATAGCCGTGGTTTTTGGCAAATTCCGCGCCCAGCGCCGTCAATTCATGGCGGCCATCCCGCTGATGAGCAGGCCGAAGCCCAAGGGGATCACCGCGGCGGCCACGCAGGCCGTCTTCCCTCCCCCTTGCACCAGCAGCCGGAAGGAAGAGAGCAACGGCAACTGGGCCTTAGCCGTAGAGCCGCCGCCCATGAAGCCGATCTGCAGGCTACCGGCACTCATCAGCGTAAACTGCAGCGAAGGCCCAAAGGAAGTGATCCTTAAAGCTGGCTTTCCCTCCTCAAAGCCCCCCTCTTGGATCTGAAAGACGGGGCTGCCGTCGCTTATCACGGTGGCGAGCACAGCTCCGCTTCCGACGGAGACGTTTATGGGCACAGATACAGGCAGCGCCGGGCAGGCCAGAAAGATCGGGAATGGGAAGAAGACAAAGGGGAAGATCGGAACGGAGATGAACTGGACGACCACCGGCAGCAGGAAGCTCACAGGGAAGAACGAGAAGGCAAGAATGGGCGTTGCGGGCAGAATGAGAAAGGCGATCACATTCCCTGTGGAGAGATCGATGAGCACCACGACGAGTGAGCCGGTCATGGCGACCAGACCCAGCCTCTGAGGCAGGGTCTGGCCGGCCAACGTCGCCCCTGGAGGAACCGTCATTACACCTAGAAGAGCGGCCGGGGTCTGTCCGCCGGCGATCTGCCTCAGATCGAGACCGGAAGCAGAGGGCAACGGGTAGTACGAGATGCCGTTGCCCAAAGAGACGACGGGGCTGGCCGCGCCGACAAACGCGTGGCCGAGCGCCGGACCGCTTAGGCCGACCCGAACGGCGAATTGACCGAGCCATTGGCTGAAGCGTGAATCCGAAGGGAGAATGATCTGGGCCTGCTGGACCAGCAAGGCGACCGTCTGTGGGGTGGGTCCTTGTTGGGATTGGGCGGGGGCAGGCTGGATCGTCCCCATAAGGGCCGAAAGCGCAACGGCCAACACCTTCGCGAATCTCATGATTTTCCCTCCTCACCGTCTATGCTATCTAAAGAGCTACACGCCAGCCAGCAGGGAGGTTTCACCTCC
>JBBIOR010000023.1:20884-27870 GCA_037443265.1 Candidatus Fraserbacteria bacterium | reverse complement strand
GCTGGCTCTAGGCGGCGTTTTGATCGGGCTGTGTACTGTGCCCTGCAGCGGCGCGATCTATCTTGCGGTGCTGGCGCTGTTATCTGCTCAGCCCAGTGCCGTAGCGTTTGGCTACTTAGTGCTCTATAACCTCATGTTCATCGTCCCATTGGTGGTGGTATTGATCGCGGCTTCCGCTCGGCCGGCACTTAACAAACTGGCCCACTGGAATCTGCATCACAAGGAATGGGTGCGGTTGGCCTTGGGTACAGGGGTCGTGCTCATGGGATTAGCCATCTTAGCCACCATTTGAAAAGAGAAGGAGGTCATTTAAGATGACTAGAGCAACTAGAAACTTCCGGATTGGAGCGGGGCTTTTGCTCCTCTTAACCCTGGGAATCTTATCGAGTGGACAGGGGGCCATGCTGCAGGAGGGATCACCTTATGCGTACGTGCCTGCGATCTCTGAGGGAACGATCGTGGCCATCAACCTGGCCACGAACCAACTAGATTGGACATTGCAAGTAAGCCAGGGGACAGCGTCTCGCGCGCCGGAGTCGGCCATGGGCATTGCCGCCAGCCCAGATGGGCACTACGTCTACACCGGGGATGCTGTGGCCCAAGAGCTCGTGGTAGTCGATACCGAGGAGCGAGAAATTGTGGGGCGCATCGCGCTGCCGCATGGCGTGCACGCCATTGACATCTCGCCCGACGGGAAGTTCGTGTGGGTCGGCGGCGGATTGGCAGATTATTCCTGGCTGAGCGCCACATCCGTGATCGACACGGCCACCTTGGAAATACGATCGACGCTATCGCCCGCCCTAGGGAGCGGATCCCATCTGGCCTTTACGCCCGATGGGAAAGAAGTTTGGGCTGCCTCGATCACCACGAATCTCGTCTGGATCTGGGATGCGACTTCGGGGGCGGTTGTGGACGCCATTCCCCTCACTCAAGCCCCATTACGAGGTCAGAGCCCTGAAGCCGAGAGGGGCTTGATCGGCTTCAATGAAGTCGCGATCTCGTCCGACGGCAGGCGGGCGTATGCCGTAGGTCCGGAAGCAGCCATCGTCTATGCGATCGACGTGCCCACACGGCAAGTCATCGGCACCGTGCAGGCAGGAGCACGGGCTCATGGCCTCGCCGTCAGCCGCGACAACCGTGAAGTTTGGACGGCCGACCGCGGTGGCACCGTCACGATCATCGATGCCAGCTCTCTACAAGTGCTGACCACGCTGAATATGGGCGAATACGCCAACCACGTAGCTTTCAGCCGGGACGGGAAATACGCCTATGTCACCCGACAGGAAGATGTGGTCGTGATCGACACCCAGACGCGGGAGCGCGTGACGATCATCCCGGTGGGCAGGTCGCCTCATGAGATCTCACTGGAAGACTGGCTGACATCATCGTCAAACGTAGTGGGGCAGGCTAAATTGAGAGTAGCATACCCGCCCCATGTGGGGTGGGATAAACTCAGGAGGGGGGATCCAGATGGTCAAGATGAAGAAGGTCTACGGAGTAGTCGCTCTGATCGCCTTACTGGCAATTGGGGCAGGTCTTTGGGTCAGCCTGGGAGTGGGCGTGACGAGGGCACAAGCACAGTCACCTACGATCGACGGCAAGATCGCTCCAGGAGAGTACAAGTTTAGCTACACCGACCCCGACCTCAAGATGGAACTACACTGGACGATCGATGATGACTTCATCTACATAGGCATGATGGCTCCGACGAAGGGCTGGGTCGGGATCGGCTGGCGAAACGGCCTCATCCCGGAAGAGCAGGAAGAGGAAATGAAGGACGTCGATATGTACATGGGCTATGTCACGGGCGGCCAGCTCTCGATGCTCGATGCCTATGGGCAGACTCCCACAGATCCCCCTACACCTGATACCCAAATCACGATGACGATCAATGGCAAGGATGTCCCAGGCACGGACGACATCCTGGAGAGGGCTGGCTCAGAGGATAGCTCGGGCACGACGATCGAGTTTAAGCGCAAGTTGAATACGCTGGACCACGCGGACAACCCCGTGCCAGCGCAAGGCGAAGTCTACCTGGCCTATGGACCCAACAATGCTGACGACTTCACAACCTATCACGGTTCCAGCCGCAGCGAAGCGATCGTCAACTTTGTGACGGGCAAGGCCGAGCCCCACGATTAGGAGCAAATAAGGAGCAAGAGGACGGCGAGGGGATTCAGCGATGCTCAACACGCTGAATCCCCTGGTCGACCAACGATGGCACAGGAGATAGTGAGGGGAAACGGCAAGAAGCGCCAACGAGTGAGGCTTAGCCGCCGTGCCTTTCTTGCGGCGGTCGGGGTGTTGGGAGGCGGCCTGCTGATGAGCCGCTTCTGGCCGGGCCAAGCCGCGGGTCACCAGACGCTGCCGACGACCCTGGACGAGAAGTTGGTGCCGACCACCTGCTGGATCGGCAAACAAGATTGCGGCATGTTCGCCCGAGTCGTCAACGGGCGTGTGGTCCAGTTCGTGGGCCGCCCCAGCCACCCTCAGGCAGAGCGAATCAAGATGGGGACTCTCTGTACCGAATATGTAGATCCGAGCAAGCCTGAAGCAAGCCACCCCAGTCGTTTCGTCCCCCATCCCCGCAACTTGGGGACGCTCTGCCCTAAGGGGCGAGCCCAGATCATAGCCCTCTACGACCCTAATCGGGTAAAGACTCCTCTAATTCGCACCAACGAGAAAGGGGTGCCTGGAAGCTTCCGCGAGGCTTCCTGGGAGGAGGCCCTCACCCTGGTGGGCGAGAAGATCAGGGAAGTGAAAGCCAAAGACCCGAGGCTCTTGATCTGGCAGAAAGGCCGCAGCAAAGCGGAAGCGTTCTACGACGAGGCATTTGTGAAGGCGTCGGAGGCGACCAAGCTGACGCACGGCCCCTACTGCTCCGACGCTGGCTATCGGGCCTGCGAGTACACCATCGGCTTTCACGGCGTGCTCCACCCAGATTTCCAGTATTGTCGCTACCTCTTGGCTTGGGGTTGGAACATCACGGAGGCCGGGGGGAACAAGCTCTGCTGGATCACCTGGCCGCGGCAGCTCATCTTGGCTAGGGAACAACAGGGGATGAAGGTAGTCGCCATTGATCCCCGGCTGCGGGGCGTTGGACCCTTCGCCGACGAGTGGCTGCCCATCAAGCCGGGGACGGATTTGGCCCTGGCCCTGGCGCTGTGCAATGCCCTGATCGAGCAAGGCACTATTGACCAGGAGTATCTCAAGAAATACACGAACGCGCCCTTCTTGGTCAAAGAGGACGGTTACTTTTTGAGGATAGAAGGCAAAGAACAAGTGTGGGATGAAGCGAATGGCTCAGCCAAGCCCTACGATGCCGTGGGGATAAGCCCAGTCCTCGAAGGCGAGTTCACTGTAGATGACATCAAAGTTAAGCCGGCCTTTCAGGTCTTTAAGGAGCACGTGGCCAAGTATACACCCTCCTGGGCTGCCAGAGTCTGTGACCTCCCGGCAGAAACGATCCGCCGCATCGCCCAGGAACTAGGCCAGAATGCCATGATCGGCAGCACGATCGTACTTGATAGCATCATGCTCCCCTATCGTCCCGTGGGCGCGATGGCCTATCACATGAGCCAGCAGGAGCTGGGTTTTCAAGCGATTCGCGCTATTCTCATCGTCTTCATGCTCCTGGGGGCCGTCGAGGCCGTCGGCGGGCTGCGCAGCGATTTCGACCGCAAGGTGCATAAGAACTTCAAGGCCCTCGATGAGATCAAAATCAAGGACCCACCCTACAATATCTATCTCAAAGATAGCAAATACTTCCCCATCAACAGCGCCAACCCCTCCATAGTTGCGAAAGTTATGCTCGACCCGCAAAAATATGGGGTGGACTACGTCCCTGAGCTGCTGATCGTCCACATGGCCAACCCGATCGTCTCTTTTGTGGATCAGCCCCTGCTGATGGAGGCCTATAAGAAGTTCAGATTTGTTGTGGTGATTGACCCATGGCTCTCGAAGACGGCTGATCTCTTTGCGGATGTCGTGCTCCCTGCGGCCACCATCGAAAAATACGAAGGGCCTCTCAACGTCACCGATCAGTATTATTATGCCACCACCCTGCGCCTACCGCCGATCGAGCCCCTCTTCAACTCCCGCGGCGAGATCGACATCTATCTCGATCTCTGCGAGAAGGCCGAAATCCTCTACGGCGAGGGCGGGTATCTCGACCAGCTCAACCGAGCGCTCAAGCTGAAAGACCCTTACAAGCTGGATCTGACGCAAAAGCCCACGGTGAGAGAGATCTTCGACCGCTGGGCCCGCTCCGAGGGTTTCCCACAGGGCATCGAGTACTTCGAGAAGCGCGGCGTGAGCGTAAAGCCCATCCCGGTGAAAGAGCTCTACGCCCCGGCCTGGGACCCGGCGTATGGGGGCATCCGCCATCGGCTTTACGGCGAGTCTCTGCTGCGCTATCGCGATGAGATGAAAGCCAAGGGCGCCGACGAGATCTACTGGCGGGACTACACGCCGCTGCCCACCTGGCGCACGCCCACAATGGAAAGCTCGCCGCCCGAGTACGATCTGTATCTCATCAGCTTCAAGAAGATCGAGTTCAAGCAATCTCGTTCTAGCTTTATCCCGCTTTTGGCGGAGCTCGCTCCCCAGCAGTATCTGGTGATCAACCCCAAGACGGCCCGGGCCAAGGGGATCAACGACGGCGACGAGGTCTGGGTCGAGTCCCACAACGCGGTCACCAGGGAGACTCGCAGACTGAGGGTACGGGCTCGCTACTCCGAGGGCATCCGGCCGGACACGGTGGGTATGCCCCACCACTACGGTGAGGTGGCCCGCCATCCGTGGGCCAAGGGCCAGGGACCGACGCCCAATGCCCTCTACTTCACCGGAGAGGGCTACGTGACCAACACTCAAGATCAGGCCTTCCAAGTGAAGGTGCGCGTCTACAAATGAGAGGTGACCGTCGATGCCCCGCTATGGCATGGTGATCGACTTGGATCGCTGCATGGGCTGCCGCGCCTGCATGAAGGCCTGCAAGGTCGAGAACAACACCTCTACGGCTATTTTCTGGATGTACGTCTTTCGCTTTGAAGAAGGGGAGTATCCCAACACCCATATCTGGTTCATGCCTCGGCCCTGCATGCACTGCGACAACGCCCCGTGTGTGAAGGTCTGCCCTGTGGGGGCGCGCTTCAAGCGGGAGGATGGCCTCGTGCTCACAGATTATGATCGTTGCATCGGTTGCCGCTTTTGCGAAGTCGCCTGCCCTTATGGGGTGAACTACTTCAACTGGAAGGACCCCAAGAAGAACTACTATCTCGATTGGGACGATGAAGATCTGAATCAACTCACAAACGGCGCAGTGCCCCCTTACAAGAACCCAGACTTAGAGCGCCGGTACAGCGAGGAGCGGGCTGGCGGGGGCGGGCAACTGAGAACGACAGCCGGGGGCGGCCACTACAAGGGCGTGATCGAAAAGTGTACTTTCTGCGTCCACCTGGTGGAGCGGGGGCGCTACCCGGCCTGCGTGGACAACTGCCCAGTTCGGGCGCTCCTCTTCGGGGACTTGGACGACCCCGAGAGCGAGGTCTCGAAACGGCTCAAGAAGAAGCCCCACTTCCGGCTCTTAGAAGAATATGGCACCGAGCCGCGCGTCTACTACGTCGGAGGCCATCCGCCGGGCGCGGAGACCCATCAGCTCGAAGAGGTGATAGCGAGAGTGTGAGCGATGACGACCCAGATTGAGAAACTGCCTTACGGCATCGGGCGGCTTACCGCAGGTTGGTCTCTCTTGGTCGGCCTTCTATTGGTCTTCATCAGCCTGGGCGCTTATGCCTACTATCGCCAGTTCACCGAAGGGGAGGTCGTTACCGGGCTGAGAAACATCGGGACGATGGGTGGGGCAACCTGGGGGCTGTACGTGGCCTTTGTCATCTACTTCGTGGGGGTAAGTTTTGCCGGGATCACGGTAGCTGCCCTGATCCGCCTCCTAAATCTTTCACACTTGCGGCCTGTGTCCCGCATGGCTGAACTCTTGACGATCATCTCCCTGATCCTGGCGGCCTTCAGCATCCTCGCGGACTTGGGTCAGCCGCTGCGGGGCATTGTCAATCTCCTCCGGTACGCCCGACCTCAGTCGCCCTTCTTTGGGACCTTCACCCTGGTCATCTCCGGCTATCTCTTTGCCAGCTTGGTCTACTTCTACTTAGCGGGCCGACGGGATGCAGCCCTGATGGCCCAGTATGAGACGCCTTTCCGGTGGTTCTACCGGTTGTGGGCCGCCGGCTACCAGGACACCCCAGCGGAACGGGAGCGGCACCGGCGTACGAGCTTCTGGTTGGCCATTGCCATTCTTCCTCTGCTGGTGACGGCTCACTCCACACTGGGCTTTGTCTTCGGCTTGCAGATAGGCCGGCCGGCTTGGTTCAGCGCGCTGCAGGCACCTGCCTTCGTCATCATGGCAGGCGTCTCGGGTGTGGGACTTCTGATCGTCGTCGCAGCCGCTCTACGACGGGTGCTCGACGAGAGAGAACGCCTCAGTATGGACGTGTTCCAATGGTTGGGTCGGTTTCTCATGGTTCTCATCTTGGCTTATCTCTACTTCATGATCGTGGAACTGCTGACCAGCACCTATATGGGCCACCATCATGAAGTGAGAGTGACCCAAGCCATGCTCTGGGGTGAGTACGCCTGGATTTACTGGCCATCTGTGGCCTCCCTGCTGATCCCCGTCGTGTTGCTTATCAGGCAGGCCTTTACTTATCAGTGGCGCATCGGCTTACTGGTAGCCAGTGGCGTCCTGGTGAACCTGGCGGCCATCGGAAAACGCTATCTCATCGTGGTGCCCTCCCAGACCCATGGCGCACTACTTCCTTACGGCGTCGGCTCATACGCCCCGACCTGGGTGGAGTACAGTCTTATCCTCGGCTTGTTTGCCCTCGGGGCACTGCTCTACGCTCTGTTCATGAAGCTCTTCCCCATCATGCCCATTCCTGAAAGAGGAGGTGAGCACTAATGCTAATGCGCAG
>JBBIOR010000023.1:9253-20784 GCA_037443265.1 Candidatus Fraserbacteria bacterium | reverse complement strand
TTCCCCATCATGCCCATTCCTGAAAGAGGAGGTGAGCACTAATGCTAATGCGCAGGGGAAAGACTCTCGCGATGCTTATCATTGGGTTTTCCCTCATGGTCGTGAGCTACTTCTTCCTGGCGGCGCCCTGGGGCTTCCCGCCGAGCAGCGTTGTTTACAGCAACCCGCGGGTGGTCCTCGTCTCCCCCACCCTCATCTCCGTACAGGAGTACGCCTTCTTGGCGTGGCTGCTCAAAGTGGTAGAAATCCTGACCTGGCCCCCTGTCATCTTTATCTTGGGAGTGATGATGGTGTTTCTCTCCGCGGTGGTCTACGAGCTTCTGCCAGAAAAGCGCTCCTACGGCGCGAGACAGCAGCAAGCTGGATTGAAGCAGACTCAAGCAGAATCTCAAGTCCGCGGTCCTGGGCGGAGCACCCTGAGGTCACAGAAATCATGGCTCAACATCTGATCCAGGGGCAGCCTGTCGAGCGGCTGCTCATTTGGGAGATTGCCGTCATCCAGAGCAAAGAAAGGGAGGACGATATTCGATGGATATCAAGTGGATAGTTGCTATAGCTGTGGCATTGTTGCTGGGGGTTTACTTGCTGTTGGCCCCCGGCCCTCTTCCGCAGGCTGAATTAATGATCGCTCAAGGCGCGGCCAATCAGATCGCCGTCGTGAATGTCAGTTCAGGGAAGCTGACCGCCGCAGCGGCTGGGCCAGCCGTGCACGGGGTGGGCGTACTGGCGGATAGGAAGATCGCCTATGCCGCCAGCTACGGCAGCAACGAAGTCTCCGTGATCGATCTTCAAGCGAACAAAACGATCGCAAAGATTGACGTGGGAGGCAGAGCACATCATGTCACCGTCTGTCCCCACGGCAAGCACGTCTTCGTGACTGTTGGCGAAACCAACTCCGTTGCGGTGATTGATCCCAGCCTGAACACTGTGATCGCCCAGATCCCTGTCGGCAAGACACCCAGCTACACAGTCTTGACTCCAGATGAGAGCAAGCTCTACGTGACCAACATGGGTTCCAACAGTGTCTCGGTAGTGGATACGGCCCAGCTGAAAGTCGTGGCAACGGTGGAAGTCGGAAAGAGCCCAGACCACGCGGCCGTGACGCCCGATGGCCGATTCCTCTACGCCACCAACAAAGACGACAACAGCGTAAGCGTCATCGACACGAGCAATGAGCGCGTCCTCACGACGGTAGCGGTGGGCCCAGGGCCACATGGGGTGGCCGCTGCTGGGAAATACGTGTACGTGGGCAATCGGGGAGCGACCACGCTCTCTGTGATCGACATCGAGAAGAACCAAGTCAGCAGCGTAGTGGAACTGGGCACGAGCCCGGAGCATCTCACAGCCTCGGCCGATGGGAGATATCTCTATGTGGGTAGCATCGCGGATCAGAGCGTTCTCATCCTGAATACGGCCACCAAGCGCGTGGTGAAAAAACTCAAGGTCAATTCAGAGATTCATCAAATCGTGCTGATCGAAGCTCCCCCTGCCCATCGCCATGCGATAAGCATGTCCCCTCCATCTGCGAATCTTACGGAAGCGGATCTAACCCGCACGAGCAAGGGGGCTAGCATCGACGTGATGGTCATCTTCATGAACCCGCTGATGAAACCAGAAGAGAGCAAAGATCAGCTCCGCTTCAAGATCACGCTGGACACGCACTCTGTCGACTTGATGCAGTATGATCTCACGAAGCTGGCCGTCTTGCGCACCAGCGTCGGAGTCGTGGAGAAGGGCTTCAACTGGGAGCCGGGCCCGGAGTCCTCACATCATCGCGCGGGCGTGTTGAAGCTGCCCAACGAACTGGATGGGAAACCGCTCTTTGACGAGAGCACCGAGTATATCGAGCTAGAGCTCAAGGGGATCGGTCTCGCCTCTAGGATCTTCAAGTGGACCAAAGAGGGCGGGGCTTGACAAGGATGACCGTCTATGCTATATTAGTTTCGAATTCTCGAAATTTTTAATTCAATGGACCGCTCAAGGTGTGAGCTCATCGTACTATGCGCTCCAGGACGATCCGCTGGTCCAGCTTAACGGAGCTCTCTATCCGCTACCCCAAAGCCACCATCCTCATTGCTCTGGTCATCACCGCCGTCTTCCTGCTACAGCTGCCCAAGATTAAGATTGACACAGACCCCAAGAACATGCTTCCGGCTACTTCTAAGGTACGGGTCTATAACGACCAAGTCGATCAATGGTTCGCCCTCCACAAGGACACGATCGTCTTGGGCATTTTCAACGATCAGGGGATCTTCAACCCGCAGACCCTGGCGCGCATCGCCCGCCTTACCACTGAAATCTCCAAGCTCAAAGGGGTCGTGGCCCGAGACGTGACCAGCTTCACTACAGTGGACAACGTCACGGCCGAAGGGGATCTCCTCACGGTCAAGCCCCTCATGAGCCAGATCCCCCAAACCCCTCAGGAGCTAGAGGCCCTCAGAAAGACGCTCTATGAGAACCCACTCTTTCTCGAAAGGCTAATCTCGAAGGACGCGAAGACGACGGCCCTCTACATTCCTCTGGAGTCTGGGTCCAATGGCAAAGAGATCGCCGATCAGATCAGAGCGCTTCTCTCGAAAGAGAGCGGGCCCGAGAAATATTATCTGGCGGGGGACCCGATCGCTCGCGACACCTTCGGTGCCCAGATGTTTTGGCAGATGGCCCTCTTCTCCCCTTTAGCGGGCCTCATCATGATGCTCACGCTCTACGCGATGTTCCGCGCTCTCGCGTGGGCCATCTCCGTGATGGCGGTGGCCCTGATCAGCATCATCTGGAGCATGGGGCTTCTGATCGGCTTAGGGTTGCCGGTGCACATCATGAGCTCGATGATCCCAGTCTTCCTGATCGCGATTGCCACCGATAGCGTACACATCTTCAATGAATTTTACTTCCGCTTTCGCGAGGCGGGTGGACACAAGAAGGCCGCCCTTCTGGAGACGATGCGAGTGGTGGGGGCGCCGGTGCGCTCCACGGCGCTGGCCACGGCCATAGGCTTTGCCACGCTCTCGCTGGTGGGGTTTATCGCGCTGAAGGCTTCTCATCTCATCCCCGTCAAAGGCGCGATCGAGCCGGTGATGGTCTTCGGGCTCTTTGTGGCCTTCGGCACCCTGGTCCTGCGCCTGATGAGCTTCAGTTTCATCCCCGCCGTGATGATGCTCACGCCTGAGGGGCAGTTGCTCAGAGTATCCGCACACGAAGATATGCAAACCAATCGCGTCGTGCATCTTTTGCGCCTTCTGGGAGAGAAAAGCCTTGCCCAAAGCAAAACGGTTATCGGGGTGAGCCTTCTGCTTCTGATCGCTTCTATCGTGGGGATGAGCCAGATCAACGTGAACAACAACATGGTGAGCTGGTTTAAGCGTGGCAGCGACATCCGCCAGGCTGATGCCATCTTAAATGAGCAGCTGGGCGGGACGGCCTTGGCCTACATTGTGGCCTCGGCCGCGCAGCCCGACTTCATGAAGAGCCCTGAAGCGCTACAGTATCTCAATGACCTCCAGCGGGATCTCGAAGAATTACCCGCGGTGGGTAAGACGATCTCGCTCGTAGATTACGTGCAGTGGATCAACCGCGTCATGCACCGAGACGATCCGGCGTATTATCGCGTTCCCGAGGATCAGCCCACGGTGGCTCAGTATCTGCTGCTCTTCAGCATGTCAGCCAAGCCAAGCACGCTGGACAACGTCGTCGACTACTCCTATCAGAAGGCAAACATCTGGGTGCAGCTCAAGACGTGGGACGCGGGGGCCATGAGGAGCGTGATCGAGCGCGTACAGCAGTACGTAGAAACCCACCCACTTCCCGGCGTGACCTTCCAGCCTGCAGGGGTAGCCTATTTCAATCTCGTCTGGAACGATGAGGTGCTCTACGGCATGCTGGAGGGCTTCATTCTGGCTCTGATCTTTGTGTTCATTATATTGACCATAAACTTCCGCTCATGGCGCTGGGCTGTGGTGAGCTTCATCCCCTTGCTCTTTGCCATTGCCCTGATCTATGGGTTCATTGGCTTTATAAGAAAAGACTTCGACATGCCCATCTCAGTTCTCTCTACGCTCTCTTTGGGGATGGCCGTCGATTTCGCGATTCACTTCGTGAAGCGATTCCAGCAGCGCTATCAGGGGGAACCCGATCTAGAGCCAGCGCTGATCTGGACCGTGGCGCGTCCTGGCAAGGGCATCTTGCGCAATGCGATCTTATTCGCCGCGGGTTTTTCGGTCATGATCTTTGCGAGTCTTACACCCTACATCACCGTCGGGCTGTTCATCATGGCGATCATGCTGCTGAGCGCGCTCGCTACCTTGATCTATCTGCCGGCTTTGATCTCCATGCTGCGGGGCTGGTTATTACCACAGCAGCCCGCACGTTTGCCGGTGAGTCTATCAGCCATCAAGGAGGAGAGACGATGAAGAAGCTCAGGCTTATAGCTGCGCTGTTGCTCGCGAGGTTCGAAATCGTGTGTGCAGTGGCCATGGGGCTTTTGGCTTATGGCATGGCGTCAGTGCACACTACTTGGGCACAAGGGCCTTCGGCCGAGGAGATCATGAAGCGAGTCGAGGACCGCTATCAGGGCGATGATTTCAAGGCCCAAGTGACTCTAGAGACGAGCCGCGAGGGCCAGACTAAGACGCTGACGCTTAAGATGCTGACCCGGCTCTACGACCGAGAGAAGATGAATTACAAGGTGCTGGTGGTCGTTCAGGCTCCGGAGGACTCGAAAGATTTGGCTTTTCTTGCCTGGGAGAACGAGTACCCCAAGCCCGATGACTTCTGGTTGTATCTTCCGGCCGTGAAGTTGGTGAAGAAGGTCGAACCCGAGAACCAGCGCCAGTCGCTCTTCGGAAGCGTCTTCAACTATCAGGATGCCACCCGTCGGCCGGCCGGTGCCGACTCTCATGCCCTGCTCCGGACTGAAACCTTAGAGGGCCGCGCCACTTGGGTGATAGAAAGCATCCCCAACGAACCCACCACTGCGGAATTCAGTCGCCGGGTGGCCTGGATCGATCAAGCAAGCCTAATGATTCTCAAAGAAGAGCTCTACGACAAGCAAGGGAACCTGCTGCGGGTGCTGCGGGTAAACCAGCAAGAGCAGCGAACAGTCACGAGATCGGCTGGGGGCAGCGCAGTCGTCTGGACGGCCATAAGCGCCACCGCCGAGAACGTCCAGACTCAGACTACAAGTACATACACCTTCAGCAATGTTGAGTACAACACGGGCATCCCTGAGAGCGTCTTTGATCCCAATAATCTGGGGAAGTAGAGCATGAGTATGCGGGATGGACAGAGGAGAACTCAGAAGAGAAGCCTATAAGCTGCACGCTCAGGTCTGCAGCCTCATGGCCAACCCTAAGCGCCTAGAGATCATCGATCTCTTAAGCCAGGGTGAGAAGTCTGTGGATGAGCTGACGCAGGCCATGAATATTCCCAAGGCCAACGTCTCGCAACATCTGGCCTTGTTGCGCCATTACAACATCGTTGTCACTCGGAAAGAGGGGCTGCGGGTGTTTTACAGAATCGCCAACCCCAAAGTGATTGAAGCCTGTCGGCTGATGCGGGAAGTGACGCTGGAGCAGCTTCTGGCGGGCGAGCGGGTCATCAAGATGGCTCGACCGCCGCGCGTAAGGAGATGACGATCACGGAAAGGGGTGCACCGCATGAGACAGACGCTGGCTATCCTTCTCATAGGCCTTCTGCTCTTAAGCGGAGGGGGAGTTGCTGGATCTCAAGCCGAGATGGAGAAGGTCGATCTGCTCCTGGTGGATGAGACCCAGACACTCCAAGCCTCCATCTTGGTCCAGATCCTAGCCCAGGCCCTCAAAAACACGGGTCTGTTCCAGTTGGAGGCGAAGTGGGCTAACGTCCAATCGAGCTTTGATGACCCATTAGGCTCCAATTCGACCGGGGAGCAATACGAGATGATCCTCATCGTCCCCCGCGGGCTTGAAGACGGCTCTTTGCGGCAACTGTGGATTGCGACGCGCCCCATTACTCATCAGACCCGCTGGGAGATTCTGGCAGGCATCCAGGCGATCCAAGCCCTCATTGAGCAGGGCTCCCAAGGCCAGCTGCAAGCCGTGGGCGTCATGGAGGATCTCATCCCCGCTTGGTTTGCCGCCATCTTCGCACGGAACGGCTGGTTGAAGTAGCTCATCCCAGCAGTGTAGACATGCTCCTAAGGCGTTGGACTGGCACAGTCGTCGACCACCCTCATCTTACGCTGGCTGCCATCCTCATCGTGACGCTCTTCTTCCTCGCTTTCATCCCTCAGATCCGCTTCGAGACGGATTTCAAGAAATTCTTGCCTGAAAGAGATGAGGCTGTCCAGCGGATGCAGCAGGCAGAGAAGATCTTTGGCTCTCAAGAGTTCTTCATGGTGCTGATCGAGGCGCCCGACACGGTCTTTAAGATCCCCACGATCGCCAAGATCCGCCAGATGGAAGAGAAGTTCAAAACTCTTCGGGGCGTGGATGATGTGATCGGGCCTACCACGGCCACCGTCATCTCCGCTACCCAAAAGACGCTCGTCATCGAGCCGGCGGCCGAGATCTTGCCCCGGGCGCCCGAGGAGCTGGAACTCTACCGCCGCAAAGTGATGGGAGATCGTAATCTTCGCGGCTATATCTTTGCCGAGAGCGAAAAGGCTGCCGGCATCATACTCAAACTCAATCCCTACCTCGACGACACCGCAGCCCTCGTCGAAGGGGTCACAGAGATCGCTGAGTCTTACGAGGAGTCGGGGCTAGTGATCTACGTGGGCGGCGTGCCCCAGCTGCGCACGTCGATTGCCCGCAGCATGCAGGAGGATCTGAAGCTGCTCACGCCTCTTGTCATTCTCGTGATGGAGCTTCTCGTCTTCATGGCCTTTGGCACGGGGCGCGGGGTGGCTTTGCCCTTCTTGCTCATGATTTTGGGCACCCTCTGGACCGTGGGGACGATGGCCCTCGTGCGCTCGCCCATGACGCCCTTCTCGTTCTTCCTGCCCGTGATGCTCATCATGATCAGCAAGGCGTATGCCATCTACACTGTCAATCGCTATTATGAAGAGGCCATGCACCACGGCCGACTCTCAAAACGAGAGATCATCATCAATACCATGCAGGACATGGGCAAGCCGCTGGCCATGGACGCCCTGGCGGAGATCGCAGGATTTCTATCGCTGCTCGCCGCAACTCTTTGGCCGCAAAGAACATTTGGGCTCTTCATCGCCGTCGGGGTCTTCTACACGCTGGTGATTAACTTTACGCTGCTTCCGGCCATCTTAGCGCTTCTGCCCATCTCAAAGAAGCAGTATGACTATGAGCACGGCTGGCTGCCGAATGCCCTCGTTCGCTTCGGCCGCCTCATCGACCGGCGACGCGGCTGGGTGCTGGGCGTAGCGGGAGCCATCTTGATCGCCTTCGCCGTCGCCATCCCCCACTTGCGGGTGGAGACGACCCCCTCAGAGTTCTTGGGCAAAGACCATCCGGCCATGATCGCCAGCAACGCCCTCGAGCGCCATCTCGGGGGCAGCATGCAGCTCTCCATCCTCATTGACACCGGAAGGCCGGGTGGCCTCCAAGATCCGGCCGTGCTAAGAAAGATCGTGGCCCTGCAGGAATATCTGAAAGAACAGCCAGAGTATGGGGGCAACGTCACCTCGCTGGCGAATCTCGTCCGTGAGATGAACCAGAAATTTCACGCCGATGATCCCAGCTATTACGTCATCCCCGCCGACTCGAAACTGGCGGCGCAGCTCCTTACGCTCTTTACGTTCAGCGGCGGCAATCTGGGCCATATGGCCACCCTGGACTTCTCACGTGGGGAGGTGGTGGCCCGCACGAAGCTCCTAAGCAGCGCGCAAATTGCAACACTGACGCAGCGGGTAGAGAGCTATCTACAAGAGCACTTTCAGGCTCGGGCGAAGCTCGTAGGTCCCGAACAGGCTTGGGCCTCGCTGGCCACCCGGACGCTGCCCGACACCGGACGTACGCTCTTGCTCGCCTTGATCGCGGCTTTCCTCATCGTGGCTCTGCTGCTCCGTTCCCTGGTGGCGGCTATCGTGGCCGTCTCCCCCATGATCCTCACCATCGTGATGAACTTAGGCACGATGAGCTATCTCGGCCTGCCGCTGGATCTCGCCTCGCTTATGATCGGCAGCATCGCGGTGGGCGTGGGGATCGACTATACTATAAACTTCATGGTCCGCTGGAAGACGGAGATAGAACGTGGACATAGCTTGTCAGAAGCCCATGAGATCGCCATGCGCACCATGGGCCGCGGGATTCTCTTTAATGCCATTACGCTCACGGCCGGCTTCGCCGTCTTCTATCTCTCGGATTTCCAGGGCCTGCGCAACTTCGGCCTGCTCATCAACTTGACGATGATCTGGTCGTTCTTAGGGTGCTACACGCTCATTCCAGCCTTGCTCTTGACCCTAAAGCCGCGTTTTCTCAGCAGGCGAGGGGCCGTTCAAAGAGCACTAGCTACCAAGGAGGTCTGATACTCAATGATGCGAGTAGCGCGAATTACCTTCACGGCCGCTCTTATGCTGATGGGCCTGTTGATCTCTCTACAAGCACAGCCCTTGACCGGACAGGAGATCCTCGCAAGAGTCGATGCCCGAGGGGGTCTGGGCGGTCTGGGAAGCCAGATCGCCTTCTTGACGTTCACCATTGTCGATAGAACCGGGACCAGCCAAGACAAAAACTTCGTCTTCTTCAGCAAGAACTCCGCTGACCCCCAGGTACCCAATCGCGTGCTCATCTACTTTCTGGCCCCTCCCGCGGAGACCTGCGGCACGATCTTTCTTAGCATCGATAAGAAGATCCCCGGCCAGAAGTCAGATCTCTTTTTATTTCTTCCGGCACTGGGGCAAGTCAAGCAGCTGATCGCAACCGGAGAGCGCCAGGGGAGCTTTGCGGGCTCGAATATTCAATTCGATCAGATCGGACGCAGCCAGCTGCGCTTTGACTTCGACGCCGAGCTCTTAGGCGAGGAGGCAATCCACGGACTCACCGTCAACGGCGAAAAGCAAGATCGTCCGGCCTACGTGCTCAAGCTCACCGCCAACCCCAAGAACAATCCCGATGACCCCTTCCCCGAGCGCAAGGTCTGGGTGGATCAGCAGGAGTTTCTCGTGCTCAAATCGGAGAACACGAACACCGTCGGCAAGCTGCAAGACATCTTCACCGTGGACGATCTTGTGACGTTCAGGGATCGTTTGGAGGCGAACACGATTGTCGTCAAGGATCTCTTAGAGGGCAGCTCGACGACGGTGACCATCACGGCGCGTGAGGACATCGGCGAGCTGCCCGATAGCATCTTTGATCCAGCGAATCTTCCCGAGTTCGATCCTAGACAGTTCAATGACAGGCTCTCAGTGAAGGTGCCCGAGCCGGTATGTCCTCCCTGAGGCGCTGAAGAAAGATCGTGGCCGTGCGTGTATGCTATACTCTTGTGGGCGTCAAGCCTTATGGGGGGTAGAAAGGAGGGGTAAGCGTATGGCAACGGGGCAATCGGCTGAGAAGCCCACAGCCGCCTTTGTGCTTGCGCTTCTGGCAGGCTTGTGGATGCTCGCCAGCGGGGCGATGATGTACAGCTTCGGCTGGGACGGGATGGCCAGTTGGATGTGGGGCCATGGCATGGTACGGGGTTTTGCCCCTGCACTCTGGTGGCCGTGGTTTGGCATCCTTGCAGGAATTGTCGTGCTCATCGGTGCCGGAATGCTTTACAGTCGGCCGGCCCAAAGCTCGGGCTGGGGCATCGTCATCTTAGTCGCTTCGGCTCTGAATTTCTTCTTGGGGATGGGTGGCCTTCTGGCGGGAGTGCTGGGCGTCATCGGCGGAGCACTGGCTCTGAGCACCAAGACTTGATGAACTCTGGCTAGGAGCAAGGGAATGGGCGAGGGGCGCCTGCGCGCGCACTGGCAGGACGAGGGCGAATCGGCCTTTCTCTATCGAGTGCTGGCCGAGTTGGAACGTGACGAGCGCCGCCGGAAGCTCTATCTGCGCCTGGCCGATGTCGAGACTCAGCATCAAGAGGCCTTCCGGAAGCTGCTTTTTGAGCAGGGCATCCGGCTGAAAGAATTCCGACCGGGTTGGCGGACCAGGCTTCTGGCCTGGATGGTCCGCCGTGGTGCGGCTTCAATTGTGCTTTCCCTTCGCATTGCAGAAGAGGCCCGCGAAGTGAAAGACTATCTGCGCGAGAGTCAAGTGCCAAGCTCAAGCAAAGCCGCAGAGCTCTCGCAACAAGTGGCCCGCGATGAGGCCCGCCACGCGGAGCTGCTCATTGAGCTTGCCGGTCGCCGCGGCGAGCCCTGGCATCGGATCGAATCAGGCGGCTTTTTGCGCAACGTCGTCTACGGCTTCAACGATGGGCTTACGGCCAACTTCGGGTTGGTCATGGGCGTGTTGGGGGCAGAAGCTCCCCATGCGTTTGTGCTCCTCTCGGGTCTTGCGGGCTTGGTAGCCGATGCGCTCTCGATGGGTTCAAGCGGGTATCTTGCGGCCAAGAGCGAACGCGCAGTCTACGAGCACGAGATGGCGCTGGAGCGCGAAGAATTGCGCTTGATGCCGGAGATCGAAGCCGAAGAACTCGCTCTGCTCTATGAAGCCAAGGGGATGCCGGCTGAGGCGGCCCGGCAGGCCGCAGCTCAAGTGATGGCCGATCCCGAGATCGCGCTTCTAGAGAAGGCCCGCGAGGAGCTGGGCATCGCTGGGGAGTTGGGAAAGCCGGTGCGCGAGGGGCTTTTGACGGGAACCGCTACGGCCTTGGGCGCGCTGATCCCTGTCTTGCCCTTCTTCTTCGGAGAGGGCCCCCTCTACATCTGGACGTCGTTTTCGATCAGCATGCTCTCACACTTTGCCGTGGGCGCAGCCCGCAGTCTCTTCACCGGACGCGGGGCCTTCCGAAGCGGACTCGATATGCTCCTTGTGGGGCTTGGCGTAGCGGTCGTCGGCTATCTCATCGGTGCACTGATCACCGGGCATCTGTGAGCAACGCGCTTCTTGACATGCGCAGCAGTTCAAAGTAGAATGCCACAGCAGGACAGCACATGGCAGAGTCGGGCGTCACTGACTCCTAGAGACTGATCGAGCTATGGCGAAAGCGCAGATCATGCTTTTGGCAGGTTTGGTCTTGCTATCTGTGACTCTGAGTCCTTTGGAGAACTCCTGTCACGAAGCCTTCACCTGCGTGGTCACAGTCGAGCCCCTTCTGTTCGCCCTCGCTCTGCCAGTCTGGATCTTGACCCCTATCCACAAACCCGCCCTGTGTGAGGGCTTTCCTCCCACGGTAGAGCATCCTCCCATACATCGCTAGACCTTCTGGAAGCTCGTCCCTTCGGGACTAAAACACTCTCATTCCGATGAAGGAGGTTTAGTGATGTCTCAAACGCGTTCTGTGGAGTTGCAACACCATCGGATCAGTCGACGTCGCTTCCTCAAGGGGCTCTGAGCCGCGGTGGGAGCGGCCGTGCTGGCCGGTCCCTTGAACCAATGGGGCGGATTTGCTCAGCAGCCGAAGATCCTCCGGGCGGCGCTCCGGTCAGCTCGCAA
>JBBIOR010000023.1:0-9153 GCA_037443265.1 Candidatus Fraserbacteria bacterium | reverse complement strand
GCGGATTTGCTCAGCAGCCGAAGATCCTCCGGGCGGCGCTCCGGTCAGCTCGCAAGACGTCCAGTTTACGTGGGAAGTGGTCATGGACGATGCCAATCCGGTGAGCAGCCGCGCTGGCTACGAGCTCATCGAGGACATCGCTTCAAGGAGATCTTCGCGCCGTTCCTTACGCTCTTCGGGGTCAACGATGCCGTCTTACCGCGCCACATCTTCGGAGGCAAGACCGGGCAAGTCGACGCCATGTGGAACCTGCTCGAGACCCAGATCCCAGAGTTTCAGGGTCTCTCTGAGGTGCGCATCCTCAACACGCCCTCGGCCGATCTGGAGTATTTGGGACTGAACCTGAGCGACCCCAAGAGCCAATTTCACGGACCCCAGCAAGCCGCACCCCCTTCTGGGCGACCTTGCCGTGCGCAGCGTGCCAAGCAGCTCTTAGAGGAAGCCGGCTGGAAGGAGGGCCCAGGCCGCGTGCGGGTCAAGGACGGGGTACGCATGGACCTGCGCATCGTCACCACCACCGGGGATCTGATCCGCTTGCAGACCGAGCAGATCATCCAGCGGCGCCTGCTGGAGGTTGGGCTATTCCATGCCCGTCTTCTGGCTGGGCCTGCTGTTGATGCTGCTCTTTAGCGTCCAATGGCGCTGGCTGCCTGCCGGTGGGATGTTCACCATCGGCACGGAGCTAGTGGGCTTTGCTGCCCTCCTCGATCGGCTCAGATACTTGGCGCTGCCGGTCATGACGCTCTCAGTCGTCTCAGCTGGTTTCTACGCCCGGTATCTTCGGGCCAGCCTGTTGGACGTGATGGGGCAAGATTACGTGCGCACAGCCCGGGCCAAGGGGCTGGGGGAACGAAGAGTCATCGTAGGCCATGCTCTCAAGAACGCTGCCATCCCACTCATCACTGTAGTCGCCCTCCATCTGGCCGATCCCAGATCTCCATCGCCCCCTGGATGAGCATCTTCCCCGGCCTGATGATCTTCCTTACGGTGCTGAGCATCAATTTCGTGGGTGATGGCTTGCGCGACGCTCTAGATCCGCGCAGAATAATATGAAGGAACAGATCACAGATGTCCTCATCGCTGAAATCGCCGATCGTACCGATTCTGATGACGGTAGCTCTGGGGAGCGCGGTTATTCTGTTTCTAAGTTGGCCCATCTTCTCCAGGCCGGCTGCGCCCTCCCTGCAAGACGTCCTCCCGCTCCTGAACACATCGCTCATCCTGATCAGCGGGGCTTGCCTAGTCCTTGGTCGCTTCTTCATCGCTCAGGGCAGAGTGATTTACCACAAACGGAGCATGATCACGGCGGCCCTCTTTGCTGCCCTCTTTTTGGTCTTTTACGTCACCCGCTGGGCCGTCTTCGGGGCCAAGGCGTTCACCGCAGCAGGCTGGATCAAAGCGTTTTATCTGGGGATCTTGATTTCGCACACGTTCTTGGCCATCGCCATTGTCCCCTTGGTGTTGATTACCCTTCGTCGAGCCCTCAACGGGGATTTCGTCAAGCACCGGCCGATCGCTCGGCTCACCTTTCCCTTGTGGCTATATGTGGTGCTCACCGGCTGGGCGATCTACTGGATGCTCTATAGGCTGTAAAGGAGATGACCAAGCGTTGCACGACGCTTTTTAGTAAACTACCCAAAGAAGAGCCATGAAGGACGGATTTTGATGACGATCAATCTGGATCTCTTGCCCTTCTCGTTCATAGCGGGAGTTGCGACTTTCTTCAACCCCTGCTTTGGGGCCCTGCTGCCCACGTACGTCTCGCTCTACTTCGCTCGGGAAGAGACGAATCTGGCTTCTTGGTGGACGCGGGGACTCCAAGGACTGGCCCTGGGTGGTGTGATCAGCGCGGGGTTGCTCACGAGCCTGGGCGTGCTTGGCTTGGTCTTTGCACTGATTGGCAGCGCCGTCGCGCGCTATCTCCCCTGGGTGGCCGTCTCCGTGGGCCTCGGCATCCTGCTCACGGGCATACTGCTCTTGTGGCGTCCCTCCTTCTCGCTCTCGCTGAGCGGGGCGGCAGGCCGCTGGTTCACCCCAAAGGCCGAGACAGAGGGCGGGTTCCTCTCGTTCTACGTGTACGGGCTGTTCTATGCGATCTGCGCTTCCGCCTGCACCCTGCCTATCTTTCTTGCCGTGATGACGCAGACTTTCACCAGCGGCGGAGTCGTGGGCGGTCTGCTCCATTTCGCCGCGTATGGTTGGGGCATGTCGGTGATGATGCTCCTCTTCGCCCTGCTGCTTGCGTATTCCAAGGGAGCTGTCTACCGGGTCTTTCACACGCTGGGACATTGGGTCAAGCGAGCCAGCGGCGCGTTCATGATCCTGGCCGGAGGCTATGTGCTCTATTACCTGCTGATCTATGGGCGCTACTTGGATGATCTTTTAGGAAGGTGAAGCCCAGTGTTCAAGAAGCTATTGCTCATTGTGGTCGTCCTGGTGGGAATCGGCATCACCGGGCTCGTCACGTATTCGTACTTCTTCATTGGAAAGAAGCCGCAACGCCTGGCGGAGCTGCGAGGGGAGGAGAGGACCTTCGCGCAGGGCCAGCTTGTCATCACCTTCAGCCGAGGGCGCTTCCTTGATAAGAACGCAAAAGTCACCGTCGATCTCGTTGCTCCTTACCCGGGATACCTTGCCCCGGATTTCCTCTTCGAGGATCTAGAAGGCCACTGGGTGCGCCTCAGCGATTTCCGCGGCAAGCCCGTCTTGCTCAACTTCTGGGCCACCTGGTGTCCACCGTGCCGCAAGGAGATCCCCGATCTCCAGAAGTTCCACGAACAATACGGAGACAAGATCGTGCTGTTAGGGATCAATTGGGGTGAGGACATCGAAGAAGTGAGACGCTTCCTGGAGCGCTATGGGGCGACTTACACCAACTTGATGGATAAAGATGGAAAATTCTTCGTGCTCTATCAGCTGACGGGGCTTCCGACTTCGTATTGGGTGGACGAGCAGGGGATCATTCGCGGCATGTGGCTGGGCGCCATGGAGCTCGAGGACATGGTGGAAGGCTTTAAGAAGACCACTCGCGCGCTCGAAGAGGAGCCGTAACCGTGCGTGCCAGCTGGCTGTTGAGTGCGTCTGCCGGGATCTTGGCTGCCCTAGCATCGCCCGGCTTCAATCTGGACTTTCTCATCTGGGTGAGTTTGATCCCCCTCTTCTTCGCCCTCGATGGGCAGACAGCGGGAAAGAGCTTCTCTCTCGCTTATGCCGCGGGCTTGGCCTTCTTCGGCGTCTTGCTGTACTGGATCTTCACGCTGAGCGAGTGGGCTGGAGGGCTAATCCTGCCGGCTTTTCTGCTTCTGATCGGCTATTTGAGCCTATACTGGGGCGTTTTCGGCCTGGTGTACTCCTTCTTCCGTAGGCGGCTGGGGAGCGCTTGGGGCGTTGTGGCTGCACCCGCTGTCTGGATCACTTTCGAGTTTGCTAAAGCCCAGGGGATTTTTGGCTTTACCTGGGGCGATCTAGGGTATGCTCTCTATCAGAGGCCTGAGCTGATTCAAATCGCCTCCATCGCCGGTGTCTGGGGCGTCTCGTTTGTGATCGTCGCCGTCAATTCCGTGCTCTTCTTGGCTGTCAAACGCACCCTAGAAGCTGGCAGCGTTCGAGTGGGCGTGCCCTATCTACTGGGGGCGTTTGTCATCCTGGGAGTTCTTCTAGCCAGTGGCAGGCTGGCCATGGCTTCGCAAGACAAAGCCTTTGCGGAGAGTCTTCGGGTTGCGATCGTACAATCGAGTGTCGACCAGCGACAGAAGAGGGATGCTCGTTTCGCCCATGAGATCATGGAAAGCTATAAGAGGTTGCTGAATTCCATAGAGCGCGAAGTGGATCTAGTAGTCCTGCCGGAATCGCTCACGCTCTTTGGCTTCCCCCTTCACGATCAGACGCTACTCGCGCCCTTTGTGCAGTTGGCGCAGGCGAAACGCGCGTACGTGCTCTTAGGGGTCATTGATCGCCGTGATGAGAAGTACTACAATTCAGCCGCTCTGCTCTCCCCTCAGGGGGAAGTGTTGGGAGTTTATGACAAAGTGCACCTTGTGCCCTTTGGAGAATTCCTACCCTTGCGGGGAGTCTGGCAGAGACTGGGGCTGGCGGATCTGATCGAGGAAGCCGTCCCCGGGGACTATACTCCAGGGCGTTCTTTCTATCCTCTTAAGGCGGGTTGGGGCCCGATAGCTACGCTCATCAGCTTCGAGTCGATCTTCCCTTACATCGCGCGCGAGTTCACCCGCCAGGGAGCAGAACTGTTAGTCGCCCTCACCAACGAGGCGTGGTATAAGGGAAGCTATGCTCTGCCCCAACATTGGGCTATGGGAGTCTTCCGGGCCGTGGAGAATCGTCGCTTCTTCTTACAGAGCTCGAATGCGGGGCTCTCAGGGATCGTTTCGTCCAGCGGGAAGATCCTCCAAAGATCGGCCCTTCAGACGGAAGGGATCGTCTTTGGAAATGTTTCTGTTCTTTCAAGTCAGACGCTCTACAGTCAACTCGGCGATTGGCTGGTGTATCTATCAGCTGCGGGCTTATTAGCTTTTGGCTCGTGGACACTACTGCATCGAGTGAGTCTACTGGCGAAGCGCGAAAGCTATACACTAGGAGGGGGGGGTACAACGCCATGCAAGCCATGAGTAGAAGAATCGTCCTCGGAGCTCTAATGCTTTTGGCCATCGGAGGGGGCCTTTACGGACTTAACGTCATCTGGGAGCAGGGCCGCAGAGCGCCTCCAACCGCTCAAGCCCAAGATGTCAAAGAGTTCAACTTGGTCGCCAAGGAGGTCCTCTGGGAGCTGGCGCCCGGCAAGACGATCAAGGCCTGGGCCTATAACGGGCAAGTTCCGGGCCCGGAGCTACGAGTCAAAGAGGGAGACTTGGTGCGAGTCACATTCAAGAATGAACTCCCTGGGGCTACGGGCATCCACTGGCATGGCATAGACGTGCCCAACGCGATGGACGGTGTGCCTGGAGTCACCCAAGAAGCTGTGAAACCCGGTGAGACGTTCGTTTATGAATTTGTGGCCAAGCCAGCCGGCACGCGCTTCTATCACACGCACGGCTCCGGCCAAGGCGACGAAGCTCTGCAGATGGACATGGGGCTCTCGGGAGCCTTCATCATCGAGCCGCAAGAGAAACCCCGCTACGATCGTGAGTACACCCTCATCCTCGATGATTGGATTGTGTCCAGCTCAGCAATGGCGACGGAGCCTCATGGAGCTCATGGAAACTCTCAGCCGATGCAAGAAGAGATGGGGCCGGGAGAGGTCATGGAAGCTTACAATCTCTTCACGATCAACGGCAAAGCCTTCCCCGCTACAAAGCCGCTTATGGTGAAGCAGGGCGAGCGCGTGCGACTGCGACTGATCAACATAAGCAGCATGGGCTTCCACCCCATGCACCTGCACGGGCATCAATTCAAAGTTGTGGCCACAGATGGCAATCCTGTGCCCGAAGCGGCTCAGCTCACAAAGAATGTGATTAACGTCGCGCCTGGCGAGAGCTACGATATTGAGTTTGTGGCCGATAATCCCGGCAGATGGGTCTTCCACTGCCACGAGCTGCATCATGCAGACGCCGGCATGATCACTCTCATTCAGTACGAACGCTCATGAAGGAGGCCACCGCCTAGATGGTCAAAGATCATGGCATGGGAAGCGAACGCCCGGCAGATCGACTGCTGCGTTGGGCTTCCTCAGCGACGACCGGCCTCGGCCCGGATGCCCAGATCGTGCGCCTTGAGATCCCCATCTATGGGATAAGCTGCTCGGGCTGTGCGAACACGATCGTCAAAGCCCTAGAGCGAATCCCGGGAGTCAAGCGCGCTGTCGTAAACTCCGCCACGGAACAGGCCCACATCTGGTACGATCCGCGCGTCACAAGCGCCCTCGATCTCTATGGGGCCATCAAGGACGCGGGTTATCGCACGGGCACGAGCACCCTGCGCCTGCGCCTTGAAGGCATCTATTGCAGCGGCTGTATCACGCAGATTGAGGAAGCTCTCAAGAAAGTGCCCGGTGTAGCAGGAGCGACGCTCAATCCTGCCACAAACGTCGCCACCGTCGAGTACTGGACAGATTCGACAAACTTAGAACAACTGCAGTGTGCGGTCGAATCCGTCGGCCCCTACAAGGCCGTCGAGGCCATGGCTGCGAGCCCAGAGGCCGTCCACAAAGAAGAGGACGACTCCGAGCGAGAATATCGCAGCCTCATGCGCAAGTGGTGGTTCGGCGCGGCTGTGGGGGTCTTCACGATGATCTTCTCCTATCCCTGGATCTTCCCATATTTGAGAGAGATTCTGCCGCGGGGTAGCGAGCCGTTGCGCTATCTGTGGATGTTCATGGGCCTTCTCTCGCTGGCCGTGATGGTCTACAGCGGGAATCAGTTCTTCGTTGGCCTGTGGGAATCTCTTAAAAAGCGCACGGCCAACATGCACACGTTGATTGCGATGGGCACCGGCGTGGCCTGGCTCTACTCCACGATCGCCGTGCTCTTCCCGCAGATCTTCCCAGAACGAGAATTCACTGAGGTCTTCTACGACGTGACGGTCGTGGTGACCGCGTTGGTAGCGCTCGGCCTGGCGATGGAAGTCAAAGCCAAAGGGCGCACGAGTGAGGCCATTAAAAAGTTGATCGGGCTGCAGGCCAAGACGGCCCGCGTCGTGCGCGATGGCAAAGAGATCGACATCCCCGTGGAGGAAGTGCTCGTGGGAGATATTATCCTGGTGCGCCCCGGTGAAAAAATTCCAGTCGATGGTGAGGTCATCGAGGGAGCCTCAGCCGTAGATGAGTCCATGATCACAGGCGAGAGCATCCCTGTCGAAAAGCGCCTGGGCGATGAAGTGATTGGGGCTACCCTCAACAAGACGGGTTCTTTCAAATTTCGGGCCACCAAAGTCGGCAAAGATACGGCACTAGCCAACATCATTCGCATGGTTCAAGATGCGCAAGCGACGAAAGTCCCGATCCAGCGCATCGTCGATGTGGTGAGCAGCTATTTTACGCCTGCCGTGATCATCCTTGCGATTTTAGGGTTTATCATCTGGTACGACTTCGGGCCACAGCCGCAGGTCGCGTACGCCCTGATTGTGGCCGTCACAACGCTGATCATCGCCTGCCCTTGTGCCTTGGGCATGGCTACGCCCATGTCACTGACGACGGGCATCGGGCTGGGAGCTCTCAATGGCATCTTGATTCGCGGCGGCGAGGCTCTTCAGACGGCCAAAGAGCTGAACACGATCATTCTCGATAAGACAGGGACGATCACCCACGGGAAGCCTGCCCTCACCGACGTCATACTCGCCCAGGGCAACCCGATCAGGGCCCTGACGGAAGACGAGCTGTTGCGCTTGGCCGCCGCGGTGGAGAAGGGCTCAGAGCACCCCTTAGCAGCGGCCATCGTGGAAGGGGCACAGAGCCGAAATCTGACGTTGCCGGAGGTGCGCGACTTCAACGCGATTCCCGGACACGGGGTGGAAGCGACCGTTGAATCTAAAAGGCTGTTACTGGGTAACTTGAAGCTGATGCGTGATCGGGGAATCGATGTCGGGGCTCTTGCGCAGCAAGCGGAGAGGCTCGCTGACGACGGCAAGACGCCCATGTACGTGGCCCTCGACGGCAAGATCGCAGGGATCATCGCCGTCGCTGACACCATCAAGGAAGATTCCAAGCAAGCCATCGAGGCACTCAAGCGCATGGGCTTAGAAGTCGTGATGATCACTGGGGACAACGAGCGCACGGCCAAGGCGATTGCTCGACAGGTCGGGATTGAGCGCGTGCTAGCCGAAGTGCTCCCGCAAGACAAGGCCCACAACGTGCAGAAGCTCCAGCTCGAGGGCAAGAAAGTCGGCATGGTCGGCGATGGGATCAACGATGCGCCTGCGCTGGCCCAGGCAGACGTCGGCTTCGCCATTGGAACGGGTACCGACGTGGCTATTGAAGCGAGCGACATCACGCTCATCAAAGGGAGCCTCAGAAGCGTGGTCACGGCGATCCAGATCAGCCGGGCCACGATGCGCAACGTCTATCAGAATCTCGTTGGGGCGTTCATCTACAATAGTTTAGGCATTCCCATCGCATTGGGCGTGCTCTACCCGTTCTTTGGGATATTGCTCTCGCCGTTGATGGCCGCGGCTGCTATGTCGTTTAGCTCGGTGACGGTGATTAGCAACGCGAATCGCCTCAAGCGCTGGACGCCGCAAGGAGCCTGAGATGACGCCGGACAAGGTCCTTGTGACGCTGGGGGGATTGGGCGTGATGGCTTTTGTCATCTGGTTCTTCTGGATGGCCAAGCGAGAGGGCGTCAAGGCGGCCTTGACACCCTCGGGCTATCAGGAAGTGATGATTCTGGTGAAGGGCGGCTACACGCCCGACGTAATAGTAGTGGAGCATGGCAAGCCCGTGCGCTTGAATTTCCGGCGTGAAGAAACAGCGTCGTGCTCGGAGATGGTGATCTTTCCCGACTTCAACAAGTCCGCGCAGCTGCCGGAGGGCAAAACAGTCCCAATTGAGCTGATGCCGGATAAGCCGGGCGAATACGAATTTCAATGCCAGATGGGCATGCTGCGCGGCAAGCTCATTGTGGAGTGAGTAAGTATGTACATGCCTTCCGTGCGAGATACGTTGGTGCGCCACGGGCTTTACGCCTATGTGCGTCATCCCATCTACGCCGGTGCCCTGCTGATCTTTGCTGGACTGGCACTGCTGCGACCCACGTCGGCTGTGGTGCTGGCCAGCGCCATCGGGTTCATCTGGGCCCTTATCCAAGCTCGTTTAGAAGAGATGGATCTCGTGCAGCGCCTGCCGGCCTATCGTGAATACATGCAGCAAGTTCCTCGCTTCGTACCGCGTCTTTGGCAAGGACGGTCATGAATCGCAGCAAAGAAGCAGAAGAAATTTTAGAAGAGACGGGAAGGATCTATTCACGCTATGCCAGCGGCTATGATAGGCAAGTCACATGGCTCTCGCTGGGAGTGCAGCAGAAGCTACGTCAATATGCCGTGCACAGGCTCACTTTACAACGTGGCCAAACGGTGCTCGATGTGGCTTGCGGGACCGGCTTGAATTTTCCCGCTATTCAAGCCGCCATTGGTCCCGAGGGTCGGTTGATCGGGTACTTAGCGTGGGGAGTGAAGCCCCATGAGTGAGCGGGTGACCGTCGTCGGCTC
>JBBIOR010000022.1:7414-28052 GCA_037443265.1 Candidatus Fraserbacteria bacterium | reverse complement strand
CAAGAGTAGACCATCGCGTATCAGATAAACCGTAGGAGCTCTATCTACAGCAAAGCGAGCACGACCGCTCCCTGACTTAGATCTTGCTGGGTAATAGTACGCCCCTCCAGGGTGTTCAACTCAAAGGGTGGCAGGATGAAGCTTTCACACTGAGCTGACGTCACGGAAGCCAGAGAGTTGCCCCGCGAAAGATCTCTGCCCAAGCTAAACAGAAGGATACATAACAAGAGAAGTAGATAAGTCCTTCTTGTTAGCTGTTCCATGTCATCCCTCTTTCTCCGACTTTTGTTATCCCCCCGCTTGTCAAGACCCCAGGCTTTGGAGTCATTTACACCCACTTCAAAACGTAATGTAGATAAAAATAAAAGACAGGCAGGGCGAGGAGCAGCGCGTCTATCCGATCGAGCATTCCCCCATGTCCTGGGAAGAGCGCCCCGGAGTCTTTCACGCCCGCGGTCCGCTTGAGCTTCGATTCCAAAAGATCTCCCAACTGCGCAAAAGCGCTCACCAATAGAGACATCAAGAGAGCGTGAAACACGACGCTTGAGGATAACTCCACAGGCAGCCAGCTCAGAGAAGCCCACCCGGCCAGCCACGCAAGCAGAAAACCTCCTACCACCCCCTCCCAGCTCTTCTTGGGGCTCAGCTCCACAAAGAGCTTGTGTCGGCCAAAGAGCGAGCCGACCGCATAAGCTCCTGTGTCATAGCCCCAGATGAGCAGGAGAAGCAGAAGCACGTAGTAGAAGCCTGTCTCAGCTTGATAGATCTCGTAGAAAAAATGTAGAAAGTACGGGATGTAAATCAGCCCCAAGACGGCCGCAGCTCCCGCTTTTAAGCCCTCAGGATGTGCCAAGTATCTCAGCATGAAATATAAAACAGACCCCACGAAGATGAGGGCTTTGAAAGATTCTTCTAATAAGCCATAGGCAATGATAGCAAGCACGCTCACGGTCGCAAACGAGGAGCGCTCAAGGGGGATGCCACTCCTCTCGATGAGTCGGGCGTATTCCCAGCCCGCCCGCGCCGTCACCAGAGCCAGCAATAGGACAATCAGCCAGAATTGATCATATTCTTTGGCCAGCCATAGCCAGCCCACAAGCAACAATGATGAATCCACGCTTTTGAACTTGCGCCGTGCCCACAAGCTTTCTTCCGTTCACAGCAAGATCATACGGTCCATCGCAAAATGCTCCCTCTACATGCTTGAATTCCGTTCCGATACCCAGGGCACGAAAGCCCAGCACTAAGCCCTGAGAGAATTCTCGATAGGTCTCCGGAATCCCGAACTTGAGAGACTGTTTCGGAGCAATGATAGAAAAATTGAGATAACCTGCATCTTGCCAGATGGCCTTGCCCCCACTCATCCTCTGAACGATCTCGATCCTCTGGCTCTTCATGTATTGCACCGCTTCCCGAAAATGAGGGAGGCGATTGTCAAAACGCCCCACAGCCAAGCAACGGCCGGGCCGCCAGAGACGCACCGTCGCTGGGGCCTTCCCTTGGCTTATATGCTCCGCAATCGCAGGATCCAGAGCATAGTTGCGCGCCGTGTCACTCGGGTATTCGGCCTGCGAGAAGCGCCAAGATTCAGCCATGAGGTTTCTGTTCTTGAGCCATCAGTAACGCCTTAGATTAGCAGCTGGCAAGCTGAGCAGCTTGCACACTGCTCACCTTGGCCGAAATGAGTACTACCATTTCAATGCTCAGCAATGAGACTGCAGGGACAACCCAGATCATCAAGAGAAGCTACATCACATCCGGGAAGAAGATCCGACCGAACTGAGCTGCGCTGAAAGGAGCTAGGATCACTCACTCAACTGGATAAAGGTTGTCTTACCGACCACCTCTCCATCGTCGCAAGCCGACTATCATGCCTAGCATAAGCAAGGCTCCTAGAGCAGCGAAGGAGGAAACATTCCCCATATTCACGAACTCCATAACACACCTCCTTTGCGGTGCATTGCCATTTGTTTGCTATCTACCCACTACGAGTTCTCCTCGACCAGCATGTCGCAACAGGAAGGCCACGGCTGGCCAAATAGCAGATAGGATTGGTTTCGGAAGCGAGCTTAGAAGTGGCAGGAGATGGCCAAAAATCCCTGGGAAGATAGATATCGATCCCACCTGTTGGCGGTTCTCGCCTAGTGCATCAACGCGGATAGGGGTGAATTGCTGAACCTTTCCCGACAGCACCACAAGGAACAAGCCAGCGGAAGGAGATGCACTGAAGGGGAGTCGCTGGCGAGTTTTCACGGCCACTTCCTTGACGTCTTGGCGTACAAGACCTATCAATCCTACATGGTCGCCGACTTCTACAAATGTTGCATGAATCCCTCGAGTGTTGAGGTTAATTTGAACGTCAACTCCGCGAAATCCTACTTCTTTCTCCTCTTTCAGGAAGTAGCTTTCGGAGGTCTTGGTGGTGTCCGTGTTCTGGACCATATCCCAGAGGCGAAACTGCACCCATGCCTCCACTTCCGTCGTGTCCCACAGCCCAGAGACGGTGGCTACCAGCCACCGTCTCTCACCCACGGGCACTACGCCTACTATTCGGCTGGGCCCCACCCACCGCTTTTCGAAGTCTTCTTTTACCTGCGGGGGCGCTGCTTTCAACTTTTTCGTGAGAGTCGCACACATACGTCTTTCCCACGTTAATACAGCGTTCTCGAGGCTTGGCCTTTCCATCTCAGCTTATGTACTCCGTATCTGTGGGCATAAGGCCCACACAATGAAAGCCGAAGGATGTCCACACGTCCAATTGTATCAATGTCGCTGAGTAGAATCCAGCTTCCCACTGTGCGATGGCAAATGCCTTGATCTCTGACCAATAGTAAGAAAACTGCACTCGTGAACCGCTATCGATGAACGACCTTGGGCCTACAACTGACACAGTCCAAGTCACGTATACGATAGGGCCTGCATACCAGTAGGTTTGAGCCCCGATTTGGATTATTCCTTGCAGTGGAGGTCCGTCAAATAGCCATAAGTAGGCATATCCACAAGCACCGTACCGGATATCCTCGGTCCCTGGAGGACTCTCCACGACGACAAGCTCAACTGTATTGCCGTGGCCACGCCCAGGTGGGCTGGAAGGAGCACTAGAAACATCGAGCGTGCCAGTGGTGATCATCGTGGCCATTACCAAAGCCACAAGTAGACTTTTGAGAAGCTTTGTAAACATGTATATCTCCTCCTTTTCGTAGCGATAGAGTATTTATGCATCCATTTCCCTCAAATGTCCATCCGCAAGCGAACAGATTTTCATTCACTTGTGAACATTCCTGGCGAGTCCTTGCCAATAGGCGATCTCTTGAGGATCTCCCAGCTCTTTGGCCAGTTGCAGCGGGTCTGGCAGTAAGATTGCTCCTCGGCGGATGAGAAGGAGATCTTGCTTTTCTATCCGTTCTCGAGCCTGTGTCACTGCCGTATGGCTTGCTCCCAATAGTCTTTCCAAATCGTGCTTCCGTAAATCTAGTTCGATGCAGAGCCCAGATCCTTGCCAACGGCCATGCCTGCGACCCAACTGCAATAACTCCCAGATAAGTCGCTCACGCACGCCTCTGTGACACGCCAGAAGATAGCGCTGCCACGTCCGTTCTAAGCGCTCCCCAGACTGCTCAAAGACCTTCTCAGCAAAAGTTCGATGGGTTCTCACAAGACCCAGAAATTCTCCCTTTCCTAGCCAAATCAACTCGCTTAGCACCAGGGTTCGTGCTGTCGTACTCCTCACCATCCCTGTGAATAAACCCTCAATGCCCACCAATTCCCCCGGTCCCAGGCACTCCAACAGTTGCTCTCGTCCGTTGAGCGCATACTGGCTTATCTGGACTATGCCTCGACAGATTACGTAACAGCCTAAACTGGGGCCTCCTTCACACCAGGTGTGGAATCCGCTCTAAGCTCGACCCTCTGAATGAGGTTTGTTAAAGATGCGGGATTTAGACCAGAAAATGGACAGACAACTCGGTGACAGTCTCTGCAAAGGATCGGCTTCATACCACGCCACGGATCCCACGGGTAGAGAGGAGTTGCTGAGCCGACGATAGTTATTATGATGAGCAGTTATTGATCACTTCGGCAGCCTGGTCATCTCGCATTTTGTCATCGAGATCCATGGCTTTGCACCCCCTTCTCGCGAAGGGTTCACCCTTTCGATGATCGTAATAATAATACAATGAATTTCAAAAAGCGCAAGGCAGAAATGAACGGAAATGGATGTTACTAGAGCCACCGTAAGACGTAATGCGCGTAGAAATAAAAAGCGGGGAGAGCAAAGAGCAAGCTGTCTATGCGGTCAAGCATTCCCCCATGACCGGGGAAAAACGTGCCGGAATCTTTCACGTTGGCCGTGCGCTTGAGCTTCGATTCAAAGAGATCTCCCAGCTGGGCAAGAATACTGATGAGCAAAGAGAGTGCGAATCCGTGCAGTGCGGCATCTTGTAGTGAAAGTGCCCACGGCCACCAGTAGAGAGCGAGCCACCCGATAACAAACATGACTAGCCAGCCAGCGAGAACTCCTTCCCAGCTCTTCTTCGGGCTCAGGGGAGGGTAGAGCTTATGCTTCCCCCATAGGGAGCCCACGATGTATGCCCCCGTGTCGTACGCCCACACGAGCACGAGCAGCAAGAGCAAGTAGTAGAAACCTTGCTCCGGTCGATAGAGAGGATAAAAAAAGTGCAGAAGGAACGGCAGATAGAACAATCCCAGAATTGCGCAAGCTCCTTCCTTAAGGCCCTCAGAGCGCCACAGATAGGTGACAAGCAAGAGCAGTGCGCCCGATGTGAAGATGAAAGGCGCATGCAGCTCGCTCATAACGCCATACGCGACGACGGAGAGGATGCTGATGATGGTGAAAGAGAAACGCTCCAACGCGACGCCGCTTTGCACCATGAGCTTGGCATATTCCCAAGCGGCTACTGCTGTGGATAGCGCAAGCAAAAGCACAGCAAGCCAGAATTGGTCATACGCTTTCGCGACCCACAGCCAGCCGAGGAGTAAAGGAATTCCAAGAAGAACGGTAAAAGCTCTCGGTATGAATCCCACGACGCGCTAGGGCTCTACGACAGCGCCAAACTTGCGCCGCCGACATTGATACGCCTCGATGGCATCCAGAAGCTCCTCAGGTGTGAAATCGGGCCAGAGCGTTTTGGTGACCCAGAACTCGGTGTAGGCAATCTGCCACAGGAGAAAATTGCTGATCCGCTCCTCGCCGCTTGTGCGGATGAGTAGGTCAGGATCAGGTAAGTCAGCGGTGTAGAGATATCTCCGGAAGAGGGTTTCATCGATGGGCTCACCGTTCAGCCGGCCATTCATGCGATCGAGCACGATCTGCTGGACAGCACGCAGGATCTCTTGTCGCCCCCCATAGTTGAAGGCAATGTTGAGATGAAAGCGATCGTTAGCCTCAGTCAGTTTCACTGCCCGTTCAATCTCTGCACGAATCGGGGCAGGCACTCCTTCTAGATCCCCTAAGACCCTCAACCTCACTTTATTCTCTTCAAGCATCTTGAGTTTCTCATCGAGAAACTCTCGAATGAGATCCATAAGATGTTGGACCTCATCGGGAGGCCGATTCCAGTTTTCGGTGGAGAAGGCGTAGAGTGTCAAATATTGAATTTGCAGGTCTTCGCCTACAAAGCGGACGATGCGCTCGGCGGCCGTCATGCCCTGCTGATGTCCATACATGCGCGGTTGATTGCGCAACTTCGCCCAGCGCCCGTTGCCGTCCATGATGATCGCAATATGCCGCGGCAAGGGACGCCGGCGCACCTCCTCCAGACGTGCGTTCAAAGGCACCGGATTTTCAATAATCGAGTCTGTCTGCACTTCCCCTACCCCCGTCCCACGTGTGTGCTCGAAATCGCTATGCTCCCAGAAGCTCGAGATTCTCTTCGAGGCGCGCAATCTTAGCCGCAAGCTCCTCAGATCTGGCGCGCTCTCTCTCGATGATCTCTGGAGGAGCCTTCCGCAAGAAGTCTGTATTATTCAAGCGGAGGCGCGCCTTCTTAAGCTCCTCTTGAGCCTCTTTGAGCTCATGGCTCAAGAGATCCCGCTGCCTGCGCAGATTGACCAGGCCGTCCAAGGGCAAGAAGATCTCGGCATACTCCAGCACCTTCCGAGGCGCCTGCTTGGGACGCTCGATCTTTGGGCCTACGGCCAGCTCCTCCACCCAAGCGAGCTGCTGGAAGAAGTGCCGATGATCTTGGGCCAATCGCTCGATCTGAGGATCTTCCGTGCGAATGAACGCTTTGGCCCTCTGACCGGGCGGCACCCCCAAGGCCGCACGCATCGTGCGAATCGAAACAATCAACTCCTGTAAGATTTGCATGGATCGCTCCGCTTCCTCATCGACCCAGGCCGTCAGGGCACGCGGGAAGGGTGCGATCATCACGCTCTCTGTCTCCCTATCAGAAAGCTTCTGCCAGAGCTCCTCTGTGATGAAGGGCACCAGCGGATGGAGCAGCTTCAGTGTCTCCTTCAGCGTAAGATAAAGAACATACTGAGCGGCCTTCTTGTCCGGCGCTTCCTTGGCCAGACGGGGCTTGCTGAGCTCAAGGTACCAGTCGCACAGCTCGCCCCAGATGAAGTGATAGAGTGTGTTGGCCACCAGATCGAAATCATAGCTGTCCAGACTCTTCCTGACGGTTTCGATGGTGTGCGCCAGCCTGGAGAGCATCCAGCGATCTTCCAGTTGCAAGGGTAGCTTCTCAAAAGAGAGCCTCTCCGTCGAGAAGCCTTCAAGATGCTGGAGGGCAAAACGGACGGCGTTCCAGATTTTATTTAAGAATTTACGGGCTCCCTCCACATCAGCCAACGAGAGCTTCAAGTCTTGTCCTTGGGTCATGGAAGCAGCCAGGGTGAAGCGCAGGGCGTCCATGCCATATTGCTCCTTGAGCTCCAGCGGATCGATTCCGGTGCCCAGGGATTTGCTCATCCGGCGCCCCTTCTCGTCCTTGACGATGGGGTTAAAGAGCACGGTCTTGAAGGGGATCTTCCCCATGAAATGGAGCCCCATCATGATCATGCGCGCCACCCAGAAGAAGATGATGTCCGGCCCGGTCACCAGAAGCGACGTGGGATAGAAATATTTCAACTCGGGAGTCTCCTCCGGCCAGCCCATGGTCGAGAAGGGCCAAAGAGCCGAAGAGAACCACGTGTCGAGCACGTCTTCGTCTTGGCCGATGTTTTTAGACGAGCAGGCGGAGCAGGCCGGGGGAGTCTGGCGGCTCACGGTGATCTGCCCGCAGTCATCGCAGTGCCAGGCCGGGATGCGATGGCCCCACCAGAGCTGGCGGGATATACACCAATCTCTGATATTTTCCATCCAGTCGAAATAGATCTTGGTCCACCGCGCCGGGACGAACTCAATCTCTCCACGTCGCACGACCTCGATGGCTGGCTGGGCCAATTCTTTCATGCGCACAAACCACTGTTTTGAAATCAACGGCTCGACGATCGTCTGACATCGCTGGCAGTGGCCGATGGCGTAGACATAGGGCTCTTCTTTCACGAGGAGCCCTGCGCGCTTTAGATCTTCCAGCACGCGCCTTCGGCACTCGAAGCGATCTAAGCCCTGATAGGCTCCCGCGTTCTGGTTGGTCGTGGCATCCAAGTTGAAGAGCTTAACAGCAGGCAGAGAGTGCCGCTGGGCGATCTCGAAATCCGTGGGATCGTGGGCGGGTGTCACCTTAAGCGCCCCGCTGCCAAAGTCGCGATCTACAGCCTCGTCCGCAAGGATGGGGATCTTCCGCTTAAGAAGGGGCAGAATGGCCGTCTTCCCGATGAATCTTCTATAGCGCTCGTCTTGGGGATGGACGGCCACGGCCGTATCTGCGAGCATCGTCTCCGGACGCGTGGTGGCAATGACGATCTTTTCAAAAGAGCCCTCTAGGGGATACGCGATGTGATAGAGCGTGCCCTCTTTCTCTTCGTAGACGACTTCGATGTCGGAGAGGGCCGTCTGGCAGCGGGGGCACCAGTGGATGATCCGCTCGCCCCGATAGATGAGGCCCTCTTCATAGAGGCGAACGAAGACTTCCAGCACGGCCCGCGAGCGGATCTCATCCAGCGTAAAGCTTTCGCGCTCCCAATCGCAAGAGCAACCCAATGCTTTCAGCTGCTCACGGATGCGATGGCCGTATTTCTCTTTCCAGGCCCAGACCCGTTCGATGAATTTCGCGCGGCCCAGATCATGGCGGGTGAGGCCCTCTTTGGCTAGCTTGCGTTCCACGACGTTCTGGGTAGCGATCCCGGCGTGGTCGGTGCCGGGGAACCAGCAGGTCTCGAAGCCGTCCATGCGCTTATAGCGAATGATCACGTCTTGAAGGGTGTTGTTGAGCGCATGGCCCATATGGAGCTCGCCCGTCACATTCGGCGGCGGGATCACAATCGAGAAGGGGGGTTTGCTGGGATTGACTCGCCCGTGGAAGTATCCCTTCTCTTCCCAGAATTTATACCAGTGATCCTCCACACCCCGGTGATCGTAGGCCTTGGACAGTGACATAGACTGCTCTCACCTCGAAATTGAGCGGAGCTAATCATACTGCATCTGGCTGTAGGCCATCAAGGACGGAGTTCCAGGATCTCTTCAGGCCGGAAGAAGCGCTCGATCTCCTCTTGGGCCGACTGGGGGGAGTCGGAGCCGTGGATGAGATTGGCCGTGAGATCCAACCCAAAATCTCCGCGGATCGTGCCCGGCTCAGCCTCGAAGGGATTCGTCTTGCCCATGAGCTGGCGCACGACGCTTATGGCCTGCGGGCCTTCCACGATCATGGCCACTACGGGTCCTGAGGTGATGAACTCAATGAGCTCTCTGAAAAACGGCTTCTTGCGGTGCTCAGCATAGTGCTGCTCGGCCAGGGCGCGCTCGACCCGCATGAGCTTCAGCGCGATGAGATCTAAGCCCTTCTGCTCCAGACGCCGGATGATCTCCCCGATCAGGCGCCTCTGGACGGCATCCGGCTTGAGCAGCACCAGAGTCCTTTGGCGTTCCATGAGATCAATCTTTACACGATGGAGAGCCTTACGGCAACTTGGCGTAGCGTTTGCCCTCCAGCTCCTTGACGAGATCTTTCATGACCAGCTGCAAGAGGGCGTACGAGGCAGCTGTGGGAGAGATCCCAGCCCGCTCGACGACGTCGTTGAAGTGAAGGGGCTCGTACTCTAGGACGCGAAAGACCTGCTCTTCTACGGGGGAGAGCGGAGGGCGGGCTTTCGCCGGACGCGGAGGGTGGGAGCCGATAGTCTGCTTAAGATCTGCAAATTCTTCGAGAATGTCATCGATGTGGGTCACCAGCTTGGCTCCTTGCTGGATGAGATGGTGAGTGCCTTGGCTGGCTTCTTCCGTGATGGGGCCGGGTACAGCGAAGACCTCGCGGCCCTGCTGGAGGGCGTATTTGGCCGTGATGAGCGCGCCGCTCTTCTTGGGGGCTTCGACCACAATGGTGCCGCGGGCCAGACCGCTGATGATGCGATTTCTCCTGGGGAACGTCCAGCGATCGGGTGGAGTTTTTATGGAAAACTCGCTCATGACGGCTCCAGAGTGTGCGATCTCTTCGAGAAGATTTCGATTCTCGTGCGGGTAGATATTGGAAAAGCCACCGCCGAGTACGGCGATCGTACGGGCGCCGGCGGAGAGCGCCCCTAGGTGGGCTGCCGTGTCGATCCCAAGTGCCAGGCCACTTAGGATGGTAAAGCCCAGCTCTCCCAGTTCTTTGGCGAGCTTTTCGGCGATCATCTTGCCATAGGGCGAGGGCCGCCGGGTGCCCACGATCGCTATCGCCAACTCGTCTTTTTCAATGTACTCGCCCTTGACATAGAGCACAGGGGGCGGGGCTTCGATGACGCGAAGCGCCTTGGGATATTCTGCATCGGCCAGAGTAATGATCTTTAGGCCGCGCGCTTCGATCTCCTCAAGCTCCGCTTCCACATCGACGCACTCGCGGTGGCACACGAAGGTCTCCGCGGATGGTGAGAACGCTTCGATCTCTTTCAACTCCGCCAGAGGGGCTTCCCAGATCTCCCTTGGCGTTGAGAAGTGCTCCAGAAGGATCTGAAATCTCTTGGGCGTGAGGTTCGGAATGAGATTGAGTGCGATCCAATAGCGCTTCTCTTGGAGTGGATTGTCAGACATCTTGGCTGTCCACCTGTAAGATCACATAGATGAATCATTTTATAACGTATCCACTCGTTTGTCAATGTGGTGTTACGTTTGTATTGAGCCGAAGGCGGATCAAATTAGGCCACACTCTTGGCCCACTTTTTCAAAGACTTCAAGGGCGAAGTCCAGTTGTTTTTCCGTATGAGTGGCCATGTAGCTGGTTCGAAGCAGCGCGCGGCCTTGAGGGACGGCTGGCGGGAGCACCACGTTCGTGTAGACGCCGTTCTCAAAGAGAGATTTCCACATCTGAAGGGCTTTGTACATGTCCCCCACCACAATGGGGATCACGGGAGTCTGAGAGCGCCCCGTATCGAAGCCCAGCTCCGTCAGCCCCTTCTTCATCTTGTGGGTGTTCTTCCAGAGCTGCTCTCTCCGCTCCGGCTCACTCTCGATGATCTCAAGGGCCGCGATCACCGTGGCCACGGCCGCCGGCGGCATGCTGGCGGAAAAAATCAAGGAGCGCGCATGGTGCTGAATGTACTCGATGACGTGCTCCTCACCTGCGATCACGCCCCCCAAAGACGCAAACGACTTGCTGAAGGTGCCCATGACCAGATCCACTTGGTCTTCAACCCCAAAGTGCTCCGCAGTCCCCCGCCCATGCGCGCCCATCACCCCAAGCCCATGAGCGTCGTCCACCATCACGCGGGCTCCATACTGGTGAGCCAGCTTCACGATCTCGGGCAGGGGCGCGAGATCTCCTTCCATGCTGAACAGGCCGTCTATGACCACCAGCTTTCCCGCCTCCTCCGGGCAGCTCTTGAGCACTTGTTCGAAATCCTCCATGTCGTTGTGGCGGAAGCGCCTCATGGCCCCGTAAGACAGCCGCGCTCCATCCACGATGCTGGCGTGGTTCCACTTGTCAGATATTATAATATCCCCCTTGCCCACCAAGGCCGAGATCGTGCCCAGATTCGTCTGAAATCCCGTGGAGAAGACGAGAGCGGCTTCACGCTTTAAGAATTTGGCCAGGCGCTCTTCCAACTCGCGGTGCAGGTCCAGCGTGCCGTTTAAAAATCTTGAGCCGCAGCTGGACGTGCCGTATTTTTTAATGGCCTCGATGGCCGCCTGTTTGACCTTGGGATGAGTGGTGAGTCCCAGATAGTTGTTCGAGCCGAGCATGAGCACCCGGCACCCCTCGATGATGACTTCCGTGTCCTCAGCCGTCGAGACCGGCTTAAAATACGGATAGTACCCGAGCTCTTTGGCCTGTCTGGAAGCCACGAACGCCTCACACTTGGCGAACAAATCCATGCCCTTCCTCCTTATCCCACATAGTGTTCACATACCAATCCAGGGCGTGTCTTAAGCCGTCTTCGAAGCGCACGCGCGGCTCATAGCCCAGCTCGTGGCGGATCTTGGAGATATCATAATGGTGAGGCCGGGCCATGGCCCGCACGGCGCCGGGACTGATGAGCGGCTCCTCCTTAGGCCGCCACAGCCGGCCCCACCCATAGCTCAAAGCCGCCAAGCCATACGCAAGGGGATACGGCACGCTCACGGTGCGCACTGGGCGAGGGAGGACTCTCGTCAACAGCTCAATCAATTCTCGGATCGTATGTCTCTCTCCATCCGTGACGTTGTAGGCTTGGCCTCTGGCGGCCTCTTGGGTCCCGGCCAAGAGCAGGGCTTCCACCACGTCTGTGACGTAGACCATGTCCAGGGGCTGGCGGCCGCCGTCGACCAGGGGCAGAAGCCCTCTAGGGAGCGTTCGTAAGATTTGAGGGAGGAAGTTACGATCCCGCGGGCCATAGATGACACACGGGCGCAGAATCACCACTTCAAGATCATGCCGGCGCTCGTACTCCCGCACCAGCTGCTCCGCCAAGATCTTCGATTCCGAGTAGGGTCCGCTGGGTGAAAAGGGATGATCCTCAGAGATACATTCCGCTTCGACATCTCCGTAGACCGCCACGGAACTGACGAAGACAAATCTCTTCACGCCCGAGCGCACGCTGGCCTCCAGGAGATTCCTCGTTCCATCGACGTTCGTCTTGAGGATCTGCGCGCGATTCCCCTGATACGGCAGGGTCACTCGAGCGGCGCAGTGATAGACGACGTCTATGCCACGGGTCGCCCGCTCCAGCGAAACCGGATCCTGCAGATCTCCCTCGGCCAGCTCCAGACCCAGGCGCCTGAGAGGCTCGGCCCGCCGAGGGTCTCGGACCAGGGTACGCGTCTCCTCCGGCCGGAGCCGCTCGGCCAAAAAGCTCCCTACTAAGCCCGTGGCCCCGGTGATCAATGCCCTCATGCTTCCCCCTTCGGATGCCTATCTTTACATGTCGCTTTGAGAGGATGCAAGTCAGTATAATTAAACGATGAACGCGCTGAGCTTAGGAGATACACTGCAAGCAATCGATCTCGCCTTGTATGCGCCTGCCCATAACACCCTGGCGATTGCCGATCTGCATTTGGGTTTTGAAGAGGCCCTCCATCAAGATGGGGCACTTGTGCCCCGCGGGCATCTTCAGAGACTTCTGGCGCGCCTTGAGGGCATCCTCACTCAACTGAGCATTCCCGCAGAGCACACGCTCGAGCGTATCATCATCAATGGTGATTTCAGCCATCACTTCAGCCATCTGAGTGCTCGAGCATGGAAGGAGGCCCGCCTGCTGCTTACGCGGATGAGCGAAATCAGCCGTGAAGTCATCGTCCTCCAAGGGAATCACGACGTGAAGGCGGATAGCCTGGCGGAGGCCTTCCCGAGCGTCAAGATAAAAGCAGAGTACGAGCTGGGCGATCTCTTCTTTCTCCACGGACACAGCGAGCCAAAGCAAATCTCGCCGGCCGTGCAGACGATCGTCATCGGCCACGAGCACCCTGCCGTAGGGCTGCGCGATCCCGTCACGGGTCGAGTCGAGCTCTATAAATGCTTTCTCGTAGGGCCGTATGGGGGCAGAAAGCTTGTCGTCCAGCCCTCGTTCAACCCCCTGGTGCCGGGGAGCGATCTTACGCGCGAGCGCTCTATTTCTCCCTTGCTCAACGAGGCCGAGTTGGGTGAATTTGAAATATATCCCATCTCCGACGAGGGCGAGATCTATCGCTTGGGTTTGCTGAAGCACTTGTGGGCGGTGGGGAGCGAGGCTCGGAAGTAGATGCACCTTCAGTTTCGCGGTTTGAAGCTCTTTGGACATCATGGCCTGCGGCCGGAAGAGCAGGAGCGCGGCCAGTTCTTTCTCATCGATGTTCGCTTGGAGATTGAGCGCGCCTCGGGGCGAGACGATCTGGCAGAGACGGTGGACTACACGGCCGTCATGGAGGCCATTCGGGAACTGAACCAGAGGGAGCGCTTTAAGCTTTTGGAGAGCTTCGCGCAGGCCATCGCTGGGCTTCTGGTAGAGAGATTCCCACAGGTTCGCAGGGCGCGGGCTCGGGTGCGCAAGCGATTGCTCTGGTCGGGGGTGGATGTCGAGTGGGTCGCGGCCGAGGCCGTTCAGGCGCGCTCATGAGCGAGCAAGTCTTTGTGGGATTGGGATCGAATCTGGGAGATCGTCAGTCTTTCATTGAAAGAGCGATTGCGCTCTTAGAGGCAACCCCGGGGATTGAGCTGCTCGCCCTAGCCTCCCTCTACGAGACTGAGCCCGTGGGCTATAAGGATCAGCCCATGTTCCTGAACACCGTGGTGGAGATCCGCTCATATCTTAGCGCACAGAAGCTTTTAGCGCGCTTGAAGGAGATCGAGCGGCAGCTGGGCCGAAAGAAGCGCGAGCGTTGGGGGCCTCGAGAGATCGATCTGGATCTGCTGTTATACGGGGAGCAGATCATAGAAGACTCTGAATTGAAAATTCCTCATCCTGAGCTGCATAGGAGGAGATTCGTGCTCGTGCCGCTTGTGGAGATCGCTCCCGAGGTCATTCACCCCAAGCTGGGGCAGTCGCTGGCAGAGCTGCTGGCGCAGCTTACGGAGGAGAAAGGAGTGAGAGTATTGCGAAGAGATCAGCGCAAAAGACTGGCACTGACAAAGAGATCTTAATTGAAGCGCGCTCTTGGGTCAAGCGGGTGGCCCTACTCGAAGAGGGGCGACTGATGGAGATCTATTACGAAGACCCCAAGCGCGTTCGTCTGGTGGGCCATATTTATAAGGGGGTCGTGAGGGACGTGCTCAATGGGATCAGCGCGGCCTTCGTCGATGTGGGGGAGGCAGAGAACCTCTTCTTGCCGGCGAAGGAGCTCAACGATGCCCTCTTGCGCAGCAAGGACTATCGGCGTGGAAGTACCTTCTCTATGGGCAAGATTCTCAAGGGGGGGCAGCAGCTGATCGTTCAGGTGAAGCGCGAAGGGATCGGCGAGAAGAACCCTCAAGGGACGATGCGCATCAGCTTGGCCGGGCGCTACTGGGTCTATCTGCCCAAGGACGAGCGGCTCGGAGTCTCGCGGCGTATCGAGGATCCCAAAGAGTCTCAGCGACTAAAGAGCGTGGCTCGAGGGCTGCTCAAACGAGGCGACGGCTGTGAAGGCTTGATTGCCCGCACAGCCGCGCTCGAAGCCAGCGAAGAAGATCTGGAGCGGGACTTCAATTATCTAGTCGGAATCTGGAAGGGCATTGAGGAGAAGGCCAAGCGGGTCTCGGCTCCCAAGCTCCTCTACCGAGGGCCAGGGGTGATCAAGAGCATCATTCGGGATAGACTCATGCCCGATGTGCGCCGCGTCGTAGTCGATGCCGAGCCGGTCTACCAAGAGCTGGAAGAGTATCTGAAATACTTACACATGGAAGAATATCTGGATCGACTTGAGCTCTATCGGGATTGGGAGCCGCTCTTTGAGATCCGTGGGATCGAGGCCCAGCTTCGAGAGAGCCTCCAGCCGAAGGTGCCGTTGCCCGGAGGAGGATCGCTCATCATTGCCGAGACGGAGGCCCTTACGGCCATTGACGTCAATACCGGCAGCGACATCCGCCACCGACATCAGGATCAGGCCATCCTCAATACGAATCTCGAAGCGGCTGTGGAGATCCCAAGACAGCTCAGACTCCGCAAGATCAGTGGGATCATCGTGGTGGATTTCATCGACATGAAGCGGAAGGACGATATCCGTCGAGTGATCGAGTGCCTGCAGGAGGAACTCAAGAAGGACCGAGTGCCGGCCGATTTCATTGACATGACGGCGCTGGGCTTAGTTGAGATCACTCGCAAGCGCGAGGGGGAGAGCCTGGCGGAGATGCTGAGTGAGAACGGCGAGGAGGCTTGAAGTCCTAGGGGGTATCGGCTAAGATAGCTCGCGCAGTGGGCGAATAGCTCAGTGGCAGAGCGCCCCCCTCACACGGGGGAGGTCCGAGGTTCAAATCCTCGTTCGCCCACCAGGCTTCAGCATGGCACGCCCTTTTCTTCCCAGAAACAGCCTGCGTGCGACCCTCCAGTGGGTGAGCGACTGGGAGCTGGGCATCTCTTGGGATGACGGCCACCAGAGCGTCTACTCTCTAGCATATTTGCGCAGAGCTTGCCCCTGCGCACGCTGCAAAGCCTGGCCCCAAAAAGACGAGCAGGGTCTTCCCATCCTGCCCGCGGAGCGCCTGCAGAATATTCGAGCTCTGGCTGTGAACCCGGTGGGCAGATATGCTGTCCAGTTCGTCTGGAGCGACGGCCATCAGACGGGATATTACCCATACGAGTATCTGCGCAAGATCTGCCTCTGCGAGACATGTCGCTCTAGAAAGAGCAGCTAGTTCCAGATCCCCGGAATCTCCTGCCCACAGTCGGGGCATTTGCCGTCTTTTAGGCGATTTTGCTGGACGAAGAAGCCATAGCGTTCGATGAGAAGCACTCCGCAGCCGGGACAATACGTGTTCTCATAGCGCCCCGTCTGCCCGGGAAGATTGCCCGTGTAGACGAAGTGCAGCCCGGCTTCGTATCCAATTTCAGCCGCTCGAATGAGCGTCCCGGCTGGCGTATTCTCAGGATCTGTCATCTTGTAGTCTTTGTGGAAGGCCGTCACATGCCAGGGGATCTCGGGCGAGAGGCCCGCGATGAACTTGGCGGCCTCCCTCAATTCCTCATCAGAGTCATTGAAGCCCGGAATCACGAGTGTCACAACCTCCAGCCAGAAGCCCATCTCATGCACCATCGCGATCCCATCGAGCACGTTTTTCAGCACGGCTCCCAGCACGCGATAGTTCTTATCCCGCATCGTCTTAAGATCGATCTTGTAGCAGTCGAGGTGAGGGCAAAGATATTCTAAGACCTCGCGCGTGGCGTGCCCGTTGGAGATGAAACCCGTCAGAAAACCCTGCTGCTTTGCTGATTTGAAGACATCCACGGCCCACTCGCTGGTAATCAGGGGCTCGTTGTAGGAGCTGGCTACCATACGGGCGTTATATGTCTTGGCGAGCGCGACGAGTTCTTCGGCGCTGATCTCTAAGGGGGGGGCTCCGGCGTTCTTGTCACGTAGAGTTTGCGAGGTAATCCAATTCTGGCAGTATGGACAATGCAGATTGCATCCCAGCATCCCAAACGTCAAGGCCCGCGAGCCGGGCCGCACATGAAAGAAGGGCTTCTTCTCAATGGGATCACATTGCAGGGCTCCGACATAGCCGTGTGGGACATACAAAACCCCATTTTGATTGAAGCGCACTTGGCAAATCCCGCGCTTATCGGGAAAGATCACGCAGCGATGGTCACAGGCATAACAGCGAACTTTTCCGTCGGGCAGCTTCTCATACAGCTCGCCCTGGCGGGTGAGCGAGTCTAATAGGGCTCGGAGGTTCGTAGCCGGGGTCATGCTCTCACCCCGGACTCTATTATGCTACTCGTATCTTAGGGCTTCAATGGGATTGACCCGCGCCGCTTGCCAGGCGGGATAGAGCCCGCTGATCATCCCCACCAGAATGCCCGTCACTACAGCAATGGCATACCAGTCGAGGACGAAGACCAGCGGAATCGGCTCCGAAAGATCAAAGAGCGCCACGGTGAGACGATTGAAGAGCTCCGCCAGCCCGATGCCAGCCGCAATGCCCAGCAGGGCCCCAATCAGGCAGATGAAGATCGATTCCGTCAAGAAGAGCTTGAGCACGCCGCCTTGCGTGGCCCCTGTAGCTTTCATCAGGCCGATCTCGCGCGTGCGCTCCTTGACGGTGATGAGCATGATGTTCATCACTCCGATCATGCCCACGAGCAAGGCAACCACGGCCACAGCCCCGATCCACGCCGTGAACTGCGCGAAATTCTTCTTGATCTCGTCCACAATCTCCTTGAGCGTGTTGACCTCAATCTCCTTCTCGTCGCCCAGCAGCTTGCGGGCATCCGATTCATAGCTGTCGAAATACTCTTTGAGCTGTTGTGCGACAGTCTCGATCTGTTGGATGTCGGAGGCGCTGACGATGACGCCCGTGTAGACAGGGACCTCCTGGCCTTCGATCGTCTCCGTAAAGCCCTGATAATCGACGCTGACGTAGGAGTTTCCGCCGCTTATAAACTCGGATTCTTTTACAACGCCCACGATCAAAAGCGATTCCGTGTGGACTCTCTTCTCCCGATCGAGGTACTTGAGTTCGACGCTCTGGCCGAGGAGCTTTTGGGCGATCTCAGGGGTGCGCCCGGGATGCTCGCAGCGGGCCTTGATCTCATGCTTCTTTTGTGTCTCAGGCTGTTCACGAGCCAGCAGCCGCTCGCAGACCGTCTTGGCGGGATCGACGCCCAGGACGACCTCGCCAGGCCCGCGCACAAAGCGCCCGGCATCCAAGGGAATGATCTCTTGGCTGGTGGTGATCCGCACGTTGCCTGGCAGCACCCGACCCTCGTATTTGAGGGGGTTGCCGTTGACTGGCGCGAAGACATCGGCGGCTTTGACCCCGGGCATCTGGCGCACGCGCTCCACGTCCCGCTCGGAGAAGACGCGCTCCGTTCCAAAGAGACTCTGGCTGCCCTTCACTGTGACGGTGATCATGTTGGCTCGCAGAAAATCTTTCGTCAGGGTGCTCAGCAACGCATCCTGGAAGCCCATGCTCATGGTCACCACGGCAATGACGGCGGCGATGCCAATGGTGACGCTCAGCACCGCCAGAGAATTTCTCAATTTGTGGCTCTGGATGTTCGTCCAGCTCAGCCTCAAGGCCTCAGGCAACTCCACGGGGGGCCACCTCCCGAATGCCCTCAATCTGACCATCCACCAGCTGAATGATGCGTTCCGCGTAAGAGGCCACATGGGCATCGTGGGTGACGATGACGATGGTGCGCCCCTGCTTGTTCAATGCTTGAAAGAGCTCCAGGATCGCCCTGCCCGTCTTGGTGTCGAGGTTGCCCGTAGGCTCGTCGGCCAGAATGATCTTCGGATCGTTGGCCAGCGCCCGGGCGATGGCCACCCGCTGGCGCTCACCACCTGAAAGCTCATTGGGCATGTGATGGACTCGATGGCCTAAGCCCACTTGTTCCAGGAGCTCCACGGCGCGTCTCTTTCGTGCAGATTTTGGAGTCGTTCTTACGAAACTCATAGGTAGCATCACGTTGGCCAGAGCGCTCACACGCGGGATGAGATTGAACGTCTGGAAGACGAAGCCGATCATCTCACCCCGGAGGCGCGCCAGCTGGCGATCGCGCATCCTCGAGATCTCTGCACCGTCAATCATCAAGCGCCCTGAGGTGGGCTTGTCCAAGCAGCCGATGAGGTTCATTAAGGTGCTCTTGCCCGAGCCCGAAGGCCCCATGATGGCGACGAACTCCCCCTCGCGGATGGAAAGACTCACGCCGTCCAGGGCCTTTACGTCGACTTGGCCCATGCGATAGATCTTCACCAGCTTCTCGGCTTGCACGATCATCGCCAGTTACTTCGCCTCCCCTAGGATGGCAAATCCAGCGGGGAAGAGATCAAAGCGGTAGACCAGAAGCCGCGAGCCGCTCAAGCGCACCTCAAGCTCCAGAATCTGTCCACCCCGCTGGATCGTCAACGTCACCAGAGACGTGGGATCTTTGAATTGGAGGAGGCTTCTAAGCTCGAAGCGATCATCCACCCTCTGGCCGTCCACGTGGGTGATGAGATCCCCAGCCCGCAGTCCGGCTTGTTCCGCAAACGAGCCGGAGGCAACTTCCTCGACGAGCACTCCGCCGGGGGCGTCCTTGAGCTTCACTCCAGCCAGCGTGGCCGTGCTCGAGACGAACCCCAAAAATTTGCCCGCTTCCTGACAAGGGCCGAGCGCTTCAGCACACGAGAGCAGCTCGGCGCGAAACTCCTCCTGGCGGACTTCCACCCGACGGGCTTTGAACTGTTGCTTGGTCGCGCTGTCTTCAAGGAGAACGGGATTTAAGCGCTTGATGACCAGCTCCACCAGCGGCTCGTTAATGTCCGTAGGATCGAAGGCCGTGAGGGTGATCTCTGGCTCTTTCTCCAGATCAAGACGCTCGTCGATAAATTTCTGCATCAAGAAGAACTGGCTGGCGGCGATCCCCGTGGTGAGCACGTTGTCTTCTAGAATCACATCGCGCTGGCCTTGCTCTTTGTCGCCGCCCTGACGCTCGACCTCAAACTCAATCGTCGCCACGGAGTCCTCCACTTTGACCTCCACGTGGAACTTCCCCCGCTCGGTGTCTGAGTCTAAAAGATACGAGACGAGCTTAAGCTCAGGCGTGAGCACGATCTCTTGCGTGAAGAGCTTGTCCGTGCCAAAATCCAGCACGAGAGTCTCAGAGAGCGCCTGAAATTCTGAGGTGAGCTTCAGGTTTCCATCATCGAGTCTTGCCCATTGAAAGCCCTCGACGCCCACATCTCCTTCGATCTGGAAGAAGAACCGGCCGCTGTCGAGCAGCTGCTCTGAGCGCACACTGAAAAACACCATCAAGGCCAGGATACCTAGGGCATACTTTCTCCTGCTCATGGGAAGACCTCCTCACGCGGATGACCTCTGCACTCAAGGCAAACCATCATAGTGGATGATCCAGGGTCTTTCAAGCTTGCTCGTGAGCTGTGCATGACGTTGGGTCGCTCTTGCACGAAGTAGACCCTGGCTGCTAGGCTTACGCTCGTGATGAGCACGCGCAGGGAGCTTCCCCGATACGAAGGCTGCTTTGTCTGCGGCGATCCCGCTGTGAACCCCCGATCTTTGCAACTGCGATCATACGCGGAAGACGGCGAGGTGAAGGCGGAATTCATGCCACAGGCGGAGCATGCGGGCTATCCCGATATCGTGCATGGTGGGATCTTGGCCAGCCTCCTCGATGAGGTCTCGATCTGGGCGGCTTCTTTGAGCGCGCAAAGCTTCTGCGTGACGCGCGAGTTGACCACAAAATTCCTCAAGCCCGTGCGCCCAGGTGAGAGGCTATTTCTTGCGGCCAAGGTGATTGAGCGCGGGCGATTGTTGACGGTGGAGGCCCGGATTGAGAACGCCCAAGGTGAGGCGATGGCTCGCAGCATGGGGCGCTTCTTTCCCGCCTTTAAAGAGGAATGGGAGAGGCAGGTATCGAATCTACAGCAGGGATAGCAGCACACGGATCAACTTCGCTAGATCCTGCTCGCGCTGCTTCGTCACCTCCAAGACTTCCTCGTGGGTGGGCACAG
>JBBIOR010000022.1:0-7314 GCA_037443265.1 Candidatus Fraserbacteria bacterium | reverse complement strand
AGATCCTGCTCGCGCTGCTTCGTCACCTCCAAGACTTCCTCGTGGGTGGGCACAGCATCGTATTTCACGCCGGCCGCCATGTTCGTCACACAAGAGATGGCCAATACTTCCAGGCCGCAGTGGCGTGCGGCTATGACTTCGGGCACCGTGGACATCCCTACCAGATCTGCCCCCAGCACTCGATAGGCTCGGATCTCCGCAGGCGTCTCGTACATCGGGCCAGCTGTTGCCACATAGACGCCCTCCTTGAGCGAAAGTCCCACTTGAGAAGCCGCCCGATGGGCTAGAGTCCTCAATCTGGGACTGTACGCATCGTTGAGCGAGGGAAAGCGCAGGCCAAGCCCCTCTAGATTTTCACCCCGCAGGGGGCTTTCTGGGATCATGTTGATGTGATCGCGAATGAGCACGAAATCCCCGACATTGAAAGACTCGTTGATCGCCCCGGCCGCGTTGGTGAGAAGGAGCGTTTCTACGCCTAGGAGCTTCATCACCCGCACGGGGAAGATGATCTCGTTCATCGAGCGGCCTTCGTAATAGTGTACTCGCCCACGCTGCACGAGAATCCTTCTGCCTGAGAGTCGGCCGAAGACGAACTCCCCCACGTGGCCCAGGACAGTCGGCTGAGGGAAGTGCGGGATCTCGGTCCACGAGATCCTCTGCTCATGCTCATGCTCCAGCGTTAAGGGAGCCGCGGAAAGCCCTGAGCCGAGCACCAGCCCCACTTGAGGAGCTTCCTTGAGTCGCTCCTTAAGATAGCTCGCCGCGGCCTGCAATCTCTGCCATTCGCTTGGCTTTCCCATGGCCTCACTCCCAGAGCAGTAAGCTGCGCTTGAGCCTCTGGAGCCCCATGCGGATCGTCCGCGCGCGCACCCGAGCAATGCCCTTCACTTCCATGAGCTCCTCCTCAGAAGCATCTAAGATGCCCTGAAGCGTGCCGAACTCTTGAGTCAATCGCTCCATGATCGAAAGGGGCAAACGCGGGATCTGATGGAGCACGCGATACCCCCGCGAGGGAAGCGTCTGATCGAGAAGTTCTTCGCCTGTCTCATAGCCCAACGTCTCCATGATCTTCTCGGTGGAGAGCAGCTCCTCCGGAGAGAGCGCTTGGATCTCTTCCATGATCTTCTCCGGAGGGCCATCCTCGGCCGCAAAATCTCGAAGGACCAGGGCGAATTCCTCTCTCACATCCAACATGAGCCAGTCGAGCTGAAGCTCCATCAGCTCCTTCTCCTCACCCAGTTCAATGAAAATCTCTTCAATCTCCTCTTGGATGGCCAACATCTGCACGATCGTCTGGATGAACGTCGCCACGTGATAGGGCAGCACCCGCCCTTCAAACTCCAGGGCCGTTAGCTCCCGCGAGAGATCATCAAACGTCCCGCGGTATTGCTCCAAGATGCGCAGGGCTTGATTGGCCCGAGCCGTAAGCGTGATCGTGTCTTGTAGCATGTGCTTATGCCCTCCGTGGTAGACCGTGACGCGCCCGCGGCTGGCGGAGATCGCAATCGTCGTCACCTGGAGCTGCTTGGCCACCTTCTCGGCCGTGAGATGCCGCGTGCCCGTCTCAGCCGATGGGATCTCTGGGTCGGGGACCAGATACGCGTTCGCATACAGGATCGTTTGAAGATCCTCGTCGATGACGATGGCTCGGTCCATCTTGGAGAGCTCCACGAGTCTTTGGGGTGTGAGTTTCGTGCGCAGCTCAAAGGCGCTCTTGACCACTTGCTGGGCCTTCTCTTCGTTGGCGATCATGAGCAGGCCGCCGCGCCCCAGCTCGACGATGCTGTCGATGGCCTCGCGCAGAGGAGTCCCGGGAGCGATTACCTTGAGGATCTTCAAGAGATCTGGATCTTTGCCTTTGCCGGGCAAGGCCCCGTCTCTCCTTTCCGCAGGCTAGCAGCCAAGATAGCTCATGGCTTGCTCGATGTCAGTGGCCCTCCACACCTCCAACCCTGCTGGACCCTCCAGAGACTCTACAGCCGGCACCACCGCCCGCCCATAGCCCAACTTCGCCGCCTCATGGAGCCGCTCCTTGAGTTTGCGCACTCTGCGCAGCTCCCCCGATAGCCCCAACTCCCCTACGACGATCGTCTCCGGATCGATCGCACGATTCTTATAGCTAGAGGTCACAGCCGCCGCGATCCCCAGATCGATGGCCGGCTCTCGGAGCGTCAGCCCGCCGGCCACGTTGAGATAGACATCCTCCTGGGTGATGGGCAGCCCCAAGTGCTTTTCGATGACGGCCAAAAGCAGGGCCATGCGGTTGTAGTCAAGCCCGGTGGCCCGGCGCTGCGGCAGGGTCGTGCGGGACGCGGCCACCAGCGCTTGGATCTCCACCAGAATGGGCCGAGTGCCTTCCAAGCTGGGCACGATCACAGAGCCAGGCTTGACCGTGCCGGTCCGCTCGGTGAAGAACGCCGAGGGATTGATAATTTCCTTGAGGCCTGCTTCGTCCATCTGGAAGACGCCGATCTCCTCGGTGGAGCCGTAGCGATTCTTGACGGCCCGAAGGATGCGCACGTCGCTGTCCCGCCCGCCCTCGAGATATAAAGCCACATCGACCAGGTGCTCAATGGCCTTAGGACCCGCGAATTCGCCCGTCTTGGTGATGTGCCCGATGAGAAAGACGGGGATCTTTTCAGATTTGGCCAACTGGCTCAGCTGAAACGCCACCTCTCCCACCTGCTGCGGGGTTCCCAGCCCCTCCTTGAGCACATTCGGGAAGACCGTCTGGATCGAATCGATGACGAGCGCCGAGATCTCTGTCTCTTTGGCCACGGCACAGATGGCGCTCAGGCGCTGCTCGCCCAGCACCCAGAGGTTCTTCTCAGAGGCCAGTCCGAGTCGCTGGGCTCGCAGTTTGATCTGAGCCGGGGCCTCCTCACCAGACACATAGAGCACAGGAGCCTTTGCGCTCTGGGCTAGACGGCCTGCTACTTCCAGCAGGAGGGTGGATTTGCCAATGCCTGGCTCTCCTCCCACGAGCACCGTCGAGCCGATGAGAACTCCGCCTCCCAGGATGCGATCGAATTCTCCCAGGCCTACAGGCCAGCGACCATCCCTCTCCAGGGGGACCTCCACGAGGGGCTGGGGAATCGCCGGGGGGCTCTGCGTCTGTTCAAACGGCGGCGGAATCTCTAGGAACGTCTCCCACTGCCCACACTGCGGACATCTTCCGAGCCATTTGGGCGATCGATATCCGCAGCCGCGGCAGCGGTAATCCATTGGGCTTTCAAGCGGTCAGCCTTCCGCTGATGGCTGAGTGCTGATCGCTGCGGGTTGCTTCTCGAAGCGGAGCTGACCGTCCTCCGCCTGGATGACGATTCGATCTCCCTTGTGGAACTCGCCTTCCAAAATCCTGTCCGAGATGGGATTCTCGACTAATCTCTCCAAGGTGCGGCGGAGCGGCCGGGCTCCGTACTTGGCATCGAACCCCTGCTCGATGAGGAGCTGCTTGGCCTCGAGCCGAATCTCTATCTTGATCTCGCGCTCGCTCAGACGCTCCTCGAGCTCCTGGATCATGAGATCCGCAATCGCGTCGACTTCCTTGCGTGTGAGCGGGTGGAAGACGATGATGTCATCCAGACGGTTTAGGAATTCCGGCCGGAAGACTTCTTTGACTTCGCTCATCACGCGATTCTTGATCTCTGGGTAGCTGAGGGTGGCGCCTTCCTCGGTCTTGCCGAAGCCGAGCGCGGTCCTGTCCGTAATCATCTTGCTTCCGATATTAGAAGTCATGATGAGCACGGTGTTTCTAAAATCTACTCGACGGCCCTGCGCGTCCGTGAGCACCCCGTCGTCCATCACTTGCAAGAGAATGTTGAAGACGTCGCGATGAGCTTTCTCGATCTCATCAAAGAGGATGACGGAGTATGGACGCCGGCGCACGGCTTCCGTGAGCTCCCCGGCCTCCTCATAGCCCACGTAGCCCGGAGGCGCGCCGATCAGCCGCGAGATGGCAAATCTCTCCATGTACTCGCTCATGTCGATTCGGATCATGGCCTCTTCGTCGCCGAAGAGGAACTCCGCCAGGACTTTCGCCAGATACGTCTTGCCTACGCCGGTAGGCCCCAAGAACAAGAATGAGCCAATGGGGCGCTTGGGGTCCTTGACGCCGGCGTAGGCCCGGCGGATCGCACGGGCCAACGAGGCGATGGCCTCCTCTTGGTTGACGTAGCGCTTGTGGATCTCCTGTTCCATGAAGAGCACTCTCTGAGATTCTTCCATCTTCATGTGGCCCACCGGCACGCCCGTCCAGCTGGAGACCATCTCGGCGATGTGATCGGCTGTGACAGCTCCTTCGTACTCGCGGAACTCGCGGCGCAGCTCGTTCAGGCGCTCGCGTAGCTCCTCCTGGCGATCCCGAAGATGGGCCGCCCGCTCGTAGTCCTGCTCGCGCGCCGCCAGCTCTTCGTCCTCCATGAGCCCGCGCAGCTCCTCCTCGAGCGCGCGGATCTCCGGAGAGGGCGCGCTGCCCTCGAGTTTAATCTTGGCCGCCGTCTCGTCTATTAGATCTATAGCTTTATCCGGCAAGAAATGATCCGTAATGTATCGATCGGAGAGCTTGGCTGCCGCCCACAGCGCCTCATCGGTGATCTTCACCCGATGATGGGCCTCATAGCGGGCCCGTAGGCCCTTCAAGATACGAACCGTCTCCTCAATCGAGGGCTCTTCGATTAAAATCTTCTTGAAGCGCCGCTCGAGCGCCGGGTCCTTCTCAATATACTTGCGATACTCATCCAGGGTGGCCGTGCCGATACACTGAATCAAGCCCGAGGCCAGCGGAGGTTTTAAAATAGAAGAAGCATCGATGGCCCCCTCAGCGCCGCCCGCGCCCACCACCGTGTGCAGTTCGTCAATGAAGAGGATCACATTGCCGGCCTCAATGACTTGATTGACGAGCGTCTTGAGGCGCTGCTCAAACTCCCCGCGATATTTCGTCCCGGCCACCATGGAGGCCATATCTAGCTCGACGATCTCCTTGCCCAAAAGCGGAGCGGGCACATCGCCTGTGGCAATCCTTTGAGCGAGCCCCTCGACAATGGCCGTCTTGCCCACGCCGGGTTCGCCAATGATGGCTGGGTTGTTCTTCTTCCGGCGGGAGAGCGTCTGGATGATCTGATTGATCTCCCGATCGCGGCCGATAACGGGATCCAAGCGCCCTTCGCGGGCCTCCTCGACGAGATTTCTACCGAATTCCATCGATTTCCAGCGCTTCTCCTCTCGCCGAGCCCGGCTGCCCAGGAAGTTCCGCTCGGCCGGCGCAAGATACCTCCTCACCTTGGCCGCATCGATGTTGAAGCGGCGCAGAATTTGAGTGGCCACGCTCTCTCCTGCCTCTAACATCGCCAGCAGCAGATGTTCAGAGTTGATCAGCGAGTACCCGTAGCGACGGGCCTCATCATACGCCAGTTGGATGATGTGCTTGAGCTGTGGCGTCGGCCGCAGCTCAGAGGTGGCAAAGCGCACATCCCCCTGGCCGACTTCCTTCTCTAGCTCTCGGGCGACTCGATGATACGTCACCCCGTTGATCTCCAGGAATTTATAGACATTGGTCCCGCGCAGCTTCGTGAAGGCCAGAAGCAGATGTTCCGTCCCCACGTAATCGTGTCTCCAGCTCTCCGCCTCCTGGGTGGCATACCCCATGACCTGCTGAGCCTCTCGCGAAAACAGATCGTACATGTCATTCATGCGTCCACCACGCTCCGCCTAAGGGGCATTCTAGCGCCATTATAGAGAGGCTTAAAAGCGCTGTCAACCACTTCTCTTCGCGTAGAAGCCTCGGCTATGCTAAGATGCACCTCAAGGGGGCCCTATGAGAAACTCTCAACTCGGCTTGCTGGGACTTCTGATCTGCGTGAGTCTCGTGGCCACAGGTTGCTTTTTGAACGTCTACCAGACGGCCCGTACCGTGACGCCGGCAGAACTAGCCTTCTGGTGGGGGCTGGGAGCCCTCTTCTCTCCCTTTGAGGGGCTCTCCCCGCAGCTCCACGTGCGTTATGGGCTGATGCCCCGGCTGGACCTGGGCTTAGGCAGCGGATTTTCCATCAATCAGAGCCTGCAGGATGCGAAATTCTTGGGCGTTGTAGGAGATTTGCGCTATCAAGTGCACTTCTCGCCGGACATCACCTTGGGACTGATACCGGGCAGTTTCCCATTCTTCGGGGATGTGCTGAGTGGGGGAGCTGTCTATGTGAGCCAGAGCTTCGGCTCGCTTACTCCGTACGGGAGCTATCGCTTCTGGCTCTTGCTCAAGGAGGGAGATCTGGCTTTGAGCCATCAGGCGACCATCGGGATTGAGGTCTTCAATCGACCGAGGCTGCCGGCGATCTTTGAGCTCACCTGGAAGGACGGCCGACTCATGTTTGGGTTTGCCATCCGCCTCTGATCTGATGATGGAGCAGATCCTCGAGGGGCTCATCCTCGGCGCTGTTCAGGGAGCCACAGAGTGGCTGCCTATCAGCAGCGAAGGAGCGCTTGTTCTGATCCAGCTGCATTTTTTTCAACGCCCCCCAGGTGAGTCGATCTCCTTTGCGGTCTGGCTGCACCTAGGCACGCTGCTGGCCTCTGTCGTCTATTTTCGGGGGGAGCTGTCACATCTGCTGAGGAGCCTGCCCTCGTGGGCCTTCCGACGGGAGCAGCTAGCGGTGACGGAGCGAAAATTTCTCGATTTTCTCGCCCTCTCCACGATAACTACAGGGCTGGTGGGGGCGCCGCTCTTGCTGCTTAGTCTCGACATCGGGATCTACACTGCGCTGGCCACGGCCCTCATTGGAATCTTGCTCATCATCACGGGACTCATTCAGTGGCACGCTCCCAGATTGGGGCAGTACACCATGGCTCACTTGAGCGGGCAGGATGCCCTTCTAGTAGGGCTCATGCAGGGATTGTCAGCCTTGCCGGGACTGAGTCGCTCGGGGCTGACCATCTCTGCTCTATTGCTTCGAGGCTATCAAGAGACGGAAGCGCTCAGAATTAGCTTCATCATGAGCATTCCGGTGATCTTGGGAGCGCAAGTGCTGCTCGAGCTTAGGAGCGCGCTCTTGTTTGACTGGGCGGCTTCGCTGGCTGGACTGGGGTCTGCCCTGATCGTCGGCTGGCTCACGATTGCTGCTCTCATGAGATTGGCGCGGCAACTGCCGTTCTGGGCGTTTGCCATCGCGTTGGGCCTGCTCAGTCTGGTGGCCGCGTTGCTTGGATAGGCGTAAGCTCGGCCTGTTACCTTGGTGAAGGGTCTTGCCAAGGTCTCAAAGTTGTGTTAGTAGTACCTTACCGGGGGCCTTGACGTCCGCCCACAGAGGAGGTAGAAGTCAT
>JBBIOR010000021.1:18998-30697 GCA_037443265.1 Candidatus Fraserbacteria bacterium | reverse complement strand
CTATCAGCCCACCCAGCGTGATCAACCCTGCTCCGGCTCCCATGGCCCGCAGCACTTGCCTGCGCGTGAATCCTCGCGCTCTTCGGTAAGGAAGATTGTCGGATAACGCCAGGCAAAGATCAAGCGGCCTTTCGGCGCAGGGGTTAGCCGTCTCAATCCATTCTTGCGCTATCACTTCTACGTTCCTCAGAGCTTCATCGCCTACTAATCTGTACTTGAGAACCACATGGCGAACCTGTTTGACTTGATAGGGTTTCGCCTTGGAGTCTTTGGGTTGCAGGTTCAAGATCTCTGCTACCCCGTCCTTGGTGAAGATATGATGGTCACCTCGGATTCGTTCTTCGAACTCCAGCTTGCGTAGCAACTGGCACAGTCCGCTAACGGGGATATTTGTGTCCGATGTGCCCTATAAGATGCGTTCCAGAAGTTTGCCGCGCCCAGCCATGGAGATGAGACTCCATCAATCTAACATTCCCTCTCAGAGTCAGGGAAGCCAACGATGAACCCTTGGGCGTCCGCTCCCCGCGTGGCCTGCACATCACGAAGCGTGCGATTGCCGCAGATTTTCACTTTGACGCTGGACATGGCTTGACTCATCTTAGGGGAGAGGGAGACTCAGAGCAAGCCCGTTGTGGCTGTCAACCCGACGACGGCCATGGTGAGAATCCGACCATATATGCCGAACAAGGTTGCCAAACCTAGCAAGAGCAGCACAGTTTCTAGATTCACAAGCAGGAACAACCATATGTTCACAGGGTTTCTGCTGCTCTGCGGCTTCATTACTGTGAGATTAACCGGAAATGACGTGGAAAGTGAATGACTGGAGGGTGAAAGCCCGGTGGATAAGCCATCCTGCGTCATGGAGATGGAATGATGGCTTTCCTTTTGTATTTCGTTATGTCATGGGTTGACTCTTAGTCTTTCGACCTAGCTTTGAACCATTTGATCAGTGAGATGAGGTAGGCGATATTGTAGATTAAAAAAAGTAACAAAATCCACCCTAAAAGAGCCACGGCTGGGATGATGGTATGACGTTTCTCCAGCTCGGATAGCGAGATGGTTGACAGGAGTGGCAGCGCTACCAAGAGGAATAGACCTACGGTCAACAGCCAGAAGAAGAACCTATATGGTAGACTGTTGGTAGACGATTCCTTGCTAGGTTTGAAAACATCTTTATCTTCAGGTATGGGCCTGAGTAATTGCAAGATCATGGCCAAGGTGGGTCCGCCAATTGCTGCAGCTGCAAGAAAACCCCACGACCAGTATGTATTATCTATCACAGAAGCTGCTAAACTACCAAATAAGAGGAACATCACGAAGAATGAAACAGCGGTCCAACGTTGTCCAGCAGATGAAATGCGATGCGCTTCGCAGACTGCGCCAATGGCCCAAGCCAGGGAACCAAAGGCCAGAAACGTCAATCCATAGAGCGAATCTCCCGTAGTTGCCCAAGCAACTGCCTGAACAACAAAAATCGCAAGGACTATGAATAGAGCCGACCATCGATTCCATTTTATCATGGCTATGCAAAGCATTCTATGAGATCGATATAACAAATCAAAGCTGCCGTTAGAACAAGATTGCCTGCACCCCCGGGTCCAATATTACCCAGAAGAGCTAGACACTCTGCTAATCCTATCGCAATACATCCGAGGACTATTACGCCGAAAATCGCAATGCAACTTATTACTGCCGCAGTGCATTGCGAAGGAGTGGGAGATCCGCCACCTCCTCCATCGCCTGGGTCCAGCACATTGAGTGACTCCTGAAATGCATTACTCAGACCTTGCCCACTGAGCCCTTGGCGAGCTTGGTCATATTCAGCTTGAGTGAAGAGGCGATGAAAGTGTCTTTGCACTTCGTCATTGGCATCCCTTTCGGAAAATCCAATTCCGACTAGGTCATCCATGAATCTTTTCTCTAGTTCTCTCTTAAACTCTGTGTCTTGACTTAGAGCTGTATTTACGTCAGCCAGACTCGCGGTTAAAGCCAAACTCTCAAGCGCACCGATGAAATCAATTCTATCATACTGATCGATCAAGATCCTCGTTTTCTTCTTCGCATGCTCGAATGTTGAAATAACACTTGCTCTATCGCTCTCATGATTGTGAAAGGCCATCTTCCAAACTCTACTCCAAGCTTCTTTAGTCTCATTGATCTCATGAATAAGCTTCTGATCCACTCTAGATAGAGCTTTTTTTAGGCGATCTGATGCGGTTCCCGCCGCTGAAACCTTCCCAGCACTACTTTCAGAGGTAAAACCTGAATCGGCAAGCCACGCAGTACATCCCGTCAGCCCACCCAGCGCTACTAACCCTGCTCCGGCTCCCATCGCCTTGAGCACCTTTCTGCGCGTGAGTCCTACCCGGCCTCCCTGCATCTCTTCGTACGTTTCCTTGCCGCAGCACATTGCTTGTACCTCCTCTGTGGGCAGACTTCAAGTCCACCGGTAAGGTAAGGTAAGGAACTTTAAAGATTTGTCAAGGCCCTCAGAACCCCTTTGTGATCAGAAGAGATGGGCTCAGCAGGAAGGCACTTGACCCAAGCTCACCCGCAGCGAGGGCTCCTGGATGTCCCAGCGGCTCGGCCGCTCAGCCAGCTTTTGAACGGAAAGCTGCTCGAAGGTCAACGGGCCCCTCACGCCCAACACCCAAGCCAACGGTTGCCCGCCGTCTTTGGAGTAGATCTGCACCAGAAAGCCATCATAGCTTGCCCCTAAGCGCCAGCGGGCGATCTCGCGGATGGTCGTCAGCAGAAGCCCTCGACATACAGACTCATCTTGAATCGTAATCTGGGCAACTCCAATGCGATAGCGCTCACACAGCCCTTCGCATTCTGGATCATCCGGCTCCAACACCTGCTCCCGGATCTCGTATCCCAAGACGGGAATCGCCTTCCCTAAAAGATACGCGCGATTGGCACTGAACGAAAGCGCCTTCTCAGGTAGCTCCGTCTTGTCCCATATTGCGCTCCCCAAATAGTGCTCGTAGTCTCCTGCGATCATGAAGTTCTTTTTGATTTTATCGAAGAGATAGACCGTGATGCGCGTGATCCTGGGGCGCTGTTGGGCTCTCTGAATGATATCTGCCAGCACAGCCCGGATCTCGCCTTCCCTCAATTTGCGGGGCGTCTCGACCACGTACCAGTAACTCATCGAAGGCCCAGCGGATGAGGCTTTCGTGGCTTTCTCATACAGCTGATAGCGTACCGTGGCATCCTTAAGTTCCACAGCGCCTTCATAGGCCTCATAGGAGGTGACTTGAACGCTGAGCTGGGCCTGACTCGTCCGACCCCGATCGTCGGTGATGATGAGGGTGGGCTGGTATTGGCCACCTCGGGTGTAGATGTGAATCGGGTTTGGCTCACCGCTCTCCTCACCGTCCCCGAAGTCCCAGTGCCAGCGCATGATCTTGGTGCCGGGCTCCGGCATGGAGCGCGAGCTATCGAAGACGACGGCCAAGGGGGTTTCGCCGCTTATGTGCTGTAGCAGCACGGCTGGGTCGCTGTGGGCTTGACGGAGCGTGGCCACGGCCTTCGGACCCACTTGTACTCTGATGGTGATGCTATGACGTGCGCTGGCACCCCGATCGTCTGTCACGACAAGCTCCACGCGATACTCGCCGCTCTGGGCGTATGTGTGCTTCGGCTGAGGTTCCTCGCTCGTCGTGCCGTCTCCAAAGTCCCAACGGTAGGTTGCTATGCGCCCATCGGGGTCGCTGGCGCTGCTCTGGAATGCGACTGCACTGCCCTGAAGGCTTCCCTCTAGCGGGGCTGTGATCTTGACCGTGGGCGGCTGATTGACAGAGGAGCAGCCACTCAGAAACGCCAGCCCCAGCAGCCCACAGAATGCCACTTTATTCTTGGTGAAGCTCAAGTTCATCACTGGCTGGAGGAGCCCAGCACAACGAACGTCTCCGCAAAGACCTTCTGGCCGTTGATGAAGCCTTCTACAGTCCAGGAGCCGCTGGGCTTCCCTAAGAGCGGCAGCGTGAAGGGAACCCAGCCGGCATCGCCGGGCACAGCGGGAGTCTCCATGCGATTACCCTGCGGATCAATCCAGGCCACAGAGAATTGATCAGTGGGCTGCATTCTGACCAGATGCACAATCAACACGACTTGTGGATCTTCTGCGGTGAACGTCGTCGCTGGACTCTCTCCCTCATAGGCGCTGCCCTTCGTCTTGTAGCTCTTGTAGAGCCCGTAGCGTAGCTCCCGCGTGTAGCCCGTCTGGATGCGATCCGCGATGCGACTGCTTAAGCTATCCATGACGGCCCGCAGGATCTTGTTCGCATCCGGCAGGGGCTGGCCGCGCTCCACCGACTGGGAGGCCGAATGCGTCAGACGCTCGGAGACTTCAATGCGGCCCGTCTGCGCGTTCAGAATCTGGAACTGCATCTCCAGCTCCACCCGAAGCTCCGTTCCGGGTACGGAGCGTGCGCACCCCGGCGGCCAGAGCCGAATCTCCTTGCAGATCTGAGTCTCTTGGAGGTCCTGGCTGACCCCCAGGATCACGCCGGTGACGAGCTTGTTTACGCCCGTGAGTCTGCCGATTTCAAGGGCCGTCTGGGGATCACACAGCCCCAAGGCACAGAGCCGCTGCTCCTGCAGGATCACATCTAGCCGCTCGCGCGCGAGGACTTGCAGGCCCGGACGATTCACCAGCTCCCCTTCCAAGCGGATTCTCATCTCCTCGCCCAGGGTCCCCCGGCCGCTGCGATCGTCAAAGCGAATGACGGCCGCGTTCACCGGCTCGATGGGTACAATCACCTGATTCGGCGGCTCTTTGGGGATGATCATTAAGACCACGAACAGAGCCGCCGCCACCAGAAGCCCGACGAAGACGATCTTGACGAAGTCAGACACGACGCTCACTCCCCTCCCTCTCCAGCGACGAGCTTAAACGTCACGCGAGCGCTCGAGGCCGTCAATTTCTCCTTGAAGAGCAGATAGAGCGGGAAGGGCATGGACGTGACGAGGAGCTCCACTTTGCCCTGCGCCCCGGATTGTCGGCCGAACTTGGCCAAGAGCGCCTTCGTTAAAATTTGGCCCATCTGCTGGCCGCCGTTCTGAAGGGCCGTCTTGGCCGCGATGTTGAACGTTAAGTCCGCGCCACCGGCCGTGACGGCCTCGGAGGCGAGGATCTGACCCGTCCGCGCCAGAATCGCCCGGATCTCGACCCGCGCTCGGGCAGATTGCAAGCCTCCGGGAGCGGGAATGGGGCCTTCCGCAAAGGCCTCTCCGAGCACCAGCACGTCGGCATCGTACTCGAGTGCCAGAGCTTGAAGCGCTTTCACGGCCTCGGGATCGCCATGGATAGCTAGAAGCACTTGATCGTTGTAGCGGATCTTCTTCACCTGGGATTGATCCACCACGCGAAAGTCTTTCAAAATGAGGGCGCGAATGACGGCCTTCTCCGCAGCCGGATCGGGAATCTGCTGCCGAAGCACGACCTCAGGGATGATGACCATCACGGTCACGTCTTGGCCCGGCGCCGGCGAAGGCGTCACCGGGACAGCCGGGGAAGTCCTAGGCCCTACCGGCTCCGTCACGGTGGTCCTTGATGAGATCAGCTCCGGAGCGGCCAACGCGATCACCAGGAGCAAGAGCAGGGCCACCAAGATGACGGCCAACGTCTGAAGAGCGTTGCTCATATGATCCCCCTCTCCAATTCCCTGGCCGGGATCAGATTATGATTTGGAATGCCTAAGGTCAACTCCGCACCCAGCGCCAGATCTCCTTGAGGGATGCCGACTTGCCGTACATCAAGATCCCAATCTCGAAGATCTTGCCCGCCAGCCTCATCACGATGAGCATGCTGGCCAGCAGCACCCCGAGGCTCAGGGCCACCTCCCAGAGCGGGATCGAAGCCACAGCCAGCCGGAGCATCATCGTCCCTGGAATCGTCGGAGGAATGTAGCTGAAGAGCTGCGGCAAAAAGCCCTCAGGGTCCGTCAAGATGATGTGAAAAATAAGGAGCGGCAGCGCCGCGGGCAGGGCAATGATCAAGCTCTGTAGCTGCTGGCCGCTTAAGACATCCGTCATGGTCGATCCCATGCCCGCCGAAAAAGACGCGATGAAGAGATACCCCAAGACGAAATAGATCGCAAAGAGCAAGAGCTTATCCCAGGGCATATACGCCAAGATCAGCCCCAGAAGCGGCCAGGTCGGGATGCCCAAATACGGCCCGAGCACGAGCAGAGCCACCAGCCCCACCAACACCCAGATGAACACTTGAAAGAGGCCCAAGGCCCCAAAAGCTAGAATCTTTCCATAGATAAGGGCTCGGGGCGAGATGGCCGCCAAGAGCAGCTCTACCACCCGACTCTGCTTCTCGCGGACGATGTTCTGAAGCACAAATGTCCCCGAGAAGAGCACCACGAACAAGAAGATGAAAGCCAAGATCGTGGCTAAGACGAGAGGGAACGTCTTCTGAGGATCGGCTCCGACAGCACTCAGCTTCTGGCTCAGTTGCTCTGGGTTGACGGCGGAGAGCGCCGCGCGCGTCCCCGGCTCGCTCAGCACGATGGAGAGCGCGCTGAATCCCAGAATGAACAGGGGAAAGAGCACCGTGAAGAAGAGAAATTGGCGGTTTCTCAGTGTGCCGCTGAACTCCCACTGGGCCACGGCCAGCACGTGCTTCATCTCGAAGGCCCCCTCTGCACGACCTCCACGAAGATCCGATGGAGCGAGGGCTGCGTGATGAAAAGCTCTGTGATCTCCACGCGATCGACTATGGAGCGCAAGAACTCATTGGGAGAGGTCCCTTTGAGAAGGAGCAGCTCAGCTTGGTCGCGATCGAGCGAGAGGATCCGCACATGTCCGTTGTGGGACAGCCAACTGCGCAGTGGATCAGGATCTTGGGCTTTATATCTCAATCGCACGACATCCTCGCCGTGATCGCGCTTGATCTGGCTGAGTTCCCCATACAAAACCTGACGGCCATGATTGATGAGAAAGACCCGATCGCACAGATTTTCGACGAGGTTCATCTGGTGAGAAGAGAGCAAGATGGTCATGCCCGTGCGCGCCAGCTCGCGAATCACATCTTGAAATAAATCCTGATTGACGGGATCTAAGCCCGAAAAGGGCTCGTCGAGCACGACCAGCTCCGGCTGATGCAGCACGGCCGCGATGAATTGCACTTTCTGTTGCATTCCCTTGGAGAGCTCTTTGATGCGACTCTGAAAGCGATCACCCAGCGCAAAGCGATCCAGCCAATAGAGAGCGCGCTCGCGCGCGCGGGCGGGATCCATCCCGTGCAGGCGGGCGAGATAGAGCAGCGCCTCGCCCACCCAGCGATCTTCAGGCAGGCCGCGCTCCTCAGGGAGATAGCCCACTCTCTGCTTCTTAAGAGGCCCCGGCGCGCCGTCCAGATGGAAGAGAATCCGGCCGGAGTCGGGTCTCAAGATCCCCAGGATCATGCGGATAAGGGTCGTCTTGCCCGCGCCGTTGGGACCCAGAAGCCCAAAGATCTCACCCCGCTGGACTTCAAACGAGACCTCGGAGACGGCGACGAGTCTGTCAAACTCTTTGGTGACCCCTTCGACCCGCAGGATCTCTCCCCCGCTCATGGCGGATTCATTCTAGCATCCGGAGCAGACGAAGTCGAAAGAGCTACCGCAGGAAGGGCACAATGAGCAGCGCCACGATGTTGATCACTTTGATCATGGGGTTGATCGCCGGTCCGGCCGTGTCCTTGCAGGGGTCTCCCACGGTGTCTCCCGTGACAGCGGCCTTGTGGGGAGGAGAGCCCTTGCCCCCATAAGCCCCTTCTTCAATAAATTTCTTGGCATTGTCCCACGCTGCTCCTCCGGTAGTCATGGAGATGGCCACAAAAAGACCTGTTACGATCGATCCTACCAGCAATCCCCCCAGAGCTTTGGCCCCCAGCAGAGACCCTACGAGAATCGGGGCCAACACGGGAATGAGCGCCGGAGCAATCATCGCTCTTTGAGCCGTAGCGGTCACGATCCGCACACATTGACCGTAGTCAGGCCGGTCTCTGCCCTGCAAGATCCCTGGCTTTTCCCTAAATTGTCGGCGGACTTCTTCAATGATTGCGCTCGCAGCCACGCCCACGGCGTCCATCGCCAAAGACGCAAACAGGAACGGCAGCGCGCCCCCAAGGAAGAGACCCACCAGCACCCAGGGGTCCGAGAGCAAGAATTGAAGCGCCAGGCCCAGCTTGGCTTCCAGTTCTTGAGCATAGGCTGAGAAGAGCACGAGGGCCGCCAGGCCCGCCGAGCCGATGGCATAGCCTTTGGTGACGGCTTTCGTGGTGTTGCCTACAGCATCGAGCGGGTCTGTCACAGCGCGCACCGAGTCCGGCAGATCCGCCATCTCGGCAATCCCTCCGGCGTTGTCTGTAATGGGCCCATAGGCATCGATCGCGACAATAATGCCCGTCATGGAGAGCATGGCCATGGCAGCAATGGCGATCCCGTAGAGCCCGGCGAGCGCATACGCCGCTAAGATGGCCGCACAGATGAGCAGAATGGGCAGGACCGTCGAGCGCATCCCCACCGCCAGCCCCGTAATAATATTTGTCGCATGGCCCGTCACAGCAGCCTGAGCGATGCGCTGCACGGACGAGAAGCGCTTCGAGGTGTAATAATCCGTGATCAGGACCATCCCGACGGTGACGATCACGCCCAGAATGGAGGAGATCCACAGATTCAACACCGGAAATTTCTCGATGTCGCCCATGAGCCACTGCGTAGCGGGATAGAACGCGCTCATGGCCAGCACAGCCGCCACGGCCAGGCCGCGATAGAGCGCCCCCATGATGCTCTGACTCTGGGGCAGCCTCACGAAGAAACTTCCAATAATGGAGCTGGCGATGGAGATCCCGCCCAAGAGCAGAGGGTAGACGACGGCATGGCTCACGTTCGCGCTGGTGTCTTTGAGCTCGAGGAAGCCTAAGAGCATGGCCGCGACGGCTGTGACGGCGTACGTCTCGAAGAGGTCGGCCGCCATGCCCGCGTCGTCCCCCACGTTATCACCCACATTGTCAGCAATGACGGCCGGGTTTCTCGGATCATCTTCCGGGATGCCGGCTTCGACTTTGCCGACGAGATCAGCCCCCGCGTCAGCCCCCTTGGTGTAGATGCCTCCGCCCAGACGAGCGAAGACGCTAATCAAAGAACCTCCAAAGCCCAAGCCCACCAGCGCATCGAGCGCCCCTTTAAGCTCAAATCCCAAAGAGACGCGCAAGATCCAGAAGAAGGCAGCAATGGCGAGCAGTCCCAAGCCCACCACGAAGAGTCCTGTGACTGCGCCCCCCTTGAAGGCCACGGAGAGGGCCGCCGCCAGCCCCGACTTGGCTGCTTCCGCGGTGCGCACGTTAGTGCGCACCGCCACGTTCATGCCCACGTAGCCCGCCAGGGCCGAGGAGACTGCCCCAAGGAGAAAGCCGATAGCCGTCGCGGCCCCCAGTGCCAGAAGGAGCACAATAAAAATGACGACGGCCACCAGCCCGATGATCGAGTATTGGCGATGGAGATACGCCGAGGCACCTTCCTGAATGGCGGAGGCGATCTCCTGCATGCGCTTGGCCCCCTGGGGCAGGCGCAGCACGTAGAGCGTGAGCGCAAGGCCGTATACGATCGCGGCCAAGCCTGCGGCGATGGCTAATAGTGTGACCAGTTGTGAGAGGTCCATAAATGGATGTAGCCCTCCTTGAACTTCTGAGAATAAAGGGGCGGTCCCAAGGGGATTCGAACCCCTGTTTCCGGCTTGAGAGACCAGCGTCCTAGGCCACTAGACGATGGGACCGAAATCCCCGGAATTATAGCCGGTATGCCAGATCTATGCAAAGGGAATGGAGCGGATCAGCTCCTTAGGGCTGGCCATATTCGTAGTGAGCCACAATCTGCTTCTGTGCGTTAAACAGGGTGGCCACATCGTAGCTGTCTCGCCACACCAGGTCGCGACGCGGCTGTCCATCCGCGTTCAGCCAGTGTAGATCCCTGGGATCATCGAAGGGCTCAAGGTTCCGCGGCCCGGAGTGGATGCGAAGCGTCCCATAGGCCTGGATGACACAGCAGTTCGGGTTCCACTCGCTGGGCTGAAAGACGAATTTCTGACCCACTAAACTGTCGAGCTGATATCCGGCCAGATCGATGTCCTCCCCGCTGGCATTGACGATGACGACCACCTCGTCATAGTTGTTCTGGCAGTGGATCCAAGCGATATGAAGGGGCTGGAGCTGCCGTCCGTTGGGGGCACACGGAGCCGCTGCTGTGGGATTGGCAGATGCCAATGCCAAAGGGATCAAAATGAGACTCAACGCTGTCAGCTTGAGCACACGCATGGTAGCCTCCTCATTCGATATGAGGGTAACATATAGCCACAGGGACTCTGGGAGCAAGGTCATGCGTCACCCTCCGGAGAGCTTCTGAAGTGCCGTGGAGGTCAGAATGAGCCGCGCGACGGATGAGGATCTCATACGGCTCACGCGGAGATCCACGCCATTCGAGCTGCGTGCCGAAAGCGAAGACGCGCAGCGCTTTGATGAAAGAGCTAGGCCGCAGCCCGCTCGAAGTCGTTGGGGACTGCCTGCGCGCGGAGAATTTGGAGCTATTTCAGGATGTGGTCGCAGCAACCAGATAGGAGATCCTATTGATCCGCCCTCGCGCGAATTAAAGAGGGGGTGCTTAGCGTGTTCTTGTTCACTCTGATCAAGATCGCCTTGCGCAACGTGCTTCGCAATCGACGCCGATCGGTGATCACGTCCGCCGGCATCGGCCTGGGACTTACGCTCATCATCTTCTTCCAGGGCATGATCGGAGGGATGGATCAGCAGATCACGAATAATTTCATCAAGGCCCAAGCCGGACACATTCAGATCTATGCCCAAGGTTACCGAGAGAAGGCGCGGCTCCTCCCGCTCGATCGCACTCTGGCTGAATCAGAAGATCTGCTTCAGGCTGCGCGAAGCGTCCCTCGAGTCGTCGGAGTCTCGCCCCGAATTCGCTTCCGGGCGATCCTGGGCAGGGGCAGTGAGAGCACTGGAGTCATGGGTCTGGCCATCCACCCAGAAGTCGAGCGAGCCACCGGGGTCATCGCCAACTCCATCGTCGAGGGCAGCTATCTGGACGATCAGCCCGGCTTCATCTTAGTTGGGAAACAACTGGCGGAGGATCTCAAGCTGCGCGTCGGCTCGATCCCGCTGATCGTCGCCACCACAGCCGCGGGCGCGCTCAACGCGACCCGCCTGCAAGTGAAGGGCATCTTCTATACCGGCTACCCCCAATACGATGGCTCCGTGGTGATGCTCAAGCTGGAAGACGCCCAACGGCTGCTGGGGCTTGCGGGGAAGATCACGGAGATCGCCGTCGGCCTCCAAGACATTGACTGGACAGACCAAGTTGCAGAGATTCTTAATGATCGTCTGGCAGATTGGAAAGTTGAGCTGGAGACGTGGAAAGAGATCGGCGCGGCCATCTGGCAGACCCTGACTTTCCGACGCTGGCTGCTGAGCGTGATCTCATTCATCGTGATCGCGATCGCCATGCTGGGCATGGCCAACACGATGCTGATGTCCGTCTTTGAGCGGGTCCGCGAGATCGGCACGATGGTGGCTCTAGGCGCAACGCGCCCCCAAGTCATTACCATCTTCGTGCTGGAGGGGCAGCTGTTGGGCGCGGCCGGAGGAGCTTTAGGCGCTCTCATCGGCGGAGGCCTCGTCAAGTATTTTT
>JBBIOR010000021.1:0-18898 GCA_037443265.1 Candidatus Fraserbacteria bacterium | reverse complement strand
GCGGCCGGAGGAGCTTTAGGCGCTCTCATCGGCGGAGGCCTCGTCAAGTATTTTTCGCTGGTGGGAATCTCGCCACCGGGCAGCATCAGCTCCGTCATTTCTGCTCCTTTGGGAACGGTGCTCTATGCCGAGTTCTCATGGATCTGGATCTGGATCCTCTTCGCGTTCGCCCAGCTGGTCTCGATCCTGGCCGCTCTTTATCCCGCGTATTTGGCCTCCAAGCAGGAGCCGGTGGTGGCGCTGCGCCATGGGTAAGTGAAGCCAGCCAAGGAGGAATGCTCATGAAGAAGGGACTTTTAATCGCGCTGGTCTTATGGCTCTGGCCGCCTGTCGAGGCCCAAACGGAGCCGACGGCTCAAGAGATCTTGCAAAAAGCGCTCGATGTGCTTTATCCCGAGGTCTTCATCGCCGAGACGACGTTGCAGAACATCCGGTCCGACGGCACGGCCCAAAGTTTTGCGATGAAAGTCTTCCGAGAGGGGCCTGAGAAGGCTCTGATTGAATTTCTAGCCCCGGCAGAACAAAGAGGCCAAAAAGTTCTGCGCGTCGGCCATGATCTGAAGATCTTCTTCCCCAACGTTTGTGAGTTTCTCCCCGTGGGGACGCAAGGACCGCTGGCAGGCACAATCTTCTCATATGGAGACATCGCCTGGCTGGACTTGGCGGCCGATTACACTGCCACGCTCCTGGGTGTGCAAGATCTCAGCGGAAAATCTGCCTACGAGCTGGAGCTACGCGCCAAAGACCTGAGCATCGCCTACGAGAAAGTCCTCTATTGGGTGGAAGTCGAGACGTTTTTACCTTTGCGAGCCGAGTTCTACACCGCATCCGGAGAGCTTCTGAAATGGGTGACGTACTCGGAGCCTAAAGAGCTAGCTGGAGCAATCCGCCCGTCGCAGGCCGTCATGGAGAGCGCCATCGAAGAGGGGGCTAAGACGATCTTGACGACCCTCAGCATGGAAACCAAAGAAGATCTGCCCGATGAGATCTTCACGGAGGAGTATCACATCCAGCTATGCCAGGGCTAAGATGAGCGAAAGACCCGTCGTCCGCGTTGAGAAGGTGACGAAAGAGTATCCATTGGGCAAGACGACGATCTTGGCCCTGCGTGGGGTCAGCTTAGAAGTCCGCGCTGGGGAGTTCTTGTGCATTGCCGGGCCGTCGGGGAGCGGCAAGACGACTCTGCTCAATCTGATCGGCTGCTTGGACCAGCCCACATCGGGAAGAGTGGAGTTTCCGCTCGTGCTTTAATCACGGAGCCGACTCTCGTTCTGGCGGATGAGCCCACGGCCAATATCGATTCCCAGACGGGCAAGACCATCATTGATCTTATGCACAATCTCAGCCGTGAGCGGGGCACCACGTTCATCTTCAGCACGAGCACGCACGATCCCAAGATCATGGAGCGCGCCGATCGCGTCGTCCACCTCAAAGACGGAGTCATCGAGGCATAACCCCCTTGAGCCCGAAGAAGCCCTGTGATATACTATGCTCGCCCACGAGGGGAATCCGGCAGAAATCCCGACGTTAAAGAAAGCATCAGAAATTGAAGGAGAGTGATAAAGAATGTCTAAGAATTGGACTCCGCCCAAGGGAATAAGCGTGGTCTACAAGGGCAAGGGCTTCCGAAAGAGACCCAAAGAAGAGACAAGCGCCAGCCGCGACGAGAAAGAGAAGAAGCCCGAGGACCAATCTGAAGACGAGGACTCCGACTGAATTTTTCAGTCGAGCAAGCCCTCTAGAATCTTCACGGCTGCCCGTCTGTCCAGAGGCTCGTTGTTGTTCCCGCACTTGGGCGAGTAGATGCACGACGGGCAGCCGTCTTCACACTCACAATCCCGCACGAGTTCATAAGTCGTTTCCGCCAGACGCTCAAAGAGATCATAGGCCTTCTCAGCGATGCCAATTCCCCCCGGATAGCCGTCATAGATGAAGATCGTAGCTTGCTGGGTGTCGGGATGAAGCGGCGTGGAGAGCCCTCCGATATCCCAGCGATCACACATGGCGTGATAGGGAGTCATGGCGATCAGCGCGTGCTCTGCGGCGTGTAAGCCTCCCGCCCAGTCCAGCCCGGCTGCCATCACGCGCTTTGAAGACTCTTCCGGCAGCGTGAACCAGAGCGCCGTCGTCTCGAACTCCAAGGGGGGCAAGTTCAGCTCATGGAGTCCGAGCGTCTGATCATAGCGCTTCACTCTGTAGGCGATAAAATGCTCCACGACTTTCACATCCCCCAACGAGAGCGTCCCCCATTTTGTGGCGCGTTTGAGCATCTCCTTGCGCACGCGGATGCCCACGGTCTGGAGCGCGTCGGTGTAGTAATCGAGGTCTTCCTTGACAGCACGAGCCACGCCCGCCACAAGATCCAGCTCTTTTACTAAATACGTCTCGCCGCGATGCAAGAGCACCGCTCCCGGATGGGCTTCTTCATAAGCCCGGCGCAGGTCCAGCGTCTCCAAGACTTCTCCCTCGTTGAGCACTTGAACGGCTCTCTCCGAGATGCTTTCCAGGCGGACGACTTCCGCCGGGCGGGCCAGGCCGCGATAGACCCAGCCCTTAGGCGTCTTTTGAATGAGCTCCTGCCGCTCGAGCGACTTGAGCGCTTTAGGCAAGCCATCCCCCAAAAATCTTTCATCTTCAGGTTGGAGGGGAAGCTCGGCCGCGGCGCACATCGTATGGCCCAGCAGAATGTGCGGATTCTCCAGATCGATGATCGCGTGCTCATGGGGCCTTTCAAAGAACTTCTCGGGGTGCTTCATGAAATATTGATCCAAAGGATTTTCAAACGCAATCAGGGTGACGATGGCCGGCTCACGACCTCGCCCGGCGCGTCCGGCCATCTGCCACGTCGAAATCACCGTCCCGGGATAGCCGGAGATGATCACGGCATCGAGGCCTCCAAGGTCGATGCCCAGCTCCAAGGCTGTCGTCGAGGCCACCCCGCGCAGTTCGCCCCGTTTGAGCGCCCTTTCAATCGCCCTTCGCTCCTCCGGCCGATAGCCCGCTCGATAGGCCTCTATTTCCCCACCCAATCCCTGCTCTTTGGCCCAGAGCGCAATGAGCTCAGCAAGCTTTCGGGAGACCGTAAAACAGAGCGTCTGGAAGCCGGATCTTATGTGCTGAGCCAGAAGATCGCTCGTCTGACGATGGACGGAGTGATTCACGTCCGCCACGGAGTTCCAAAAGATGAAATACTTGGGGCCGCGGGGCGCGCCGCTCTCCGAGATGACTTCGAAATCGAGCCCCACAAGCCTTTCGCTGTGCTCCTTGGGATTGGCCATCGTGGCTGAGGAGAGGATGAAGCGTGGCTTGGCCCCATGATGCTCGACGATGCGCCTCAGGCGCCGGATCAAGAGCGCTACATTTGAGCCGAAGACCCCACGATAGCTATGGGCCTCATCGATGACGACGAAGTGCAGATCTTTAAAGAAACGCCTCCACTTGTGGTGCCAGGGCAGATACTGATGGAGCGCGTAGGGATTCGTCAAGATGAGTCGGGAGTGCTCGCGGATGAGCGAGCGCACATGCTGCGGCGTATCTCCGTCGTAGACGGCGGCCTCGACGCGCACGCCCGTCCCCTCCTCAAGGGAGCGAATCGCCTGAAGTTGATCCTGGCTGAGGGCCTTCAGAGGGTAGATATACAGAGCTGTGGCCTGGGGATTCTCGAACAATCCCTCGAAGACCGCCAGATTGAACGCCAGGGTCTTGCCCGAGGCTGTAGGGGTGGTGATGACGACGTTGGCTCCCGCGCGGACTCTCTCGATGGCCTCGGCTTGATGCGTGTAGAGCGAGAGCGTTCGATCAGCTAGATAGGCGCGGAGAGGCTCTGGTAACGGCCGGCTCAACGAGGCATGGCGCGGAGGAATCTCAGGCAGCTTTTTTATCAACGCGATGGAGTTGCGACGGCTGCGCTGAAGCTCTTCTACGAATTGCTCGATCTTCACGGACATCGACAGAACTCCGTAAGGAGCACAGCCAAGGTGATCAGATCGTGCTTGTTGTGCTCAATGATTGGGATGAGCGGGCCGATGTTCTGTGTCTCCAGATAGGTGTTGTAGAAATCGGGCACCAGGGCGCTGGGCATGTCCATCACGCGTTTTAGGCCCAGATGCTTTGAGAGCGTCTCCAGTCTCGCATCCGGGAGTCGCTCGCGGAACTGACGCCGCGCATGTGGCAAGAGATCGAAATAGACGGGGTCAAGTTCCACAGCGAGGTTATAATAGCTCCAGCGCTCCTCTAAAAGATTCATATCGAAAGCGCGCCCGTTGTAAGTGACGATGGCCAGCGCCTCTCCCAGGACGCGGCTGATCTCCAGGAGGGCCGGGAGCTCTTCCATGATATTTCGTGCCAAGTATTGATGGATCTCCAAGCCGCCGTCTTGCGGGCGTGCTAGCCCTAAGAGCACCACGGGGCGCCCGAAGAGCCCTAAACTTTCCAGATCGAAGATCCTCAGCTGCTCTTGGGAGATCATCCCCAAGAGCTTCAGGCCCAGAGGATTGGAGACGGGAAACCAGCGATGGATCAAGCACTCTAGCGTCTTTACGTCTTGCTGTCTCAGCTGGCTTATAATCCAGCGAGCTTCCTGTCCCCAGCGTGGGTGAGCGATAAGATCGCTCAATGTCTGGTAGCCCAGAGCCCGCAGGCGCGCTTCCACAGCAGGGCCAATGCCGTAGAGGAACTTCAGCTCAGAATAAAGAGCCCGGCGGCACTCATTTTGATCTCCGAGCGAAATCTCCATCGGGACGCGATGGAGCACCTTAAGACAAGTCCCATACTCGTTCTGGACGACTTGTGTCGCATAGCACTCCTTAAGCGCCCTGCCCTCAAATTCGTGGAGGAGCTCGGCCTTGAGCCGCATGGCCCGCTGGAAATCGCTGTACGAAAGACGCGCCAACCCATAGATCGACTCGGTCTCGGGAGAGAATAGCTCCGATTCGACGGCACCTTCCACCCGTTCGCGTAGCTTGCGGGCAATCTGATCCAGATTGAGCACCACTTTTGCCCTCCGCTCATGAGTATAGCATAGCCTAGAGACTCTTATGAATGAAGTCTTGACGCAGCACTCGCCCTCTGCTATAGTACACGGCGTTGCTTTGAGCGCACTGGCCCGCAGATTTAGGAGTCTTCTTCCTGTATCATACGCGTTCAAGCTTGCCCTGTGAGTGGATGGATTCATGAACTTTCAACAGAAACGACAGCTGGTCATACTAGCTCTTACGTTGCTGATGGTGATGGTGGGCTTCGGCATCATCCTGCCGATTTTGCCCTTCTATGCCGAGAGCCTGGGGGCTTCTGCCACCCATCTCGGCCTGCTATTTGCCAGCTTCTCGTTGATGCAATTTCTGTTCTCTCCATTTTGGGGGCGCTATTCCGATCGCATTGGCCGCCGGCCCGTTCTGCTGGTGGGACTGGCGGGCATGGCCCTCTCTTTTGTGCTCTTCGGGCTCGCCACGTCGCTCTGGATGCTCTATGTCGCCCGTATGCTAGGAGGTATGCTCTCTTCTGCTGTCCTGCCCACGGCCATGGCCTACGTGGCCGATTCCACCGGGCCGGAGCAGCGCGGGCAGGGCATGGGGCTGATGGGCGCGGCCATGGGACTGGGCCTGATCTTCGGCCCCGCCATCGGGGGCTTTTTAGGTGTGGGGAGCCCAGCTATCCCCTTCTTCGTCGCCGCAGCGTTTACGCTGCTCGTGGCCGGCTTCGCCGCGCTCTTCTTGCCGGAGTCGCTCAAAGGGCGCGTTCAAGAAGGGACCAGCAAAGCTTCGCCCGCACCTCGCTCACCATCGGGGTCGCTGATACACACGCTGCGCACTCCGGCCGGGTTCATTTTGATCTTAGGGTTCATCAGCAATCTGGCGCTGGCCAGCCTCTTTGCGACATTTGCGCTCTTCTCCGAAATTAAGCTCGGCTTCGGCGAAGGGGAGATGGGAGAGATCTTCGTGGCCTTTGGCCTCATCAGCGCCCTAGGACAGGGACTATTCGTCGGGCGGATGATCCGCCATTGGGGGGAGGAGCGCGTGATTCACATGGGGCTGGCCCTAAGCGCCGTGGGCTTCCTGGGCCTAATTTACGCCTATGATGGGCCCAGCCTCCTGGGGCTCATCGCGCTTGTGAGCCTCGGAAGCTCCTTGCTCAGCCCGGCCATCTCGTCTCTGATCTCGAAGCGGACTCCACCTGAGCAACAGGGCATCATCATGGGCGTGCTCAACTCATATCTGAGCCTGGGTCGGATTGTAGGGCCCCTGCTGGGCGGCCTGATCTTCGATCTCCTGGGCTATCAATACCCGTATGTGATGGCCGGCGTGCTCTTCTTACTGACTTGGCTTGGTGCAGGCTCCCTCTTGGGCCGACGCACCGCCATCTCAGAAGAAGCGGGTGATTGAAGCTTGCGCAGACTCTTCAAGAGCCAGGGAAAGATTCGCTGGCCACTGTTGATGATCGCGCTTTTGGCTCTGATTACAGCACTCGTCTGGATGCGCGGACCACTGGATTCTTCTCGCAAGAAGCCAGTGAACTCCGCATCAGAGCAGCTGACGAAGGCATATCCCCAGACTCAGAAGCTACACCCGCTGCTGAGCACAGACGGGCTTTCGGCTCCCTCGGATTCGGCCGTGCAGCTGGTGGAGTCGGGCCGGCTCGTCCTCGAAGCCCGGAATCAGAGATTGGGCGAGGAGACGTATCGCCTGGAGCGCCTGCCCACAGGCGACTACCGCTTGATCTCCAAGGGACACTTCTCGGTGAGAGTGATGGTCGCTGACGTCAAAGTCGAATACACTCAAGAGATCCGCTCGAATGCCGACTGGAAGCCGCTCTTTTTCTCTGGGGAGATCTGGGGGCCTCTGGGCTTGGGAGATCATAGCATGCAGATCCAGTTCGAAAGCGGACGAGCGCAGGTCCTTACGGACGGCCGTGAGCAGGAGATCGACGCACTCCCCGGGCGTTTCGCAGTTCTCGGCCTGTTCAGCTCCTACACCCTGGCGACGAAGCTACTCACCGGCGAGGAGCGGACGCATTTGAGGGTGTTTGTGGCTTCAGGTTTCTCTCACTCGACGGCTGAGCCCGCGCGTGACTCAAAGTCCCCGCTGGTCTCCTTGGAGATCATAAGGCTAGCTCCTCTTAAGATTCGCGATCGAGCGACCGCAAGCGAGCGGGAAGTCGATCAGTACTCTCTCAAATTGGAGGGAGCGCAGGGCGACAGCTCCGAGGGGCTTCGACTCCTGACCTTGGACGGCGAGTTCCTGGGTCTTGTAGTCACGCCCCACGACTCTTCCAAAGGCCCCTTCAAGATCTATCGCGCAGATCTTTTCCCCGAAGGATTTGAGGTACTTTTCCCATAGCCTGCCTGCAGAAGCTCGGTGCTCTTTCCCTAACGCTTGGGAGGATGGCTGGGGCTGACCAGCGGGGTCACGGGACTTCTGCGCATATACCAGAGGTAAGAAGCGATCACCACACCGAGGGTGATCGTCAGCGGGATGAGCCACAAGAGCGCAGGCAGCAGTTCTGTCAGGCGCTCATGCAGCAGCGGGTCGCCCACGATCATCTCTCCGGCGACCCAGGCGAGCACTCCTCCCCCCAGCCAGATGAGCCAGGGCATGCGCCTCATCAGATACGCCACGAGGGCTGCCCCACCCATCAGGATCGGGATGCTGAGCGCAAGTCCGAAGACGAGCAGGCCCAGGTGCCCCCGGGAGGCTCCGGCCACAGCCAGGATGTTGTCCAGGCTCATCACCACATCAGCAATCACGATGATCCGAATGGCTTCCCATAGACTGTGGCTTACGGCTGCATCCTCTTTATCCGCTGCCAGTCTACCGGCCGGAGGTCTGACCAGAAGCTTGACCGCGATCCAGATGAGCAGTAGTCCCCCGATCAGACGCAGCCCAGTCACGCTGAAGAACAAGAGAGCGGTAAGCGCAGTGAACGCGACGCGCAGCAGGATGGCCACGCCTGTCCCCCAAAGGATGGCCCACTTCCGCTGACGATTTGGAAGTTCTCGGGCAGCCATCCCGATGACCAGCGCGTTGTCCCCACTGAGCACAAGATCAATCAGGATGATGCTCGCTATCGCGCCGAGGATGCCCCATTCCATGGAAGCTCAGCCTGGTGCGGCGGAAAGGGGGCCTTACGCCTCGACCACGTAAGGCAGAAGCGCCATCACCCGGGCCCGCCGGATCTCCCGGCTGACCCGCCTCTGGTGCTTGGCACACAGGCGACTCACCCGCCGGGGGAGGATCTTCCCCAAGCGATTGACATAGCGACGCAGCTCCTCCGGTCGCTTGTAGGTCAGCTCGATACTATGCTTGCAGACCTCGCACATCTGACGCGGTTTTCGGCGCACAGGGTTCAAAAGGGAACCTCCTCTTCTCCCGTCTTCTCCGGCTCCGGCGGCGTCTCGGCCTCCTGAGAGGGGGCTGTGGAGGGCTCGTCTGTGTCGCGTCGAGCGGGGCTGCCCAAAAACTGCACCGTTTCCGCGATCACTTCGGCCACCTTGCGGCGCTCGCCCTCCTCGGTCTCAAACGTGCCAATGCGCAGCCGGCCGTCTACGGCCACCAAGCGACCCTTCTCCAGATAATTGGCGCAGTTCTCCGCCTGCGGCCCCCAGACCACAATGGGCACGAATGTCGTCTCTTCCTGCACGTTGCCTTCCCGATCGCGGTACTTGCGATTGACGGCTATTGAGAAGCGGGTCCGGGCTACTCCGTTCTGGGTATAGCGCAGCTCCGGATCATCTGTGAGATTTCCAATCAAGATGACTCGATTGAGCCCGGCCATGGTTCTCCCCCCTCAGGCCGCCACTGGGCTTTGAACGCGCGCCGCCTCCTCCTGACGCACGATCTGATGGCGCAGCACCCGCTCGTCCAGCTGGAAGCGTTCCTCAAGGGCCGGCAGCTGCTTCGGATCGAGGACGAAGGTCATCAATACATAATAGCCCTTATGGTAGTTCGCAATCTCATAGGCAAAGGAGCGGCTTCCCCATTCGTCAAGGTTTAGCACCCGGCCACCGTTCTCCGCCACGGCCTGCTCATAGCGCTGGATGACCTGGTCGTACTCGCCCTCGGCAATATCCGGCTTGATAATATAAAGGACCTCGTAGGTGCGTTCCAGTCCAGACCACCTCGAGCCAGCAGTATAGCACAGCCCCGCATCGGCCGCAAGGGTCTATGGCCGCAAGCGATAGAGCATCCTGGGGAAGGGAATGCATTCGCGCAGGTGCTCCACACCGCAGATCCACGCGACCGTCCTCTCTACCCCCAGGCCAAAGCCCGCGTGCGGCACGGACCCGTATCGCCTAAGATCGATGTACCATTCATAGGGCTCGCGCGGCAGATGGAACTGCTCCAGCTTCTTAATGAGCACTTCTTCATTGGAGATGCGCTGGCTGCCCCCGATCAGCTCGCCATAGCCTTCGGGCGCTAAAAGATCCGCTGCCAGCACCAGCTCGGGGTTCTCCGGGTCCGGCTCCATGTAGAAGGCCTTCATCTGGGCCGGAAATCTCTCGATGAAGACGGGCTTCCCAAAATGCTCCGCGAGGGCCTCCTCATCGGGAGCTCCAAAGTCATCGGCCCACTCCTTGGGAAGGCCGCGCTCTTTCAAGATCTCCAGCGCTTCTCTATACGTAATGCGCGCAAAGGGGTCGCGAATGGCCTGCTCGAGCTTGTTCGTATCCCGCTCCAAAGTCTTAAGTTCGCGCCGGCGATTCTTGAGCACCCGCTCGACGATGTGTTTTACGAGCTCTTCTTGCAGTTGCATATTCGCTGGGTGATCGAAATAGGCCATCTCCGCCTCGGCCATCCAGAACTCCGTCAGGTGCTTCCTCGTCTTGGAGCGCTCCGCGCGGAAGGTGGGTCCGATCCAGTAGACTCTTCCCAGCGCCATCGCCGTCGCTTCCAGATAGAGCTGGCCACTTTGGGAGAGATACGCCTTCTCGTCAAAATAGGGCACTTCAAAGAGCGTGGTAGTCCCCTCGACGGAGAGGGGCGTCAGAATCGGAGATTCCGTGGCGATGAAACCGCGCTCATGAAAGAAATCACGGATGGCCTGCATCACTTCATGGCGGATTCTTAAGATCGCCCCCTGCCTGGGCGAGCGGATCCACAGATGCCGATGATCGAGCAGGAACCCCGGGCCGTGCTCCTTGGGCGTGATGGGATAGTCACAGGCCAGATGCACCAGCTCAATATCTTGAATGGCCAGCTCATACCCGCTGGGCGCACGCGCATCTTCCTTGGCCACACCCCGCACTTTGATGGACGACTCTTGCGTGAGTCTTTCGGCCAGTTGAAACGCCTTTGCGTTCTTCTTGGTGACGACCCCCTGGAGGAGGCCACTGCCATCGCGGATGAGCAGGAATTGAATGCTCCCGCTGGAGCGCTTGCGGTAGAGCCAGCCGCAGATCAAGACCTCCTGCCCCAGGGTTTTGGGAATCTCCTCAATGCGCATCGGCTCCATCTAAGAACACCTCCAGCATCTCTTCGTGGATCAGGCCGTTGGAGGCCACCAACGCCCGGCCCTCGGGCCTTATCTCTTGGCCGAAGGGATCGCTCACCCGTCCCCCCGCTTCCTTCACGAGCAGATACCCTGCGGCCATGTCCCAGCGATGCAGATACAAATCCCAATAGCCGTCCAGACGACCCGCCGCCACATATGCCAGGCAGAGCGCCGCCGAGCCCAAGCGTCTCAGCCCCTGGGCCTTGGGGAAGAATCTTCGATAATAATCGAGATTTCGCTCGCGCAGCGGGGATCGATACGCCGCCCCCGTGGCCAACAGGCTTTCCCGAAGCGTCCTGGCCGAAGAGACCCGAATGGAGCGCCCGTTGAGATGGGCTCCTTCTCCCACCGCCGCCGTGAAAAGCTCCTCATGCCACGGATCATAGATGACTCCTACCAAGGGCTGATCGTTCCCCTCCAGAGCGATGGAGACGCCAAAGAAGGGGATGCCATGGGCATAGTTCGTCGTGCCATCCAAGGGATCGATCACCCAGCGATAGGGAGAATCGGCCCCAAGAGGCGGGCTCTCCTCCGAGAGGATGCCGTGCTCCGGGTGCGCTTGGCGAATCTTGCTCAGAATGGCCTGTTCAGCCAAGCGATCGACCTCCGTCACCAGATCATGATGGCTACTCTTAAGCTCATAGGAGATGCCTTGCTTTAGATGCTGGCAGAGGAGTTTGCCGGCTTCTTGGGCCACCTCGATGGCCAGCTTCAGGAAGCCACTCTTCTGCTGCATCTCAATCATGGCTGCTTACTCCGGCCGGATCCAGTCCTCGACGATGGCCAGGATGGCCTCTTTGCGAATTTTCGCTTGCTTAGCGAGATCGGCGCACTTCTTGTGATAGAGATGGCGATATTTCTCATCTTGGATGAGCTTGAGGTTGATATCGACGTTGAGCAGCGCTGCATGGATGGCCGCCTCGGCCAGGCCCGCGGCTGTTCCCGCGTCGCTGACGGCACTGCGCACCCCTTTGGCCGCGGCCTGCTGAGCCAATTCCAACACCGTGGCGCAGGCCTCGGAAATCCGATAGGGCACCTCCGTGGCCCCTTTGAGAGCCTCTTGGATGGCCTGCTGCCGCTCTTCTTTTGCGCGCTCGCTGGACTGCGGAAGCCGATAGGCGGCCAACACCCGCTCGAAGGCTTGTGCATCTTGATCGGCTAAGCGTACGAGGCCCTCCCTCAGCCGATCTGCCTTCCACGTGATCTCCTCCATCTCGGAGGCCACGGCCTGGTATTCCGGCTCTCTTCTCTTAAGAGTGATCCGACCCAGCATGGCCACCAGGGCGGCCGCCATGCTGCCGGCCACCGCCGCGGCGCTGCCTCCCCCCGGCGTCGGAGTGGAAGAAGCCAGTCTCTCCAAAAACTCGCAGACCGTTAAGTTTGCGATATTCACGTGGGATCTCACTACTATAGGCCAAGAGGCCGCAGACGTCAACCGCCTTGACAGTTTGTCACATTTGGCGTAGCAATAGAGATGAATGCGACCCTCGAACAAGCGTCGTGCGATCCGCCTGGCCCTGGGCGCAGCTTTGGGGACGCTCACCCTCAAATTCTGGGCCTACGGGATGACGGGCTCCGTAGCGATCCTCTCCGACGCCTTGGAGTCTTTCATCAACCTGACGGCAGCTTTGATCGCCTTCGTGGCCCTTGAGGTCGCCGCCCGCCCCGCGGATGAGAGCCACACCTATGGCCACGAGAAGGCGGAGTATTTCTCCAGTGGCCTCGAAGGCGCGCTCATCTTAGCCGCCGCGGCAGGGATCTCGTATCAAGCTTGGGGACGGCTTTGGAATCCGATCGAGCTGGAGCAGCTGCCCATCGGCTTGGGTGTGGCCGTGGTCGCAGCCCTCGTCAATCTTCTCGTCGCCTGCATCCTCCGGGCCACAGCCCGAAAGTATGAATCGATCACGCTCGAGGCCCATGCCAGACATCTTTTGACGGACGTCTGGACGACAGCGGGCGTCGTGCTCGGCCTGGGAGCCGGCTGGTTTCTCCATTGGCCGTGGATCGATCCCCTCATCGCCTTCCTCGTCGCCCTCAACATCGTCGTCTCTGGCTTTGGACTTCTGCGCAGATCGTTCCGCGGGCTCATGGATTACGCGCTCCCTCCCGAAGAGATCCAGCGGATTGCCCGCACCCTCGACAAGTACAGCGACGCGGGCGTGATGTATCATAGGCTGCGCACGCGCCGGGCGGGGGCTCAGCGCTTCATCGATTTTCATCTCTTGGTGCCCGGAGATCGTACGGTCCAGGAGACTCATGATCTGTGCGAGCAGATCGAGGCTGAGATGAAGGAGGCCCTCGGAGGGGCCAGCATCACGATCCACATTGAGCCCTTGGAGGATCCCGCCTCTTGGGAAGGCGTTCCGCCCGAGCAGCGGAGGGGCCGCAGTTGGCCCCCGGAGCGTTTTCCGCCATAATGGGGGCAGAATCATTCGTCATGAAGGCCATCTCCGTCGCAGGACTCATCAAGAACTACGGCGGCCTACGCGCCATAGACGGCATCAGCTTTGAGGTCGAGCCGGGCGAGATCTTCGGGATGGTGGGCCCCAACGGCGCCGGCAAGACGACCACCATCGAGTGCATCGAGGGCCTGCGAAGACCCGATGGAGGGACAATCCGCGTATTGGGCCTCGATCCCCAACGAGACGGCTACGAGCTGCGTGAGCGCATCGGAGTGCAACTTCAGGCCACAGCCCTCTATGAGCGCATACGGGTGTGCGAAGCGCTCCAGCTCTTCGCCAGCTTCTATCGGAAGCGCCATGGCTGGGGCCAGAATTGGGAAGAACTGGTCGAGCCTCTGGGACTGGCCGATAAACTTAACAGCTATTATCACGCGCTCTCCGGCGGCCAGAAGCAGAGGCTGCACATCGCACTCGCCCTCGTGCACGATCCTAAGATCGTCTTTCTGGATGAGCTCACCACCGGACTCGACCCTCAGGCCCGCCGGGCCATGTGGGCTCTCATCAAAAAGATTCGCGCGCAGGGCAAGACGATCTTCCTCACTACCCACTACATGGAAGAAGCCGAGCAACTCTGCGATCGCGTGGCCATCCTCGACCGTGGGAAGATCCTCGCCCTGGACAGCCCCTCAGGACTCATCGCTTCTTTAGGAGGGGAGAATCGCATTCTCTTTACGCTGGAGGGCCCGGCCGATGTCGATTCCTTCCAGAGGCTGCCCCATGTGAGCCGCGTAGAGCGCATCGATGGGAAAATCATTCTCTATAGCTCCAAGAGCAGTGTGGTGCTTCTGGAGCTCATCAAGCGGGCCGAGTCCAATGCCTGGTCACTGCAGGATCTCCACGTCCAGCGGGCGACCCTGGAAGACGTCTTTCTTACACTCACCGGGAGGGCCCTGCGCGAATGAGAGGCTTTTTGAATCTGACTTGGATCGAGGTGAAGCTCTTCCTGCGTGAGTGGCAGGCCGTCTTCTTCACCTTCATCTTTCTGCCCATGCTGCTCTTCTTTTTTGGCTCGATCTATCGGGTGAGCCCCGAGGAGATGGCTGGCGGCTTCGGCCCTGTGGATTATATGGTCCCGGCCTTTGTGGCCATTGGAATCGCTTCCAACGCCTTCTTCTCTATTGGAGGGGTGCTCACAAGTTATAGGGAGCGCGGGATCTTCCGGCGCTTTCGCGTCACGCCGCTGCGTCCCAGCGGGATCTTGGGTGCCCAAGTGCTGGTGGCTTACCTGATGACTCTGCTGAGCGCGCTCTTGCTGATGATCCTCGCCCGGCTCTTCTTTGGGCTGAAGACCAGCGGGGATTATCTCTCGATGTGGGCGGCTTTCACGCTGGGGTCTCTCAGCATCTTTTCGCTGGGCTTTCTGATTGGGAGCCTTTGTAAGACGGCCAGAATCTCATATGCGGTGAACACCACGCTCTTCTTCCCCATGATCTTTCTGAGTGGAGCCACGTTCCCTCTGGAGATCATGCCCGAATCCATGAGGAGACTGGCGCAGCTCATCCCCCTCCACCATGTGGTGGCGTTGCTCCAGAACGCGTGGTTGGGGCGGGGCTTGGCAGCCAGCCGGCTGAACATTGCTGTGCTGGGGGGACTCTTCGTCCTCTGCGCCGCTCTCTCCGCCAGAGCCTTCAAATGGGAGTAGAGAGTTTGCCTGCCGGCTGGCCGGCTCGCTACAATTTGGACAACCGTCTAAAAAAGGAGGAGGTCACATGACTAGGAGGAGTGCACAGAAGATCCTCACGATAGTCGCCTTGGTGGCGGCGCTGACGCCGTTGCTCACCATCGGGCAAGGAGGGGACACGCTGGCCGTGGTGCAAGCCCGAGGCCAGCTCATCTGCGGGGTCAACTCCAGCGTCATCGGCTTCGGGTTCCTCGACCAACAGACGGGCACATTTAGCGGGTTCGATATAGATTATTGCCGCGCGCTGGCGGCGGCCATCTTTGGCAATCCCAACGCCGTGGAGCTCCGTCCCGTCACGGCCGCCGCGCGCTTTACCGCCTTGGCCACCGGGGAGATCGACGTGCTCATCCGGAACACCACGTGGACGTTCCTCAGGGATGCGGATTTGCCGCTCAACTTCACCGTGACGACCTTCTATGACGGCCAAGGCTTCATGGTGAGGAAGGCCTCGGGGATCACGAGCGTCAGCCAGCTCAACGGAGCCACGATCTGCGTGCTCCAGGGCACGACGACGGAGCAGAATCTCGTCGATTGGGCCACCCTGAACAACTTCACGATTACGCCGCTGGCCTTCGCGGAAGAGGCCGCCCGCAACCAAGCTTATGATCAGGGTCGCTGCGACGCGCTGACGGCGGATGCCTCAGCCCTGCCTGCCGCACGCAAGCTACTCTCCAACCCCGATGATCACATCATCCTACCCGAGCGCATCTCCAAGGAGCCCTTGGGGCCGGTCGTCCGCGAGGGCGATGATGGCTGGTTCGATCTCGTCAAGTGGACGGTCTACTGCACCATCGAGGCCGAGGAGAAGGGAGTCAATTCCCAGAACGTCGCGGAGCAGCTCAACAGTAACGATCCGGGCGTTCGCCGCCTGCTGGGCGTCGAGGGCGACTTCGGGGCCAAATTGGGCGTAAGAAACAGCTGGTGTGCCGATGTCATCAAGAACGTGGGCAACTACGGGGAGATCTACGAGCGCAACGTGGCCCAATTGGGGCTGGTGCGCGAAGGCTCGCTCAACGCGCTGCATACCAAGGGCGGTGCGATCTACTCGCCTCCGTTCCGGTAAATCTCAACGGGCTTGATTGAACGAGGGCGCGGCTCCAGTAGGGGCCGCGCCCTTCCCATGGCTGCCCTCAAGAGTGGCTCCTGGGCCTTCTGGAGAGACGTCCGCGTCGTGCGGATCGCCGTCCAGCTCCTATTCCTTGTGGCCGTCGCTCTCGGCCTTTACTGGCTCTTTGGCAACTACGTCCAGAACACGAAGCGCCTCAGCTTCGGGTTTGACTTTCTAGGGAGCGCGGCGGGCTTTACAGTCTCAGAGGGCCTAGCCCATGAGAGAGGAGATCCCAATTGGAAGCTCTTCCTCGTGGGGGTTCTAAACAGCCTGCGGGTGATTCTCATCGGGATCGTGCTGGCCTCGCTTCTGGGGCTGATCGCAGGCGTAGCCCGGATCTCGCACAACTGGCTAGTCAGCAGAATAGCCACGGTCTACATCGAGACGATCCGCAACACCCCGCTGCTTGTTCAGCTCTTCTTCTGGTATAGCGCCGTATATCTCAAATTGCCGCTGGTGAGGGAGAGCATCACGCTTCCCGGCCACATCTTTCTCAATAACCGGGGCTTGATCCTGCCTGAGCCGTACTTCACTCAAGGGGCTGAAGTCTGGCGCTGGTTTCTCCTGGCAGGGATTTTCATAGGGCTGGTGGCGTATGTCGCTCGGCGGGTGCATCTGGCCCGCCGGGAGCGCCCAGGCTTTCCGTTCTTGTGGGGCTTCGGTGCCTTTGTGGGGCTTGCGGTGCTGGGCTACTGGCTGGCACCGCAGAGGCCGATCGCCTGGGAGGTAGCTGAACTTAAGGGATTTAATTTTGAAGGCGGCCTACATCTCTCCCCGGAGTTCGCGGCGGTGCTCACGGGCCTTGTGGTCTACACGGCGGCCTTCATCGCCGAGATCGTGCGCGCCGGTATTTTAGCCGTCTCTAAGGGCCAGAAGGAGGCGGCCTTGGCCCTGGGGCTCACGGGCCTTCAGACCCTGCAGCTGGTTGTCTTGCCCCAGGCGCTTCGGGTGATCGTCCCTCCGGTGACGAGTCAGTATCTCAATTTAGCCAAGAACTCAAGTCTCGCCGCGGCCATCGCCTATCCTGATCTCTTCAATGTGGCCATCACCATCGTCAACAAGACGGGTCGCGAGGTGGAGATGATACTCATCATCATGGGCAGTTATTTGAGCCTGAGTCTGCTCACTTCGCTCTTCATGAACTGGTACAATCGAAGGATTCGCTTAGTGGAGCGATGATCCCGGATGGCTGAGAAGCCGACCCCGATCGTGAGGAGCGCAGTGCTCCCTCCGCCTACGGTGCGCATCGGGCCGATTCGCTGGCTGAAAGAGAACCTCTTCAGCAGCGGGTATCAGGCACTGCTTACGCTACTGGCTTTAGCATTTCTCTATTATGTGTTGGGGGGGGTGCTCTCCTGGGCGCTGGCTCAAGCGCGATGGGCCGTCATCCCGCCCAATTTAAAACTTCTTCTTACGGGTTTCTATCCGGAGGCCGAGCTGTGGCGTATTTGGCTTGGGCTCTATCTTGTCTTGGGACTTTTGGGCCTGAGCGCGGGGATCTGGGGCAGGCTCTGGCGGGATGCTGTAGTGCTCATCGGCTCGGGCTTGCTGTTACTTGTGGCCCTTCTTTGGCTGGTGGGGTGGGGTGAACGTCTGGCTCTTACGGGCCTGTTGGGGACAATGGTGGGTGGATTGGGTCTGGGCTGGCGGCTGCGCTCGGGGCAGGCGAATCTAAAAGCTTGGAAGCGGGGGCTCCTTTCGCTCTGGCTGCTTGTGCCCGCCGTCGTGGTGCTGCTCCTCTCTGGAGTCCCCAGCCTGCTAAAGAGCGTACCCACGACGAGGTGGGGCGGACTATTGCTTACGTTCTCTCTGGCGATTGTGAGCATCGTACTCTCGTTCCCCTTGGGGGTACTACTGGCGCTGGGACGCCGCAGCAGCCTCCCTGTAATTCGCTGGTTCTCAATCGCCTATATTGAGATCATCCGGGGTGTGCCTCTGGTGACGGTGCTGTTTATGGCCGCTCTGATGCTGCCGTTCTTTCTGCCCAGCGGCTGGCGTCCGGACCATCTCATCCGGGCGATCACCGCCTTTACGCTCTTTACAGCTGCTTACATTGCTGAGAACGTGCGTGGCGGGTTGCAAGCTATTCCCTACGGCCAGATTGAAGCAGCGCGGGCTCTGGGCCTAAGCCCCCTGCTCACCACGGCCCTCATCGTGCTGCCTCAGGCCCTTAGAGCCGTGATTCCGGCGAACGTGGGCCAGTTCATCAGTCTCTTTAAAGACACCTCACTGGTGGTCATCGCCACTCCGCTGCTGGACTTTCTACGCATCTCTTTGGATATCATTAAAGATCCGGTCTGGGGCGGTCCGGCCCGGGAGATGCTGCTCTTCGTGGCAGCTGTCTACTGGCTCTTCACGTATTTTATGGCGCACATGAGCCGGAGGCTGGAGAAGGCGCTGGGCGTGGGGGAGCGCTAACGATGAGCGATCCCATCATCATCGCGGAGGATGTCCACAAGTGGTTCGGGGACTTCCACGTGCTGCGGGGGGTGAATCTTCGAGTTCAGCGGGGCGAGGTGGTGGTGATCTGTGGGCCCTCCGGCTCGGGCAAGTCCACCTTCATTCGCACCATCAATCGTCTTGAAGAGCACCAGCGCGGACGCATCATTGTGGACGGCATCGAGCTGACGAACGACCTTCGCCATATTGAGGCCATCCGGCGCGAGATCGGGATGGTCTTCCAACAGTTCAATCTCTTTCCGCATTTGACGGTCTTACAGAACGTGACGCTGGCGCCCATCTGGGTGCGCAAGATGAAGCGCTCCCAGGCAGAGAAGCTGGCCATGGAGCTTCTGGAGCGGGTGGGGATTCCTGAGCAGGCTCATAAATTTCCGGCGCAGCTATCGGGTGGCCAGCAGCAGCGGGTGGCCATCGCCCGAGCGCTGGCCATGCAGCCCAAGATCATGCTCTTCGATGAGCCAACTTCGGCGCTCGATCCGGAGATGATCAAAGAAGTGCTGGATGTGATGAGGGAGTTGGCGCGTTCGGGGATGACGATGATCGTGATCACGCACGAGATGGGCTTTGCCAAAGAAGTGGCTGATAGGATTGCCTTCTTCGATGAGGGACGGATCGTGGAAGAGGCTCCGCCGGCTGAATTTTTCGCGAACGCCAAGCACGAGCGGACCAAGCTCTTCCTCTCGCAGATCCTACATCACTAGG
>JBBIOR010000020.1:0-31766 GCA_037443265.1 Candidatus Fraserbacteria bacterium | reverse complement strand
AAGGTTGGATCTCAGAGCCGGCGAATCACTCCCTGCGGTAAGGCTGTCCGATCGCCTTGGGAAAGCGTGCCCGCCCGATCGCGCCTGCCACCACGATCAGCGTCGCAATATACGGGATCATCCGCACAAATTGATAAGGGATCGGCTGGGCACTGCCCGCCAGGGAAGCCAACTGGATGGCCAGAGCATCGAAATAGCCAAACAAGAAGCCGCCCAGAAGCGCCAAAAGCGGGTTCAGCTTGCTGAACACGACATTCGCCAGCGCAATGAAGCCCCGACCTGCCGGAAGGGTATTGGTGATCGCGTGCGTCCAGTCTAGGCTAAGAAAAGCTCCGCCTAGCCCGCAGAGCGCCCCACCATAGACAACAGCCACAAGGCGCGTCCGTTCCACGCTCACCCCGACCACGTCCGCCGCCTCGGGATTCTCGCCCACCGCCCTCACCCGCAGGCCGAAGGCCGTCTTGTGCAGCAACCACCACGTGAAGAAAGCCAAGCCGACGGTGATGAGCACGAAGGGGCTGAGGCTCCCCCACGGCACCGGCATTGCTGGAATCCACAGCTGCGCCGGCAGCTGCCAGGACTTCCCACCCCAGATGAGGACCGCGCTGAACCCTACGAGCCCGAACCCTAGGAGATTGATTCCCACACCGCTTATGATCTGATCCCCCTTGAGGTAGATGCTGATGATGCCGTGGATGAACCCGATCAGCGCACCCGTAGCGAGGCCGAGCAATACGCCCAGCCAAGGATCGCCCCAGGCCCAGGTGCCGACCATGGCGACGAAGGCCGATATCACGAGAATCCCTTCCATCCCAATGTTGACCACGCCCGCCTGCTCATCGAAGTCCTCCCCAATGGCCGCGAGCGCAATGGGCACCATGGCCCGAAGCGCCACAGGCAGCGCAAACCAGAGCACCGCCAACAGATCCACTGCCCTATCTCCTCCTCTGCCGCAGCGGAATTCTCCCACTCAGGCTCAAAAGCTCGGGAACCGCCACGGCCAGAATGATGATCCCCTGGACGATTTGGATCATGTCGATGGGAACGCCCGCCTGAAAGCCCATCTGAGTGGCCCCGGCAAAGAGTGCCCCGAAGAAGAGGGCACTCGCCACGACTCCCAGGGGGTGATTTCGGCCCACGAGCGCTACGGCAATCCCGTCGAACCCCAGCGTGCCGAGATTTGAAAGCGTGTTCGTGAGCGCATAGGGGAAACGCCCCAGGACTTCCGCAGCGCCCGCCAGCCCTGCGCTCAAGCCGCCCAGCACAAACGCCAGCGTCATGCTCCGCCCAGGACGGATGCCGGCGTAGCTCGACGCCTCGGGGTTCAGCCCGGCCGCTCGCAGCTCATAGCCTGCCGGCTGATGCCAGAGCACCCAATAGATGACCACGGCAAAAGCCACGCTGGCCAGCAACGCGTAGGTGAGGTCACTGCCGGCCATCACCAGCGGGAATCGCGCGCCCGGCGCGGCTGGGATAGAACTATGTCCGCGCAACGGGTCCTTAAGATGCGTAATGACCAGGTAACTCACGAGCCAGAAGGCGATCCAGTTCAGCATGATGGTTGAGACCACCTCGTGGACACCGCAAGTGAGCTTTAAGACGGCCGAGGGAATGCTGAACAGTGCCCCAGCGAGCATGGCCAATATTACGGCCACGGCCAGGTGCCAGCCCGGGGGCAGCTCCCAAAGACTTGCGGCCAAGGCGACCAAGGCCCCCAGGGTCAGCTGTCCCTGAGCCCCAATATTGAAGAGTCCACCACGCAGGCCGATGGCAAAGGTGAGTCCCGTCAGAATGAGCGGCGAAGCACGACTCAGGGTGTGCGCCATCGCATAAGGATCCCCAAAGGCTCCCAGCAGCAAGGCCCGATAGGCTACCAGAGGGTCATAACCCCACAGGGCCATCAGGGCTGCCCCAAGCAAGAGCCCCCAAAGCAGTGCGATCGCTACCTCAAACAACGGCCGGAGTGCCCTGAGGAAAGGCATCGTGTCAGGTCCTCTCCCTCTGGCAGAGAGCCCAAGCTTCTTCCAGGGGGATGCCGCCCATGAGAAGTCCGATCAGCTCGCGACTGAGAGAGGCGATCGGCGCGATGCCCGTAAAGCGTCCCTCGTACATGACGCCTACCCGATCCGCCAATTGAAAGACTTCATCCAGATCGGCCGAGACGAGAAGAATCGCCACGCCTTCCTCTCGTAGACGCAAGAGCAGATCTCGAAGGTCTTGGGTGGCCGCCACGTCCAATCCCCGTGTGGGCTGCGCGGCGATCAGCACCTTCGGGCGCTTGGCCAGCTCGCGACCCACCACGAGCTTCTGCTGATTCCCGCCGCTTAGGGACTGGGCCGGCGCGCGCACGCTCGGCGCTTGAATGGCGAATCTCTCAATGAGCTCGCGCGCATGAGCGTAGATGCGCTGCCAACTGAGCGCCCCGCAGAGCCCGCGCAAGCCCGCAGAGCGCTGCAGGCCCAAGATGCTGTTCTCCGCCACCGTGAAGGGCCCAATTAAGCCGCGCCGGCGGCGATCTTCCGGGATGTGGGCGACGCCGCAACGAAAGACTTGATCCGGCTTAAGACCCCGAAGGCTCACTCCGGACACCCACACATCTCCCGAGAGCCAGGGCCGCAGGCCCGTTAGGGCTTCTACGAGTTCCGTCTGCCCGTTCCCCTGGACACCGGCGATCGCGAAGATCTCCCCCGCGCGCACTTCAAACGAGACCTCCCGCACCGCCTGGCCCCCCAGATCGCCCGGCACCGCGAGCGCGCGCACAGCCAACACGACTTCGCCAGCCTCCTCCCTACGGCGCTGGAAGCGGGCTTCGATCTTGCGGCCGACCATGAGCGTCGAGAGCTCCTCGGGGGAGGTAGCCCTCGTTTCGACTTGAGCGACCAGGCGGCCCTGCCGCAACACCGTGATGCGATCCGTGATCGCCATCACTTCTTTGAGCTTGTGGGTGATGAAGATCACCGTTGTGCCCGCCCGCTTTAGCCCCCTGAGCGTCTCGAAGAGCTCTTCTGCTTCTTGGGGGGTGAGCACCGCCGTCGGCTCATCCAAGATCAAGAGCTTCACGTCTCGATAGAGCATCTTTAAAATTTCGATGCGCTGCTGCACGCCCACGGGCAAGAGCTCCACCGGCACGTTCATGGGAGCACGCAGGCCCGTCTGCTCCATGATCTCTTCTAGCTTTCTTGCGATCTTGGAGAGATGAGCCGGAGCCAACAGACCCCCTCCCTCCTGGCCGAGGGCCACGTTCTCTAAGGCCGTGAAGGGCTCCACCAGGGCGAAATGCTGATGGACCATGCCGATGCCCACGCTGAGCGCCTCGCGCGGCGTGGCGAAGCGCACGAGCTTTCCTCTCCAGTGGATCTCTCCTGAGGTGGGATGGAGCAGCCCTGAAAGAATCTTCGTCAGGGTCGTCTTCCCCGCCCCGTTCTCTCCCAAAAGCCCGTGGATCTCCCCGCTCTGGACGCGAAAATCGACCTTCTCTAGAGCGACCGTCCCGTCGGGATAGACTTTCGTGAGCTGGCGGGTCTCGATGAGCGGCTGCTTTTCTTCAGGCATGGCCGAGAAGAGGGGCCAGCCACGGACTCGACTGGCCCCTGTCTTTTGCCTCTTTCCCAGGCGGCTTATGGGTACTGCTGGCGCACCGCGTTGATCTGCTCTGCCGTGTCTGCCTCAGGCAGCGTGATGCTTCCCGCGCGAATGGCCGACTGGAACTCATCCAGTGCAACCCAGACGTACGAAGGGACTTGAGTACGCGCCTGGATGACTTTCTGCAGCACGGCCTCCTTCTGGGCTGGGGGGAGCTGACCCGCAGAGATGGCAAAATCGATGAAGGTCTTGACATCCTCGATCGTGCTGAAGCCTGTGCCCTCCTGCTTGATGCCCAACAGGAGATCGCCGCCGAAGGGGCCCTGCGCACTCAAGGCACGCTCCACGCTGGTGTAAGACCCCACGTCCACGCGCTTGCGGCCCGAGGCCAAGATGAACCCTGGCTTGATGTACTCTTGAGAGGCATCCGCGCCGTAGGCGAAGGGTGGCCCGATCTCCTGCCCCGCAGCCCGACCGGCCTCTTCCACCGCGTCAAATACGCCCAGGTGCGTACCCCCGGCGATCCCTAAGATGTTCTGGATGCCAGCGCCTAGGAGGGCCTGTGCGGTCGTCTTCCCCGAGGCCGGGTCGTCGAACCGGCCCACATAGGGGACCCTCACTTCCTCGATTTTAGCGCCCTGACCGATATGCCGGTTGTACCAGTCAGCCGCCCAGTAGGCTCCGAAGCGGTAGCCCGCCTCATAGCGCCAGACCGGGGGAATCTCCGCCCCACCCACGGCCCCGATGCGTGTCTGTCCCTTCCAGATGGCCACCAGGGCGGCCACCACCCCCACAGGTCCCCCAGCCTCTTGCTCGCGGAAGAGCACGCCCAGCATATTGGGCAACCCAAAGGACGGCCCATCGATGAAGGCGAATTTTTGATTCGGGAATTCCCGGGCGGCTGCCGGAAGAGCATCAAACAGCAGGAACCCCACGCCGATGATGATCAAGCACTCTCCGGAGCTGGCCAACCCACGGAGATCTGGCAGATAACTCACCTCACTGGCCGCGGTAGTCGTCTTGAGCTTCAGGTTGAAGTCTTGGGAAGCGTTGGTTGCTCCCAACAACGCCATGTCGTTGAAGCTCAGATCCCCCGGCCCAGTCTGGTCGAAGTAAAGACAGATCGTCCCGGGAGCTTGGCCTGCAGCTGGCAGGCCCGACTGGAATCCCCAAAGGCCAACCAGCGCGATGAGCGTCCCTAACAGCAGCTCTCGCCCACTCTTCACGTTCCTCGACCTCCGTTCGTTTATGGATTGTACAGTAGGGGTACTCTTCCCGTTATGGATAGGCTAACATGCGGCTCGGCCCCTTGTCAATAGCGCTGACCTGCCAACCTCAGCAGCCAGGCGAGATGAGCCTGACGCTCCACCAGCTGACAGATGAGCAGAGCCTCCTCCAACGAGGCCCCTACGCCCACCACCCCATGGCAGGCCAAGAGCACCGCCTTTCGATCTTGCAGCGCTTGCACGGCGTTCTTGGCCAGCTCCTGCGTCCCCGAGGGCGCATAGCGGGCCGTCGGCACGCTCCCACCCACGAAGATCTCCAACTCCTCTGTGCGCGCGGGCAGTTCTTCATTTAGAAAACTCCAGGCTTGCGCTTCCACGCTGTGCGTGTGCACGATGGCACAAACATCTGGGCGTTCTCGATAAATGGCCGCATGTAGCCTCCATTCGGACGAGGGCTTCCGATGGCCCTCCAGCACGTTCCCCTCTGAATCGATGACCACAATGTCTTCGGCCGTAAGACGCCTGTAAGGAAGACCGCTGGGTTTGATGTAGATCTTTTCTGGATCTTTAGGGGCGCGCGCGCTCAAGTTGCCCAGACTGCCGACTACCAGGCCCAGCTCCAGCATCTTTCGGGCCGTCTGGACGATCTCCACTCGCAGGGCCACCTCAGATCGAGACACGGTGGATCGCCCAGGAGGAGCGAAGGGCCTCCCGGATGGAGGACTCATAGGGTGGACGGAGCACGCCCGTCTCTGTAATGATCGCACAGATCAGCTCATGCGGAGTCACGTCAAACGCAAAATTCTTCGCGGCTGCGCCCTCCGGCGCCATCTGCATGCCATAGACGTTCGTGATCTCGTCCGGATGGCGCTCTTCGACAGGAATAGTTTCTCCATCTGGGATCTCAGGATCGATTGTCGAAGTTGGGAGAGCCACATAAAACGGGATGCCGTGACGATGGGAGAGCACCGCCAGCGGGTATGTGCCAATCTTGTTGGCGGTATCGCCATTGGCCGCCACTCGATCCGCTCCCGTGATCACCACATCGACGAGCCCACGGGCCATGAGGGCCCCGGCTGCGCCGTCGACGATGATCTCGTACGGTATGCCCTCTTGCTGGAGCTCCCAGGCCGTAAGACGCGCTCCCTGCAAGAGCGGTCGCGTCTCATCTACCCAGACTTTCAATCTCTTCCCCTGAGAGAACGCCGAGCGGATGACGCCCAGAGCAGTTCCCCAGCCCGCTGTGGCCAGCGCCCCTGTGTTGCAGTGGGTGAGCACCCGATCGCCATCGCGCAGAAGCTGCGCTCCGTATTCGCCCAATCTCAAATTCGCCTCGATGTCCTCCTGGCGGATGCGATGGGCTTCGCTTAGCAATGCCTGCACCACGCTTTCCCGTTCCCCCCCCAGCTTCGCTTCCAGAACGCGCCTTTGGCGCTCGAGAGCCCACTTGAGATTCGCAGCTGTGGGCCGACTGGCCTGCAGTTGCTCGACAGTCTGAGAGAACTGCGCGATGAGCTCAGTCTCATGGCGGGCTTCTCGCACGCCGAGCACAACGCCGTAGGCCGCCGCAACTCCGATGGCCGGCGCACCCCGCACGGCCAGATGTCGAATCGCATCGGCGACTTCTTCAACCCGTCTTAGACGCAGCAGGCGATACTCCCACGGCAGCCGCCTCTGATCGATCAACACAAGCTCCCCATCTTCCCACCAGACAGGCGAGAGCATCTTCGCCTTCATGAGGGCGCCCCTTCCAGAATCTGCACCCCGGAGCTTGTGCCGATTCGGGTGGCTCCCGCCTCGATCATAGCCACAGCTGTCGCATAATCACGAATCCCGCCGGAGGCCTTCACGCCCATCCTTGGGCCGACGGCGGCACGCAGCAAGCGGACATCCTCGACCGTGGCTCCTCCGGCGGCAAAGCCCGTGGAAGTCTTCACGAAGTCCGCCCCGGCAGCCTTCGCCAGCTTACAGCCGGCGATCTTCTGCTCATCATTCAACAAGGCTGTCTCCAGGATCACTTTCAAGACGACGGGCTGGGTGCTCATGCGGGCAGCCTCGCGCACAGCTTGGATCTCCGAGAGCACGTACCCCTCATCGCTCTCTTTTAGAGCCGCGATGTTGGGCACCATATCTAGCTCGTCGGCCCCATCGGCGATGGCCTGCTTGGCCTCAAAGGCTTTTGCGGCGGGGACATTAGCCCCATGGGGGAAGCCGACCACCGTCGTCACCTTGACGACCGAATCTTTCAAAAGACCCTTTGCCAACGAGACGTGACAAGGATTGACACACACGGCATAGAAGCCGTACTGGACAGCCTCTTCACAGAGTCTTCTAATCTGAGCGCGCGAGACATCTGGGCCCAGCTGGGTGTGATCGATCAGCGCCGCCAGCTGAGATCGTGTCATTCTCATTTCATTTCCACTTGATGGTGCAGCCCACGGGCTGAGTCTCTTGGATCTTGGGAGCTTCTCCCGCGAGCACGGCATCGAGCGCCTGACGCAGATAGTGACGGGTGACCCACTCGGGATGCTCCCAGTTGTCGTCGATCGTGCCATGGTAGCGCAGCTTCAGCTCCTGATCCAACAGGAAGATTTCGGGTGTGCGCTCTGCGCCGTAGGCTCGCGCGGTCTGTTGCGTTTCGTCCCGCAGATACGGGAAGTTGTAGCCCTTCTCCGCCGCCCGCTGGATCATGTTCTCAAAGCCGTCCTCAGGGTATTTCCGAGCGTCGTTGGCGTTAATGGCAAGGAATCGAACGCCCTTCGGAAAGTACTCGCGCTGGATCTGAATGAGCCGATCCTCGTAAGCTCTCACATACGGGCAGTGGTTGCAGGAGAAGACCACGACGGTGGCCTTCTGGCCGCGAAGGTCCGCGAGCGAATGGATCCGGCCATCGATGCCTTTGAGCTGGAAATCCGGAGCTTTTTCTCCCATATTCAAACGGGCCATTTCTATCCCCTCCTCAGCTTCTTGTCTTCCGGCCCTGATAGTTATAAGCTGGAGGGCCGAAGAAGGCAAGCCGAAGGGAGAGGATCGATGGCCAGCGTTCGCCTTGAGTACTGCGTGGAGTGCATGTTCTTAGGCAGAGCACTGGAGGTGGCCAAGTTGCTCTTGGAGCGTTTTCCTCACAAGATCCGGTCACTGAGCCTTCAGCCGGGCACGAAGGGCGTCTTCACCGTCTTTCTCAATGAAGAGCCCATCTTTCGGATCGGTCCGGATGGCCGCTTGCCCGAGCCGGAGGAGATCGCAAGACGAGTCGCAGGGCAACTTCAGCTCCCCACCTAGAGGAGGAGGAGATGTCTGCCAAGCGGGCACTCTTTCTGGGTCGCTTTCAGCCCTATCACAACGGCCACGACGCCGTGATTCGAAAGATCGCCCCAGAAGTGGAGGAGCTCATCATCGCCGTAGGTTCAGCTCAATACAGCCATACGCTTCGAGACCCGTTCACGGCGGGAGAAAGAATCTTGATGATCATCCGAGCTCTCGATGATCATCCTGTGACCAAGTATGTGCTCCCCATTGAAGACATCGAGCAGAATGCGCTGTATGTCGCGCACATTCGGCGGCTCACGCCGCCGTTTGACCTCGTCTACTCGAATAATCCTCTGGTGGTCCGCCTCTTTCAAGAGGCCGGCATCCCCGTCAAACAGGTTCCCCCGATAGACAGAAGGCATCTCTGGGGCACGAAGATCCGCGAGCTGATGCTCCAAGGCGAGGAGTGGCGGCGCTACGTGCCCAAGCCCGTCTGCGATGTGATCGATGAGATAGGGGGCATCGAGAGAATCCGCGAGATCCAAAAGACAGACCAGTCACCTCAGTAGTGTTGGATTGACATGTTGCTCAATCTGCCCCTGGGCGGCAACCGCAAATTAGCAGAGCTCGTCGAGCGAATCGAGGCGGAGGCGAAGCTCCAGACCTTCTGGCAGTGCTCGAACGTCATGGCCGTGGATCGCCTCGGGATCAACGATCACGGGCCCATTCATATCAAGATCGTCTGCAATCTGGCGCTTAAGATCTTGAGACTGCTCACCGAGCAAGGTGTAAGGACCAGCGTGGAGCGGAACTATCAGCTCACCAAAGACGACGCGGAGCTCATCGTGGTGCTGGCTGGGTGTCTGCATGACGTCGGACACATCGTCCATCGCGTCCGCCATGAAGATTTCTCGGTGCCGCTGGCACTTCCCTTGATCGAAGAATTGCTCAGCGGGCTCTACCCGGAGCGCGAGAAGGCCATCATCACCTCGGAGACGCTCCACGCCATCTACGCGCACAAGACGGATATTCAGCCCTTGACGCTCGAGGCTGGCGTCTTGAAAGTGGCCGACGCCCTGGACATGGAGGAGGGCCGGGCGCGCATTCCCTTCTCCAAGGGCAGCCCGACGATCCATGCCGTCTCTGCCATGGCCATCGAGAAGGTTCGCATCCGACGTGGCGAGGAGAGCCCCGTCTGCATCGAGATCCACATGTCCAATTCCGCAGGCATCTTCCAGCTGGATAATCTCTTAAAGCCCAAGCTGCAGAACAGCGGGATCAAAGAGCACTTCGAGATCCGCGTGGAGATCACTGGAGAAGAGAAGAAGATCGTCACTCACTACGAGATTTAAAGATCCTCCAGCCAGGCTAGGATCGTGCGCGTCCCCCCTTCGCTGGGCCGGTATCGCTCCTCCCGCGAGCCGCGCGCGGCCATGAGCAACCCTTGTGCCTCACGAAGCTCTCGGATCGCCGTCGCTTTCGAGTCGAGTCGCCCCAGAGCCCCGGAGGCATGAACGATAGCCGCCTCCAGGAAGAAGAGCACGTTCTCCGCCGCCAGGACGTAATCCGCCCCCGGAGCGGCCTGCTGCAGACATTCCAGCAGGCGCCGGGCGTGGACTTGCGCGCCCACCCCATCCTGCGGGCCCTCGTAGGCGTCGTCGTAATGCTCACCCCCGGGGCCCTCGAGCAGATTGAGCGCCTGATGGGTATGGAGCCTGGAGCTGGCCAGATCGCCCCGGCTCAGGGCGTCCCAAGCAAAGAGCAGATGGGTTATAGCCAGAGAGATCTCCCCGTTGGCCGCCTCCGCCTCCCGCGTACAAGCTCTAAGCGGCTCGTCCGACTGCCCGTAGGGGACCCCACCCAAGAGCGCACGGCTCCAGCCGAAGAAGATCCCTCCTAAAGCACCGCCCAGAAGAGCACGCCTGCTTAAGCGAGCCATCTCTCACTCCTCCCTCCTTCTTTTTCTTTTTCTTTTTCTTTTTCTTTCTTTTGGCCTCAAAAAGGAATCGATGGCGGGCCAAAATCGGGTCAATCGTCCTCGTGAAAGACCAGCTTGTACCCGAAGCCCTTGTGGGTGACGATGAGTCGAGGCCGCTGGGCGTCCGGCTCCAGCTTCTTCCTCAATAAATAAATATATTGCTTGACGTCTTTGGAGGTGGCCGTGTGGCTCTGGGGCCAGACTCTTTCTAGAATCTCCCGATCCGAGAAGACCCGACCGGGTTCCGAGGCCAAAAGACTCACTAGCTCGTATTCCTTGGGCGAAAGATTCACCCGCTTTCCCCTAAGACGGACCTCCTTGCCGGCCGGATCGATCACCAAGGCTGCTGCGGGTCTTTTAGAATCTCCAGGAGCTGAAGCGGATCGCGCTCGGAAGAAGAGATACATTCCGCAGAGCAGGCCCACGATGAGGAGGATTCCCAGGCCCACTCCCAAGACGAGCAGGATCTCGGCCTGAAGGGCACTGCGCACCCGCAGGAGCGAGAAGCCGACTCGGACGTAGCTCGGCTCTGGAGTAGCTTCCCTCTGGCTTGCGCCCGTCAAGGGGCGCAGCAGCTCGAGATAGGGGGTGCCATCCCGAAGCTGCCCCTCACGCCAGAGGAGCGTACCCGAGAACTCCACCTCAGGAAGACCCAACTCCGACGACGCCTCCGGGGGGTCTTCAGCAATGATCTGCCCATTCCGGACGACTTGAGCATAGAGCACGTCGCCTCGGACGAAGATCTGGGCGATCTCTTGGGGTGCCGCTGTGCCGGCGTCCACGGCCTCCGCAAAGATCTGAGCCGAACGCTTGGCCAGCTCGAAGAACTGCGCCCGCAAGCTCCCCGAGGCGCGAAGGACATAGAGGGCTCCTAAAGCTGCACTCAGGAGGATCGTGGTCCCCAGGACGAGCATCACCAGCCTTAGGCGCACCCTGACACTCGGCCTGTCCAACGGCGCGATTGACCCTCCTTTGAGATCCTTGAGATTCACATTTTACCACAGGCAGGCTATAACAACAGGGCATAATTTAAATACTGAGGAGGGATACAGCATGGGAGATCTTCGTTGGAGGAGGGTATCGCTGCTGGGATTCGCTCTGCTGCTCTTGCTGGAAGCAGCTCAGCCGGCTCTGGCCCCGTATCATAATCCGCCGTCGCAGGCACAGACGCAGGCCTTTGAGCTCTCGCTCATCCATTCGCTCTACCATCCCGGCACCACCAAGTTCATCGCCCCCGACAACAAGGGGGCGATCTTTGCCACCGCCACCGAGCTCAAGCGTGGCCAGATCGTCATCTACAACGCGACGACGGATTCAGGTGAGCGGTTCCATCCTTCCATAGCCATCGTCGATGAGGCGGGAAATCGCCTCTCATTTGACATTGTCGATCCGGCTGACCCCACTAAAGTCTTGCAGGCCTCACAGACGCTCTTTGGCCTGGAGCAGGGCAAGCCGGTGGCCATCCGGCTCCAGCGAAATGCGCCCGGCAAACTGAAAGTCACCCATGCCCCGCATGGCCATCCCATCGAACTCGAGCTGGAAGTGAAGTAAATCAACCCCCTGTCAAGGGGAGTGGAGAGGTGCCTCATGCGCATTGTAAGGCCTTTCATCGTCTGGACGGGCCTGGCGTTAGGGCTCATGCTGCTGCTCAGCGGCTGTGATCTCCTTAAGATTTTCAAAGCCCCCGCACCCTATGGGGCTCAGCAGATTTCGGTCACCCTCAAAGAATGGCAGCTCATCCCCGCGCATCTTGCGGCCAAGGCCGGCAAGGTGCGCTTTATCGTCAGCAACCAGGGTACTGTGCCTCACGGCTTTGAGGTCGAAGGCCCGGGAGTCGAAGAGGAGATCGACCCCTTCCCCGCCGGTCAGACCCGCACTCTCGAGCTCGAGCTGGCCCCCGGAACCTATGAAGTCTATTGCCAAGTCCCAGGCCACAAAGAGCAGGGCATGAAGGGCGAGCTCATTGTCCAGCCGTAATCCGCCTGCCGTGGGGAAGATGCGGAAGGAGCTTTGCTCACCCCTCGACCGATCTTGTAAGATTTGGCCATGAAGCGGGGCTTGATGGCTCTTTCCACCATCGTGATCTTATTGGCAGTTGCTCTCTACCTCGCGCTGATAAGGCAAGCCCCTCCCGCCAGCTCTTCCGCCGAGCTTATCCCCGTCTACGGATACCGGATCGTCCAAAGCTATCCCCATGATCGAGGAGCCTTCACCCAAGGGCTCCTCTTCGAGGGTGGCGCCCTCTACGAGGGGACGGGGCTGTATGGAGAATCCTCTCTGCGCCGCGTGGAGCTCCTCACGGGCCGGGTGCTCCAGATCCATCATCTGCCCCCGCAATATTTTGGCGAGGGCATCACGCTCTGGAAGGAGAAGATCCTTCAGCTGACTTGGAGGGAACAGACGGGCTTCGTCTACGACCGAGAGAGCTTCCAGTTGCTTGGGCAGTTCTCGTATTCCACCGAGGGCTGGGGGCTCACCCACGATGGCAGGCGCCTCATCCTGAGCGACGGCACATCTACGCTGCGCTTCTTAGACCCGGAGAGCTTTAAGGAGATCGGGCGCCTTGAAGTGCGCGCCAAGGGGGTGCCCATAAGAAACCTCAACGAGTTAGAATATATCAAGGGCGAGATCTGGGCGAATGTCTGGCAGACGGATCGGATTGCCATCATCTCGCCAGAGACGGGCGCGGTCAGAGCCTGGCTCGATCTTACGGGCCTGCTCAGCCCGGAAGAGAGAAGATCCGCCGATGTCCTCAATGGGATCGCCTATGATGCTGAGGGCGATCGATTGTTCGTGACCGGAAAACTCTGGCCCAAGCTCTTTGAAGTCCGGCTCGTCTTCGGCGATCGCTAACAAGAGATCTTCCCGTCTTCCACAGCAAAACTCCTATCTGTCAGCTGCTCGGCGATGGACATGTTTACCCGGATGTGGTCGGTGAGCTCTCGGCAGCGGAAAGACCCACCGTAGAGAGCCAAAAGCGGTATGATCTGATCGGCCATGTGCACGTCAAGCGTGGCCTTTGACTGGAGCTCCGCGATGAGCTTCTCGGCCGCCAGCTGCCCGATCCTCTCCGAAGGGACTCCGCGCTCGCCCAGCTCGTCAGCCCCCAAGATCGTCTGCTCGAAGGCAGCCCAGAGCACGACCGCGGAGCCGATGGAGCTGGCTTCGACATAGCGGGGTTCAACAGAGATGCTCGTGCCTGAAAATGCTCTCTGGAGCTTGGCTTGAGCGGCTTGGGCTTGGCGCTCGGCCACCTTAGCCGCCGAGAGGGCTTGAGTGGCAAAAGAGAGCCCTTGGATCTTCTGGAGTGACCCTCGCTCGTCCAGCTGAATGGGGCCTTGGATTTGGGGTGGATAGAAGCGTGCCTGCACCCGCGCCCCACCTCTGGGATAGAAGCCATATCTCTCTGTGTGAACTTGCGTGAGATACCCTAGGCGGGCCAGGATGGCGAAATTGACTCTTTCGAGATAGGGCAAAGGCGGAGCCCATTTCCCGAATGTCCCCCCGCCCTCGATCACGACTTCGACCTCCTGCGGCGCGGCGAGACAGGCGATCTGCAGCGGCTGAAGGACCAGCCCCACCGCCCCGGCCGTAGGAACTGTTACTGTGAGCTTGCGCCTAGTGATCTCTTGGGGAATGAAAGTGATGGCACGCGAGCCGACTGTTGCCCCCTCGAGGGCCGCGTTGCACAGCTGGGCTGTAGCCAAGAGCCCGGCCAGATGCTGAGGCTTCAGCCCCGGGTCCTTTCGGGCCCCCCGGATATTTCTAACCCGAATGGGCTTCTTTAGGGCGACGGCCAAGCCAAGCCCTACCCGGAGCACCGAGCCGCCTCCCTCGGCCCCGTCGATCTCGATGAATTCCTCCATAAAATGACTAGAAGATCCCTTTGACCATGCCCCCGTCGACTTGGATGGCTGTGCCCGTGATGAAGCGCGCGTTCTCTGAAGCGAGAAATGCGACGAGATCCGCCAGCTCCTCCGGCTGGCCCAGACGCCCCAGCGGGATCTCTTTTGTCCAGCTCCTCTTAGCCTCTTCCAGAGAGATGCCCTGATGCTGGGCCTGGGTTGCGATCAGTTGCTCTAGGCGCTGAGTGGCCATGGGGCCGGGGCAGACGGCGTTCACCGTAATCCCAAAGGGTGCCAGCTCCTGGGCCAGGGTCTTCGAGAGGCCGATCACGGCCAAGCGCAGCGAGTTCGACAGCAGGAGATTCTCCAACGGCTGCTTGACGGAGACGGACGTAACGTGAATGATCCGCCCCCAGCCCTGCTTTTGCATGTGCGGGATAGCCTCGCGGCATAATCTCACCGCGCTCATCAGAGTGAGTTGGAAGGCCTGCTCCCAGGCCGAATCCTTCAGATCGAGGAATTTTCCGGGCGGGGGGCCACCCGCGTTCGTGACGAGCACGTCCAGCGAGTCGAATCGCTCCACGGTCTTCTGCACGAGCCTTTGGATGTCAGCAGAGCGGGTGACATCGGCAGGCACAGCCAAGACCTCGGCTCGGGTGGCTCTCTGGATCTCTTCCGCGCTCTTTTTGAGAGGTTCTTCATGACGGGCGCAGATGGCCAGCTTCATTCCCTCTTGAGCGAGGCGCGTGGCAATGGCCCTGCCCAATCCCTGACTGGCTGCGGCCACCAGAGCCACTCGGCCCTTCAGTCCCAGATCCAATGCCTTCACCTCCCGAGGAAGCTTTTATAGCAACATGAGCCCGCCTCAAGCAAGGAAGAAGCCCCTTGACTCCTTGGACGGCTCTATGCTATATTAAAATTAAAACCAAAGTAGGGTGAAACTTCGAAAGGAGGGGATGCACCACCGGGAAACCCTAAAAATCTCTGCGCGCAGAATCTTTCTCATACCAAAGGAGGGAGTAGTATGTGGGATAAGCAGCAGATTTCCAGGCGCCAGCTCCTCAAGGCCGTCGGAGTAGGAGCGGTAGCCATCGGGCTTGCCCAGTTTGAGCCCTTCCGAGTGAGCGGCCAGCCTCCCACCCTGAGGATCACTCAATGGAGCCACTTCGTGCCCGCCTACGATGTGTGGTTTGACCCCTTTGCCCAACAATGGGGGCAAAACCGTAATCCACCGGTCAACGTTGAGGTGGAGCATATCTCCTTTGCCGACATTATTCCTCGGGCCAAGGCCATCGTGGCCGCGCAGAGCGGGCCGGACCTCTTCGGTTTCCTTGCACCACCTTCTCAATTCATCAACGACGTCATCGACCATAGAGACATTATCAACGCAGTGGAGGCTCGTCATGGCCCCATCACGGCTCTGGCCAAGAAGAGCACCTTCAACCCGGCCAATGAGAAGTGGTTCGGCTTCTCGAACATGTTCACCATCGACCCCTACGACTACCACAAGGACGTCTGGGAAGCGATCGGCTTCCCCAACGGACCCAGCACCCTTGAGGATCTACTGGTGGCCGGAGACCTCATCCGCCAGCGGTTCCCGGAGATCCCGACCCCCATTGGCATCGGCTACAGCCAAGACATCGACAGCAACATGGCCACGCGGCAGATCCTCTGGTCCTTCAATGCCTCCATCCAGGACGAGAATGAGCAGGTCGTGCTCAACTCTCCTGAGGCGCTCTCAGCCCTGCGCTTCGGCGTCGAGCTCTTCAAGCGGATGAGCCCCGAAATTCTCAGCTGGAACGCGGCCTCTAATAATCAGGCCTTCAACTCGCGGTCCACCTCGCTCATCCTCAATTCCATCTCTGCCTACCGCACCGCTCAAGACAGGCAGCTGGCACTCCCTGGAGGAGCTCCAGGTTCCTTGGCCGACAACACCTTCTTCACACCGGCGCTCTTCGGCCCCCGTCCCCGGGGAGATGCCTGGGCTAGCGAGCACGTCATGCACATCTATGTGATCTGGAAGTTCTCCCAGCAGCAGGATCTGGCCAAGGAGTTCCTCGTACACCTCATGAACAACCAGCGGGATGATGTGCTGAACAGCAAGCTCTACAACACCTCCTCGTTCCTCGGGACGCTGGCCGATCCCAATGTGCCGCTCGAGCAGAAGCCGCGGGCCGGCTGGGAGTGGCTGAAGCAACAGTTTGAGAACGATCCGTTCGGCTCCAATCCCCCCAATAAGCTGTTCCCGTTGTTTGGCGGGGTGGAGGAGCCACTTGCGGATGGAACCGTGAAGCCGGGCTGGAGCACGAATGTCGGCCACCCAGGCCCGGCCAACCCAGCCATCAGCCAGATCTTCGATGAATTTGTGCTCCCCGACATGTTCGCCAAGGCGGCCACGGGGCAGCTGACGCCCGAGAAGGCACTGGCCGAAGCGAATACCCGCGTCAAGGCGATCTTCAACGATTGGCGGCAGAGAGGCCTGGTGGGCGGAGACCCAGCTAAGGATCTATAATTTAGCCAGCGGGAGGGGGAGGTCTGCCCAAGAGAAGGCCAAGCACCTCCCCCTCGCCTCGGCACTTGACCGCCGACGTTCGCATGCTTTAGGATTCATCTGGTCATTAATTGAGGAGTTACGGATGGCCATCGTAGAGGTCCGAGATCTTAAAAAATACTTTGGCAAAGTTCGAGCGGTCGATGGTGTAGATCTCACCGTTCAGGATGGAGAGTTCCTCGTGCTGCTCGGCCCCTCCGGCTCGGGCAAGACGACGCTCATGCGCATGATCGCCGGCTTAGAGCAGCCCACCGCCGGCCAGATCTTCATAGACAGGCACGTCGTCAATGATCTACCCCCGCGGGCCCGGAAGATCGCCATGGTCTTCCAGAGCTACGCGCTCTATCCCCACAAGACGGCCTTTGCCAACATCGCCTTTCCGCTCAAGGCTCAGGGCCTCCGGTGGGAGGAGATCAGGGAGAGAGTCGAATGGGCAGCGAAGCTATTGGGGATCGCACATCTGCTCGATAGGAGGCCCCGCGAGCTCTCCGGCGGTGAACGCCAACGGGTGGCCTTGGCCCGGGCCATCGTGCGCGAACCCAGTGTGTTTCTGCTCGATGAGCCCCTCTCCAACCTTGATGCCAAGCTCCGACATGCCGCCCGTGATGAGCTCAAACGTTTCCAACGTAACATCGGCACAACGACGATCTATGTGACCCACGATCAAATTGAAGCCATGGGGTTGGGCGACCGCATTGCCATCATGAACGAGGGAAAGGTGAGGCAGATCGGCACACCCTATGAAGTCTACCACGAACCGGCGGATACCTTTGTGGCCACCTTCGTGGGGACGCCTCCGATGAACCTCATCGCGCGCGCTGAACGGCTCATCGGCTTCCGCCCCGAAAGCTTCCTCCCCAAAGAGATCTACAACGCCCACGAGGATCTGGTGAGTTTTTCTTTCCACGTGCGCCGGGTCGAACATCTGGGGTCAGATCGTCTCCTCTACGGACAGCTGGCCGGCAAAGACGATAGCCCTGTGATCGCCAAGCTCCCGCTGACGGTCTCGATTCCGATCCAGGAGGGGAGAAGCTACGAGTTTGCCGTAAGATGCGGCGATCTTAAGTTCTTCTCCAGAGAGAGTGGCTGGCGCACCGAACCGGAGTTTTGATGGTGGAAGCCGCGCGTGAAATCCCACGGGCCCGTTATCGCTATCTTCTCGATCGCGAGCGCCTGCTCGGGCCGCTGCTGATCAGCCCCGCCATCGGCTATATCGTGCTGTTAATCGGCCTGCCCCTGCTTCTGGCCATCTATCTCAGCTTCACCAACGCCATCAGCGGCCAGCTGAGCGCCCAGTTTGTGGGTCTCAAGAACTTTCAGACGATCCTCGCCGATCCCCTCTTCTTCCAAGCCCTAAAGAACACGTTCATCTTCACTTCGATTTCTATGCTCATCGTCTTGATCCTGGCGAAGATCTTGGCGCTGGCCCTGCTTAAGAGCTTCCCCGGCAGGCCCATCGTGCGCTTCTTGATCCTGCTGCCGTGGGTGGCCCCCATCAGCCTCACCACGCTCTCTTGGGACTGGGTGCTCGGGGCCAGCAACGCGACTCTGAGTACCGTCAACTGGACGCTGCGGGCTGTAGGGATCTTGGGACCTCAAGATTGGATCTGGTGGACGAGCTACACCACCCCGGCGATGGCAGCCATCATCCTCATCCACGTCTGGCGAATGCTCCCCTTTGCCACCATCATCCTCCTGGCGGGCCTGACCTCCATCCCTCAAGAGATTCAGGATGCTGCCGTCGTCGACGGCGCGGGCTTCTGGAGAAGATTCTTTGAGATCATCCTGCCTCTTATGCTGCCCATCGTGGCCGTGGCGGTGCTGTTCGGGATCATCTTCACCGCCACGGACATGACTGTGGTGTACATCCTCACCCGAGGCGGCCCTTACAACAGTACCCACGTGCTGGCTAGCTTGGCTTGGCAGCGGGGCATCTTCGGCGGGCAGCTGGGCCAAGGGGCAGCGATTGCCATCTTCCTCTTCCCCCTGCTTTTGATCGTCGCGTTCTTTATGCTCCGGCTCGCCCGTCGGACCGAGGTGACCTAAGATGCGATGGCTGCGCAGCTGGCTACCCCTTTACGCACTGATCTTTCTATTTGTGGCCTTCGCCGTCTTCCCCTTCTACTGGATGACGATCACCACCTTCAAGCAAGACGAAGATCTCTTTCACGTGGCCACCGATCCAAAACATAACCCCTATCTTTTTAACCTGCCCCCCACCCTCAATCATCTAAAACAGCTCATCTTTGAGACGCCTTACGCTACGTTCCTGCGCAATACGATCCTTGTGGGCCTGCTCGTCGTTGCCATCACCCTGCTTGTTACGGTCCCGGCGGGCTACAGCCTCGCGCGGCTTACGGGACAATGGGGGGAGAAGCTAGGGATCGGAATCTTCTTGACCTATCTGGTGCCGCCTACGCTGCTGTTCATCCCCCTGGCCCGCCTGGTCTCCCTCTTAGGGCTCTCCGATACGTTGTGGTCTTTGGTCCTCATCTATCCCACCTTCACCATCCCCTTCTGCACGTGGCTGCTCATGGGCTTTTTCAAATCCATACCCAAGGACATTGAAGAGCAGGCCCTCATCGACGGCTATAGCCGCCTGGGAGCTATTCTCAAGACCGTGCTGCCGCTCTCCCTGCCCGGGCTGCTTACGGTCGTCATCTTCTCGTTCACCCTCGTCATGCAAGAGTTCGTCTACGCTTTGACGTTCATTAATGCTGTGGGGAAGATGACGATCAGCTTGGGAGTTCCGATCGCGTTGGTCCATGACGTCTATCGCTGGGGGCCACTTATGGCCGCCGTGCTCCTCTCCAGCATCCCTGTGGCGATCCTCTACAATCTCTTCCTCGACCGTTTCATCGCGGGCTTCACCGGCGGGGCGGTCAAGGGCTAAGCGGCCCTTGACAGGCCTCTTATAATAGGCATAATAAGCTGATAGCCCAGCATCAGCCGAGGATGCCCGATGAGCGCGACTCGCCCGAGAGAGCAGAGGAAAGAGCGGAGCCGTCAACCTCCCGCCACTTTCCTCGCCGCAACCCTGATCATCTTGGGGTTTGGCGCTCCCCTGGCTTACGCCCAACCCGCTCTGGACGTCCGACTCGGATTCAACGATCAGTTCCTGCCAGAGCAGTACACGCCCATCCGCGTGCAAATCACCTATGGAGGCCAACCCCTCACGGGAGAACTCATCCTGCGCCAGGTGTTTCAGAGCCCCAGTGGGCCAGCTCGCTCGGTGGAGATGAGGCGCACAATCCAACTCGGTCCACGCGCCCAGCAACTTTATGTCTTTTACTTTCCCCTCTCCGTCCATCCGCCCCCAGAGGAAGACGGACCCGAGCTGATCATCTCCCTCACCTCCCAGGGGCAAGAGATCGCCGCCCGTCGCGTCCCGCTGGCGGATGCCGCCCGAAGTGATCCCTTCGTCCTAGCCTTGAGCGAAGTGGGCTTCCCGGGAGCGCTGCCCACCGGAGAGCAGGTGGAACAGATCGAGCTCGAACAGCTCCCTCTCAACTGGAAAGGCTATGCAGCGGTGCGCCGCATCTATCTGGGGAGGTTCCACTCGAACGCCCTCACTCCAGAGCAGCAGGAGGCCCTGGTGAAATGGCTCATCCGCGGCGGCGAGCTTGTTGTCTTTGCAGGAGAGAATTTCTATCTGCAAGAGGCCCCTTGGCTTAGGGAGATCCTCCCCTTCGAGGTGGAGGACGTGCGCTTTGTGCCGGATCTGGGGGCCGTGGCCGTCGTAGGCCAGCCGCGCGGTGAAGTGCTCTACCGTGAGGCAGGATGGCCTGTGTTAGTGCGCGGTCCGCTCGGTCGCGGCTGGGTCTACTTCAGTGCCGCCGATTTGATCAACCTGCGGGTGACCACCCCTTGGCAGAGACTCATCCCCGAGCGCACGGAGATCCCGCCGCCTTCGACTCTGGGACCTGAGCTGTTCCACCAGAGGGAGCTCCGCTACCCTTCCGCCCCTCTGATGGGGGGGTTGCTGGCCCTGTATGTCGGGGGGTTTGGGCTTCTCAGCCTCTGGATGCTCCGCCACTGGATAGAGGGGGCAGGCCGCGGAGAGGGCCGAGGCTGGCGGGTTCTTCTGCTCCTCCTCAGCTGGGCTCTGCTCAGCTCTGGCATCCTTGTGGGCTACCTCGAGAAGCCGGAGCTCACCAGTCGGCTCCAATCTCTGGAAGTGGGCCTCATCTGGGGGACGGATCAGACTCCGTGGGCCCTCTCGCAGAGTTGGTACAGCGTCATCGCCAAACGGAGAATGACTCCGACGTGGACTGTGGGCCGCGATGCGCTCCTCTTGCCTCTGGAAGAGGCCAGCGTGACGCTCGTTATGCAGAGAACCCGCGCTCAGATGGCCTTCTGGCCCTTGCCCTTATCCGCCTATCAGCCAGAGCATCTTTATATGGAGGAACTGGTGTCCCTTCCCGTTCAGATTGAGATGGACGAGGCGCAGGGTGTCAGAGCCCCGCTTGTCCGGGTGTATAATCAAAGCCCTTGGACCCTCGAGGAAGCCGTCTTGCTGCGGCGGGGGATCTATTATGCGCTGGGCGATCTCCCTGCGGGTGCAGCGCGCGAGGTGTTTCTGGGTGACCGAGGATCCGGCAGCTGGCCGGTGGAGATGGGACGGACCCCCATGACCAACCTTGAAGGACAGGCCAAACAGAAGCTCTATGCCCAAGCCCAAGCGGAGCTAGAAGGGAGAGACCCCCCATGGGCACTGCTCGCTTGGGCTAAACAGGAGAGCCTCGAGCGACAGCCGAGTGAGCATCGCTGGACACTCAAGCTACTGGTGATCGAAGGGATGTCGAGGAGCCGCGGATGAGCCGAATCCCATGGCCGCTGCGAGTCGATGGAGCATTCTGGTTCGATTCGTCCACGTGGTCGACGTACATGGCCTTTGTGTTGCTTGCAGGGCTGCTGCTGCTGGTGTTCCTGCCGGGCACCCAGCGCATCGGCGAACTCCAAGCCTCCCCAGCGAACGGCGCTGCGGTCTTCTCCCTACTCTTTCTTATGATCTACGGAATTGTGGCCATGACGCTGGGACAGGCGGAGGTCGAGTGGGAACGTCGCCTGACCTGGCCGGGCCAGCTGCTCCATCTTCTCTTGCGTGCGCTGCTGGCGCTGGTGCTCACCTTCCCCTACTGGTTGGTTTTCACCCTGGCCCATTCGCTCAGCCCGCTGCTGAGCATCGCGATTCTTCTGCACTTGGGCCTCGTCGGTTTTGTGTTAGGACTCTTCGGCTGGGGTCTGGCTCTCACCCAGCGCTCGGAGATCTTTCAATTCAACCTAAAATATCTCGGCTTCTTCCTGTATTTGGCCGCAAGCTTCTTCGTGCCCGGCTTTCAGTTCCTGAATGCCTACTGGCCGCTCATGGCGCTTCTGGCCGAAATGGCTCCCTGGCCGTATGTAAGCTTCTATCTCTTATGGGCCGGCGTCGGGCTGATGTTGGCCCTTTGGACTCGCCGCCCCCAAGAAGGGAGGACGAATGGACACTTACCTGGCCATCGAGCGTGAGGTGATCCGGCGCCGACGGTGGCTCAACGCGCTTCGGGGCCTCAGATGGGGCGCAACCGTGTCGCTGGCGATCACACTGGTTTATATAGGCGCCGTCTCTCTGGGATGGCCGGAGAGGGTGCCCTGGTCGCTCCTTGTCTTGTTGAATCTCGTGAGCTTGCTCTATGGGGCGCGCCTCGGCTACCGGCGCTCCGTGGCCCTCCAGGAAGATCTCTATCGGGTGGATCGCGCGTTCGGACTGGGCGAGAAGCTCACCACCATCTATGAGCTGCGCCGGGCAGGAGGAGCTGAAGATTTTTTGGAAGCCCTCTATCGAAAGACTCAGGACCTCTCGCTTGACCCTGCCCGGGCTCTACCCGTCCCCCGATCAGAACGGAGGGCCTGGCTCCTTCTAGGCGTCTTGGGGGTCGCAACGCTCGCGGCCTCTCTGCTCTGGCTCTCGGGGGTACCGCCCTTGCCTCTAGCCGGGCTTCCCTTCGGCTCGGCGATGACTTCCGCCCGGCCGGATCCGTCGAACCCAGCCCCAAGGGAGACGACGACATCCGGATCTGAATCTGAAGCGCAGGAGCAAGCCGCAGGGCAGAAGAGCGGTCGCGCAAGCCCGGCCGCGGCCCTAGCTGAAGCGCTGCGTGAGCTGCAGGGAGGGCTTAAGAGCGGAGAGCTAACCCCCGAGCAGGTGCACGCTCAGCTGGCGCGCTTGTCCGAACAGGTGCCCTCCTCGGAGCTGGAGAGGCTCCTTGCGCCTTCGGGCCGGGAGGAACTGCAACGCGCCCTCGAAGAGGCCCGCCAGCAGCTCGAGCGGGCCCTGTCAGGAGGGGCCGATCCCCAATCAGCAGAACCCGAGGATCGCTCAGGCCCCGGCTCATCCTCCTCAACAGAGGAGGCAGCTAATCCCCCTCAGGGAGGCTCTGCGCCCTCCGGAAAAGATGAAGCCCAAGCCCAGCCGAGCGATCAAGCCAACGCTTCTTCCTCGGGGCAGGCCGAAGGAGAGCAGAACAACTCCTCGGCATCGGGCGAATCGAGTGGGGGTGAGAATTCATCAGAGGGGGGTGCAGAGGCAGCCTCGGCTGGCGAGCCCTCCGAAGGCAAGCCCACGGGAGATGATCTCCGCCAGAGTTCTTCGCCCAGCTCCGGCAGTGGCGTGGGGGAGGAGCCCGGCTCCAAGACCGCCGCCTCGGGAAAGCAGCCCTTGCCGACCCAGACGGAGTTGCCCATTCACTCGGCCCTGCTGCCAAAAGACGCCCAGGTGCTCGCGAGACTGCTCACCCAAGGCATCCCAGTGGACCTCATCGGGCAGCAGCCGGATGGCACGCCGATCTTGCGGGTGAGTCTCCCACAGGTCGAAGCTCTGCTTGAGCTTAGAAGTCTTCCTCCCGAATTGCGTGCGCTGGTGCGCGCGTATTTCCTCGCGATTGGGAGTGAGGAGTAGATGCTCCTCGAAGAGCGACTCGCCAGAAGTCAAGAGGCTTTTCAAAGGCTCACACGTGAGATCCAGCGGGTGATCGTCGGCCATCAAGAGACCATTCGAGGGGTGCTCATCTGCCTCTTATGTGGCGGGCACGTGCTGCTGGAGGGCGTGCCGGGGCTGGGCAAGACGCTGCTGGTGCGGACGCTGGGGCATCTTTTAGGCTTAAAATTCGCGCGCATCCAGTTCACGCCGGATCTTATGCCTGCGGACATTTTGGGCACGAACATCATCATGGAGGACGAGAGCGGCCGGCGCTACTTCGAGTTCACCCAGGGGCCGATCTTCGCCCATATCATCCTGGCCGATGAAATAAACCGGGCCACGCCCAAGACCCAATCGGCACTCCTTGAGGCCATGCAAGAGAAGAGTGTTACCGTCGGCGGGCGGACGTACTCCTTGGAAGATCCCTTCATGGTGCTGGCGACTCAAAACCCCATCGAGATGGAGGGCACGTACCCGCTCCCGGAAGCCCAAGTCGATCGCTTCTTCTTCAAGCTCCTCTTGAACTATCCGTCTGCGGACGAGCTGGATGAGATCCTGGTGCGTAGCGCCCTCGAGGGCGCCTTGCCCGCAGCTAGGATCTTCACCCGTGAGGAGCTCTTAGAAGCCCGCCAGCTCGTCTCTCAGATCCCGATTGCCGAGCCCTTGAGGCATTACATTGTGCGCCTTGTGGCGGCCACTCATCCGCAGGCCGAGGGCACACCCCCGCTCGTGCGCGACTACGTGGAGTACGGGGCCAGTCCCCGGGCAGGCATCGCCCTGCTGTGGGGAGCGAAAGCCAATGCCTTCTTGGAAGGTCAGCTCAACGTTCGAGCCGAAGATATCCATCAAGTCTTTCTGCCCGCGCTGCGCCATCGCCTCATTCGAAACTTCCGGGGCGAGGCCGAGGGGATCGCCGTCGAGGAGATCCTCCAGCAAGTGCTGGAAAGAACGCCTGAGGTCTAGATGGCCATCCTGCTCACTCCAGAGTTCCTCAAGAGACTGGAGAATCTCAAGCTCGTCGTGCGCGGGCGGTTTCACGGCACGCTCATGGGACGGCGGCTCACTCCACGGGCCGGCATGAGCTTAGAGTTCGCCGAGTACAAAGAGTATTACCCCGGAGAAGATCTGCGCTACGTCGATTGGAACCTCTATGGGCGCCTGAACCGCCTATTCATCAAAGTCTTCACCCGCGAGGAAGATGTGCCCATTTATTTATTTTTAGACATCAGCCGCTCCATGGAGATCGGACAGAAGCTCTGGTACGCCGCCCAGCTGGCGGGAGCCCTGGCCTATTTGGGCTTGAAAGACTTAAATCGCGTGGGGATCTTCCCCTTTGCCAGGGATCTTTGCCGTGGGATTGCCCCCAAGGGTGGGCATCGCCAGATCTTCGAAATCTTTCGCTTCTTGCAGGAGATCCAACCGGCCGGGGAGACCTCCATCAACGAGTCTCTTAGACGATTCACCCGCATTCGACGTGAGAGCGGACTCTGTGTCATCATCAGCGATATGCTGAGCGAAGACGGCTTTGAGGAGGGGCTGGCGCGGCTGCTCTACCGCGGCCACAGCGTCATTGTGCTGCACCTTTTGGCACCGGAGGATCTTTTGCCCAAGCTGGGCGGCGAGCTACACCTAAAGAACATTGAAGATCAAAAGGAGCTGGCCATCTACGTGGGGAAGGAGGCCCTGCGACAATATACCCAGAATCTTTCGGAGTACTGCCGGCGGCTGGAGGAGTTCTGCCTGCGTCACGATCTGCGCTATTTCCGCCTCTCGTCGGGAGTTCCATTGGAGGAGACGGTGCTTAAGACGTTGCGAGAGGGGGCACTTCTGCAATGATCTTGCTGGCGAGTTGGGCCCTGGGGCTGCTCAGCTTGGGAGCGCCTGTGGCTGTGATCTATTTTCTCAAGCGACAAGCGCGCCTCGTCCCCGTCTCGTCTCTATGGCTCTGGCGCGGGATGGAGCAGAACCCTAAGAGCGCCCTGCGACTACGCTGGAGGGGACTCTTTGGCCTCCTCTTGCAGCTCTTGGCCCTAGCGGCTCTCGTCTTGGGACTGGCTCAGCCGGTGATCTACACGCGCGCGGGCGGCGTCCAGTCGCTGGCCTTGGTGATAGACAAAAGCGCCAGCATGCGGGCCCGCAAAAGCCCCGATGGCCCGACGCTCGCCCAGCAGGCTGCCCAAGAAGCCCTCCAGATCTTGCGCGCCAACCCGGCAGCCCAGGTGACCCTGATTGGCGCCCAAGCCCATAGCACGCTGCTTGCGCCGCCCACCCACGACCATGGACAGATCGAACGACTGCTCGCCCAGTTTGAGGCTACGTTCCAGGGCGATGCCAAACTGGATGATCTTTTGAGCCTGCTGCAGAGCCAATCCCCTCAAGGCTTCGACCGGGTCGTCTTCTTGACAGATCAGCCGCCGGCCGAGAGTCCAGAGCAGTGGGGTTGGGAGGTCCGGCTCGTCGGAGCCACCGAGCGCGAGAACTTAGCTATTACCCGCTTTGGAGTCCGAGAGCAGCCCGACGGCCGCTCTTATGATCTATTCCTGGAGCTGTGGAACTCAGGCCGGCAGCCACGAAATGTCCAGCTGCGCATCACGGCGGATGGACAAATCATTGAAGAGAGGGCCCTTCTTCTTCAGCCTGAGCGCATCTCAGCCTTGGCCTTCCGCCATGAGGGTCCATCTTTCTCGCGGTTCGTGGCTCAGCTGGAAGGCAGTTCAGACGATTGGGCTGAGGATAATATTCGATACGCTGCGCTGCCCCGACCCCGACCCTGGAAGGTGCTCTTCTTAGGCGAGCGGAATTTCTATCTGGAGAGGTTCTTCCGGCTCCTGGGAAGCGTAGATCTCAGCTGGCAGCGCACCGCGGATGCCTCAGCCAACGAGCTGGATCTGATGGTGGTCCATCAAGGAGGGCTCGCCGCTCCCGTGGCCGGGAGGTTCTTATTGATCCACTCCGCTCTGCCTCCCTGGGTGGCGTGGAACGATGAGATCGAAGCGGAAAGCCTGAGCGTGGAGGCCAGAGTGAATCATCCCCTGCTGGGGGGGATCAACCCAAAGGACTGGCGTCTCTTGAGAGTTCCGCGGGCTCAAGTGGACCCCCAAGGCCAAGTGTTGATCACGGCTGGCGAGATTCCCCTCTTGTATCTCTATGAGACCAGGGGGCTGCGCTTGGCGTATTTGGGCGTGGATCTTGCGGCTTCCAATCTGGGGATCTCTCTGGATTTCCCGATCTTGATGCACCGACTCCTCTCTTGGCTGGCTCCAAGAGCAGAGGAGGAGACGAATTTAGACGTCGGAGGGGAGCTGCCCCTGAGCGGCTTTGCAGATTCTGTCGAAGTGATCGATCCGGCCGGGCGCTCCTGCCAGGCGATAAAAACTTCCTCTTGCGGGCATCTGGAGCAGCCGGGCTTCTATGAGGTGGTCTCCGGTGGGATTGAAAAGCTCTTTGCGGCCAACCCGCCGCCGGAAGAGTCCCGCTGGACCTCCCAGAGAAAAGCTCCACCCCTGGCTCACCCCGCGCCATCCGCCGAGAGGAGCTTAGAGGGCCAGTTGCGCGCGGCCCGTGCACTCTGGCCGTACTTTCTGGCCGCGGCGATCGGACTGCTATGGCTCGAACTCTTCTACTTTGAGCGCTGGCCGCTCTTCGAGCGCAGCAGGCAGCCCAGGCCGAGGAGGAGACGGTGATTCGCTTCCTTGCGCCCTGGCTGCTGCTTTGGCTTCTCATTCCGCTGGGGTATCTGGCCTTAAGGAGAAGCGAGCTACGAGGGAAGACCCTCACAGACCGCCTGGCGATCTGGCTCCGGGTTGGAGCCATCGCGCTCCTCGTTCTGGCCTGGGCCGGACCGCAGATGAAAAGCCGCGCGGAGAACCATTACGTCTATTTTCTCGTAGATATATCGCAGAGCACGCGCGCCGCGCTTTCGCCCGATTTTCTTGAGCGCCTAAACCGCTGGGCTTCTCCTCAGCCTCGCACACAATACGGCGTGATCGTCTTCGCAGAGCAGCCCTTCGTTGAGGCACCTTTCGCGCCCTCACTCAACCTCGAAGAGCTGCACACCACCCTAGGGGGCGAAGCGACGGATCTGGCCGCGGCGATCGAACTGGCCTTAGCCACTTTCCCTCAAGATGGGACGAAGACGATCGTGCTGCTCTCCGACGGCCAGCCTACCCAGGGGGCGCTCGCGACTGCCACAAGGAGAGCTGCTCGGGAAGGCGTGCCCATCTTCACGATGGCTATGGAGGCGCCGGCTACAGAATTTTCGATACAAGACGTGCGGGTCCCGCGCGAGGTGGCCTTAGGGCTCCCGTTCGCCTTCCAAAGCGTAATCTATGCCTCACGGCCAAGCCTGGCACGCCTGCTGGTCTATCGCGACGAGACGCTCATCGCCAGTCAAGAGCTCACATTACAGGCGGGCCTCAACTTCTTCGAGCAGAGAGATGAGCTGGAGCAGCCTGGCCTCCATGAGTATCGCGCAGAGCTGATCGCTCCCGATGACGCCATCCTCCAGAACAACGTCTATCGAGCCCTAGTGGAAGCCGTGGGGGGTCCGCGCATCTTGCTCGTCGAAGCGGATTTGAAAGGCCCCTCGCCGCTGGAACGGATGCTCAGCAGTGCCGGCCATGTGTACGCGCGGGTCTCGCTGCGGGCGTTCGCCCCCACGCCGACCTCGCTGCTCTCCTACCGCGCCGTGATCCTGGATGACGTTCCTCTCAAAGAGCTCAGCCGCAGCCAGATCGCGAATCTCACGCATTACGTGCAAGATCTGGGCGGCGGGCTCTGGCTCATCCAAGGGAGAAGAGCCGTCGAGGAGTTTTATGATCGCCAGCTGGAGAGGCTTCTGCCCGTCACCTACGAAGGCCCAGAGGAGCTCCAGCGCCCGGCTCTCGCTCTGGTGATGCTGCTGGACAAGAGCGGCAGCATGGGCGAAATCGCAGGCACACAGCCCAAGATCGAACTCCTTAAGCAGGCAGCCATCGCGGCCGTCGATAAACTGGATGCGCGCAATCTCCTCGGCCTCATCGCCTTCGATTCCACCTATCAATGGCTCGTCCCTCTGGAGCCCGTCCGCAGTCGCAAGGGCGATATCCGCAGGAAGATCGAAGGGCTCTCCGCCAACGGCGGCACGGACGTCTACAATGCTCTGCGCGATGCGGTAGCCTCTCTTCAGAAAGTGCGCGCCCGCGTCAAGCACATTCTCGTCTTCTCCGACGGGAAGGTCGCGCGAGAGGGGCGCGATTTCGAGAGGATCTTCCGCGAGATCGCCCAGAGCACGATCACGGCCTCTGCGATTGCCATCGGTGCCCAGGCAGATATTGAATTTCTCTGGCGGCTGGCCGAGGTAGGCCAGGGCATCAAATACGAGGTGAAGGACGCAAAAGATCTGCCGCAGATCACCCTGGAGGAGGTGATCCGCCTGGAGCGAGCCCGCTGGATCAAAGGACCGGTACCCGTCGTGCCCGGCCCTTACGCCTTTGAGCTTCGCCAGGTCGACCCCAGGGCGATTCCTCCTGTGGATGGGTATGTGCTCACGTTTGAGAAGCCGATGGCCCAGACGCTCCTTCAAATTAGAGCTGAGGATGCTCAGGCGGATCCGCTGGTCAGCCACTGGCGCTACGGCTTGGGCAAGGTGCTTGTGCTCAACACGAGCTTTAGTGATGAGGGCCTTGGGCGCTGGCTCAGTTGGGAGGGCCTGGGCACGCTGGCAGCGGAGCTGCTGAGCCGAGTCTACAGCGACGCTCCGCTTGCGCCTAAGGAGCTGACTCTACAGACCGAGCTGGAGGGCTCTCTTCTCCGGGTGACGGCCGAGGCGGCGCGCGACGGCCGCTGGCTCGATCTCCTCTCTCTGGAGGGCCGCCTGAGCGCTCCCGACTCCGAGCCCCAAGCACTCACTTTCGAGCAGGTCGCTCCCGGACGCTATCAGGCGAGCGTGCCGGATCTCACAGAAGGAGTCTATCTGCTCAGCGTGGGTGAGGAATCTTTGGGATGGGTGCAAGAGGCCATCAGCATCCCCTACGCTGCTGAGTATCGTCGGATAGGAGTAAACCAAGAGCTACTTACGCGCCTCTCTTACGAGACCCGAGGGGAATATTTAGAAAACCTTGAAGGATTGGCTCCTCTTCTGCGCGGTCGCGCCTGGTTCTGGCGCGACATCTGGCAGACCCTGGCCCTCTTGGCCCTAGCGCTCTTCTTGGTGGATCTTATCTTCCGCAAGCTGCCTACGCCCGGCTCATGAGCGCTTGACCAGAAGCCGCGCGCGTGACATGCTCTCGGCCAACTGAGTCGCCCAAGCGGACATCTCCCCGGCATCGAAATACACAATCAACAAGGGCTCCTCGCGTAGGGGAGTGCGTAGCTCCTCTAAGATCTCCCGCAGAGACTCGATGTCTTGGAGGGACGAAGGGGCCAGATAAATGAGCACTTCTTCCCCGACGGACAGCGCGATGTGCTCGCCTTGAGCGGCGTGACGCTCTTCGATGGTCACATCGGGAAGGGCCTCCCTCAAGAAAGAACGTAACGAGTCTTGTAGCCTAAAGGGATCTCGCGCAGGCTGGGGCTGCCAGCGCTCCAGCAGCTTTAAGACGATGGGCACAGGACGCAGCGCATAACGAATCGCGCTCCCAGGGTCCTTTAGGCGCGCGAAGAGCAGATAGAGCGCAAGCGTACCCACGCCCAGGCCCGATAGACCCAGCAGGCGCCCCTCCAGACTCGTGTGAGCCCAGAAGACGTACAACCCCACCAAGGGGGCCAGACTGTAAAGGGAGACGCGATAGAGAAATCTCCTACGACTCCCCAAGCCAGCGCGCATGGCTCTTCATTCTACGAGCAGGGCTGCAAGGAGGGCAAGAGGAAATTGCGATGCAGCTGGGTATCGGCTATACTCCGGGCCACAAGGAGGAGAGAATTGTGGCATTCGTCATCGCTCAGCCGTGCGTCAACACCAAATCTGGTGAATGCGTCCAAGTCTGTCCGGTTGACTGCATCCATCCGCGTCAGGATGAACCAGAATTCGCGAGCGTCCCTCAGCTCTACATCGACCCGCAGACGTGCATCAACTGCGGGGCCTGTGCGGCCGTCTGCCCGGTCGAGGCCATCTACCCTGAAGAGGATCTTCCCGAGCAATGGAAGCACTTCGCCCAGATCAACGCTGAATACTATAAGAAGGGCGAGTGAAGATACGGACCAGCAGGACTCCGGCTAGAAATCCTCCGATGTGAGCCATCCAGGCGACCCCGCCGCCTAAGGAGCCCCCCAAAGAGGCGCTCACCAGCTGCAATAAGAACCAGAGGCCCAGGTATATGAGGGCAGGCATCTCCACAAAGCGAATAAAATAGAGGAACCAGACGAGGGTGAGCACGCGCCCCTGGGGATAGAGCACGAGATACGCCCCGAGCACGCCGGAGATGGCCCCGCTGGCCCCGACCATAGGGATGGAGCTGTCGGGCGCGGATAGCATCTGGGCGAGGGCCGCCGCCAATCCCGACAGCACATAAAAGAACGCAAAGCGCACCTTGCCCATGGCGTCTTCTACGTTGTCCCCAAAGATCCAAAGGAACCACAGGTTGCCTGCCAGATGGAGCAGGCCTCCGTGGAGGAACATGGAGGTGAAGAAGGTGATCCAGAGAGGAAAACTCACCGGTGGGAACGGCTCGCAGCGGCCCAAGATCTCACAGGGCGTGATTCCATACGTGAAGAGGAAGAGCTCTTCCATCGAGAGTGTCTCGACCCGAAGGCCTACCCGTATTCGATAAGGAGACGGCTGATTGCCCAAGATGAGCGCCTGATAGAGATACACGAGCACGTCGATGGCGATCACCGCCACCGTGATCAGGGGGAACGATCCGCTGGGGCGATAGTCTCTTAATGGGAAGAACAAGGCCTACCTCCAATGCCGGTCCTCATGATGGTTTTCACTTTACAGCGAGGAATGGAAGCCTTCAAGCCCTGGTCTTACCTAGAAGCTAAGGGTGAAACCGGCGGCATACTGTGGCTGGAGGAATCGAGCGTCCAGCGGGAGGAGAGCGGCCGGGCTACGCCCATGCTGAGATCCCAGCTGCCGGACAGAAAAAGAGCTGCGCCCGCAAGCCCAGAGCGGGTGAAGGGGAACTCAACGCTCACTCCCAGGCGGGAATGAAGATATCGGGCTCGCCCAGGAAGATCCCGCTTAAGGAGAGGCTTGGGGTGGCTAGCGCACTGGGAGCGAGCAAGACCAAGGCAGCCAGGGCAGAACCCAGCAGCGTTTTCATCTAGGGCTTCTTGATGAAATCCGGCGGCCAAGGGTAGTCAGAAGGGCAGAGATCACCCCTCTTGTTGCCAGACATCTCATTGTCCACGCCTTGGATGAAAAGACCCAGGTCACCGCTGGGCACACCGTCGA
>JBBIOR010000019.1:0-32871 GCA_037443265.1 Candidatus Fraserbacteria bacterium | reverse complement strand
ACTGATCCGAAAACTCCAGAACATCGTAAGAGTGATCCGTCGGTCAACGGGTAGCTGCATCTATGAAGAGGGAGACTCAGCCCTGGAGTGTTTCTTCCTATTGGAGGGAGAGGTTAAGCTCTTCAAACGCATCAGGCGCGGGGGAGCGCTATGCTTGCTGACACTGCGCGCCGGCGATATCTTTGGCATAGTGGAAATACTCGCCCACCACCAGAGTTACATCACTTCCGCGTGCGTTCTCCAAGATGCCCTCCTCATCGGGATACCTCGACAGGAGCTTGTTCAACTTTTGAAAGAATCAAAGCCCTTCTCCCAAGCGGTGGTGCAAAAGCTGGCCGAATACGGGACTCAATTGCTGAGCAAGATTATGGGATTGATCGAGTTATCGTTGCCCCAACGGCTCGCGCGGGAACTCTTGAACCTGGTCGATCACTATGGGAAAGCTGGAGATGATGGATCGATGAAGATCATGAGGCTCTTGACGAACGAAGAACTCGCCGAGCGGATCGGAACCATTCCCGAGACCGTATCCACTCTGCTGCGGCCCCTCAAGCAGAGGGGCATCATCAAGCGCAAAGGTCGACAGTTTGTCCTCCTCCGCCGGGAAGAGCTCGAACGACTGGCGCAGTAAAATCTAGGGCCTGAGCTGCTCCAGAAAGCGCTCCAGCTCTTTAGAGTAGAGCCTTCTAAGCTCTAAGGCGTCTTCCAGTACGATCCTTATCTTTTTGGGGTCAAGCTCTACCCCGTAGGCGTGGCGGAAGAAATGTCGAAAGGCCCTCAGTGAATCGAGCAGGGTATAGCTCTCTTCTGAGAGCAGCGCGGGCCTGATCCCCTCAAGAGGGATCTTCATGCGCCGGAGCAGCTCCCGGTGATAGCGTGCCCGTTCCTCGACGCGGTTCTCGAAGGTGTCCGCAATGATCTTGAATAGATCCTCAAAAGCCGAGTAGAGATTATGGAGCTGATAGGCCAGGCTCTCTAGATAAGCGGGATCTGCTTTGCCCCTTCTCTGCTCGATCTTGGCATAGATGCGCTCGATCTCCTGGCGCTGAGCCTCTAGGGCCGACCTCAGGATGCTTAGCTTTCCCTCTTCCACCGGAGTCCCTCTTTGAGGATCTGCGCTTTCAGAGGGTGCCCTTCCAGCTCGAGGACGTCCACGTCCAGATCAACGGCCTGTGAGAGAAAAGCTGCGGCTTTGAAGAAGTGCTCATCGGCTAAGCCGACAAAGGCAATGTCCATGTCCGAACCCTCAAAGAACCGATAGGGCTTGACTAAAGAGCCGAAGATATAGGCTTCATCAAAGGGGAACCGGCTGGAGAGTTCCTCTAAAGCCTCGATGATTCGGGCGAGTGCCTCCTGTCTTCTCTGCTCCTGCCTCTGCCGGTCTTCGGCTAGAACCCGGTCGAGAAGCTCCGTTGAAAATTTGTTGATCATCTTTGAAAGCATAGGGCTTGGCGCCGGCGACTGCAAGTTTGAAAGCATCAACCTACGCCCGCTGGAGACTCCAAGAGCCCTTTGCGCAGCTCTTGGATCTCATCACGGAGCTTGGCGGCTCTTTCGAACTCCAGCCGCTTGGCGGCCGCAAACATCTCTGCCTCCAGCTCTTTAATTAAATCCGCCAGCTCCTTGAGCGAGAGCCTTTCCGACCTCTTCGCTTTGGTTCTCTTCTCGCGCCCAAGCTCCGGCATGAACTCCTTGATAGCCTTCTTGATTGTCTCCGGCGTGATGCCGTGCCTCTCGTTGTACTCCAGCTGAATTCTCCTGCGCCGCGCCGTCTCCTCAAGCGCCCGCTCCATCGAGCCTGTCATCTCATCCGCATAGAGGATGACTCGGCCGCGCACGTGACGGGCCGCCCGCCCAATCGTCTGAATCAAAGAAGTCTCCGAGCGCAAGAAGCCCTCCTTGTCCGCATCGAGAATGGCCACCAGCGAAACCTCGGGCAGATCGAGCCCTTCCCTAAGCAGATTGATGCCCACCAGCACGTCGAACTCGCCCAGCCTCAAATCCCTCAAGATATCCACGCGCTCCAGCGTCTCAATGTCGGAATGCAGATAGCGTGCTTTAATGCCCAGCTCGATGAGATAATCTGTAAGATCTTCGGCCATCTTCTTCGTGAGGGTGGTGATGAGCACGCGCTCGCCTCGCTCCACTGCCTCGCGGATTTCGCCGATGAGATCGTCGATCTGGCCTTTCACCGGGCGTACAATCACTTCAGGGTCGACCAGACCCGTAGGGCGCACGATCTGCTCTACGATCCTCTGGCTCTTTTGGAGTTCATAGGGGCCGGGTGTGGCCGACATGAAGATGGCTTGATGGACGAGCGACTCGAATTCTTCAAATTTGAGCGGGCGGTTGTCGGCCGCTGAAGGCAAGCGGAAGCCGTACTCGATGAGCGTCTCCTTTCGAGAGCGGTCGCCGTTGTACATGCCGTGGAGTTGCGGGATAGTCTGATGTGACTCATCGATGATCATCAAAAAATCTTTTGGGAAATAATCAATGAGAGTATAAGGGCGCGAGCCCGCCGGACGTCCCGAGAGATGCCGGGCATAATTCTCAATGCCGTGGCAGTAGCCCAGCTCGCGCAGCATCTCCAGATCATAGCGCGTGCGCTGCTCCAATCTCTGAGCTTCGAGCCATTTGCCGCGCTTACGGAAGTATTCGAGGCGTTCTTCCAGTTCGGCCTCGATGGCCGAGATAGCCCGCTTAAGCTTCTCTTGGGGGGTGATGAAATGACTCGCCGGATAGATCGTGATCTGCGCGCGTTCACCCAAGAGCTTGCCTGTGATGGCATCGAGCTCCGTGATCTCTTCGATCTCGTCGTCGAAGAACTCGATGCGGATGACGTTCTCGTTATAAGCTGGGATGAGCTCCAGGGTATCGCCGCGCACTCGAAAAGTCCCGCGGCCAAAGCCGATGTCGTTGCGCTCATATTGCAGCTCTACAAGACGCCTCAAGATCTCGTCGCGCTCTTGTACCTCACCGCGCCGGAGGGTGAGCGTCATGGCCTGATAGTCTTCCGGGGTGCCCAGGCCGTAGATGCACGAGACGCTGGCCACGATGATCACATCCCGCCGTTCCAAGAGGGCACTGGTGGCCGCGTGTCTTAAGCGATCTATCTCGTCGTTGATGGAGGCGTCCTTTTCGATATACGTGTCCGTCTGCGGGATATACGCCTCAGGCTGGTAATAATCATAATAGCTGACGAAGTAGTGCACGGCGTTTTCGGGGAAGAACTCTCTAAACTCGTGGCACAGCTGGGCGGCTAAAGTCTTGTTGTGAGAGATGACGAGGGTGGGGCGCCCAGCGTTCTGGATGACGTTGGCGATGGTGAAGGTCTTTCCGCTGCCGGTGACGCCTAGAAGCATCTGGTATCTCAGACCGGCTTCGAGGCCCTCTGTCAGTGCGCGAATGGCCCTGGGCTGGTCGCCTCTGGGCCGAAGGCTTGAGACGAGCCGGAAGCGCTCCTCCGTGTGGGTGGCCTTCATTCCTCGGGGGTGCATGCTCATGCTCGATCTTAGGGCACGGGATCCACTCCGCCCGGATGCCAGGGGTGGCACCTCATCAGACGCTTGACGGCCAGCCAACTGCCTCTTAGAGCCCCATGCTTTGCGATCGCTTGTCGGGCGTACTCCGAACAGCTGGGATAGAAGCGACACGACGGCCCGAAGAGAGGCGAGATCAGCCCCTGATAGAGACGTATCACGCCCTGCAGCGCTCGACGGATCATCCCCCAGATGATAGTCGAGCGCTGCCAGGGGTTCAACTTCCGCTCTCGCTCTTCTTCTTCAGGCGTGCTTGATCTTTGACGATGATGCGGTAGCGCTTCTTGTCTAAGATGCCCTCTTTGGCCAGGCGGTTGAGCGCACTGGTGGTGTTCTCGCGGGCGCTGCCGATCAGATCCGCCAGCTCCTTATGCGTGATCTTAAAATCTATTTGAATGCCCTCGCCGGTCTGAACGCCGTGCTCCTCAATGAGTCTTAAGATCTGGCGCGAGAGCCTAGTTGGAATATCTTTGAAGACCAGATCTTCTAATTTGTTTTCGATCTCGCGGGTGCGCCGTCCAAAGAGCTCTATGACTTCTAAGGCCAGCTCCGGGTCCCCTCTTAAAAGCTCTAAGAACCGTATCCGCTCGATGCCGTAGATGACGGCATCTTGCAGGACCTGGGCGAGGAGCTCCCGCTGGCTTCGGCCGATGAGCACCATCTCACCGAAGAGCTCTCCCTCCCCCAGGATAGTGAGCGTGAGCTTGCGGCCGCTCTCGTCCAGATACGCCAGCTTGACCTTCCCCGACTGGATGTAGTAGAGCGAATCGTCGTGGTCGCCCGGCTGGTAGATGACCTCGCCCTTCTGGTAGGAGCGACCTTGGGTTTCCGCCATAAGCTGTTCCAGCACCTGGGCGAGCCTCGTGCCGGCCCCCTGCGACGCTCGGATGAAGCTGCCGTAGACGTAGGATCGATTGATCTTCATAGCCATAGGTTGCTGATCCACTGTAATGGGGAAGACATCTGGGCTGAAGGTCTCAGGCGGCCCGGCGAAGACGAGTCGGTCTGTCCTCAAGAAGACTCGGGTGAGAGAGAGGTGCGCCCTGCCGCCCCCGGCCGAGGAGACAGAATTCCCTCCCCGAGCTGCTAGTGGGCCAGCTGAGCGCTGAAAGTGGCTTCAGCTGCGTGCTCCCCGCATCCGCGGATCGAGAATATCTCGAAAGGCGTCCCCCAGAAGATTCCAGCCCAGCACAAAGAGCACGATGGAGGCGCCGGGGAATACAAAAGTATACCAGTAGGCTAGAGGAGGTCCATAGGCCTGGATGATCCAGGGTCGCGCCATATTGATGAGGTTTCCCCAGTCAGCATAGCCGGGGGTGCCCAGCCCTAAGAAGCTGATGGCGGCCGCGCCCAGTACGATGGAGCCGATGTCCAGCGAGGCCAGCACCAGCACCGGATAGACGGCGTTGGGCAGTAGATGGCGAAAGATGATGCGCCCCGGCCCGGCTCCCGCCGCCCGTGCCGCTTCCACATAGAGATTCTCCTTGACGTGCAGGACTTCGCCCCGGATCAGCCGGGCATAGCCGGGCCAGCCAAAGACGATGAAGGCAATCATGATGTTGTTGAGGCCCTTGCCCAGAAGCGTCGTGAGCACCAGCGCGGAGATGAGAAAGGGGAAGACTAAGAAGACCTCTACGAGGCGCTGCAGGATCTCGTCGATCCAGCCGCCGAAGTACCCCGAGAGGCTCCCAACGGTGAGGCCGATCAGCAGCGTGCTAACCACCACAATGATCCCCAAGCGAAAGGCCAGACGCGTCCCCCACACAAGCCCGTAGAAGAGATCGTACTGATCCTGCGTGGTGCCCAAGGGGTGGTTTCGGCCCGGCGGGGTGGGTGTGGCTCCGTAGGCGTCCCCGCCCGCAGGTGGGCGGAAGGGCCGTACGATCTCGCGCTGGGGGATCTCATAGGGATTGCGACCCGGCTCTGGCGGGGCCAGCACCGGTGCCCCGAGGGCCACCAGCGCAAAGGACGCAAGGATCAGCAGCCCCAGAGCCGCCGTGGGCGTCCCAAGCAGCCGACGTCCCACACTCCCAAGCCCCCACAGCAGCCGCTTCCTCCGCTCCGCCCCACCCAATTCCACGTTACGTCAGCCTCACCCTAGGATCGAGCACCGGGTAGATGAGATCCACGGCCAGATTGGCCAGCACTACGGAGAAGACGCTGAAGGTGAGAAAGAAGAGCACGGCCGAGATGTCGAGACTGAGGGCCGCTTGAGCGGCCCAGGAGCCGATGCCCGGATAGCTGAAGATCGTCTCGGTGATGACCACGCCTCCCAATAGCCCAATGATGAGATAGGCCACGAGCGTGGCCATGGGGATAAGTGCGTTTCTCCGCGCGTGCTTATAGATCACCGTCCTCTCAGCGAGGCCCTTGGCGCGCGCCACCGTCACGTACTCTTGTCGGAGGGTCTCGAGCATGCTCGAGCGCATCACCCGGGCATAGCCGGCGATGCTCACGGTAGCCAGCGTGAGCACGGGCAGGATCAGATGACCCAGCCCATCCCAGAAGATATCCAAGCGCCCGTTGAGCAGCGCATCCAGGGTGACCAAGCCGGTATAGCTATGATATCCTGGAGTGGAGATAGCCTCCTGGGCCCAGAAGCTCACTCTTCCGGGCTGAAACCAGCCGGCCAACGGCCCCGCGCTCAAAGAACGGCCCAGCAGGCCATAGAAGATCGCCAGCAGGAGAATCCCCAGCACAAAGGTCGGGAGAGCATACCCGGTAGTACTAGCGATCCGCATGAGCTGATCGAACCAGCGATTGTGCTGGACGGCGGCCTGCACCCCCAGCCAGATGGAGAGAAAGACGATGAGCGGGATCGTATAGAGCGCCAGCTCCGCCGTGGCCGGAAAGCGGCTGCCAAAGGCCTCGCTGACCGGAGCCTTGGCCGTCTCCGACCAGCCGAAGTCAAAGCGGATCAGCTTCTTAAGCCAGCGGCCGTAGCGCACCGGCATCGGATCCGTAAGGCCATATTTGGCGATCATCCGGTCGAGCTGCTCCTTGCCGCCCTTTAGCTGATTGGGGTCCTGAATGTAGAGCGCCAGGCGCTGATAGGGATCGAGCAGCTCCAGCATGAGGAAGAGCAGCAGCGTCACCCCCAAAAGCAGCAGGGGCAGGAACATCAGCCGCCGGAGGATGTAGGCCCACATGGCCGCAAGTAGCCCTCAGTGCCCTTTACCACTCCTGGATCTCAAGGCTCAAGGCGCGGGCCAGCTCCAGATTGGGCTGGGCATCCGGGGCCTTGTAGAGTGCATAAAGATCCAAGGGGTGGAGCGGATTGTAGTAATATCCTCCGACCCAGCGCTGCTGGTAGTGGCGTCCCAGCGGCTGATCGAGGAAGAGCGCGATGGCGTCCTCATAGGCCCGCCTTTGCAGCTCATAGTAGATCTCGCGACGCCTCTGGGGGTCTAGAGTCGCAAGCCCCTGCTCGATGAGATCGTCGTACTGGGTGCCAATCCCCAAGTAGGCTGAGTATGTCCCCTGGCTGTGCATGATGGGGAAGACCCAGTTGTGCGCGTCGTGGTAGTCCTCCTGCCAGCCGCTCAGATAGAGTGGCGGGGTACCCTGTACGCTCTGGCTTAGAAAAGTGGACCATGGGACCACCGCGATATCGAGCTGGAACTTGGGGTTGACCCTCTGGAGATTGCGCCTTAGGAGCTCAAAGGCCGTCTTGCTGGCCCCTTCGCAGGGATCGACGCAGACGCCCGAGAGCCTAAAGCCCACTTCCCACAGCTGGCCGTTCCAGGCCTTCTGGAAATGCTCCTTTGCCTGGGCGAGATCCAGGGCGTAGGTGGGGTTCTCCGGGTTGTGATAGGGGACTCCCTGGGGGATGGGGCCGGTGGGCTTTAAGGCTTCGCCCTTGAGGGCTTGCGTGAGAAAGGTCTCCCAGTCGAAGCTATAGGCGAAGCCCCGGCGCACGTCCCTATCGGCAAAGAAATCTGGGGGGATGCCCGCTCCATCGAGCTTGCCGCTTCCGATGTAAGGGTTCCCCTCGGCCCGGACCTTCTGGTTGAAGAAGAGATACAAGAGCGTGAAGTTGATCTGTCCCTTGATCAGCCGAACGCCTTTGGCCCCATCGATCTGGTCCACGAACTGGCGGGGTACGACGGCAATATCCGCGTCGCCGTTGATGAACATGAGCTGGCGGGTCGACCACTCGCGCACGTTCTTGTCGATGACCCTCTTTATGCGGGCGGGGCCACGCCAATAGCTCTCGTTGCGAATCAGCCAGACTTCGCTTGTGGTGCGATCCCACTTCTCTAGCTTAAACGGCCCGGTGCCGTTCGTCTTCTCATAGAGGGGATCGTTCTCCTTCTGCGGATCGTGGAAGCTTACCCAGTCGGAGCACTCTCCGCTCCAGGCCCCCTGCTGGACGGCCCACTCTTTATCGATGAGGGAGGCCCAGCTGCCCCCATGAGCCAGGATGGAGAGAAAAGGCGGGAAGGGCTTGGGAAGTTCAAAGACGACCCGATCCTCTTTGGCATAGACAGCGCTCTTTACCTCTTCGCAGACGCGCTTTAGGGTCGCGGGGCTGAGTGTCTCTAGCAGCTTGCGGCCGGCCTGCGCCGCCTGGCGGATCTCCTCCGGGGTCTTACCCGTCGCCTGGGCCTCCAGCTCCACGGCGTAGTCTTCTATGGAGTTGACTCCCAGAAGGGGGCTGAGCAGAAGCCAGCTGGGCCCGCCGCTGCGGTCGAGCAGGAGCAGGCGCTGAAAGCTGTAGGCGGCGTCCTCGGCCGTAAGAGCGTTCCCGTTGTGGAACCTGATCCCACTTCTTAAGGGAAAGGCGATCGTCACCGAGCCGTCGTCGTGTTGAGCGATCAAGCCGTTCTCCAGGCTGGGGACCTCGGTGGCCAAGAGGGGCTCGAACTCCTCCGTGCTTGCGCCCTTGTACTTGATCAGATTCTCATAGATATTGAAGAGGATGAAGCCGCTGCTGGTATCATAGGCGAAGGCGGGGTCGAGGGTGTCGATGTCTCCGGCATCGGCGATGATGAGGGTGTCGGGGTTCTTAATCGCTTGGGACTCCGGCGGCTTCTTCTCTTCCGAGGGGGTCACGGCCGGGGAGGGCGGTGGCCCACCGCCAGGGTTGGTGACGATGACGTAGATGCCGCCGGCGACCAGCAGCGCCGTCAAGCCTACCCAAATCCAGATTCTCTTCACAGGGGACACCTCTTCCTTTCCCTAGCTCTACGGGCTCTATGGTGCTATGATAGCGCAGCTTTTCCGCCTCATCAAAGGAGCCTCAAGCGCGGCCGCCGCGCATCCGCGGATCGAGAATATCTCGAAAGGCGTCCCCCAGAAGATTCCAGCCCAGCACAAAGAGCACAATGGCCGCCCCCGGATAGACTACAGTCCACCAGTAGTCGTCCAGCTCGGTGATGAAATTGCGGGCGAAGCTGATCATCTGGCCCCAGTCGGCGTAGCCGATCTCCGAGCCCAAGCCCAGAAAGCTGAGCGCCGCGGCGGAGAGCACAATCGAGCCCATATCGAGAGAGGCTAACACGAAGACCGGATAGATCGTGTTGGGTAGCACATGCCGGAAGATGACGCGCAGATGCCCGGAGCCCACTGCCCGCGCGGCCTGCACGTACTCCCGCTCCTTGGCGGCCAGAATATCCCCCCGTACCAGACGGGCATAGGTGGGCCAGCCGAAGACGATGAGGGCGATCATCACTTTGTCGAGCCCCTTGCCCAGGATCGACACGAGCACGATGGCCGCGATCAAGAACGGGAAGGCGAGAAAGATCTCGGTGATGCGCATGAGCAGCTCATCGATCCATCGGCCGAAATAGCCCGAGATCGCGCCGAGCACCACCCCGATGAGGACGATGCTTAGTACGACCGTAAAGCCCACTTTGAAGGCCGTGCGGGTACCCCAGATGAGCCCATATAAGATGTCGTATTGATAGGGGGTAGTCCCGAGGGGGTGCTTGGGGCTGGGGGGGCTGGGGTCGGCCCAGCGGCCGTCCTGCGGGATCTTGTAGGGCCGGCAGGGCGTCACCTCCCCTGCGAAGATCTTTAAGAGGCTTTCGGGCAGCCAGTAGGCGAGCGGGGGCTTGCAGGGGCGCTCCGGCGGGGCCAGCAGTGGAGCCGCCATCGCGATCGTGAAGAGCCCTGAAACAATCACCAGCCCGATCGCCGAGAGTGGATTCTTCAATAATCTTAAGATCATTCCAGCCTCACCCTAGGGTCGATCACGGCATAGAGGAGATCCACCAGCAGATTCATCAAGACCAGCAGGGTGGTGGCAAACAGGGTGAAGCCGAGCACCGAGGGGATGTCCAGGGTGTAGGCAGCTTCGGCTACGAATTTGCCCAACCCGCGATAGTTGAAGATCGTCTCGGTGATGACCACGCCGCTCAGCCAGCCGGCGAAGACCAGTCCTGAGATCGTGGCTACCGGGATGAGCGCGTTCCGGGCGGCGTGTTTTAAGATGACCCGCGATTCGCGTTGGCCTTTGGCCCGGGCCACCGTGACATAATCCTGCTGGAGGGTCTCGAGCATCGAGGAGCGCGTGATGCGCACAATCAGCGCCCAGCTCACATACGAGAGGGTGAGCACGGGCAAAATGAGATGCCTCAGGGCATCAGCGAAGACGTCCAAGCGCCCGTTGAGCAGCCCATCGAGGGTGTTCAGCCCCGTATAGCGCATAAACGCTGGGGAGTTGACGATCTCGTTGAATTCTGTGGAGAGCCGTCCGGGCGGAAACCACCCCAGCTTCCCATAGAAGATCATCAGCACTAATAAGCCGAAGACAAAGGTGGGAAAAGCGTAGCCCGTAATCGACATGAAGCGCGTCAGATGGTCCAGGGGGCGGTTGTGATAGACGGCGGAGACGATCCCCAAGGCGATCCCGATGAGCACTAAGGGTAAGATGGCCAGCACCGCCAGCTCGACGGTGGCGGGAATGCGACTCATAAGGGCCTCTTTCACGGGCATCTTGTCCGTCTCTGACCAGCCGAGGTTGCCCCGCAGCACATTCCTCAGCCAGCGCAGATATTGGGGTGTGCAGCGGCAGTAGCAGAGCCCGCGGCACTGCGGGCTGCCAAAGGAGATCCCCAAGATCTCCACGCGCCCCACGGTGAAGGGCAGAAAGATGGGATCGTTGAGGCCGTGGAGGCGGATGAGCCTTTCGAGATCCTCCGGCTTAGAGCGCACCAGCGAGCCCTCGTCGATGTAGACGCTCAGCCGCTGATAGGGGTTGAGCAGCTGGAGCATGAGGAAGATGAGCAGGGTCACCCCTAAAAGAATGAGGGGCAGAAGGAGCAGCCGCCGGGCAATGTAGGCCAGCATCCTCAGTCAGGCTACCACTGGGTCAATTTCGCCTGGGGGAAGGCAGCTAGGAGCTGGGGGTTTACTTGGGCATCGGGCCTTTTGGAGAGCAGATAGAAATAGCGGGCTTCGCCCGGCCACATGGGATTATAGAGCCAGCCGTCCACCCAGGTCCTCTGCCAGGTGCGCTCCGTAGGATCCACCAAGAAGATGTCGATGGCGTCTTCATAGGCCCGCCGCTGGAGTTCATAATAGAGCTGGCGGCGCTTCTGGGGGTCGAGCTCTTTGGCCGCCTGCAGGATGAGGTCATCGTAGTTGGCGATCCGGCTCAGGCTCTGGCGGATGCCGTAGGAGCCTTGGCTGTGCATATAGGGCTGGGCGAAGTTGTGGGGATCGGGGAAATCCGCCAGCCAGCCGACGATGAAGATCGGCACCCGGCGGGCGCGGATGCTATCGAGAAACGTGGGCCAGGGCTCGCTGCGCACCTCGATCTGGAACCTGGGATTTAGGGCTTCCACGTTGTCTTTCAGCATCTCGGCCGCAATGCGACGCTGATCGTTCCCTTCGTTGTAGACGATCGTAAATTGAAAGCCTTTCTCCCAGACTGCTCCGTTCCAGGCCGCTCGGAAGTGCTCTTCGGCCGCCTTGGGGTCGTAGGAGTAGACGGGGTTTTCGGGGTTGAAGAAGGGCATGGCCGCGGGGATGGGGCCGCGGGCCTGGGCGGCCTCATTCCGCCAGACCTGCTCAATATACTCCTTCCAGTTGAAGGAGGAATTGAAGGCCTTTCTGATGTGAATGTCCCGGAAGAAGTCCGGGGGAATGCCCTCTCCATCGAGCCGGCCGCTGCCGATGTTGGGGTTGCCCTCCACAGGAATATCATAGTTGAAGAAGGCGGTGGTGTTGGAAAGCCCGGGCAGGCCGTAGATGGTGCGCACGCCCGCCAGCCCCTCCATCTGGGGGATGAACTGGCGATCGACTTCAATGATGTCTGCATCGCCCTGCTGGAGCATCAGCTTGCGGGTGCCGAACTCCGGCACCACCCGGGTGATCACCTTGCTGAGCTGGGCAGGCGTCCGCCAGTAGTTCTCATTGCGGGCCAGCACGATCTCTTCATCGGGCAGCCAGCGCTCCAGCTTAAACGGCCCGGTGCCGTTGGCCACGCTGTGCAGTGGGAGCTTCTCCTTCTCCACTTGATAGAACTCGCGCCAGCGGGCGCAGTTCTCATCCCAGCCACCGCGCTCGATCACAAACTCCTTATCCGTGATGGCTCCCCAGCTGCCGCCATGGGCCAGGCGCGCCAGAAACGTGGCCGAAGGCTCTCTCAGCTTGAAGACCACCTTCTGCCCTTCGGTGAAGACTGCCTCCTTCACCATCTCGCAGGCCCTCTGGTCGCCCACCTTCTCCGCCAGATCCCCCAGATCGTGGACGCCCAAAAGATCCTCCAGAAGGATCCAGGCCGGGCTGTCCGGATGGCTGTGGATCATGATCCTTCTGAAGGAGTAGGCGGCGTCCTCCGGCGTCAAATCATGGCCGTTATGGAATTTGACCCCCGCGCGGATGGGGAATCGGATGAGGGTGGTGCCGTCGGGGCGCACTTCTATGAGGCCGTTCTCCAGGGAGGGGACTTCGGTGGCCAGCTGGGGCACGAAGCGATCGATCCTGGGGCCGTCATAAGCGATTAAGTTCTCATAGATGTTGAAGATGATCTCGCCGCTGGCGGTGTCATACGCCTGGACGGGATCGAGGGTGTCGACATCTGCGATGACGGCCTGGACGAGAACATCGGGGTTCTTGACGGCTCGGGTCTGCGGTTGAGGGGTGGGTCTTTCCGCCTGGGGCTGCTCCGGCTTCTTCTCAGGCTTCGGCTGCTCGGCCGGCGGCGTCTCTTTGGGCGGCTCTTGGGGGGGCTGGGGCTTTTCGGGTCTTTCCACGACCGTAGGCTTCTCCGGCGGCGGAGCCCCCAGTTGAAGGGCGAGCCATCCCGCCACAAGAGCTACGAGCACCAGAATAGCAAGAAAGATGCGCTCACTCACAGGGCAACACCTCCCTTTTCCAAGGCCTGTGAGGCGAGGCCATCATAGCAGAAGGGTCCGAGATGGGTCAAAGCTTTACTGCCCCAAATAGACGGAGACGTCGTTGCTGCCCTGGTTCACTACCACGATGTCCGGCTTGCCGTCGCGATTGAGATCTCCGACGGCCAGTTGCAGCGGCAGCTGACCGGCGGGCAGCTGATCACTTAAGCTGAGCCGGCCCGTTCCATCGCCTAGGAGGAGAGCTAGGCCCTCGGCATTGACCGCGGCCACATCGGCCTTGCCGTCCCGGTTGAAATCTGCGGCGGCTACGTCGATCGGATCGGGGCCAGCGGGGAATCTCCCGCCGACCCGAAAGCCACCGCTCCCATCGCCGAGGAGCACAATCACCGTGTCGTCGGCGGCGCTGGGGATGACCAGATCGAGCTGTCCGTCGGAGTTGAAATCGGCCGCGGCGATCGAGCGGGGCAGGGCTCCTATGGCGATGTGGCGGGCCTGCTGGAAGGAGCTGCCGGTTCCCAATAGAACAGAGACGGATCTCTCATCGCTTAAGTTGGCCGTGGCGATATCTATCATTCCATCCTGGTTGAAATCGGCCACAACGAGCGCTTGGGGACCGGGGCCGATCGGGAGATGGGTCGGCGCGGCAAAGGTGCCGTCGCCACGGCTGATGATGACGGCTACGGTCTCCCGCACCAGCACCGTGGCGGCCAAGTCATCTATGCCATCCCCGTTGAGGTCCGCCGCCACCACGTCTGAGGGGGATTGGCCCGAGGAGCCGGTGCTGATCCTCTGGGCATTACGAGCTGGCAGGAGCTGCCCATCTCCAAAGCCCAGCCTCACAATGACCTGGTCTGAGCCGGAGGAGGCCAGGGCCACATCGGCCTTGCCGTCCCGGTTGAAGTCGCCTACGGCGACCGCCAAGGGTTTGGTTCCCTCGGGGAAGGGTGAGCGAATCGTCTGGGAGCGAAAGAACTCCGCAAAGGCTCCGCGGCCGTCTCCGAGAAGCAGGGAGATGCGACCGGTCTTATCTCCCTGTTCAAGGAGCTGCTGGCAGCCGCTCTCGCGCTGCGGGTGGCAGAAGGTGCTGACCACAACGAGATCCAACTTGCCATCGCTATTGAGGTCGGCGATGGCTGCGCCTTTGGGGGCTTGGCCTGCCACAGGGACAGGCGAGCCGGGCGCTTGAACCAACAACGTTGTGGAATTGGCAGTCAGTAAGAGCCCCAGGGTCAGGGCCCCGTAAATCCCGAGCTTCATCTTCATGCAGCTCCTCCTCTTGGCCTTTCGCTCGCACCAGAATTATAACAGCCGGCGACTATCCCCGTCAAAGTAAAGACGCTCTGTCCACGGACGGCTTGACGCAGGCCCCCTATTTACTGTAAAATGACGCCACTTCAAACCTGAGTCAAAAAAGGGGGGTGAAAGAGCAGATCGACCCAGCAGACGGATCGGATCACTCATCTCGAACCGTTTAAAAATCGAAGGGGGGTTCAAAATCTCATGAAAAGCAGTTGGCGCTATGTGCTAGTAGCCGGATTGATCCTCTTAACCTTGGGGGTCTGGGCTTCCCAGCCGGCGATCTCCCAGGGCCAAGCGGCGTCGCCCAAAGGCGCGACCCTACTCACCAATCTCAACACCAACCTCTACTCGGCCGAGGACATCTACGTCTGTCAGATGGGGCCGGCGGCTGCGGCGGGTACCGCCTGGGTGGCCGGAGCCGGAAGAGGTGCGGCCGACTTCCTGCGACTCTATCGCATTGTGGGCTTTAAGGCCGGGAGCACGCCTAAGATCGACGGGGAGATCCTCTTCAGCGCGGCCAATGGCTTTCCGCCAGGGATGGGACCTCGCGGCACACCGGGCATCGACCTCGATGCCGCCTGCAACTTCGCCTACCTGCCCGACTTCTTCCTCAACACCGTCACCAAGGTGGACATCAATGAGTCCCTCAAGCAGAAGAAGCCAGTGGTCGTCTGGCAGACGTCCGTTCCGGATGCTCCCGTAGACGTGAAGCTAACAGAGTTCGACGGAGGCACGCTCCTGGTGGCCAGCTCCAAGTCGAACGTGCTCACCCTGCTGGATGCCAAGAGCGGGGCGGTCAAGGGCTCCATCTCGACGGATAAAGCCGAAGGGCCGGATGGGCCGGGCAGCATCGCCATGGTAGGCAGATCGCATGCCTTTGTGCTCAACGTCTTCGGGCGGCAGAGCCTCTGTCTGGATCTGACAGGGCGCACGCCTAAGATCCAGAGCACCGTCGACATCGAAACCAGCGGTCTTAGCGTGGTAGTAGCCAATCCCGATGGAAATCGCGTCTATGTGAATAACACGAACCAGAATCAGGCTATTGTGCTCTCAGCCAACGGTTGCACGCTGCGCCAGGCTTGGAGCTCCTCGGTAGGGAATCTGCCAGTCCGGCTGGCGGTAGGCTCCTACGATTCCGTGATCTTCGTATCCAATGCCTTTGACAACACCGTCAGCGTCATCAACACCCAAAACGGCAAGGTAATAGACACCATCACGATAGCGGGGCCGCCGGTGGGTCCGGCCTCTGATGCGAAGCCGATCCGGGCGATAGCAGTCTCGAATGACAATGACCGGCTGGCGGTCTTCTGGGAGGGAGGCACGCGCAGCCAGGCGGGAGCGCTCTTAATCCGGATCTTCGACCTGCCTGCCTACCCCTAAGCCGGGAGGGTGTCAGAGTTGGGAACGGGCATGCTAAAATACGCTCGCAACTCCACATATATATAGAGAAGGAAGAAGGAGGAGGAGGAGGAGATGAAAGTCAGATGGTATCTCGTGGGTTTGTTACTGGCGGCGGTGGCGGCTCTCGGGATGGGAGTGAGCCCCACGGCCGGCGCGCAGGCGGGGAAAGTGTTTGTCACCGCCATGCACTCGGATCTAAAGGGCGTCTTCTGCTCGCTTTCGGCGAGCACCGGCGCCAATAACACGGTCTGGAACTTCTACGTCTGGGCAGGCACTCACCCCTCCACCAACCTGCTGACCGTCGATTCCACCCCCTGGACCCAGCAGGGCGATCGCTGGGTGGCCACCGTCAAGTTGCTCTCCGGCGTCAAGTGGAGTGATGGCACCGATGTGACGCCGGAGGACATCGCCTTCACCTTCAATGCCTTTGCCACCAAGCTGCCCTCGGGGCGCACGCTCTCTCTGGAGCTGGGCGGAGGCTGGGCCTCGCCCATCTGGGACAAGTTCGTGGGCATCACGGTCGACAGCCCCACGCAGATCACCGTGGCCCTGACGGATAAGCCGGGTCTGGTGGAGGAAGCCACCCTCTTCGGCTGGGACATCTTCCAGAAGAATTTCTGGGAGCCCAAGTTTAAGGAGGCTCTGGCCAGTGCCGACCCGGTGGCCACTCTGGCTGCGGTGGAGTGCGCTGGGGAGCCCACCTCCGGACCCTTCATCAGCAAGCGCTGGGAGCCGGGAGCCTTCGCCGAGGTGTCGGCCAACTCCGGCTACTCCTTCCGGGGCCGGGTCTTCCGCCAGCACGAGACCGGCGGAACCACCGAGATCCTCCCCGCTAACCTCGGGGGCCTGACCCGCACCTCAGGGGACACGAGCGGCCCGGTGCAGCTGGAGTACACCGAAGGCCCCTTCGTGGACGCGGTCGTCTACAACATCTTTGGCTCCCAGAGTGCGGCGGCTCTGGCCGTGGTCAGTGGGGATGCGGATTACCACTTCAACCCGCTGGGCTATGGCCGCGCCACCCTCGATCAGCTGGAGTCCACCCCGGGCGTCAAGGTGGTCAAGAACGCGGCCAACGGCCTCTTCTACTTGAGCTTCAACATGCGCAAGAGCCCCTTCAGCTACGTGGCCTTCCGCCAGGCTGTGGCCTGCGTCATCGACAAGGAGTTCGTGGCCAATCAGCTGTTGGGCGGCTTGGTCATCCCGGCCTACAGCCCGGTGCCGCCCGGCAACACCTTCTGGCACCGGACGCCGACCAAAGAAGATCTGGACAAGGTCTGCGTGGGCCTGAGCGAGCAGGATCGGCTGGCGCGCGCCCGCCAGCTCCTACAAGATGCCGGCTTCCAGTTTGATGCGCGGGGACGCCTTATCAAGGACCCCGCGGGCGCTGACATCACCGAGCTGGAGCTTCTGCACCCCAACGCCGCCTATGACAACAACCGCAACATCTTCGGCCTGCACATCGTGGACCGCCTGAGCAAGCTGGGCGTGCCGGTGCGCGATGTGCCCGCCGGCTTCAACAACATCGTCACGCTCGTCTTCGACGAGCAGGACTTCGACATGTGGCAGCTGGGTTGGGGTCTGGGTGTCTTCCCCGGCTACTTGGAGGCCTTCTTCCACAGCCGCAACACCGAGCCGGGTGGGGACTCGCCTCAGGGTGGCGTCTGCAGCGCTTTAGATAACGCGGCCACCGGCTGTCAAGATCAGTATGACCAGCTGGCGGATCAGTTCCTGGCCGAGCAGGATGCCACCAAGGCCCAGGAGATCGCCCGTGAGCTGCAGCGCCTGGCCATCTTTGAGTGGTTCGCCTACGTGCCTACGCATTACGTGCAGCAGCACGATGCCTTCCGGGCGGACCGCATCACCTGGCAAGGCCTGGAGAACCTGCCGATCCTCGATGGTCTGCAGAGTGCTGCAGGCTTCCGAGAGTTCGTCCAGAAGTCTCAGTAGGCCATGGGAAGGAGGTCCGGGGGGTTCACCGCCTCCCGGACCTCTTCTTCTTTTCTTTTTCTCTCTCTGGCTGTGGGCCGCTTGAAATTCGCCCGAGCGGCTGCTATGGTAGCAAGAATCCCGGCAGATTAAGAGGAATGCTGCATGAAGAGATACGTGCTCAAGCGGATCGTGCAGATCATCTTCACGATGTATATTTTTGCCACGATCGTCTTCTTCATCGTGGCGTTGAAGCCGGGGGATATTTCGCAGGTCTACATTGAGAACCAGAGGATTCCGCCGGAGGCGCGCGAGGCGCTCAAGCAGCGGCTGGGGCTGGACCAGCCCCTCCATATCCAATATGGGAACTTCCTGCGGAACTTGATCATCGGCAATCTGGGGATCTCCCATAGCAACTACCCGCGGCCGGTCTGGGATATCATCCGGGAGCGGCTGCCCCGCACGGCCACCCTCTTTCTGGCGGCCACGCTCATCTACTTCGCTATGGCTTATTACTTGGGCAAGCTGATCGCCTGGAGGCGTGGGGGATGGCTCGATTACTCGGCCACCATCACCGGCGTGACGCTGTGGACGATCTATTCGCCCTGGTTCGGGCTGCTGCTCATCTGGATCTTTGGCTTCAAGCTGGGCTGGCTGCCCTTGGGCAAGTTCCTCGATCCTCTGCTGTGGCGGAAGTATGAGGTCGGGGCCAATGAGGTCTTCCATCAGATGCTGCTGGTGGGTGGAGGGGCTGTTGTGTTCTTGCTGGGGGTCTTTCTGGTGGGCCGGCGGCTCCGGCTGCCTCCGAGGGCGCGGCTGGCCTTCCATCTGGGAGCCGTCGCCCTGGTGCTGGGGGGCCTAGGGTATCTACTGACGAACACGCTCTATGGGCTTCTGGCGCGGGATATCTTGTGGCATATGGTGCTGCCGGTCGTCACGCTGACGCTCATCGGCTTTGGAGGCTACATGCTGCTGATGCGCGACAGCATGCTCGAGGTGGTCAAGGAGGACTTCGTGCTGGCGGCCAAGGCCAAGGGCCTGCCGGACAAAGTGGTGCGGGACAAGCACGCGGCGCGCAATGCGCTCCTGCCGCTGGTAACCAGTTTTGCGCTCGCGTTGGCCTTCGTGGTCGATGGGGGGGTGATCATCGAGCGGGTCTTCTCCTGGCCGGGCATGGGCCTGACGCTCTTGGAGGCCGTGGACCAGAAGGATCTGCCACTGGCCATCGGCACCTTCGTCTTCACCGGCCTGTTCGCCGTCTTGGCCCACTTCCTGGTGGATCTCCTCTATGCCTATCTGGACCCGCGCATCCGCTATGACTGAGGCTGCCAGCCTTCGCCCACTGGAGTCGCCCTGGCATGCCCGGCTGCGGCTATGGCGCCGCAGTCTTGCCGCCAACTGGGAGCTCTTTAAAGAATCTAAAATTGGCCTGATCGGGCTCTTTATCATTGCCTTCTTCGGGTTGCTCTCCATCTCTCATCCCATCCTGATGGCCACCGTCTGGGACCGGCAGGTCTATGATCCCGTCCACGGCTTCGACTGGGAGGTCATCAAGGCCGGGGGCCAGAACCCCGCCCCGCCTTCGCTCCGACACCTTCTGGGCACCGACCCTTGGGGAAGGGATGTCTTCTCTCAGCTGGCCTACAGCGCACGCACCGAGTTCTTCCTCGGGGTGATGGCCGCGCTGATCACTGTCATCATCGGGACCTTCGTGGCGGCTATTAGCGCCTACTACGGCGGCTTCGTCGATACTTTCTTCATGAGGACGGCCGACGTGATGATCATGTTCCCCCCCATTGCCTTCTTGATTCTTCTTAGCGCCATCTTTCCCCTCTCTCTGTGGAGCTTCGTCTTGGTCTTGGGGGTGCTTTACGGCTTCGGCACCATCACCATTGTGCTCAAATCTCAAGCCCTTTCCATTCAAGTGAAGCCCTTCATCGAGGCCGCCAAGGTCTCCGGCGGCAGCAGCCTCCATGTCATCTTCAGCCACATCATCCCCAATCTTCTGCCCCTGAGCTTTCTCTACATGATGTTCAACGTCACCAACGCCATCTTCTCCGAGGCGGTGCTCAGCTTCTTTGGGGTCATCAACGTCAACATGAGCTGGGGGCTGATGGTGCAGATGGCCTATGAGGCGGGCTATCTGACCGGTGCGGGGATCACGCAGGCCTGGTGGCTCTTCTTCCCGGCCTCGCTTTCGATCACCGCCTTGTGTGCTGCCTTCTATTTCGTGGGAAGAGGCCTCGATGAGATCGTCAACCCCAGGCTGAGGAAGATCTAGGCATGGCTCTTCTTGAAGTACGCCATCTCACCCTCCACTATCGCACGAAGCGCGGCGAAGTCAACGCCGTGGACAACGTCTCGTTCACGCTGGAGCGCGGCGAGGCCCTGGGCATCGTAGGAGAGTCCGGCTGCGGTAAGACTACTCTGGCGCTGGCTATCATGCGCCTTCTGCCCGAGAACGCCTACCTCGAAGGCCAGATCTTCTTCAAGGAGCGGGATCTTCTTGCGCTGCCGGAGGAGGAGATGAGAAGAGTCCGCTGGAAGGGGATCTCCATGATCTTCCAAGCGGCGATGAACTCACTCGATCCCGTCTATAGGGTCGGGGAGCAGATCGTAGAAGCCATGCGCACCCATGAGCCGACGATCTCTCCTGAGGCAGCCAGGGAGCGGGTGGCCGAGCTCTTCCAGCTGGTGGGGATGAGCCCAGATCTCATCGACCGCTATCCGCATGAGATGAGCGGCGGGATGCGTCAACGGGCTGTGATCGCCATGGCGCTGGCCTCTAATCCCGATGTGATCATTGCCGATGAGCCCACAACCGCCCTAGACGTGATCGTTCAGGACCGCATCCTCGCTCAGCTGGACGAGATTCGCAAGAGGCTTGACATGAGCGTCATTTATATCTCCCATGACGTGGGCGTGATCGCGGAGGTCTCCGATCGGGTGGGCGTGATGTACGCGGGCAAGCTGGTGGAGATCGGCCCGACGGCGGCTATCTTCAAGAGCCCGCATCATCCCTATACCGCCGCGCTCATGTCAGCCTTCCCCCGCCTCCACGGGGAGAAGCAGGAGCTCTTGATCGTGCCAGGGGAGCCGCCCAATCTGCTGAGTCCGCCCCCAGGCTGCCGCTTCCACCCGCGCTGCCCCTATGCCACAGAGCTCTGCCAGAAGCAAGAGCCCCTGTTGGAGCCCTTTGAGAGCACTCACTTAGCTGCCTGCTGGCATCCTCTCCTCCAGAAGAGAGAGACCCTAAGGGCCAGAGCTGGGTGATGCGATGGCGGTCAAAGTGGCTGCGGAAACGCTCTTGCGCGTCGAGAATCTCGCGAAACTCTTCCCAGTGCAGAAGGGGCTCTTCCGGAGGGCGAGAGAGTTCATCCACGCCGTCGATGGGGTGAGCTTCGAGATCCGGCCCCAGGAGACCCTGGGCTTGGTGGGGGAGAGCGGCTGCGGCAAGACTACCACCGGAAAACTCCTCGTCCGGCTGCTTAAGCCCACCAGCGGCCATATCTATCTCAACGGGAAGGATATCGCTCAGCTGGAGGGGCGGGAGCTGAAGCAATTCCACCGCACCGTCCAGATGATCTTCCAAGACCCCTATGGGTCGCTCAATCCCCGGCATACGATCTTTCAGATCGTCTCCGAGCCACTCAAGGTACAAGGGATCGGGACGGTCCTGGAGCGGGAGGCGCGCGTGGCCCAGATGCTCGAACTAGTAGGCTTAAGCCCGGCGGAGAGCTTCCTGTTCCGGTACCCCCATGAGCTGTCGGGGGGCCAGAGGCAAAGAGTGGCCATCGCCCGGGCCATGATCATCAACCCCAGCTTCATCGTGGCCGATGAGCCGACTTCCATGCTGGATGTGTCCATCCGGACGGGCGTGATGAAGCTGATGAGAGATCTCCAGAAGGAATTCGGCATCAGCTATCTCTACATCACGCACGATCTGGCTGTGGCCCGCTACATGTGCGATCGCATTGCCGTCATGTACCTGGGCAAGATTGTGGAGCTGGGTCCCACGGAGGCCGTCATTCAAAACCCTCTGCATCCCTACACGAAGGCGCTGATTTCGGCCGTGCCCGTCCCCGACCCGGAGAGGGGGCGTCCGCCGGTGGCTCTTAAGGGCGAGGTGCCCAGCCTGGCCGATCCCCCGCCGCGCTGCCGCTTCTATGACCGCTGCCCCATCGCTACGGAGTACTGCCGCACTCACGACCATCCGCCCCTGGAGGAGAAGGCCGGCCGCCATGTCGCCTGCTACGAGGCCTAAGGGCGAGAAGGACTTGGTCCTGTGGCTCAGCGCTCTTGCAATCGCCCTGCTAGCGGCCCTCTTCGTCATCGAGACCGAGAGCCGCTACGTGAGCTTCCTTGAGGGGTCCGAAGACGTAGAAATAGAGCTCTTGTGGTCTGAGAAGCTGGAGGACGAGGGCGAGAAGGTGACGCTCCATTTTGAGGCGCTTGTGCGCAACGGCTCGGCGTGGCCGCTGGCGGTTGAGGCGCTAAACACCCAGCTCTATCTCGAAGGGGAGTATGCCGGGGCCTACTCGATCCAAGAGGGGCGTTATCCGGTGGCGGCCCGAGGGGATGAGCGGCGGGTGCCGCTGGCCGCGGTGCTATGGGCCAAGAAGGCCGAGCGCCTGAGGGAGCTGCTCGACTCTGGAGGGGGCCAGCTCGAGGTCGTGGGGCGGGCACGGGTGCTCTTCGACGTGGGCGGCCGGGCCATCAAAGTCTTCTATGACGTGCGCCGGGCCTTCCCTATTCCCATCAAGAAGCTGGAGGGATCGTGAGTGAAGGAACTCCTGCGGGCGGCTCTGGCCACTCTGCTGGCGGGCAGCATCGCCGCCGGCGGACTGGCCCTCTGGGGCCTGGAAGAGTTCTCTCGGCTCCCCTTCCCCCTATCTCTGGGATTCCCTCTGCTCGCCGGGGTCGTATTGGGGGCTCTCATCCCGCGCCTCTCTCAGGCCTTGGGGGCATGGCTCTTCACCCTGATCGTGAGTGCCCTTTTGAGCGCACTCGCCCTGCTCTACCCCGAGCTTACGGGGGATCGACTGGGATTGGAAGTGGGTCTGGATCTGTCCTTGGCCAAGGCCATTGTGAACACCATCCTGGCGGCCCCTCTGGTGCTGATCGGCCTGCTTTTGGGCAGGCTGGGGCGAGGTGAGGCTTAGAAGTGCAGGCGGGCGTAGCGCACGTAGAAGGCCCGCAGCTCCTGAGTATCCCGATCCGTCCACAAAAGATGGAAGACGCCCCGCGGACGCTCCATGAGATGCGGATACGAAGCAAATTCCCCCAAGAGGGCTTGGGGAACCGATCCGCCGGACCGCGACCAGAAGAGTGGCCCCGTCCCGCAACCCTGCGGCACCACATGCCCCCAGACGAGTAGCTCTCCCTCCACCACCGGAAAGGAGAGGAGCTTCTGAGATGTGTCCGGAAGGTCTCCCGGCCGGCTGTCTTTGGGCTGGTATCGGGCAAGCTGCTGCGGTCGGCCCCAGCGATCCGCTCCCAACTCAAACGAGGCCGTGTATAGACTCGAGGCCCGCTTCTCCTCATAGACGACGAAGACGAGCTTTACCTCCCCATCTGGCCCTGGGCCCAGGGCCGGGTAGCGGGCACTGCCAGACCCAGCTAGGGCGGAAACATCCTCGAAGAAGAAGCGGGAGTCATCCCGCAAGGCGGCATCGATCCGATGTTCGCTCGTATTGCGGGCTGCCTCCCAGGCCACATGCACGCGCCCACTTCCATCCAGGGCGATCGAGGGGAAATAGACGCCCTTGGGATTGGAAGCGATCTGCTCGATCGTCGGCGGGGAAAAGAATGCCTCCAAAGGGAGCGTCAAGTATTGAATCGTGTGGCCTGTTGTGGGACTATGGGACTCCCAGGCCAGATGGATCTTCTCTGGGCCAACCGCCAGAGCGGGATAGAAGATCGAGCGGGGAGAGTCCTCAAACAAGATGCGCGTGTGCCACTCCCCTTGTGGGGAGAGGCGCCGGAGCATAAGCCGATCGCCCTGCGGCTGGCGCTCGACATAGACGATGTAGGCGCGATCATCATCGTCGACGGCCAGGGTGGCATAGCGGCCAGGCCATTCTTCGATTTGCCACGTCCGGCCGTCTTCGGAGCGGGCATATCTTAAAAGATCCTGGCCGCGGGGGCTCCGGCTATATTGATAGATGGCGTGGATCTGGCCCCGGCTGTCCACGGCCAGCTTGCGACTGTTGTTCCAGGAGGTGGCTTCTCCTTCGGTCAGCTCCGGGCCGAGGATCGCAGAGATCTCCAGATGGGGAGCGGCTGGCGGAACACTGCCCTCTCCTCCCCCGAAGAACCAGGCCACTCCCAGAAGGAGCGCTCCCCCCTTGGCCAGAGAGCTCTTCTTCATTGCACATCGACGCCTCTTCGGCGCAGCTCATCCAGAAGCTGCGCGACTTCCTCGGCACGATACGATGGGGCTTCCGCCTTAAGCTGCCTCAAATAATCTGCGACCTTCTGGTAGTTGTTTAGGGCGAGGGAGAGCCGGGCCAGTTGATAGAGCGCCTCTAGCCCTCTTGGGGAGAGAGGCGTCTGGGAGCTTAAGGAGCGTTCGGCGCTGAGGATGCGGGCCCATAGGCCCGACTGCTCCTGGGGGGTCTTTGCGAAAGGGAGCGCCTGCTGGAAGGCCTCCGCCGCCGCGGAGTACTGCCCAAGCGCAAGAAGTGCCTCTCCCAGGCCGCGCCAGGCCTCGATAGAGTCCGGCCAGCGCTCTACGATCGTGCGAAATTGCTCCCCAGCTGCTTGGAAGTTCCGCATCTGTCGATATAGATCGGCCAGAGCCAAGCGGGTCTTGACATCTTCAGGAGTCAGAGTCAGAATCCGTTGGGCGAGCTGCTCTTTGACACTCCAGGAGATCGCTTTCTCGAAGCCCTGACGATACTGCTCGAGGGCTTGCTGCTCTTCTCCCCTTCTTTGATAGAGCTCTCCCGCCCAGAGATAGGCCTCCTCGGGGGGCTCTTTCTCAGTCAAGACTCTCTGGAGTATCTGCTCGGCCCGGTCGAGATCTCCCTGGGCGAGGTAGGCCTGGGCCAGGAGCACCTGAAGGCTGGGCCTTTCGTCTGGAGTGGCGTTTCCCAAAGCCTGCTCGAAGAGGCGGATCGCCTGGAGGAAGTCTCTCGCGTCCAGGGCCAGCTGGCCAAGATCTCTGTAGATCGTGACGTTCTGGGGCTGGATTTGCAGGGCCTGCTCCAGAGACTTTTGGGCCCGATCTCTCTGGCCCAGCCCCCGATAGGCCTCGGCCAACTGGAGGAGGAGCTCCACGCGCTCAGCCGTCTCTGGCTGGGGCTGGGCCAGCGCCCGCTCCAGTTGCTCCGCGGCGGCTGAATACTCTTTCATGGCCAGCAGGAGCTGGCCGTACATCTTCTGGGCCTGGCGATTCTCGGGCTCTTGCGCCACGGCCGTCTTCAGCTCGCGCGCCGCCTCATCCCACCTCCTTTGGCTGAGCAGGAAGCGGGCGAAGGCCAGGCGCGTCTCGATGTCCTGGGGGGCCAATCTCAAAATCTCCTCGAAGATCGCGCGTTCCGGCGGTGCCTTCTTTAAGACGTCTTTCAAATGGGCGATGACTTTCTCCGCAAGCGCGACCCTCTCTGGTTGGTCAGTACGCTCGTCTAGTTTTAAGCGATAGAGGCGGGCAATGTAATAGCCCAGGTAGGGGTCGTCGGAGCTCTGGCGGAGCTCCTCATAGGCGCGCAGGGCCGCCTCGGGGTCGTTCGCTTCGAGGCGATAGGCGGCCAGAAGGGGCAGGAGGATCTCCACCCTGGCCTGCGAGCGATACTGCTCGTACCACTGGCGGAAGATCTCTTGAGTCTTTTCGAGGATGTAGTCGCGTTGGACCTCGGAGGCCACGTACTCAAACTGCTCGCCGCGGGCCGGGCGGCGTTCGACCAGCTGGAGCAAGTGGAAGCCCCGCTTAGAGCGGACGGGGGCGCTCACCTCGCCGGGGGAGCGGAGGGCGAAGGCGGCTTCGACGAACTCCTCGCCCAGGGGATCTCCTCGCTGGAGCCAGCCGTAGTCGCCGCCCTCTTGGGCGGTGAACAGATCTTCAGAGTATCTGCGGGCTAAGTCCTCAAAAGGGGTCCCCTTCTCCCATTGCCGGCGGATCTGTTCGATCTTCTGGCGGACGGCTTGTACCTGCTCGGGCGGGGCATCCTCACTCAGGCGGATGAGAATATGCCGGACGCGCACGAGGGGCGGCGAGTAGTACCTCGGTCGGTACTGCTGATAATAGGAGCGCAGCTCCTCCTCGCTGGGTTGGAGTGGGCCCACTATGCGCTGACGCAGGCGGTCCTCCAGCATCTGTGCGCGCAGCTGCTTGAGCAGCCCCTGGGTGAACAGACTGCGATAGGTCTTTGGGTCATTGAGGGTCTTCTCGATCTGTTCAGGCGGGACGCCGTTGGCCTCTAGAAAGCGCCAGATTTCCAAGCGGGCCTCTTGGAGGAGTTCGCTTTGGGCGACTCGGATGCCCCTCTCGTGGGCCGCCTGCTCGATGAGAGCGCGGCGGATGAGCTCCTCTGCCACTTGGGATTGCAGCTGGAGTTTATAGTAGGCTCCCGGGGCTCCTGTGAGCCTCTGATCGAAGTCGGAGCGCTCCTCGGCCGGCAGAGACGCACGATAGCCTTTCACGAACTCTTGATAGGCTCCCTCAAATTCTGGGCGGGAGATGACTCTGTCGTTGATGATGAGGGCCGCATCGCCGGTGCGGAAGGGTGAAAGCCATGACAAGCCGCCCGCGAGGACGAAGAGCAAACCCAGGACAAGCAGGGGGACCAGCCGCAGGAGCTTTGGATGACTCGCCATGGCCAGAGCGCCTCTCCTCTCTTGCCCTTCTGCTTTCTTGTCCTGACTGAGAGAGTATAGGGAAGACTAGCCGGGAGTTCAAGGCTGATGGCTAGGAGGGAGAGAGAGTGGAATAGCATAGCCAGGGTCCAGTGCGCTTGGAAGTGCCCTACTCACTTTGAGCGAACTGCTCCTTAGAAAGGAGGTGATCCAGCCGCACCTTCCGGTACGGCTACCTTGTTACGACTTCACCCCCCTCGCGAAGGGCACCTTCGTCTCTTGGCAGAGCCTTCGAGTGCCCCCCACTCGGCTGGTGTGACGGGCGGTGTGTGCAAGGCCCAAGTACACATTCACCGCGGCGTGGCTGATCCGCGATTACTAGCGATTCCGGCTTCATGGGGTCGGGTTGCAGACCCCAATCCGAACTGGGACCGGCTTTTTGGGATTGGCTCCCCCTTGCGGGTTTGCGTCCCTTTGTACCGGCCATTGTAGCATCTGTGTCGCCCCGGACATAAGGGCCATACTGACTTGACGTCATCCCCTCCTTCCTCCGCCTATTCGACGGCAGTCCCCCTAGAGTGCCCGGCTTGCCCGCTGGCAACTAGGGGCAGGGGTTGCGCTCGTTGCGGGACTTAACCCGACGTCCTACGACACGAGCTGACGACAGCCATGCAGCACCTGTGCACGCTGCCCGTGGATTTCTCCACGGGCTCGTCCCCCTTTCGGGGTCCTACTACGTGCATGTCAAGCCCTGGTAAGGTTCTTCGCTTACCATCGAATTGAACCACGTGCTCCACCGCTTGTGCGGGCTCCCGTCAATTCCCTTGAGTTTCAACCTTGCGGCCGTACTCCCCAGGCGGCCGACTTACCGCGTTAGCTGCGGCACTGACCCAGCATGTGCGAGGCCAACACCTAGTCGGCATCGTTTAGGGCGTGGACTACCCGGGTATCTAATCCGGTTTGCTCCCCACGCTTTCGCGCCTCAGCGTCAGCACTCGGCCAGGAGGCTGCCTTCGCTATCGAGGTACCTACCAGTATCTGCGCATTTCACCGCTACTCTGGTAGTTCCGCCTCCCCCTCCAAGGCTCTAGCCCCGTAGTTTCGCCCGACTTCCCCCGGTTGAGCCGAAGACTTTCACAGGCGACACACGGAGCCGCCTACACGCCCTTTACGCCCAGTGATTCCGGATAACGCTCGGGACCTCTGTCTTACCGCGGCTGCTGGCACAGAGTTAGCCGTCCCTGCTTCTGGGGGTACCGTCATCGGACGGGCATTCCCTCCCGCCCTTATTCTTCCCCCCTGAAAGGAGTTTACACCCCGAAGGGCTCCTTCCTCCACGCGGCGTCGCTCGGTCAGGCTTGCGCCCATTGCCGAAGATTCCCCACTGCTGCCTCCCGTAGGAGTCAGGGCCGTGTCTCAGTCCCCATGTGGGGGGCCACCCTCTCAGGCCCCCTACCCGTCATCGCCTTGGTAGGCCGTTACCCTACCAACTAGCTGATAGGCCGCAACCCCCTCCCCGCGTGGCGCAGAAGCGCCTTTAATCTCCAGCCCTTGTGGATTGGAGATACCATCGGGTATTAGCCCCGGTTTCCCGGAGTTATCCCCGGCGCGGGGGCAGGTCAGTTACGTGTTACTCACCCGTTTGCCGCTCTACTCGTCCTTCCCCTTGCGGAGTCGGACTTTCGCGCTCGACTTGCATGTGTTAAGCGCGCCGCTAGCGTTCATCCTGAGCTGGGATCATACTCGCTCGGAAATCTCAAGATGATCCACCCGGCTATGCTATCCACTTGTCAAAGAGCAGGCACTTCCATGCGCGGCAGGGGGGAGTATACCATACGCTCCCCGACTTGTCAAGCCCCTAGGCCGGTGTGTTTCTATAGCCCTGACATGGATCTTACCCGAGTGCGCATCGGCGTCGTGGCGGGGGGACTCTCTGGGGAGCGCCGGCTTTCCCTGCGCTCCGCGGCCCGCAGCTATTCTGCCCTCAAACAGAGAGGCTATCGCGTCCGGAAGCTGATCGTCGACTCGGCCGATGAACTCATCGAAGAGCTCGAAGGGATCGAGGTGGTCTTCCCGTGCCTCCACGGAGGCCTAGGCGAGAACGGAACGCTGCAGCTACTGCTGGAGCTTCTAGGCATCTCCTACGCCGGTTCCGGGCCCTTGGCCTGTGCCGCGGCCGCCGACCCTGTGGCCTTTCATCGGGCCTTGGAGATCGCTGGGCTTTCTGCCCAAAACCCACAGAGATGCTCCGGCCTAAGGGTCGCGGTCGGGATCTTGCACATCGAGGGCGAAGACAGGGCGCTTCCGCCTGTGGAGCTTTCCCCAAAGGGGGCTTCCCTGCTGGCTGATCTTCCCCAAAAGACTCTTCGCGCACTCCAGCCGATGGCGCTTAGGGCCCATCAGGCGCTGGGCTGCTTGGGGTTCTCCCAAGTCGATCTCGGCCTCGACGAGAGGGGTAGGATCTCGGTGCTTCAGCTCCGCCCGAACCCTGAGTTGACGGAGGAGGGCCCCTTCTCTAGGGCTGCTAAGGTGGCCGGCATCCCCTTCGACCTTCTGTGTGAGCTCATGCTGAAGACCGCTCTTAAGAGAATCCCTTGACAAGCTCCCCTCTGTGCTAGAGAATGGCCGTGAGCGATCATGCATCAACAAGAAGCCTCGATCTTACAGAAAGAGGGTATGCGGCATGGCTCAAATCTCAAAACGCGCGCAAAGAACACAATTTTCACCCATTCGCAAGCTCAAACCCCTAGCAGACCAAACCCAAAAGGCGGGCAAAAAGATCTATAATTTGAACATCGGCCAGCCGGATATTCCCACGCCGAAATCGTTCCTCGACGGGGTGAAGAATCCTCCGAAAGTCTTGGCCTACAGTCCTTCCCAAGGGCTCGATGAGGCCATCGATGCCCTCATCAGCTATTACGAGGATCAGAACAGCTCGCTTAAGAGGGATCAGCTCATCATCACGGCCGGGGGCAGCGAGGCCGTTATGTTTGCTCTGCTAGCCACCACAGACCCGGGCGATGAGATTTTAATACCGGAGCCCTTCTACACCAATTACCACTCCTACGCGACGATGGCCGGCATCGAAATCATTCCCATCGAGACTCAAGCCGAGACAGGCTTCCACCTGCCTGAGCACTCAGGGATTGAGGAGAAGATCACGCCCAAGACGCGCGCTATCCTCTTCTGCAATCCGGGCAATCCTACGGGCACCGTCTACACCCAAGGCGAGCTGGAGATGCTCGGAGAGATCGCGCTCAAACACGATCTCTTCTTAATTGCTGACGAGGTCTATCGGGAGTTCGTCTACGATGGGCTCTCTCACCGGAGCGTGCTTGAGCTCGAAGGGCTTGAAGAGCGGGCGATTCTCGTAGATAGCATCTCGAAGAGATTTTCGGCCTGTGGCGCCCGCATCGGGGTCCTGGCCAGTCGCAATGCTTTCCTCATGCAGGCGGCGCTCAAGTTCGCCCAGGCCCGACTCTCCCCACCCACCCTGGGGCAGCTGGGGCTCATTCATTTCTTGAAATCGAGCCGGTATCGCCAAGAAGTGGCGCAGATGATTGGAGAATTCGAGCGGCGGCGGGATCTCGTCTACGAGGAGCTTCACAAGATTCCAGAGATCCTCTGCCGCAGGCCGCAGGGGGCCTTCTATGTGATCGCCAAGCTGCCCATCGACGACGCCGAGAGATTTTGCGCCTGGCTCTTGAGGGACTTTGAGCTGGAGGGCGAGACGGTGCTCTTGGCCCCGGCGATGGATTTCTATAAGACTCCGGGCAAGGGGCGCGACGAAGTGCGCATCGCCTATGTGCTCAACACTCAAGCGCTAAAGAGAGCGATGCGCATCCTATCGCAGGGCCTGGAGGCCTACCGGCGGCGCCGAGAGGCGAATCTCCGATGACGGAAAGAATGCCCGTTGAGCTGTCGGTGGTTCGCAGGCTGCGGAGCCGGGGCACTGTACTCGAAGTCCGGTACCCCCACCCTGGGGAGCACTCGTTGGAGATGCCTCTCGATCTGATGGATCGACGGTTCTTCTTCTAGGGCGACGAGCGTGAAGGCATCTCCGACGGCTTGGGCTCGGGCTGTGCGCCCAATTCTGTGAATGTACGCCTCGGGCGTCTCCGGCACATCGTAGTTGATGACGTGCGAGATCCCTTCGACGTCGAGGCCTCGGGCGGCCAGATCGGTCGCCACAAGAATTCTATAGCGACCCGTGCGGAAGCCGTGGAGGGCATGTGACCTCTGGCTCTGGCTGCGATCGCCGTGCAGAGCCGTCACGGGATACCCCTGGCGATGGAGGGCACGCGCCACTTTATCTGCCCCGTATTTGGTGCGCGTGAAGACGAGCACGGATGTATGGGGCGTGATCTCGAGCAGCTTGATCAGCATGGCCATCTTCAAATGACGCGGCACGGGATAGAGAAATTGCGAGACTCCTTCGACGGGCTTGGCCTGAGGGCCGACCGCCACTACTAGGGGATCGACCAACGTCTGTCGTGCTAGAGATTCGATCTGGCGGGGCATCGTGGCCGAGAAGAAGAGATTCTGCCGCTTCCCCTGCAGTCTGTGAATGATCCGTCGGAGGTCGGGCAGAAAGCCCATATCCAGCATCCGATCCGCCTCGTCTAGCACGAAGATCTCGATCTGTGAGAGCCTCACATGGCGGTGCCGGATGTGATCGAGCAGCCGTCCCGGTGTGGCGACTAAAATTTGAGGGCTCTCTTGCAGGGCTGCGATCTGCGGCCCCATAGTGACACCGCCATAGACGGCGGCGCAGCGAATCTGCGTGAAGCGGGCGTAATCTCGAATGTTTGTTTCAATTTGAGCAGCCAGCTCGCGCGTGGGGGTCAAGATCAAGCAGCGAAGTCCTTGTTTCTCTTGGAGCCGATCGAGGATGGGTAACACAAAAGCGGCGGTCTTGCCGGTGCCCGTCTGGGCAGTGGCTATCAGATCGCGGCCGGCTAGGATAGGGGGGATCGCTTGCGACTGAATGGGTGTGGGTTCGAGGTAACCGGCCGCTCGAACTCCTCGCACTATGGGGTGTGACAGCCCCAGTTTGCTAAACGGCACTGAAAGCTCCTTTCAATTTGCCTCTATTAGCGAGTTATGCTTGTCTGCGGACACCTTTGGTGGGGCATCAGCGGAAAAGCACTTTATTATACACGAGCCGGGGACGTTTGGCAAATCCCTCGTTTTTCATCTCTAGAAGCAAAGTGCGCGCGCTAGATCCCGCGCTGAGTCCTAGAAATTGGGCTCCCCTGAGTCGCTTGCCCTCGGATCGTCGATACCCTTATGCTCTCCAGGGAAGGAAGATGAAGAAGCGTCTAGACGTGTGGCTCACAGAGCGGGGATGGGCCAAGAGTCGTGCGGCTGCGCAGCGGCTGATCCTCGCTGGATGTGTGCTCGTAAATGGAAGACTCGTGGATAAGCCCGCAACTCCTATCCCTGAAGAGGCTCAAATTGAACTCAAAGAGCCGCCGCGCTACGTGAGCCAAGGGGGCCTCAAGCTCGCAAAAGCACTGCGTGAATTTGAGATTGACGTCCAGGGAAAGATCTGTCTAGACGTCGGGGCCTCTACGGGGGGCTTTACCGATTGTCTTCTGCAGCACGGTGCTGTGAGAGTCTATGCCGTGGATGTGGGGAAAGGCCAGCTCGAATGGAAGCTGCGCAACGATCCTCGGGTCATCGTGCTCGAGGGCATAAATGCGCGCTATTTGCGTCCGGAGCAGATCGGCGAACGGGTGGATCTCGTCACGATAGATGTCTCGTTCATCTCCGTAAAGAAGATCTTGCCGGCTCTTTTGCCCATCACAAGACCCGGAGGAGATTTGATCGTGCTGGTCAAGCCGCAATTTGAGGCGGGGCGAGAAAAGATCCAACGCGGCGGTGTAGTCAAAGACCCACAAGTCCACAGGCAAGTGCTGGAAGAGCTAAGTGCGTTCATCACACAAGAGCTGAAGCTTTTGCTGATGGGTGCGACGTACTCGCCTGTGCAGGGCCCGGCAGGCAATATCGAGTTCTTCTTGCACGTCAAAAACGAAGAGAATGGAGCTACTCCAACGATCGATTGGCTCAAGCTGGTCGAGCAAGTGCACCAGAAGCTTATTGGTTCCTAAGCTTGACGGAGTGGCTTAGCCCTCTTCTGTCACGATCGAAGATCTTCAGCTATACTCCAAATGGCCGGGCGCGTCGCCTGTCCACAAGCGGGTGAGGAGTATGGAGCTGGGACTCGGGGGGAAAATGGTAGTCTGTCGCGCGGGCTGTCTGCTGGAGGGAATATCGCCGCAGGGGTTGCCCTCGTATAGCAGCTACCAGGCGGGCCAACCGCTCGAGGCGAAGGAGGGCACTTTTCTCATCTGCCAGGGCCCGGTGGGGTTCTGCTGGGGGCACCATCCGACGAGGCGTCTGTTGGAGATCTTCGGGCCGGGGGATTTTATTGTCTGGGGGCGGGAGCGGTCGCCAAGGCCGGGCGAGTGGGAGTGGGAGGTGCGGGCCTTGGGGGAGGTGTGGGGGCGCCGGATAGATCGGGTGCAGTGGCTGGAGCTTTTGCGGCGCCCTCTTGTGGAGGAGCGCTTTCTGGAGTACACCCGGAGGCGCTGGCAGCGGCA
>JBBIOR010000018.1:0-33836 GCA_037443265.1 Candidatus Fraserbacteria bacterium | reverse complement strand
CGAGGCCCAAGCTGCAGATTGTCAGGCCTACTCCAGAGCGGAAAGAGGTGCAGCCGGTGGTGAAGCAGGGCAGCGAACTGAAACAGAATCTGGATTACAACTTCTGCCCCTTCCACTACTATGGGAGAATCCAACCCTTTGGCAAAGCTCTCTGTCAAGGGTGGACCTTGCCCTGGACGGTCGAACGCAGCACCCGCACACTAGCAAACTCTTATGCGGCCGTCAGTGCTGTCCTGACTACCACTTTGAATCTTCCAAAGGGGGGAGTGGCTGTCTTAAGAAACAAGGATAGGGCTTTGGTGCTCGCTGGCTTCCAGACTATAACTCCCGAGCTGGCCCAAGCGCTCTATCAGCAGAACGGAGAATTAGGGACCCAGGGGCTGGAAGCTCAAGGGCTCGACATCAGCCTGCTCTGCAATCTTGTCCCTACCATGGTGGCGAGCGCTATCTGCGATGTGATTGTTAGTGGCATTCTTGGCTGGATAAGCTCTAGAGATACTGTAGAGTCACAGAATCTCTTGGGAATCCTTCAAGAGCTGCAACAAGCCACAGACTTTAGGGCGCGTCTGGAAAGTGCGGTGATCTCAAGCAGTAGATTAGAGTCATTCTTGCAAGGTGTCAGGGAGCTATGGATCAAGGCTGGGATCCTTGCAGCGAATCGCTCTCAAACTCAAAACGTCAAAGATGACTCGGAATTTATCAGCCTGTTGCAGCAGATCTTCTCCTACTACAAGAATCAAAACCTGGATGTTGGGGTGACGGTTTACCACTTGGGATCTACGGCCTTGAGTGTGCCTCTCCTGTTGGACGCTTACCTGGGGCAAGTAATTCAAGATCCACGCTATCCAGCGATCTCAGGAAGCCAGATGGTCAAAGTCTTTGCGGATCTTCTGCCCCGTCTGATCCCGGGCAGCCGAGCGGTGACAGATGCCTATGCGCTCATCGTGCTCTTGGCCGGGCTGGTAGGTAAGGCCTTGGGAGAACCACCAGCTGAGCAAGCCCGCGAACTGCTCACACGTGCCTTGGGGACCTTCAAGCTCGCCTCGGATCTCATCCAGCGCGGTTGGGTCATCAAGAGGCTTGGAGTTCCAACGCAAGAGATAGGAGGAGGTCTGCCCTATAACGGGATTGGGGTTGATCTGGTTGCCAAGAGGCAAATCACGGGCTTAGAGTACTGTGGGACGTGCCAGGTAGCTGCTTATACAATCCTCGAACCGTACCTGGAGTCATTCGCTCAAAATCCTCGAGATCTAAATACGCTTATCGCTAGGGTATTACAGGCCATCACGTTCGCCTCCGCATCACTCTTTACCTTGTATGAGACAGGAACCTTGGACGCTTGGCGTGTGGTAGTCGTCTCCATCAGCCAGTTGGCAGCCGGGGCAGATCCTACTCAGGTATGCAACGACTCGTACGTCCAGAATGCTTCCCAGCGTGCACCCGTTATGGTAGTCCAAGGAGGACAAGTCGTTTGCCATACGCCCAACATTTCGTATGATGATGCACAGCGAATCTGCCAAGAGCAAGGGCTATGTAGCAGCGGAGTCGAAGGCGGAGGTGGTGGTGGCTACTTCACTGACTATATGATCTCAGCTCCTGGGCCCAAGGCCAATCCTCATGGTGTTCGACTGCTGGGCTTGGAGGTGAAAGGCAGATGAGACAAGTCTTATGCCTGATGTGGCTGATGGGATCTCTTGTTCTTCTAAGAGGGGCAGGTGGGTCCACGGAAGAAGTACTGGAGATCTGTGCTCAGGGCTGTCCGTATGCCACACTCGAAGCAGCCTTGGAGGCGGCTTATCCGGGGGGCGTGACGCTGCTTTTGCATCCAGGAACTTATCCTACGGCAGCCACCGTGGACATCGGCTTTGTCACGATCAAGGGTGTAGATCGGGACAAGGTGATCCTCACCGCCCGAGAGGAATATGGGCCGGTGCTGCGGGTGCGCAACCGCGGGATTCGCATCGAAAACCTCACTTTCAAAGGTAACCCCATTCCCCCTCAACCACCACAGTTTGGCGGATGGAAGTTCGCGGAACTGGCACTCCAGGTCCTTCCAGGTGAGCTTCATAGCGCAGAGGTGACGATCGAGCGAGTGACTTTCCAAGATTGGGTGGTAAATACGATCGTGGTCCTTGGACCTAGATCTAGGCTGTCCATGAGAGAGGACCTGGTCTTGCCCCATGAGCGATACGGAGGTGGCGCAATCGAAGTGGTTAATGGAGCGTGGGCAGAGTTCTTTGGGAATAGACTCGATGTTCCTGTGGGTGTAGCTGGTGCCGAGGGTCCATACTTCTTTAGCTCAGGGTTAGTAGCTGCTGGGGGCAGTCACGCCGAGTTTAGAGGTAATGAGCTCTCTTCCCTGGGCGTAGGCAGCGGCAGCAGTGTGCTAGTCGTTGGAAATCGCTTTTCACTGCAATCCTACGGCTTTGGCCTTCGCATGGGCATCTCATCGAGTAGCAGGGTAGTGCTCTTAGACAATATCTTTGAACCTCCACCAGGTCTTGAGAGCGTTGAGGATGATATCTATCACAACACCGGAATTCAGATCTTCTCGGCCTCCTCTGAAGCCGTCTTAGAAGCCCGTAACAATCAGATTCGGGGCTTCGCTCAGGGCATCTCTGTCGGTGAAGGAAGTCGTCTCTACCTTCGTGATAATGCCTTTACAAATAACCGCCGAGCCATCACTGTCCTTATGTCCAACGAGCCCCCTTCCCTGCTAGAGATGCGAGAGAACATCATAGAAGGAAGTCTGGACTGTGGGATCAAAATCATATCTGTGACTTCAGCTTCTCAGGCATTACAAGTATTTGGAGAAGGGAATATCTTGGTAGGGAACCAACAAGACCTGTGTCCTGAGGATTACCCCTGGCCCCCCAATTTCGTTATAAACCACCCATGACGGTGCGGGTGAGTGCTCTGCCCACGCGACTGAAGCAGGGCAGCCAGCTGAGCTTTGCGCCCTTTGATCTCTGTCCCTATCAGCACTATGGGCGGGTGGCTCCGTTTACAAAGCCTTTGTGTTATCAGTGGGAGCAGAAGGCCGCGCCCAAGGTCCAGCAGTCACCTTCGACCGCGCAACCAGAAACACGCCCACCATCCATAATCAAGCGGTGCAAACAACTCAAACGGGGAGAAGGCTAGGCGGAATCGTAGGTATGTCCGGTCCAAAGGGACGCTTGCTCGTAGTGGGTGCCAAAGATTTGACGCCTGAGAGACTGGAGCAAATGTATAAAGTCCTTGTGGAAGGACAACGCTTGAACACGGCAGAGGAAGGTGAAGTAGAAGCCCAGCAATGGCAATACCCGCTGGCAGTCATCTTCATCAACGCCATGCGAGATCTCTGGAATCTCTGGCAAAGGATGCAAGCTGCCGAACGGCAAGCCGTTACAGACGCATTCCAGTACATCTGGTCCGATTCACTGGTAGAATGTAGAAACTTCTACAATCCTCCGATCCCTTCCGATCAATCGAGGGCCTACACCAACTTCATCAATGCCATTGCGCAAACGCTTGTCAATGCCGGTCTCCACACCGACCTGGAACAGGCCAGGCATGAAGCTCTTACCGCTGTGTGCACCTTCATCCATTCAATCAAGACAACCTATGGGGATGCGGCCCTCATGCAGGGGATCATGCAGCAGTTTGGTGCGGTAGGCATCTTTGCGTATGCCAAGTTGGTGGAAGCACAGCCGCTCGCGAACAGCTTGTATGCATTCCCCAGCAATCTTCGAACGCTCTTCGAGAATGCGTATCGGTTCAAAGGGACGGTTACTAATTTCGACGCTTTAGTGCAATACTTAGCAGCCGCAGCTTACCAAGCGGTTCAACGTGGTGGGATGGGCTCTTTGGAAGGCGAAGGTGCTCTAGAAGCGATTGCACGAGCTACCTTGCTCATCCAACAGATCTATCCCCAGTTGCAAAGCAATGGCTGGCAAGATCTCAGGTTTGACACAGGGTTCGGTGCCCCAAGCTTCTTTGGGTATAAAAATTTGGGAAAATCATTTCAATCACCAAATGGTGATCAAGTATACCGCTATGTCCAAGTTTATGGGTTTATTGAACCCTACCTCAAAGTGGAGGAGATAAATCGCCTAATCAGCCAGATTGAAAATGCGGCTCAGCAGATTGCAAGAGTGGTTGCAGGTGCTGAAACCCGGAAGTCTCTCATTCAAATCATCGACAATGCGGAGGAAGGATCTCTAGATCAACTCTGCGGCCAAGTTCGTAACCGGACCTTCTCAAGGGTTCCTACCATCATCATCCGATCCGACGGCTCAATCGCATGTTACAGCAAAGACACTGACGATGCAGAGGCTCTCCGCATCTGCCAAGCCATGGGCTTTCCCACTTGTCGGATTGAGCCACCCTCACCAACGGCAGCGGTAGCGCCAACCTCAGAGCCTCCAGCACCCCCGACCACCTTACAAGTCCCGATTCCCGCCGCACACGGAGATATACCCGCAGCTTGTCAAGGAAGGTTATGTCTGATCTAATACAGCGGACGGGGAGTGAGGAACATGAGACGGTGGATCATCTTACTTGTCACCTTCCTAATGCTCTTAGGTGGCTTCGGGGAAGCCCAGCAGCCTAAGATCCTTACGATTTGCCCCGAAGGCCCACCGGTCTGCCAATTCTCCAAGATCCAGGAAGCTATCGATAGCGCCAATTCTGATGACATCCTTCTCATTCAGGCCGGCACTTATCGCGAGAACCTGCAAATTAACAAGAGTCTTCGCCTGGTAGCCACAGAAGCAGGACAGGTGCGCATCCAGGGAATACAACCCGGCCAACCTACCCTGACTCTGGAGGTCCAAGAAAACTTCCGTATCACATTGGAAGGGCTCACCATCTTGGGGGGGCCACCAGCGGAAGGGGGGGACTCGGCTTGCTCCAATTCCAAAGAGGTATGTCCTGACGGGATTTATATTGCTGGTCAAGGATCTTTAGTCTTGAGCTTAATGAATGTGCATATTACCCAAGCTGCTGTGGACGGCGTTCGCTGCAAAACTCACCATCGCTTTCAGGGCTCGGCCTATGTTTCGATCACCAACTCGCGCGTTGCAGCCAACGGAGGAATAGGATTCAACTGGAGCTGTAGGTTTCAAGAGACCTTCTTCCGTGTTGAGCAGGTCGACTTCTCAGGCAACCTGATCGGCATGAACTTCAGCAGCCCTGGCGCGGTGATCGACGTGATCGACAGCAGCTTCCTGGGGAATGTCACAGGGCTGAGGGTCATACCGTCTGGCAAGGTACAGCTCACCCTACTGAACAACTCGTTCCTGCACAACCAATGGGGAGCCACGATCGATGGACTAAAAGATAGCACTGTGACGATCCGCGTGAATCGATTCATAGGCAATGACATCGGCATAGGCACGGAGAGTCTCTTGCTAGGGGTAGGGCCAGAAGATTCCGTCGTGCGCATTGAAGAATCCTCTTTCTTCGCCAATCGCCAGTATGGTCTTGTGATCTTAACTGCGAACCGCATGAGCCTGCGCAACAACTTCATTCAAGAGAATGGCTCGGGCTTGCTGGTCTACCAAGCCACCAACTCTCTTGAGCTGAGTAGGAACATCGTCCGGCAGAACCGAGAGTGGGGTGTCGCCTTATTCCGCTCCCCTTGTGTGGATGACCCGCCTTTCACTTTTCCCATTTTCATCCAAGGCCAAGACAATGAAATTCACGATAACGGCAAGGGGAATCTGTGCCCTGAGGACTACAACTGGCCACCCAATTTCATCAAGGCACCTTAAATCTACAGGCAGAACGCGCATGATGCGCCACCTTAAGCTGACTCTTATACTACTGATGTCCTTCGCTGGAGTGAATGTCTCCTCATGGCCCCTTTCTCAAGACGACCAGCAAGAAGCGACGCTGCCGGCTGTCTGGTCGGTCTGCCCCCAAGGGCCGCCTCTCTGCCAGTTCTCCAAGATTCAAGAAGCCCTAACCGCTGCCAACCCAGGAGACTTGATTCAGATTCAGATGGGAACCTACACCGAGACCCTGGTGATCAGCAAGAGCTTGCGACTGGTGGGGGCAGGACGCGACCTGGTGCGCCTGCAAGGGGCCGAAGCAGGCAAGCCAGTCATCACCCTGCAGGTGGAAGGGGAGCTGAAGCTGCTACTCGATGGACTGACGATCGCAGGGGCTCCTCCAGCCAGCGCGGAACAGCCCTGCTTTTATGCGCCATTGGGGCCGAGCTCGGAGTTCATCTGCCCTCATGGACTAGAGGTGCGTGGCCAAGGGGCACTGGCTCTTACCTTAGTGGATCTGCAGATCGTGGATAGCTACGGGGCTGGACTGGTCTGTAGCGGACCCGAGTTCAAAGGGGCGAGCGTAAAGTTAACTATTGTGCGCTCACGCCTTGCTAACAATCGAGGATCAGCGGTGGTTTGGGGTTGCGATAGAGAAGGAGACTCCATCACCCTCCAGGACTCCACAATCTCGGGCAATGGCGGTCACGGACTCTTAACTGCTGGCTTTGGAAGCGAGATCGACATTAGTGACAGCACATTCTCTGGCAATCGCTTGACCGGGATTTCCTGGGTAGGGCATAGCGTAAAACTCATGGTATCGAGGTCTTCCTTTATAGGCAATGGCCGTGGCATGGAAATCTACACTGGCATGCAAGGATTGGTCGAGCTGAGCCAGATCACTGTAGTAGGCAAGGGTTATACAAGGCCTTGACAATGAAACTGCCGATAACGGCAAAGGCGACCTCTGCCCGGCGGATTTTCCCTGGCCGCCAGGATTCCTCAAGAAACCCTGAATGATAAAGCTGCTGGGTTCTGCCCTGGGTGTCTTGGTCTTGCTCGCTCCCAGCGCGCTAGCCACCTCGTTCGTTGGAGTTCTTTAACGAACTGGAATTGAATGTGCCCCTGAACGCGAGATTCCTCCAGCCGGAGTATAGCGCCGGTTTCTCATTCCTCTTTTGATCCTGGCTCCATAACGATCTATAATTCCCCGACATGATCACGAGCATGACCGGCTACGGCGAGGGAGCCGCGCAAGGCCACAGCTGGATCGTCTCCGTCAAAATCAAAACGCTCAATCATAAATACCTCGATCTCCAAGTCCGCGGCCTGGAGGGCTATGAAGCCCTGGAGCTTCGAGCCATGGAACTGCTCCGCAAGAGCTTCCGCCGAGGCCGGATAGAGGCAGCCATCCAACTCCAACGCGAGGGATGGCCCGCTTTGACGTTCGACGTGGCGACGGCACGCCAGCATTACGAGGCCCTGCGGCATCTGGCTCAAGAGCTCGGGCTCGATGAGCACATCTCGCTGGATCATCTCTTGAGGCTTTCAGGCGCGCTCCAGCCGCTCCTTCCGGATCCGGAGGGCCTATGGCCTGTGCTCGAAGAAGCGTTTCAGAAGGCCATCGATGCGGCATGGGAGATGCGGTGCCGCGAGGGCCAGGCGCTGGCCGCCGAGCTGACTCAGCATCTTCGGGCACTCGAGCAGGCGCTCGCTCAAGTGGAAGCTCATGCCACTCAGCTCAAGTGGCTCTACAGGGAGCGGCTTCAGCAACGAATTCGCGCGCTGGAGCCGGACATCCAGCTCAACGCCGAGAGGGTGGAGCAAGAGGTGGCCCTCTGGGCGGAGCGCGCGGACATCACTGAAGAGATCGCACGCTTGAGGATCCATCTAGGGGCAGCCGAGGAGGCACTTAAGGGCCCTGAGCCTGCCGGTCGACCGCTCGATTTTCTGGCTCAGGAGATGTACCGCGAGGTGAACACCATGGCCGCCAAGGCCCGCGACGGCGAGCTCGCCCAGCGGCTCATCGAGATGAAGAACCATATTGAGTGCCTAAGAGAACAGATCCGAAACATCGAGTAAAGCTTTAGTTGGGTGTGATGAAGAAGAGGATCACGATCAGCGGGCCTCCGGGCAGCGGCAAGAGCACCGTAGCCTCGCTCTTAGCCCAAAAGCTGGGGCTGGATCACCTCTCCTCAGGCGAGATCTTCCGCCGGATGAGCCGTGAAGCCGGAGTCTCACTCGAGGAGCTGGGAAGAAGGGCGGAGACCCATTGGAAGATCGATCAGGATCTCGATGCCCAAATATTAGAGCTGATGCGCACAAAGCCTGAGGGCGTATTCGAAGGCCGTCTTACGGGATATCTCGCCCATAAGAATCATATTGAGGCGCTCAAGGTCCTCCTCGAGGCGCCGCTTGGGGTTCGTATCCGACGGATTATGCAGCGCGAAAAGACGAGTGATTATGAGGCTGTGCGTCAAGCGGTGCTGCAACGGGAGCACTCCGAGCAGAAGCGCTATCGGGAGATCTATCAGCTGGATTGGCATGATAGATCTTTCTATGATCTTGTGATTGATACTTCCTCGCTTACTCCGGAGGAGATCGTGGAGCGCATTGTAGCGAAGCTCAACTGAGCTTGTGCTCCTTTCCCTCAAGCCATCTCCGGAAATTCGATCGGTGTTGGAAGGCGCTTAGAGCTCCTAGCGCGGCCATCAAGAGGATCGCTTCCCGAGGAGCTCCCCAAAGCAGCAGAAGAAGAGGCGAAAGAAGCAGTGCCCAGACCGAGGCCAGCGACACATAGCGAGTAGTAGCGGCCACAAGAACCCAGATCGTGAGGGTGAGCACAAGAACGGGAGGGGAGAGCATCAGCAGAATGCCCAAGGAGGTGGCCACTCCCTTGCCGCCCTGAAACTTTAAAAAAGCGCTCCAGTTGTGCCCGATGACCGCAAACCCAGAGAGCCAGATGGGCACAGACCAGCTCAGGGCCAGATACGCCGGGACGCTCCCCTTGGCGGCATCGAGGATCAGAGCGAGCAGGCCATAGGGCAGGCCCACCGAACGGGCCACATTCGTGGCCCCGATGTTCCCACTGCCCACGCGCCGCAAATCGACTTGGGCCAGCCGGGCTATGAACCAGCTGAACGGAATGGAGCCGATCAGATAGGCCAGCAGTGCAAAGAGGACGAACTCCAACAGAGCTTTTAGTGACATCTTTAATGATCTATCACGGTCGTCACTAAAAGCTTTGGGCCTTAGACGAGCCCTTTCCCCCGCAGGTGCTCCCTCATGGTGAGCGCCTCGTGCCTGGCCTCTTCTTTGGATTGGGGTTCTTGAGGTCGTACGTCCACGTTGCGCAACGAGAGCCGGACCTGACGCTTCTCTTCGTTGATGCCGATGATCCGTGCCCTCACAGTATCGCCGACTTTAAGCGCATCCGAGGGCTTGTTAATGCGATCGTCTGAGATCTCAGAGACGTGGATCAGCCCCTCGACTTCATCGGTAATCTTGCAGAAGGCTCCAAAGTCCTTGAGTTCCGTGATCGTGCCGTGGACGACCGTGCCCAGGGGGTAGTCCTCCACGAAGCGATGCCAAGGGTCTTGCTGCATCTCTCGGAGCGAGAGCCGGATCTTGCGCCGAGCGCCGTCCGACTTGATCACTTTCACTGTGATCTCGTCCCCCTCTTTGAGGATCTCGCTGGGATGATTGACCCGCTCCCAGCTCATCTCCGAGATATGCAAGAGTGCCTCGACCCCTTCCTGCAGCTGGACAAAGGCTCCGAAGTCCACCAGCTTTGTCACTTTGCCTATGACCACGGCCCCCTCGGGATACTTCTTTTCAATGTGTTCCCAGGGGTCGGGTTGAGCGCGGCGCATGCTCAAGCTGATGCGCCGGCCCTGCTCGTCGACGTCAAGCACAACCACCTCGACCACATCGCCTTCTTGGACGACCTCCCGCGGGTCCTCAGGAAATCCCCACGAGAGTTCCGAGACGTGTACCAGCCCTTCGACGTCCTCTTCCAGCCGCACGAAGGCCCCAAAATCCGTAATCGCCACCACGGTTCCCTGGACTTTGCTGCCTACTGGGTAGCGCTCCTTGAGCCCCACCCAAGGGTTGGGGCGCGTCTGCTTGATCGAGAGCGAGATCCTCTGCTTCTCCCTATCGACCTCGAGGACCTTGACCTTGACGCGATCCCCCACTTTGTACGTGTTTGGAGGAGCCGGCAGATCCTTCCAGCTGATCTCCGTGCGGTGGACCAGCCCCTCAAACCCGCCCACATCGACGAAGAGCCCGAAATCCACGATGCTCTTGATCTGGCCTTCGATGATCTGGCCGGGTTGGAGCCGGGAGAAGATCTCTTCCAGGCGCTTGCGCTCCAGGTCCCGCAGATACTCTTTGTGGGAGACGACCAGATTCTTCTCTCGGCGGTTGAGTTCTAAAATCTTTAAGGGGATCTCTCGGCCGCGGAGTTTCTCAATATCCGCCGGCAGATCCGGCCCCAAGTGCGAGCCGGGCAGAAAGGCGCGGATGCCCTTGAGATTCACATTGTAGCCGGCATCCTTGACGACGCTTTCGATCACGCCCATCACGGGCTCGCCGCTCCGATAATGCCTCTCCAGCTCGCCGATCCACTTCTCGTAGATGGCCTGCTTCTCGGAGACGTAGATAGTACCCTCTTCCTCATCGATGTAGGTGATGATGACTTCCAGCTCCTCGCCGGGTTGGATGACGCCCTGCCGGAAGGGGGCCAGCTCCTGGGGCCTAAGCTGCGCCTCCGACTTGTAGCCGATATCCACTAAGATGACCGACTCGGTGGCCTGTACAGCCCGCCCTCGCAACACATCGCCACGGCTATAGAGCATGACGTCCTTGGCCTCGAAGAACTCTCCCATCCTATCGCTCTGCATTTACGAGTCACCCACTAACGTCCGGATTCGTTCGCACACAGCACTAATAACCCGCTCTGGGGTGGAAGCCCCCGCTGAGACACCGACCCGCCTTACACCCTGGAACCATTCCGGCCTGAGCTCTGCGGCCTCTTCCACATGATAGCATCTGGTGTACTCTGCTGCAATCTCCACCAGGCGATTCGTGTTCGAGCTTTGACGTCCGCCCACTACGATGACCACGTCCACCTGAGGAGCCAACTCCCGCATGGCCTCTTGCCGTTCAAACGTCGCCTGGCATATGGTATTATATGCCCGCACTTCGAGAACTCTTTCCAACACGGCCGAGACTAGCTCCGCAAATTTGGGATAGGGATGGGTGGTTTGAGAGATGAGCCCCACCCGATCCGAAGCCTTGAGGGCGAGCCGTTCGATCTCCTCGACGCCAGTCACCACGTCCACGCGCCCTCCTAGGCTCTCGACTCCTCCCACAATGCCCTGAATCTCGGGGTGATCCTCATGGCCCATGATGACAAGCCGATAGCCGGCAAGGACGAGCTCTCGGGCGAAGCGCTGGGGGATCGTCACCAGCGGACAGGTCCCGTCGGCGATCTCATAGCCTCGAGCCTGGATGGCCTCTTTCACTTGGGGGGAGACGCCGTGGGCGCGGATGAGCACGCGGCCCTGCTGGCCCGGCCCAAGGGGAGGCAGCTCAGCCGGGTCACGGATGAACCGCATGCCCAACTGCTCAATGCGCCTGACTTCTTGGGGATTATGGATCAGCTCACCCAGACAGTAGGTCGCCACGCCGTCTCTTTGGGCCAGCAGTTCTTCCGCCATCTCCAAGATTCTTTCCACTCCGAAGCAGAAGCCGGCGCTCTTGGCCCGAATGATCTCCACCATCGCTCAGGCCCCCTTGGCGGCCACGGCCAGTCGCTCCTCTAGCCCTACCCGATCGATGCGTTCCATGAGTCGGCGCGCCAGCCGCTCATATCGCTCGCGGCGTGACAGAGTCGGAAGATCTCTTTCGAGTTCCTGCAAGCCGAAGGGTCTTCCGATCCAGGCCGTAATCCGTGGGAACCCAAAGGGGTAGCGGGGAGGATAAGGGCCGTTGGCCTCCAGGCGCACGGGGAGAAACTCGCGCTGGGAATATTCCGCAAATCGGATGGTGCCAAGGCGGATCTGGTCCGTGGGCCGGGTGGTGCCCTCGGGGAAGATCCCCACCAGGCGATCGGAAAAGATGGCCTCAAGGATCTTCCGATAATCTTCGCGCCCGAAGTTCTCTCGATGGATGGGGATGGCAAAGCCCTTCACAAAGGGATAGAAGAAGGGGTTCTTCAAAAGAGTATGGCGGGCCACGAAATAGATGCGATTTCTACCTCCTAGGGCAGAAATGATGAGCGGAATATCCCAATAGCTGCGATGGCGTGCCACGAGCAGAACCCCTCTCCCTGGGGGGACGTGTTCTCGGCCGATCACCCGCAGGCGGAAGAGCACTTTGAGAAAGAGCGTCAAGACCCATGTGCCGATCAGATAGATCAGGTCCTTCATGGCCATGCATCCGCCTCCGGTTGATGCTGGCTACCTGCCAGCTTACCAAACCCGTTTGGGCTATGCAACGCGCCGCTGGAGGCTCCCCTCGATCAGGCGGATGGCCTCGGCGATGGATTCCTCAGGAGTCTTGCCATCGGTGGAGAGTATGAGGGCATCGGGGGCGGGCAGCAGGCGCCCGAAGCCCTGATCGCGCCGGTCGCGCTCTCGAAGCCCTTTTAAAATTTCTTCAAATGATGTGCCTGGGCGCTGCAGAGTGCGCCGTCTGGCTCGCTCTTCGAGAGAAGCTTCCACGTAGAGCTTGACGTCTGCGTCTGGAAGGACGACGGTGCCGATGTCACGACCTTCCATGACCACGCCGTCTTCCTTGGCCCATTGGCGCTGGAGGGCGATGAGATGAGCGCGCACTTCTTTTCGTCGGGCGATCTGGGAGGCCAGCTGATCAAGCTTGCGTTGATAGAGCTGATCTTCCTCCAAGTGCTGAGCGTTTACGAGGATTCTGCCCTCCTCTACGAGGTGAAGTTTGATCTCTTCTAGCGAGGAGCCCTGTTGGAGTGCCCAGGCGACGGCGCGGTACATCAGGCCCGTGTTGATGAACGTGCAATGGAAATGCTTTGCCAGGGCTTTTCCGATGGTCGTCTTGCCTGCGCCCGCCTTTCCGTCGAGGGCGATCTTCATATCTCCTGCCTTGTGAGCATCATAGCACTTTTTGCGTGTTGCATCCGGCTATCTGAATACGGTGTTGGCTGTAGGCAGTGGCTTCTTAGATACCCGTAGATCCTTCCAATATCGCTGACAACTTTGCTTACAGTCTCTATGCCTTCGTTCCCTGGGAGCAGCTCCCTTCACTTTCAATGACATCCACGGAAGGCAGATCGGTGTGATGATCCTTCTAGGAGGGGGTCGATACTCTTTCGTCGAGAACCAATTTAAGTGGTTGTCAGCCGGCGTCATGCTAGTCGGATTCTCACTCATCTTTTGCTCCTTACACGATCTGATGACCCCAGAGCGTGGGTCGACATAGAAAGACCCGGCAACCGAGTTCAGCCCGGACTTGGCCTGCCAAACGCCCTTCCTCTACGTTGCCCTGAAGCAGCGCAAAATACGTGGGCCCACTGCCGCTCAACCCAAAGGGCACCCCAGCGCGCTCGAGATACGCCCGATACGCCCACAGCACCGGGTGAATCTCCAAAGCCGCAGCCTCTAGATCGTTGGGATAAAAAGAAGGGAGCGTGCGCGGCACGAGACGATCGAAAGCCTCATAGACTTCCCGCGTGCTTTTCGCAAATGGAGGGACCAACAGCACGATCACACCCAAAGAGGGATCTTCGGGAAGCTTCTCCAAGAGCTCTCCTCGGCCTCGGGCCCGACAACGGCCCCCCAGCAAGAAGAAAGGCACATCGCTGCCCAATTCGACTCCCATAGTTTGGAGCTCTTCTAAGCTAAAGCCCAACCCCAACAGCTCGTTGAGTCCCGCCAGCACGGCCGCGGCATCGCTGCTGCCCCCGCCCAAGCCCGCCCCCACGGGAATCTCCTTGCGCAGATGGATGCTCACCCCCCGCCTCACGCCTGCCCTTCTCAAGATCAGCCGCGCCGCTTGCATGACTAGATTTTCTCTAAGGGGGAGGCCCAAATCCGGCTCCATCGTCAGCGTGATCTCAGCAGCAGCTCTGGGCTGCAAGAACAACTCATCCGCCAGATCGATGCTCTGCAACAGGGTGTCAATCCCGTGGTAGCCATCCGGACGTCTTCCCAAGACTTTCAAGCCCAGATTGATCTTGGCGTAGGCCCTAAGGCGAAGGGATCTCACGGCGCTTCTCGTACACGACCCGCCCGGCCACGACCACCGCCCGGACGCGATCATGGCCGATAAAATAAGGAATCTGCTTGTAATTACTGAGATCCAGCACGACTAGATCTGCTCGCTTGCCCGGCTCCAGGCTCCCGATCTGCCTGGCCCGTTCCAGCGCCGCGGCCGCATTGAGCGTGGCTGCCGTAAGGGCCTCTTCAAGAGTCATGCGCATCTTCATCACGGCCAGAGCCATGATGAAGAGCATCGAGTAGATCAAGCACGTGCCGGGATTAAAGTCTGTTCCCAAGGCCACCGGCAAGCCCCGATCGATCATCTCGCGCGCCGGGGCGTAGTCGAGATTGAGCGTGAAGGCCGTCCCCGGCAAAAGAACGGGGACAACGCCTGCTAAGAGGAGCTTCTCCATGCCCTGGGGCGAGATGTGCAAGAGATGATCTGCGGAGACGGCTCCCAGCTCCGCGGCCAGATCCGCCCCGCGCGAATGGCTGAACTCCTCCGCGTGAATCTTGAGCTTTAGCCCTGCTCCCTGCGCCGCCCGCAGGATCTCGCGACCCTCGTTCACATCGAAAAAGCCCCTCTCACAGAAGACATCGCAAAACTCCGCCAGGCGCTTGCCCTTGACCTGCGGGATCATCCGCCCGATGATCTCCCCGATATATTCAGATTTACTTTGACCATCCGGCACGGCATGGGCCCCCAGAAACGTCGGCACGATCTCCATCGGCAGCTCGTGCTTGAGCCGTCGAATGACGCGCAGCATCTTGAGTTCGTTGGGCGTATCTAGGCCGTAGCCGCTCTTGATCTCCACCGTGGTGGTGCCCCCTCTGAGCATCTCCATCAAGAAGCGCTTGGACTCGCGATAGAGCTGCTCTTCTGTGGCCGCGCGCACGCCCTCTACGGTCGTGAGGATCCCCTTTCCGTAGGGCTGGCCTTGACAACGCGCGAGAAACTCTTCCTCGCGGCTGCCGGCAAACACGGCATGGGTATGGGGATCGACTAGGCCGGGGATGACCACGCCGCGCCGGGCATCCAGAGCAGGCTCGCGCAGCGGGCGCGAGCGGGTGAGATCGCCCATCTCGCCCACATCGACGATCTGACCTTTGACGATCTTAATATAGGCATCCTCTAAGATCTCGAGCTGGCCCATGGCCGCGCCGCCTCGGGCCAAGCTGCCCAAAGGAGTCACCAGCTGGCCGATGTTGACAATCAGCATGAGCCCACTCTAGCTCTTCAAGGCGGACAGGCGCAAGCGCTTGGCCGCCTCCAAGGTGTTCCTCATCACGATGGTGGCCGTCATCGGGCCGACCCCACCGGGCACCGGCGTAATCAGCGAAGCCTTCTCTCTTACTCCCTCGAAATCTACGTCGCCCACGATGCCTTCAGGAGTCGAGTTGAGCCCGATGTCGATCACCACCGCGCCCTCTTTGATCATATCCGCCGTGATGAGTTTGGGTCTTCCCACAGCCACGCAGAGCACATCCGCTCGGCGCGTGTGCTCCCCTAGCGCGTGAGTCTGGCTGTGGCAGATCGTGACCGTGGCGTCGGCCGCCAAAAGAAGCAGAGCCAAGGGCCTGCCGACGATCTCGCTGCGGCCTACCATGACGGCATGGGCACCACACAGCTTAACGCCCGAGGCCCGCAGAAGCTCCATCACGCCGTAGGGCGTGGCCGGGATGAGCCCCTCCTGCCCGATGAGCAATCTTCCCAAATTGACGGGCGTGATCCCATCGACGTCCTTCTCCGGCGCGATCGCCTCGCGAATCGCCTCCGGCGGGATGCGCGGGGGCAGCGGAAACTCCACGAAGATCCCATCGACTTCTGGAGCATGGTTTAGCGCTTCGATCTGCTCAAGGAGCTCTTGGGGCGAAATGGAGGCCTTCAGATGCAAGCCGCGAAATTGGATGCCCAGCTCGCGGGCCAGGCGCTCCTTGGCGTGAAAATAGACGCCTGAGGCCGGATCGTCCCCTACCCAGAGCGCCGCCAGCGTGGGCACGAGCCCCTGATCTTTCCAGTGAGAAATCTCATGCTTGAGCTGCTCATGCAGATGCTGGGCGATCGCCCGTCCATCGATGAGGCGCCCCTTCATGAGCCGGCCCGCTCCTTCAGAACGCGATCTAAGATGCCGTTGATGAAGGCAGGCGATCTCTCCGTGCCGTATTTTTTGGCCAGCTCCACCGCCTCATCGATGACGACCTCCGGAGGGACGTCTTGGCGATAGAGGAGTTCATAGACGGCCAGCCGCAAGAGATTGCGATCCACAGAATGGAGGCGCTCCAGGCGCCAACCCTGCGCCCGCTCCTCGATTTTGTGATCGATCTCCTCTTGGTGGGAGAGAATGCCCATCAGCACCTCGCGCACGTAAGGATCAGAGGACTCGGAACCCCCATTGATAGTCCCCACAAAATCCTTCTGGAAGAGCTTCTTCAAGATGAGTTCACGCGCTCGACGCCGTCGCATATCTCAGTGAAACAGCAGCGAAAAGAGCTCTCGGATGCGGCCGCGCAGCTCCTCTGACTCAATTAACCTCCCGATGGCATACCCCACAAAAGCTAAAAACGCAACGAGCAGCACTTTAGAGAGGGGGATCACCAGCAGCATCACGCCCACCAGGAAGCCGATGAGTGCTCCCCAAGCTGCGGGGCTTAGACTACCCACGGAACTCCTCCTCGAAATCGCCCTCGCTGAAGGAGGTGATGTAGGATCTTTGAGAGGGCGTCCCTTGTCCAAAAGCAGGGCCACTGCGGCGGATGCTGGCGGTGATGACCTCCACGCGCTCCACAGGCAGGCCAATCCGCTCCCCCACCCGCCTTGCCAGAAGCTCCTGGATGCGCTCTCCCGCCTCCACCATGTTCTGCCCCAAAGGCAACGAGACTCGCACCCGGATCATAAGAGGCGCGTCCTCCCCCGATCCGGTCTTAAGGTGCACCCGACAGTCCGTGAGATCCAGCTCCTCCTCCAGCACCCGGGCGATGAACTCGCGCACGGCCCCCGGAGCAATGCGAATCTCCCCCCGCGTGCCCGCATGCGTAATGAGCCCCCGCTCCCGACGCGCGCGGATGACCTGAACCCCAAAGTACAATGCCATGATCAGCACGATCAGGGCCACCAGAACGCCTGCCACCAGCTGCTTGGCGAGTGCGTCCACCACCCGCTCGAGGGCCTTTGAGCCAGCCAGCGCCGCGATGATCAATCCAGCGAGGGAGAGGAGCAGAAGCAAGGCCATCCAGTGACCGACTTCGCTAAGATACGTCAGCAGCCGTCTCATCCTTGGGCTCCTTCTTCTCCGGGAGGGTCAGGTCCTGCACGTAGACGTCCACGCTGCTCACACGAAGTCCGGTCATGTTCTCGACTTCTTCCTTCACGCGGGCCTGAAGGCGACGGGCCACTTGATGAATAGGGTAGCCGTATTGGATGGCCACATGGAGGATGAGACGTACCGTGCCTCCCTCACCGAGGCGGGCCAGCACACCGTGGCGTTCATCGCCCAAGAGGGCCTTGAGCCGATCCGCTACGTTCCCCCACAGCCCCGCAACGCCTTCTACCTCCAGGGCGGCCAGCCCGGCTATGGAGGCGATCACTTGCTCCGTGATATTGACCTGGCCTGACCGGCGTCGGCGCTCTAGCGGCCTGGTGTGTAGATCCATCAGCCGCTCACCCGCTCGATATAGCTGCCACTGCGAGTATCGATCTTCACGACGTCTCCCTCTTTGATGAAGAGCGGGACTTTGATCTCCAGGCCGGTCTCCAGGGTGGCTGGCTTCTCCGCCCCGGCCACGGTGTCCCCACGCACGCCGGGGTCCGTTCCCACTACCCGCAGCTCCACCGACAGCGGCAGTTCGATCTTCACGAACTGGCCCTCATGGAAGAGTCCCACCAGCTCCATGTTCTCCTTCAGATAATAGCGCACATCGCCCAACTGCTCCTCCGCCAGCGAGAACTGATCGTAGGATTGCATGTCCATAAAGTAATAGATCCCGGAGCTGTTATACAAATATTGGAGCGGCCGCTCTTCGAGCCGCACGATCTTGACAGGATCGACATCCGTAAAGTTCTGAAACAAGATGCGATTCGTCTTGAGGTGTCTAAGTTTCGTCTGGGCCACGGGCCGCCGCTGGGCCTTCTTCATGTGCGCATACTCTTCGATGAAATAGAGTTCGCCGTTCCACTCGATCGTCATGCCCCTTCCCAAATCGCTTACACCCATGGGAATCACCCCTTTCCTAGCTGGTCTTCTCGATGGCCACCTCTTGCGCGGCCTGCGGCTGGGCAAAGCGCGTCAGCAGCAAACCCACACCATATAATACAATCAGCGGGCCCGCCAGCGCCACTTGCGTGAACGGATCGGGCGTGGGAGTGAGCACGGCCCCGACGACGAACGCGCCCACAATGACCCACCTCCATTGCTGGACGAACAGCCGATGCTCCACCAGGCCGACCCTGACGAGCAGATACATCGCCAGCGGCAGCTCAAAGCTTAAGCCGAAGAGCAGCATGAGCAACATCACGAACGAGATATAATTGTTGAGGGTGAATAAGGGGACCAGATAGGGCTGCCCCACGCCGATCAAAAAATACAAGGCGACGGGGATGACGACGACAAAACAGAAGATCGCTCCACCGTAAAAGAGCGCCGAGCCGAAGAGGAGCGCGTTCAGCATGTACTTGCGCTCTTTCTGATAGAGGGCAGGCACGACAAACCTCCAGACTTGATAGAGTACAAAGGGCATGCCCGCCAAGAGCCCCACGTAGAACGAGAGCTTCACATACCCGAAGAAGGCCTCGGTGGGATGGGTGAAGATGAGCCCGCTGCCGGCGGAGAAGCTGCGCTGCCAGCTGCTGACCGTGGCCTCGACTTCCGCCTGGGTAAAGCAGGGGCGATCGCCACAGATTTGGGCACTCAGCCATTCCCGCATCTTGGCCGCCAGCATCTGGATCTGATCCGAGGAGAGCGTAAGCCCCAAGGTGCTCCGAAGCGCGTTCTGAAAGGGGTAAATCACAATGGCCATCAGTTGATCTTTAGAGACATAGGCCAAGATGGCCAAGAGAAAGACAACGAACAGCGAGTAGAACAGTCGGTTGCGCAGCTCTTCTAGGTGCTCGCCCAGCGTCATCGGAACGTCCTCATCTCTATCTCTAGCCATAATAGCTGCGCTGTTTCCCGCTGCGCTTGAAATCGTAGCTCCAAAGTCACTCCCGCCCGAGGACGGCGCGCTCCGCGTCCACGAGGCCGTAGCCCTGTGCGGTGATGAGCAGGCCCAAATCTTCCGCAGTCTGATCCAGACGTTGGCGTACCCGCTGAGCATCTTGTAGCCCCGCCGCGAAGAGCAGGGCCGCCACCCCGCTCACATGAGGGACAGCAAAGGATGTGCCATTGAACGTTCTGTACCCTCCCTGGAGAGCTGCAGAGAGCAGATCCGTGCCTGGAGCGGCCAGTTCCACCTCAGGGCCCATGTTGCTGAACCAGGCCCGCTGATCATTGCGATTGGTGGCCCCGACGGCAATCACTTCGGGATAAGCCGCCGGGAAGAGCACCCGATCGCCCTTATTGCCTGCGGCTGCCACCAGCAGCACCCCGGCCCGATACGCCGCCCCAATGGCCTCGCGCAAGGCTGGATTATCATCCGGCGTGCCTAGGCTCATGTTGAGGATCTTAGCTCCGCGCTCAACGGCCCACTCGATCCCTCGGATGAGATCGCTGATCGAGCCCTGCTCGTCCCTGCCCAACATCTTGATGGCCCAGAGTTTGACTCTGGGGGCGACGCCAATCAGCCCTACGCCGTTCTCGGCGGCCGCCAGAAGCCCCGCCACCCCCGTGCCGTGACCGTTGTCGTCCTGCGGATTATCATCGCCATTGAAGAGATCTATGCCTCCCAGAACGTTCTCACGAAGATCGGGATGGCGCAGATCGATGCCCGTGTCCAGAAGCGCAACTTCTACCCCCTCTCCTAGGATCCCCGGATGCGGCAGCACGACGCTCAGCGTACACCCACCCGACAAGAGCCCAAAGGAGCCGAGCACCAGCGCCACAAAGAGCCGTCGGGAGTTTCGCACCCCCAGCGCCCAGGCTCCTAGCATCCCCAAAGCGAGCAGCCCCCCCCAAGAGGGTAGCTCGGAGGGCGAGGCTCGATGGACGGCAGGTGCCCTCACCCGCTTCACACCCCAGGAGTAGAACTCCACGGGTGTCCCGTAAAGCTCCACGCTCTGGGGTTGAAAGAAAAAGAATGAGTCTTCCGCCCAGCGCTCCGGCGTGGCCACCAGCCCATCGGGCACGAGGTAGCGCACGTGGGGATTCTGCGCTAGCTGTTTGAGCGTCGCGGGATCGACTCGAGCCACGACCGCATCAATGAGCGTATAGGGGCGCTCCAGCTCGATGTGCCCTCCGGTCCCTTCGATCTCTTTTTGGAGGGCTTCGATGACGCTCTGAGCGGAGAGCCCTCCGGGGCGCTTGAGCCCGATGATCACAACTTTATTTAAAGCGCCTAACGCCTCGCTCCCGAAAAACAGCAAGATCCCCAGTGTAACGAGCCATAGAGATTTCATTTGAGTTCGACGATGGTGATACCCTCTCCTCCTTGTTGGACGGGAGCAGGGTAGAAGCGCGCCACGCGCGGGTCACGCGCCAACTGCTCCCCGATGGCCCGGCGCAGCGCCCCCGTCCCCTTCCCATGAATGATATACGCTTTGTGAATCTCGCCCAGCACCAGTCTGTCCAGATACAGATCGACTTCGCGCAGCGCCGCACTCACCGTAAGGCCTCGCACGTGGAGCTCAAGGCCCGGGCTATTCAGTGAGATCTCGTGGACGACGGGCTCAGGGGACGCTTCTTCCCCGTGAGCTTTCTCAGCGGGAGCCGGGCGGAGATCTCCCAGCTTCGCTTGAACCCTCAGTCCGTTGATCTCGACTTCCACGCGGCTTGTGCTGATGATCTCTCGAACGATGCCGATTTGATTCAAGGGCTCCACGCGCACGCGCATGCCTCTCTTGAGCTGCGCGAAGCTCAACGGCTCTTCCGGCGGCTGCGCCACTTGCTCCGCGGCCACCGCCAGCGCTTGTGTCGTCTGTTCCAGGCGCTTGAGCTCCGTCTTGATCTCTGCCTCAGAGCCGGAGCGGGCTCGATGGAGGGCTTGCTCAAGCTTGTGACGAGTCTCTTTGAGCAGGAGCTCGAGCGCGCGCAGCTCGGCCCGCAGATGTTCTACTCTCTCTTCTTCCAGCTCGCGCAGGCGCTCTTCAAAGAGCCTGCGCTGCTGGCGGGCGGCCTCCAGCTCCTGAGAGAGACGAGCTCGCTCCTCTGAGAGCGCTAGGCGCTCTTGCTCCAACAGCCGGATGATCTCCTCGGCCCGGACGGCTCCTTCGGCTAGAAAATGCTGGGCATCGCTGACGATCTCCGTGGACAGCCCCAGCCGCTCCGCAATAATAAAAGCGTTGCTGGCACCCACGCCCTCGAGGAGCCGATACGTGGGCTTGAGCGTCTGCACATCGAACTCCACAGAGCACGTCTTGAGCCGCTCATGCTGATAGGCAAAGTGCTTGAGCGCACTTAAGTGCGTAGTCACGACCAAGCGGGCTTCTTTGTCCAACAGGCGTCTTAAGATCGCAATCCCCAGCGCCGCGCCCTCTTGGGGGTCCGTGCCAGCCCCCAGCTCATCGAGCAACACCAACGAGCGGGCATCGCTCTCTTTCAAGATGCCCACGATGTTCCTCATGTGGGACGAGAACGTGCTCAAATTCTGTTGGATAGACTGCTCGTCGCCGATGTCGCTTCTAATTCTTTCGAAGATGGAAAACTCGCTCTCCGGATCCGCCGGGATGGGAATGCCAGACTGGATCATGAGCGTAAGCAGCCCGATCGTCTTGAGCGTGACGGTCTTGCCGCCGGTGTTGGGCCCTGTGATGAGCACCCCTAGATGCTCTTCCCCGAACTCGATGTCGATGGGGACGACTCTTTCGGGATCGAGCAGCGGGTGGCGCGCGCCCTTCAAGCGAATTCTCCCCAGGGTGTTGATCCGAGGGACGGAGCAGCCCAGCTTCTGGGCATATTGAGCGCGCGCGTAGAGCCCATCGAGCAGACGCAAGGCCCGGAGCATCTCTTGAAGCGCGCGGCTCTCTTGTTGAATTTTGCCAGTCAGCTCTTTGAGGATGCGGGTCTTCTCCGCGCGGATCTCGCCCTCCAGCTCGCGGATTTCGTTGTTGAGTTCTACTACCGAGCGCGGCTCGATGTAGAGTGTCTGGCCCGAATCCGAGGTGTCATGCACCACGCAGTCGATCTCGTGCTTGGAGGGGCTCTTGATGGGGATCACCAGGCGACTGGAGCGGCGGGTGATGATGGGCTCTCGAATCAGGCCCGCGTACTCTGGGGCATTTAAGAAGGCTTTCAGGCGCTCTTCGACTTGCTCTTCGACGGCTCTCTTTCGCCGATAGAGCTGGCTAAGACGCGGCGAGGCATCTTCGCTAAGTTCGCCTTCCTCATCGAAGCTCCTGCGGATGGCTCCTTCCAGCTCGCGGAAGACGTGAACCCGCTCGGCGATCTCCCTAAGCTCGGGATACGAACCCTCTAGAATGGCTTCTCTCAGGCACCGTCCGCTCTCCAGCGTCTTTAAGATCATCAAAAATTCTGGGCCGTCGAGCGAGGTGGTCTGGTGGGCTCGTTGTAAGATGGGTTCCAGGTCCTCCATGGGCCCCGGCGCCAGGCCTAACTCCAAGATCGCTTCTCTCATTTCTCCCACGCGCTTTAGCTCCCGCTCGATCGCGCTAAGCTCAGCCGTAGGCAAGAGCGCAGCGATCGCCGCCTGCCCTAAAGGCGAAACGGCGAAACGCTGGATCTGGGCCTTTACTCGCTCAAACTCCAGGTCCCTGACAGTGCGCTCATTGACGATGGGCGATGCAGTCATTCGGCCTGAAGCATAGGGGATGGGGCTGAGATTTTCAATGTGGGGAAGGCCACTTGCCCTCGAGGTGCCAGCTGTTTGACAGCCGCGGGCCATCTCGATAATAATAACGGGCCATGGAAGAGTTCTATCTGAGGCGAGACGAATACGAGCGGCTCAAAGAGCGCTTGGAGGAGCTGGAGAAGCAGCGCTTAGCCGTCGCCCAGGAGATCGCCGAAGCGCGGGCCCAGCGCGATCTCCGGGAGAACGCGGCCTATCATGCGGCTAAAGAGAAGCAAGCGTTCCTAGAGGGCGAGATCGCTGAGATTCGCCGCAGGCTTAGGCAAGCCAAGCTTGTGGATGAGAAGGGGCCGTCCGGGGAGGTCCGGCCGGGCTCGCGGGTGCGCTTGACGGATCTGCTCACGGGCGAAGAGCTGCGCGTCGTGCTCGTCTCAGATCTCAGCTTGGCCACGGAGGATGGGCTGATGCCCGTCTCCTCTCACTCTCCGCTGGGGCTGGCCCTCCTGGGCCGGACAGCGGGCCAGCGGGTCTCTGTCCAGGCCCCACGGGGAACCCAACAATTTCAAATCCTGGAGATCTTCTAGCAAGCCATCGAACAGGGAAAAGGAGTGATCTTGTGAAGCGCAAGCGCGTCATCATCCTGGGCGCGGCCGGGCGGGATTTTCACAATTTCAACGTCTATTTCCGCGACAACTCTCAATATGAAGTCGTGGCCTTTACCGCCACGCAGATTCCAGATATCGAGGGGCGCAGATATCCGCCGGAGCTGGCCGGGGAGCTCTACCCGCAGGGCATCCCCATCGAGTCTGAAGAAGATCTCGTGGAGCTGATCAAAGAGTATGCCGTGGAACTAGCCGTCTTCGCCTACAGCGACGTCTCGCATCAATACGTGATGGAGCGGGCTTCCGTAGCCATGGCGGCCGGAGCAGATTTTGCGCTGTTGGGGCCAAACTCGACCATGCTCAAAGCAAAAGTGCCCGTAATATCTGTAACGGCCGTGCGCACCGGGGCGGGCAAGAGCCAGACCACCCGCCGTGTGACCGATATTCTTAAGAAGATGGGCCTTAGGATCGTCGTCGTCCGCCACCCGATGCCCTATGGCGATCTCACGCAGCAGATCTGCCAGCGCTTTGCCCGCTTCGACGATCTAGATCGATATAATTGCACCATTGAGGAGCGCGAGGAGTACGAGCCCCATCTGGCGCGTGGCAACATCGTCTATGCCGGCGTCGATTACGAGAAGATCTTAAGAGAAGCTGAAAAAGAGGCCGATGTGCTCGTCTGGGACGGAGGCAATAATGACTTTTCGTTCTATAAGCCCGATCTCTCTATCGTCGTAGCGGACCCCCACCGGCCAGGGCATGAACTCGCGTACTTCCCCGGCTATGTGAATCTGCGCATGGCCGATGTGGTGATCATCAACAAGGTCGACACAGCCGACAATAAAGACATCGAGCGCGTGCGGGCTAACGTGCGCCAGCACAACCCGCAAGCGATCGTCATCGAAGCGGCCTCCCCCATCTACGTCGAAAACCCGGAGGTGATCCGCGGCAAGCGCGTCTTGGTGATTGAAGACGGCCCGACGCTCACGCACGGCGAGATGGAGTACGGTGCGGGCGCCATCGCTGCTGAAAAATATGGCGCGCGCGAGCTGATCGACCCCAGACGCTTTGCGGTCAACTCCATTCAAGCGACGTTCCAAAAATACCCGCATCTACAGAATATTCTGCCCGCCATGGGCTATGGCGAAGAGCAGATTCGCGATCTGGAAGAGACGATCAACCGCTCAGATTGCGAGGCTGTGGTGGTCGCCACGCCGGTGGACCTGGCACGCCTTATAGATTTTAAGGTGCCCACCACGCGGGTGCGGTACGAGCTGCAGGAGCTTAAACCTATGAGTCTGGAAGACGTGATCCATGAGCGGCTGGGCCACGCGCTCCAGCGATCTTGAGCACGGAGATGACCAAGAGCACTATAAGCCAGACGCGATTCATACCCCGCGCCTCCTTCTTTGCTCTCACTCGTGTCTTTTGACCCACGCCTCTTCGGCCTGGAGCGCCCGCACCGGGCCGGGCTTGATCTTGCGATAGATCTGCCTTGGCAGAAGCCTCTGGCCATCGACGCTGAGCAGACGTTCCACGGGAATGCCAAACAATCGTTCGTTCTCCTCCAAATATGGCTTGATCACAGCCCAATCTTGATCGCTGAGAGGGGCAAACTCACCGCCGTTCAGCTGATCCTCCGTCACTCTGCCATGAGGATCGCGCACGTAAATCGCTCCCCCTGAAGCGAGTGAGAAGAGATTCCCGCCGGGGTAGGGCGTGTCTAGCTCGAGGATCTGCCCATCGTCATCCAGGGCGATGCCATTTAGAATCACAAAGCCGCCGCCGCTTAAGGGATCTCCAGCCATGAACGATTCCGCCAGATAATCCAGACAAGTCCCGTTAATGACCACGCGCGGCTTGCCCACGGCATTGATCAGGGGCCGACCCGCCGCATGGCCCAGAATATAAGCCTGTCCGCCCTTGGCCGCGTACATGAACGTCTGACCCACATCCCCGTAGACCACGAGTTCTCCGTCTTTCATGATCTGGGCGAGTTGGTCTTGCGCGTGGCCGTGCACGTAGACTGCCGCCCCGTCGATGCCTGAAGCCAGATAATCTCCCGATGAGCCGTAGACGTCGATGCGCACGCCCTGGGTGTGGGGCCCCAGCCCGTTGGCGATGAAGCGATGCCCCTTGGCGTGCGCGATGAGAAATTTTCGGAAGCCGCGTCGGTACTGCTGTACGATCTCTAGAGCTAAGGAGTTTAGGCCCTCAGGAGCATAGCCGCGCGCGTCGATCACGAGCGTCTGATCTGCGCTCCCCGGCTCGGGCTGCCGGCCTGCTACGCTGAGGTACACATACGCCTCGGAAGGTGCTTTGCGGATGGACTCGACGATGGCAGCAAAGCATTGATCATAAAGAGCTAAGAGGCTGCTTCGGCGCAGCTCGCCCGTGGCATAGCGTCGATCCATAAGCAGCGTGAGCACTTCGATGGCCCGACCGCGCTCACAGTCTTTGCGAGCAGAGGCTTCGAGTTCGCTGAGGAAGCGGATCACATCACCATAATCCCAAGAAGGGAGCTCTTCTTGCAGGCGCTTGAAGATCTCTGCCGCTGTGCCCTCGAGTTTTACAGGGGCCGAGCGTCGAGAAGCTCCCTGAGGGCAAGGCCGCTTCGCCCGGCTTACGTCAATGCGTCGGCCAAATTTGTCCGTGCATACCAGCTGTGCTCTTCCGCTGCCGTTCGTAGCCACTGTGAATAGAAAGGCTCCGCCGTCGGTATGGCTGCCGCCCCGTGCGTTCCAGTATTTGTCTGCGCGACTCCAGAAGCGCGGGTTCTCGCCCGCCAGACTTTCTAAGGCCGCATCGATGGCCTGCTTCTCTGAAGCCGCAAAGCCGATCGTGGCCTCCCCTGATTGAAGCGCGAAGACTTGAGGCCGCAGCATGCTCGTGTCGGTGATGCCGATGAGGCGATAGACGGCCGCCAGGCCATGGGAGGGCAGAGCTTGGGCGATCAGGAAGAACCACGGGCCGTCGGGCGAGCCGTGAATATGAACGGCCTGGAGCATCTGATAGATGCGCTGCTTCTCTTGAGGAAGCAGAGTAAAGTCCCGCTCTGTTGTGGGGGCCAAAGACTCAATCACGTACTCCAGAGGATAATGGTAGACCCGATGGAGCAGATCAAAGACGAGCACGGAGACTTCCGTGTCTGTGAGGAAGAGCGGCTGGATGTTGCGCTGGGCCAGATAGGTCGTGATGGAAGCGTAGTTTGCGAAGTCTCCGTTGTGCACGAGAGCCTCATGGAGTCCCACAAACGGGTGTGCGCCGCCAGGGTGCCATACTTTCCCCTTGGTCGGGTAGCGATGGTGACCGATCCAGACGTGGGCGTGCAGATCCTCTAATTTATAATAGCGAATGACGTCGTCGCCGTAACCGACCATCTTGAGCACGAGCATGTCCTTGCCATGTGACAGAACAAAGGCCCGCTTCTCGCCCGTGGCCGCGTAATACTCACGGTTCAGGCGATACGTGTTCTGATAGACGATCTCATCCTCGATGCACGCGCGAGAGAGTCTTTCCAGTCCATGACTCTTCTGAAATTCCTCCAAGAGAGCGGGTTTCACGCGTACGAAGTAGTAATAGACGTCCGGCGGCTGGATTTCGAGTCCCGGCAACGCTCGAAAATCTTTGAGCGTGGGGACGTGCCCCACATGATCCACGTCGAAGGTCGGGTAGATATGAGTCTTCTCGACGAGTGGGCGCACGGCGGGCTCGAGATAGGCTACGGCGAGCAGATAGTCGCGCTCGAGGATCTCTCGATTTACCCCCAGCTCTTCAGGGATGAGGCCCACCGCTGCGATGCCACCACCCTTGCCATTGCCCCGATTGCGCATCTGTTTTAACGCTTGCAACAGATGGCGCGCAGGGATTTTTTCATCGCAGGCGATCCCGATCACGCCGCAGCCTCCCTCCGCTTCGGCCTTCTGCTTGGGAATCTCTAGGCCGCAGAGGAGCGACCTTCGCGAGGCGATAATCTTCTCCGCTTCAGTTTGAGCCATAAGGGCCTCCCTTTCGATAGATGAGCAAATCCGTCCTTCCTCGAAGCTCCCGAATGCTCTTTAAGCCCAGCCTCCTCAAGATCTCGCGCAGCTGCCATGCAAACGATTCGTAGAGACGGCTGAGGCGTTCGGCTCCCCACTCGGGATCGACCAGCTGAGAAAGCTCCGGGTCTGTAGTCGTGAGCCCAAAGGGACAGCCACGGCCGCGCTCACAGTTGCTACACCTCGTGCAGCCTAGGGCCACCAGCTCCACCGTGCCCAGAATGCAGCCGTCGGCTCCCAGCGCGATGGCCTTGGCCATATCATACGCCGTGCGAATCCCGCCCGAGGCCATCACGACGATCTCATCCCGAATCCCCTCCAAGATGAGATGGCGATGCACCTTGGGGATGGCCAGCTCAATGGGCATGGCGATGTTCTTTTTGGCAATCTCCGGCGCAGCCCCCGTGCCCCCATAGGAGCCATCGATGTGCACGATGTGTGCGCCCGCGTAATAGCTACCCACCGCCACCATGTCGATGTCCGTGGGCGTAGAAACTTTCACAGAGACAAGAGAGGCGGGATTGACAGTCTTGACCCAATCGATGTGCTTCTTGTGATCTTCGACGGAATAGACGCTGTGGAACGGAAACGGCGAGAAGAGGCTCACCCAAGGCACGCTCTCGCGGATCTTCGCTACGGCCGCGGTCGTCTTGTCGCCGAGAAGATGTCCGCCTAGGCCGGGTTTTGCGCCTTGGGCATATTTGAACTCGACGATGGGGGCGTATTGAATGGTCTCTTCGCGCACGCCGAACATGCCCGTGGCAATCTGCGTGATCACGTGCTCCTTGTATGGAACGAGCGATTCGGGATAGCCGCCTTCGCCTGTGGACGTGAACGTCCGCCATTCTTGCGCGGCCTTGGCGCGGGCCAGCATGATCTGCTCGCTGATTGACCCGTAAGACATGCCAGCTCCGTACCACGGGATGGGAATCTCAAGCTTTCGATCAAAGGGCCGGCGATTGAGCGGGATCACAAGAGCAATCTCAGCGTCTTCCGGCAGCCACTCCTCTTCGGGCAAGAATTTGAAATCGAGCGCGTCAAAGCCGCCGCCCGAATTCCCAACACGATACTCAAGCCCGTTGTCCGGTGGCCTTCCCGTCTCGGCCTGCACCCACGTGGAATAGATCAGATCCGCCGTCCAGCGATGATCTCCCAAGGCCGGCATCTTGCCGAACTCGAGCGTGGGCCAGAGGTGAAAGCCCCGGCGCAGGGCTTCTACGTGCTTCTCGAGGATGAGCTCTTCTGTCGTCTTTCCGTTTAATGCCTTCATGCGGAGTATCCCTCAATGCCGGCGAAAGCCTCTTGTTCGAGCTCGCTCTGGAACATGGCCCGACCCACTTCGCCTCTTAGCCGTCGAACTTCTCTTAGGCCCATCGCCCCAAGCACCTCCAGCAATTGATCGCGCCAGGAGGCCATTAGGTTCTTTATGCGCTGCACGCCCCAATCCACCGCGAGCCTCCTGGGCAGACGGATGCGACTCGTTTGGGCATCGAGGCATTCGCCCTGCAAGCGGGCTTGCAAGGCCACAAGCAACGCAAGATCGAGCGCTACCAGATCCAACCCGCAGATGATCGCCTTCGGGACGTGCTCGGCGGCCACAATCCCACCGCTGCCGATGAGCGTCACCTCCTCGCGCATGCCCTCCCCGACGAGCGCCTGATGCACCCTGCGAATCAAATCCAGCACGAACCGCCCGCCCCTGCCGCGCCCGTGATAGTTCGCCACCAGATGGAAGACCCGCAGGCCTCCCTTCACCTCTGAGAGCACATCGTCTTCGAACTCCATTCTCAAGCAGATAATGCTCTCTGGGAAACGCTCCCCAATCGTGTGGTAGAGCGCCTCATCCCAGCCGGCCAGCTCGATCATGCGCGGCACAAAGCTTAGATGGCGCAGAGAGGGGCGCTCCGAGGGCGCTATCAGGGGGACGATCTGCGGGCCTTCCAGTTTGAATCTGAAGATCTGAGAGATGGGCACGATGGAGAGCGCGTCCACCTCGCGGGCCGCTCGACTCAGTATCTCAAAGAGCCTCTGGGACTGGACAGAAACGGGCGGGACATCAAAGATCATGGGAATCTGAATCGAGAATGCCCTTGGGGTCGGACCTTGGGGAAGGCCGCGCTCATCGAACTTCAAAAACGACGGCTTCTCGCCGATATCCACCGCGGTCGAGATGTACTCTCGCCCGTGTATGCCGTCGCGCGTGGGACGGACAATCTCAGACATGTCCGTCCACATGCCGTCCCAGCCCTCTCCTCCGAAGGGGCCGCGATAGCCCGCGCCCTTCACGGGCACCCTTCCTGTGCGCGCCTCATAGACGATGGTGTCCACAAGGTCGGGGGTGAGGAATGAGTCGCCCAGCTTTGAACGTGCGGGATTGGGATAGATCTGCACGAACTCGGGATATTGCGTGGTGCATCTTAGACAGCCCACACAGAGATGCTCACGGGGCGCGAACCCTCCCAACGGTCCCGAAAAGACACCGTACACGCACGGGCGGCTCAGGATGACTTCCTTCTTCCCGCGATAGTGGATGAGCTCTTTTAGGAGCAACAGCGCCAAGCCGTGCTTCTTCACCTTCACGCGGAAGCGATGGGGATGGGGCACGATCTCTGGCGCCACCCTGGTCTCGATGTGGTAGCGATGATAGAGCCGTTCCAGCTTCGACGGCAAGACGTCGCTCGTGACTGGGGCATCCATGGCCATGCTACACTATAGCACAAAGAGGCAAGATCCGCAAGGAAAGCTGACAATTTTTCACTTATGTGGCATATAAAACAGCAAGAACACAAACTAAGCGCTATAAAGATGGACATTCTTCATTTTCCGCAGAGGCTACTAGGGACTCAGGGCTCCCCAAGGCGGGCGAGCGCCCGCCAGAGCGGGTCGTAGTTGCCCTCAGGGTTCCAGAAGAGATAGCCCCCAAAGCCCAACTCACGCACGGCCCGAATCTGCTCCAGGATGTACTCTTCCTGAGTCATCCCCACAGGCAAGCGCATCTCAAAGGCCTGCAAGAAGGGCCTCATCTTCAAATCCCTCTCCAGCCCGTTCTGCAAGCTCTTCTTGACCGTCCCATACGGATCGTCCCAGAAGCGACGATCCTCGTAATGCGACGGATAGACCATCGGCGAGAGCAGATCGACATAGGGCCTGAGCTCGTCGAGCGCCTGGCCGATGGGATCGATCTTTTTAAGATTCCAATCCCAAAGCGTCCGACCGAACACATCGGCCGAGAGATTGATCTGGGCATGCAGCCTCTCGTAGGCCCGCCTTAGGAAATCTCGAATAGCTCGATAGCGCGTCCCGTAGATGGGCCGCAGATCCCCTCCGTCAGGATAGCGAATGTAATCGAATTGGATCTCATGGAAGCCGGCGGCCGCCACCTCCTCCGCGATGGCCAAGTTGTAGGCCACCACGCGCTCTTCCGTCGGGGAGACCCAGGGTCCAAGCCGGCTCTTTAGATGGGACGCCAGCTTGGGGTCATAGAACACCACCTGGCGGGCGATCACGTACAGCCCACGCGCTTTCAGGCTCTCGACGAGCGTTTTAAGATCGAAGCGGACTTCGCGGGCACCGATCGTTCGGGCCAAAGGCACCTGAGTGTCATACGCGACAACCCCATGGTTGTCTTTGACATCGATCACGATGGCATTGAGTCCGTGCCTGTTCGCTTGCTCGATGATCTCTGCTAAGCGCTCGGGGCGCGACGCCAGCAGCGAGGTGAGATAGATGCCCCTGCGATTCTGCCAACTGGAGCGCTCAAAAGCGTCTTCCCCGACAACGCCGCTTCCCAAGTCAATGGCACCCCCGAGGAATAGACGGCTCACAAGAAGGGCCAGCAGACTCAAACTCAAAGAACACAGCACCCAGAACCGTCGGCGAGGCGAGCGAGCCTTACGCATGGGCAGCTGTGAGAGCGTCAGCACGGCTCGTACTGTAGACACAAGAGCGATCCCACAGAAGGCCAGATGTCTAAGCGGCTGGAGGAGATTCGTCCGCTTTCCTTCGGGCAGTGGCTCAATTCCGCCCCATGACAATTGTCGGTCCCGTAGGGCTCCTGCTATAGTGAGTCGCCATGATAGAGCCTCAGGCCCCTGAGACTCGTACGCCCCAGCTATCTCATGCCGTCGTGTTCTTTCTCCTGTGGCTGATCGTCTCCTTCCTCGGCGTCGGAGTGCTGGGCGCTTTCGTGTTCATAGCGCTGGGCGTCGATCCCCATTCCGATCCCCAACTGGGCTATATCATGGCCGGGCCCATCTCCCTCTTGCTCACGATGCTCTTAATTGCTTGGCTGCTTGCGCGAGGCCGGTTCGATGCCAGAGAGACGCTGAGTCTGCGCCCTTGCCTTCTGCGCCTCTATCTCTGGTCGGCCGTGACCGTCATAGCCCTGGGCATGATCGTGGGGCGGCTCACCGCCTTTCTGCTGGTGCTATGGCCTGGGCTGTTATCTGAAAACCTGCTCAATTTGATTCGCGCGTCTCAGTTCGGGCATCCCCTGAAGTACTCGCTCTTTGTCCTAGCGATTAGCGTAGGGCCTGGGATCGGCGAAGAGTTGGCCTTTCGCGGGTTCATCTTGTGCGGGCTTCTCTCCCGCTTTCGCCCTAGGCTGGCCGTGACCCTGACCGCGATCTTATTCGCGCTCGTCCATCTGGACCCCCTCCAGGTGATCATGGTCTTCCCTACGGGAATCTATCTGGGGTATCTGGTGGTGAGGACAGGGAGCCTCTATCCAGCTATGGCGGCCCATGCCTTCAATAATCTCTGGTCCACGCTGGAGGCGGGCCTCTGGCAAAGATATCATCCAGACATCGATCCGGTCCAGATTCTGCTGGGCACAAGCTATCCGCCGGTGGTCCTGGCCATCGCCCTCATAGGGCTGGGAGCCGGCCTGTATGCCCTAAGGCGCCTTCCGCACCCAACGCGCTCACCATCAACCCTGCTCGGCACTCTCTAGGAGGCGACGGATCGCAGCTTTGATGCCCGCTCGACTCCGGAAGATCGCCGAGGCGGCAACGAGCACATCGGCCCCGGCTCGGGCGACCTTTTGGGCCGTCTGCGGCCCGATGCCGCCATCGACCTCCAGCTCGCAAGAAAGCCCCTTGGCCTCGATCATCCGCCGCACCCGCTGGATCTTGTCCAGCATCCTTGGGATGAAGGCCTGACCGGCATAGCCGGGGTTGACGGTCATTACGAGCACAAGCTGGATCTCTTCCAGAATCTCCTCCAAGGCGCCTGCGGGCGTGGCCGGATTGAGCGCCACGCCGGCTCTTGCCCCCTGCGCTCGAATCTGCTGGATGAGCCGATGGAGATGGGCCGTGCTCTCTTGATGCACAATCACGATATTCGCCCCGGCTCCGATGAAATCAGAAAAGACGTGCTCAGGCCTCTCGACCATAAGATGCGCTTCAATGGGCAGAGTCGTAGCCTTTCGCACGGCCTCGACGATCACAGGCCCCAGGGTGATGGGGGGCACGAAATGTCCGTCCATCACATCGACGTGGATGCGATCCGCCCCCGCCCGCTCGACTTCAGACAGCTGCCGGCCGAGCCGCGTAAAGTCCGCTGCGAGAATGGAAGGGGCCAGCTTGATCTTCCCTCTGGCCCCACTGCCTTGAGGCATAGCTCAGCTGCGGGAGGTGGCAGCCGTACGGGGGAGGCTTCGCGCTGTGCGGCTCAAAAGCTCCTCTGGGTCCGAGTCCGTTGATGGATCTGAGTCTCGGTGATGAAATCCTTGGCGGACCAGATCTCCACATATGGAGCCCGATCGCGCGGGCGACGCAAGGCGATCACCCAACCGGGGATCGATTCCGCGTCGATCGCGATGGGTTGATCTTCCGCGCCGCTGTCGACCGCAGTGCTCGCCCAGAATGTGAGTGCCTCCTGGAGCTCCATCTTGCCCCCTTTTGCGATGCTCGCTCTGAGGAGGGCATTGTAGCACCCTGCGCAAGGATCGTGTCAAGTCCCAGCCTCCCAAAAGAGCAGCCCGCCAGTGGCTAAGGGGTGGTCTTGCGCTTGGGTTTCCGCTTATCCCGGGAAGACTCACCCTCTTGCTTAGCAAAGTACTCATGAAGGATTTTCATGATGAGCGCACTTGAGCTTCGGCGCTCCGCATAGGCCTTGGCCTCGATCTTATCCAGCAGCCATTTGTCGTCTTCTGTGTAATAGATCGTAAGTTGCATCTGGGCTCCTTTCTGACAGAACTCACTCCGTTGGTCGGATTCATTCCATCGTAGAATGAGCTTGCGGGAGTTGTCAAGTGCGCCAATCAGGCAGGCAGCCATTCCAAGGCCTTGGCGGCTACGGCGATGGCGTTCT
>JBBIOR010000017.1:3353-38138 GCA_037443265.1 Candidatus Fraserbacteria bacterium | reverse complement strand
CCTCCACCACACACCCGTGGGCCCGCCACAGCAGCAGCCGCTTGCCCATAGTAGCCAGGAGCTGCTGCAGCTTCTGGACCTCTTCTTCCGTCTTGAGGGCCTGTTGGGCCTCCCGGCGGGCCTGGCTGGAGAGGAGGGCCCGCTCACAGGCCGGAGGAGCCTCCTGCCCTTGAGCCGCAATCAGCCACGCCGAAGATTCTTCAGCAGAATGGAGCGCTTGCTCTGTCGTATCATTAGGGAAGAAGAGAGCACAGCCGGTCAGGATTCCTACAAGAAGGAGGGTTGCGCCGCCTGCAAGCAGATGCCTCCTACTCATTTTTATGAACCTCCTGGGGCTTCTTGCTCTTTCTAGGGTATGAATATAGCATAAGTGAGATAAAGTGTCAAGGGGGGGGGTAAGGAGCGATTACGTTTCTAGATCATAGGAAAACCATCCCTATTGCACAAATCCGCCCGAAAGAATAAGATGGCAATGAAGGAGCGGCCATGCCGAAGGACTATAAGATCACCATCCCGCGCCTCTTCGAGATGAAACAGCAGGGCGAGAAGATCAGCATGATCACGGCGTATGATCATCCCACGGCCCTTCTGGTCGACAAAGTGGGTATCGAGGTCGTGCTCGTCGGCGACTCCGTGGGAAACAACGTCTTGGGCTATGAGAGCACCATCCCCGTCACGCTGGAAGAGATGCTCCATCACTCCCGAGCCGTCCGTCGCGGGATCCAGCGGGCTCTACTCATCGGCGATATGCCCTTTATGAGCTATAACATTTCGCACGAGCAGGCCATCGAGAACGCCGGGCGCTTCATCAAAGAGGGCGGCGTAGAAGCCGTCAAGATCGAAGGCGGCGAAGAGATGGCTCCTAGAGTCGAAGCGCTCGATCGGGCCGGCATCGCCGTGATGGGACATATCGGGTTCACACCTCAACGGGCCTCCCAGCTGGGCGGGGCGGGAGTTCAGGGCCGCGACGAGCAGCGGGCCCGCAAGCTCCTGCGCGATGCCAAAACGCTCGAAGAAGCCGGCGCCTTTGCCCTCATCTTGGAAGTCATCCCCTGGCCGCTGGCCAAGCTCATCACCGAGAGCGTGAGAATTCCCACCATTGGCATCGGTGCCGGACCCTATTGTGACGGCCAAGTGCTCGTCCTGCACGACGTCTTGGGGCTTTCCGGGCTCTCGCTCAAATTCGCCAAGCGCTATGTGAATCTGAGCGAGATCATTGAGAAGGCGCTCAGTGATTATAAAGACGACATCAAGAGCGGGAGGTTCCCCACGGTTGGAGAGCACAGCTTCTCCATGCCCGAAGAGGTGCTGAAGAAGCTCTCTGTTTGAAGGGCGCATGAGGATTGCGATCGTAGGCGCCGGTGCCTTGGGAAGCCTCTTTGGTGGGCTGCTCGCCCGAAGCGGCCACGAGGTCTGGCTCTATAACTGCTCTTTCATTCGGCACATTGAAGCCATTCGCGCTTCTGGACTGACCCTTGAGATGGATGAAGGGGAGCAGAAGATCTCTCTCCCCGCCGTCAGGGATGTCGAGGAGATCCCCGGTTCGATGGAGCTAGTTGGGATTTTCGTCAAGGCCTACGACACGGAGCGCGCGCTCTTGGACGCACGGCCTCTGATGGGGGAACAGAGCTGGGTGCTCAGCCTGCAAAACGGCCTCGGCCTCGAAGATATTATCAGAAAGCATGTACCGGAAGAGCAGATTCTGCGCGGTGTCACCGCCTGTGGGGCCACGCTCCTTGAGCCGGGTAGAGTCCGCTGGGCCGGCCGAGGAGCCACCTATCTGGGGCCCCTTGGCGAGGTAGCTGCAGCTGACAAGCAGCGAATCCACAAGATCATTGAAGCCTTCAACGAGGCGGGGATCGAGGCCCATTACGAAGCCAATCCTGTGCAAAGAACCTGGGAGAAGCTGCTCGTCAACGCCGCTATCAATCCCCTGACAGCTCTCTTTGACGTCCCCAACGGCGCGCTGGTGGAAGACCCAAAGCTGCGAGCCATCCTGCATGATGTGATCCATGAGGCGCTGCCTCTCGTAGCCGCTCAGGGGATCGATCTCTCCCTGGAGGAAGCTATCCGGCGCGTGGAGGGCGTCTGTCGCGCCACCGCGAAGAATCTCTCTTCCATGCTGCAAGATGTCCGCCGTGGCAAGAGAACAGAGATCGACTTCCTCAACGGAGCCCTCGTACGCGAGGGGAAGCGCTTGAGCATCCCCACACCTCTCAATCGATTGCTCACGGAGCTGATCTTAAGACGCTAGTTTGTTATAATCACAGTCGGCGAGGGAGGAGCCCGTGAAGACCACCATTCAGCAGAATAGCGAGACCCAGTACGTCGTCCAAGTTGAGATCTCTTCCGATGTCGTCGATCAGAAGCTCGAAGAAGTCTATCGCCGCCTGCTGCGAACCCTGGAGGTGCCCGGCTTTCGCCGAGGGCACATCCCCCGGGCTTTTCTGGAACAGCGCTTTGGCAAGGATTTTCTATATGAAGACTCCCAAGCAGAGCTGATTGAGGAATATCTGCCTAAAGCCCTGGCGGAGCTTAAAGTCGAGCCGGCCGCGCGGCCCGAGCCCAAAGTGGTCGAATTTGCCGCCGGCAGACCCTTCCGCTTCGAAGTGAGCGTGGAGGTCTTCCCCGAGGTGGAGCTCGCTGATTATGCGGGCCTCGAGGTGGAAGCGCCTGCTAAGCCTCGGGTCACACAGAAGGAGATCGATCACGCCATAGAAGAGCTGCGCGTGCAACATGCCACGCTGGTGCCCAAGCCTCGCGGGGCCCCAGTCGAGGCGGAGGACGTCGTCGTAATTCGAAGGCGAGACGGCGAGACACGTGAGATCCAGGCGCGCGCCGAGGGATGGACCGCAGTGCTGCTGGGCAAGCGGGTGGGTGAGACGGTCGAGCTCGAGCCGCCAGAGGGCCAAAGGCTCCCGGTGATCATAGATGGGATCAAGCGCATTTCTCTGCCCGATGCTGAGGAGCTGGCCAAGACGCTGGGACACGATAGCGAGGAGGCCCTGCGGGAAGACATCCGTGAGAAGCTCAAAGAGCACGTCGCGCGGGAGCAGGAGAGGAGAGTCCGGCTGGCCGCGCTCGATGCCATTGTGGAACGCAGTAAAGTCGCTGTGCCTGCCCGCCTGGTAGAGCAGCTGCTCCAGGAGGAGCGCGCATATCTGGGGAGCCGCGGCCATGAGCCTTCCGAATCGGAGCTTGCCCAGGTGCGGGAGGCCATCGTGAGGCGCCTCAAGCGCGAGCGCGTGCTCCAAGCGATCAAACAGAAAGAGAATATCTCGCTGACGGACGAAGAGTTTGAATCGTTTCTCAAAGAGGAGGCCGAGCGCCGCGGGACGAATCCCGTCCGGCTTAAGGCCATCCTCGAGCGCGAAGGTCAGCTGGAGCGCGTGCGCCAAGAGCAAGAGAACCAGCGGGTACTCTCTCTGCTCATGGAGAAAATCCAGATCATCAAGCCGAAGAGGCGCGAGAGAGCCGAAGCTGAGGAGGAGTAGAAGAGATGGGAGAGATACGTCATCAGTTGATCCCGTTCGTCATCGATCGAACCGGCCAATACGAGCGCAGCTACGACATCTATTCGCGGCTACTGGAGGATCGCATCGTCTTCCTCCAGGGGCCGATCGACGATCATTCGGCCAATCTGGTGGTGGCTCAGCTGCTCTTCTTAGAGTCGAAAGACCCGGATAGAGATGTTCAGCTCTTCATCAACAGCCCCGGCGGCGTGATCACGGCGGGCCTGGCCATCTACGATACAATGCAGTACATCCACTGCGATATATCGACCATCTGTGTGGGCCAGGCAGCCAGCATGGCGACGGTGCTGCTGGCCGCGGGCACCAAGGGGAAGCGTCTGGCTCTACCCAGCTCCCGAATCCATTTGCACCAGCCCTTGGGTGGAGCTCAGGGCCAGGCGGTGGACGTCAAGATCCACGCGGAAGAGCTGCTCAAGGCGCGCGAGCGCCTCAATCGCATCCTGGCTCAGCACACCGGCCAGCCCCTGGAGAAGATTGAGAAGGACACGGATCGGGACTTCTTCATGAGCCCTGAGCAGGCCCTGCAGTACGGCCTCATCGACGAGATCATCGTCTCACGCAAGCTCCAGAAGATGCGAGCTTAGCGCAGCGTCGCCAGCGCGATCCCGACCACGGCGAAGATCAAGCCCACGATCCCGATGATGCGATTGGCCAAGATCTGCTGATTCAACTGGCCAACGGCCTCTTCTGAAGCTGTGGAAGAGCGAACCTGGAACTGAGTGATCTGATTCTTGAGATCGCGGATCGTCTGCTGATCCTGCTGGAGCTGACTGCGGATCTCTTGGATCTCCTTGGCTTGAGACTCAAGAACCCGGATGCGCTCAGCCAGAGCGGGGTCTATGCCCGGGTTCGTCTTCTTTATCGCCTCGACGTCAGAAGAAAGCTGCTGAAGTCTGTCTGAGATCTTGAAGATGAGATCTTGCAAAACTTTGAGATCTTCCGGTGGGATCTGCTGTGTGGCGGTCCCGCCCCTGCCGCTCTTCTCCAGGTAGCTTAGAGCGCGGGCCAGTAGCGTGGCCACTTCATAGCGGCTCGGGGAGCGATCCCCCTGGAACTGGCCGTTGGGCAGGCCCTGGATGATCCCTCGCTCCAGTAGATATTTCAGATTCTCCGCGGCCCAGTGGTCAGGCGGGACATCTTTGAAGACGCCTCCAGGCTGCACAGGGCCATCGGCTTGCGTCCAGGGGCTGGAGGCTGCCAAGAGCAATAGGAACACGAGCGTTGTCCAGCGAATCAGAAAACCTCTCACCACGGTCTCACCTTCCTGAGAAGACGTTAGTGAGCAGAGCTTAAGGGAAGCTTGTGCCATCGGGAAGGCCAGCTGTCCCCTGAAAAGCTGACAGTGGTTTAGCGTGGGCTGCCGAAGTAGCCGTTCATTGGGCCGATGCGTCCGGGAGGCCAGACCCTAAGGAAGGGCTCCCCAATGAAATCCCTCTCATCGGCAAAGCCCCAATAGCGACTATCCGAGCTATTGGCCGTGTTGTCTCCCAACACAAAGAGTTTCCCTGGAGGAACAGTCCATTCGCACCCTCCGGTGCAAATATAATTTCGATGGAAAGCTGGATCTGCCATCAATTGATCGTTGATGTAGATGCGCCCATCGCGGATATTGATCTTTTGGCCTCCTATGGCGATGAGGCGCTTCACATAGCGTTCCCGGCACATTTGGAGCTCACCCCAGCGGATGTCCCAGTTCAAGAACGGGATGGTAAAGCCTGCGCGGCACATCTTGCCCGGCTCCTGGTGCCAAAACACGATGATATCCCCGGGCTTGGGCCTCTTTAGCCCTAGGAGATATGAGAATTTATCGACGAAGAAGCTATCGCCGGGCATGATCGTCGGCTCCATCGAGCCGGTGGGCACGCGCATCCGCACGATGCCATATGTCATCGTCACCCAGGCCAGAAGCCCGGCAATGGCCAGCACTTGGAACCAGTCAATGGCCCGATCCACCCCAGCGGACGTGGGAATGCCCAGCCGGTTGAAAAGACGGGAGAGCAGGGGCTTGTGTTGAATTTCTGCCGGCGCGGAAGGGACCTCTAGGCCGGGAGGGCCGATCACTACGGGCTGCTCTGGTGTGCGCTCGCGCTCGTCAGGCATAGTTTATCGGCTTTGCGCGCGTCGTCTCAGATAAAACAGCCGGGCACGGCGCGCGCGGCCGCGCTCGACGACTTCAATCTTGGCAATCTTGGGGGAATAGAGCGGAAAGATCTTCTCCACCCCAATTCCAAAGGACTCCTTACGCACCGTAAACATCTGAGAAGCTCCACGGCCACGGATCTGCAGCACCACTCCCTCGAAGATCTGAATCCGCTCCTTGCCCTCCTCGCCCAGTTCACTGACGCGCTCGTGCACCCGGATGATATCTCCGGGACGAAATGAGAGTCTCTCATCGCGCACGAGCTCCTCTTCCAACGCTTGGATCTTTGGGTCCATCGCCTCGCTCCTATCTCACTTGCGGCGGCCACATAAGCGATCGAGAATGATCGCTGCCGCAGCCCGCACCGAGAGGTGATTGTATTCCCCTGGCCCCCAGATCGGCGGGAGCAGGTAATCGACTCGCTCTATGATCTCATCGGCCAAGCCCCAGCCGGTGCCAAAAAGAATATATACTGGCTCCCGATCCTGCTCGATGCGCCTGCGAAGTTCTTCATAGCTGATCTGTTCTCTTAGCAGACGTCGAGCGGAAGTCCCAATTAACAGAGGCTTGATCCCTTCCTCGGCGAACACCCGAGTCAAGCTATCCTCTAGGCTAGCAACTACGGTGACCAGTTGCAAGGCCTCGGCGCGATGGGTGGGATCATCTTCTTTCAATTCTAGCCAGTAGCGCTTAATTCTCTCCGCGATCTGGCGCTGCGAGAGAAGCGGCGTGATGACATAGTACGCTTTCACATCATAGGTGCGGGCACTGCGTGCCAGATCATGAATATCTAAGCCCGTGATCGCCGTGGCTGAGACTCTCCCTTCACGGCTGAGCACAGGGTAATGCACCAGCCCAATATAGAGACTGCCCATGTCATTGGAGGAGATCGGGTCTGTTCTTGCGGGTCTTAGCGATGGCCTGTTCGCGCCGCCAGCGCGCGATGGCCGCGTGATCCCCGGAGAGCAAGACCTCCGGCACCTTCAGGCCCAGAAATTCCGGCGGGCGAGTGTACTGGGGAGGCCCGAGGAGCTTCTCGTTGGCAAAAGAGTCCATCTCGAGCGATTCCAGGTTGCCCACCACCCCGGGCACCAGGCGACAGACGGCTTCTGTGATCACCAAGGCGGGGAGTTCACCCCCGCTAAGCACATAATCTCCGATGGAGATCTCATCGGAAGCCAGGGTCGTCACGCGCTCGTCGATCTCCTGATAGCGCCCACAGAGCAGGATTAAAAATTCTTCTTTGGCCAGCTCTCGGGCCATGGCTTGAGTGAAGAGCGTTCCGCGGGCGGAGAGCAAGATCACTCGGGGCTTCTTGGGCAGCTCCACGCTGATGGCTTCCACAGCGCGGAAGAAGGGCTCGGGCTTGAGGATCATGCCGGGCCCGCCTCCGTAGGGGCGATCGTCGACTTGGCGATGCTTGTCCGTCGTGAAATCCCGCAGTTGATGGAGGTAAATCTCTAAAAGGCCCTGCTCACGAGCTGCCTTCAGAAGCCCACCCTCAAAGTACGGGGCAATCAGCTCCGGAAAGAGCGTGACGATGTCCACGCGCATATGCCCTACGCAGGAGGGTCAGGGGCAGTGGAGCGGCCCTGGGGTAGCTCCACCACGTCGATGATGACCTCGCGGCCCAGACGAGCGCCGACGGCTTCCATCACGCGGCGGACGTCCTCAATCGTCTGGCCGTTCTTACCCAGAATTCTCCCCACATCTCCCGGATTGGCCCAGAGACAAAATAAGCTCATCTTCTGGGTCTCCACCCAATCGAGGCGGACCCGCCTGGCATCGTCCACCAGGTGGTGGATGAGATACTCCAAAAGATCGCGCAGCATGCTCATGGCCGAGCCCATGCTATATCTACTCAGAAGGCGGTGCAGGAGCGGAGCCGTATCTCTCGCGGGCGTATTGGGCGATCGCACCGACTTTAGATAGCAGAGCGCGCGCTGTGGGTGTGGGCTGAGCGCCCTTCTTCAGCCACTCGAGTGCTTTCGCGTTGTCCACGGCCAGATCCTCGGTGCGCGGGTTGTAAGACCCTAGATCGTCCACCACCCAGGTGTCGCGGGGTTTGGCCTCATCGACGACCACCAGTCGGAAGGAGGCTTGTCCTCGCCGACCGGTCCTCTTGAGTCGAATCTTCGTGGCCATCGGGCTCCTTTCGATATAATCAAGCTTTGTCGGGCTCAAGTATACTGGGTCTGCCTTGAGGCGTCTAATTTGGCTGGCCCGCCCGTTAAAGAGCCGGCTTGTGTGGATACCCGGGCCGGTGCGCTCGGACGCCGCGCTTTAAAACGGCCAGCCGCCTTGGGGAAGCCTTCCTCCCAGCTTCTTCATGCGCTTCATCAGTTGCTTCGCCTCCTCAAAACGCTTCAAGAGTCTATTGATGTCGCTCACTTGTGTGCCGCTTCCTCGGGCGATTCTCTTCTTGCGGCTGGCGTTGAGGATCTCCGGATGACGCCGCTCCTGAGGCGTCATCGATTGGATGATGGCTTGAACTCTCACCAGCTCGCGCTCGTCAATCTGCCCTCCTCCCTTGATGGCTCCCATCCCCGGCAACTTCTCTAATAGTTTGTCGAGCGGCCCCAGACGGCGTACTTGCTCGAGTTGATCCAAGAAATCTTCCAGCGTAAAGCGCTCCTTCTCGAGCCTCTTGGCGATCTCTTCGGCCTTCTTCCGGTCGAGCTTCTTCTCGACTTCTTCAATCAAACCCAGCACATCGCCCATGCCTAAAATTCTTTGAGCCAGGCGATCGGGATGGAACGCCTCCAGATCGTCGAGCTTTTCGCCTATGCCCAGAAAGACGATGGGCTTGCCCGTCACGGCCACCATGGAGAGGGCCGCCCCCCCGCGGGCATCGCCGTCCATCTTGGTGAGAATGATGCCCGTAAGAGAGAGGCGCGCATCGAAGGCTTCGGCGATGGAGACGGCCTCCTGGCCCGTCATGGCGTCAGCCACCAGCAAGATCTCGCTGGGGCAAAGCTTCTCTTTCATTTCAATGAGCTCTGGCATGAGGGTCTCGTCGACTTGGAGCCGACCGGCCGTGTCCAGGAGCAGAATTTCCACCAGCTGCTGCTTTGCCGCCTGGAGCGCCCCCTGCGCGATCTCAAGGGGCGTACGGCCCTCAGAGAAGACGGGTACGTTGAGCTGAGCCCCCAGCTGCTTGAGCTGCTCGATGGCCGCCGGCCGTCTAACATCCGTGGCGGCGAGCAGCAGGCGCTTGCCTTGGCGAGCATAGTGCTGGGCGAGCTTCCCGACGGTGGTGGTCTTGCCCGAGCCCTGCAGGCCGACGACCATCCAGACGGCCGGGCGCTGGCTGGTGAAAAGCTCGTGTCTTTCATGCGCCATAAGCGCCGTGAGCGCATCGCGCACGATCTTGACGATCATTTGGGCGGGCGTCAGACTCTCCGGGATGTTCTGCCCGATGGCCCGCGCGCGCACATCGTCGATGAATCTCTTGACGACTCTGTAGTTGACGTCGGCTTCTAAAAGCGCCCGGCGCACTGCGCGCAAGCCCTCATCGAGCTCTCTTTCGGAAAGCCTCCCCTTGCGCCGGAGTGCCGTAAGAATCGAGTTGAGTCGCTGGCTTAAGGCATCGAACATGCGAGCGAGATTCTAGCGCGTTTAGGAAGATTCGCCAACTTTCGCCTCGCTGGTTTTCTCCGCGCGCGCGAGCTGTTCTTCCAAGAAGCGCGTGGTGGTCTTGCCGGCGACGAAGGCGGGATGCTCTAGGATCTCTAAGCACAGATCGCGGGTGGTGGCCAGGCCCTCCAGCTCCAGACGACGCAGCGCGCCGATCATCTTCTGGCGCGCCCGTTCGCGATCCTCGGCATGGGCAATCACTTTGGCCAGCAGCGAGTCGTAATAAGGGGTGATCTCGATGCCATCATAAATATGAGTGTCGATGCGCACGCCCGGTCCGCCGGGCCAGGTCTTCACATGCAAGCGCCCCATAGAGGGCAGAAAATGTCTCGAGGGATCTTCGGCATTGATCCGGCACTCGATCGCGTGGCCGGAGAGCAAAATCTCATCTTGATCATAGCCTAAGGGCTCTCCGGCCGCGATGCGGATCTGCTCTGCGACTAAATCCCGCCCGACCCTCTCTTCCGAGATGGGATGCTCCACTTGAATGCGCGCGTTGATCTCGATGACGAAAAACTCTTTGTCCACCAGGAGGAACTCAATCGTCCCCGCATTGTGATAGCCCAGCACGCGAGCGGCGGAGAGAGCCGCCTCCCAGATCGTCTCGCGCAGTCTTTGAGAGAGATTGGGAGCCGGAGATTCCTCGATCAGCTTCTGATAGCGTCTTTGGATGGAGCACTCCCGCTCGCCCCAGTGGACGACGTTGCCGTGCTCATCCGCCAAGATCTGGACTTCGATGTGGCGGGCTTCTTTGAGATAGCGCTCAAAGTATACGGTGGGGATGCCGAAGGCGGCCTCGGCCTCGCGCCGCGCGGCGTGAAAGCGCTCCAGCAGCTGCCCTTCCTCCAGCACCAGGCGCATGCCGCGCCCGCCGCCGCCCGCCGCGGCCTTGATGATCAGAGGATACCCCAAGGCTTTGGCTGCCTCCAGGGCATCCGCTTCGCTGCTCAGCCCTTCTGTCCCCGGAACGACCGGCAGGCCCGCTTTCGCCAGCTCACGCTTGGTGGCCAGCTTATCTCCCGTCAGCTGCACGACGGAACAGCTGGGGCCGATGAATTTGATCTTCGATTCCTCGCAAACTTCCGCAAAATGCGGATCTTCGGCCAAAAAACCGTAGCCGGGATGGATGGCCTCGGCCTTAGAGATCTCTGCCGCACTCATGATGGCGGCCAGGTTGAGATAGCTTAAGTGAGCTTCCGCAGGCCCGATGCAGTAGGCCTCATCGGCCAGACGCGCATGGAGCGAGTTCCGGTCGGCTTCGGAAAAGACGGCTACAGAACGAATCCCCAACTGACGGCAAGCCTCGATCACTCTTAGGGCGATCTCACCCCGGTTGGCAATGAGGATCTTTTTGAACATGCCCTAGGTCACAAGCGGCTCGAGGATGAGCAAGGGCTGGCCATACTCCACCGGCTGGCCGTCTTCCACCAAGATCTCTTTGACCAAGCCGGCCCGCTCCGCCCGCACTTCATTCATGACTTTCATGGCCTCAATGAGGCATACCGTGTCGCCCACATCCACTCGATCGCCGACTTCCACGTAAGGCTCTTCGGTGGGGGAGGGCCTGCCGTAGAATCTGCCTACTAGCGGAGATTTTATAATATATCCCGGCGGTGCGGTCTCCTCTTGGGTCGGGGAAGGAGGACTCACTTCCGCAGGCTTTGTCCCTGCCGTAGCAGCTATGGAGCTGTTCCCTCCTGTCACGGAGGCCTGGACCTGGCCGCCAGGCCCCTGACGTTTCAAGAACAGCCGCATCTCGCCCCGCTCCAGTACCAGCTCCGTGAGCGTGGAGCGCTCAAAGAGCTCGATCAGAGCCTTGATCTCCTCTACCTCGATGGGACTCACCCTCCCTCCATGCTCCCCGAGCATGCTCAAAACGTGGTGCCCCAGCTTACTCCATGAGGCCAGTCCTTGCAAAACGCGCTGGCTGTTCCTATAATGCCATCTGAGGTGCAAACTTCAATGGATCCTTTCTTAGGATTCCTAGTGCTGGCGTTCCTAACTCTGTTGGCTGATTTCTTCACGACGTTCGAAATTGCCGTCTCCTCGCTGGGGAGAGTTCGCCTGACGGCCTTGCTTAAGGCACATCCTGAGCATCGCCGCCTGCTGGAAGCGCTGCGCGCCGCTCCTCAGCGCATCCTCTCCGCGATGGCGCTGGCGACCGATATGACTCTGGTGGCCGCGGGGATTTTAACGGCTTGGCTGGCCTTTGAGCTCTTCCCACAGCTGAACATGGGGATGAGAGCTGTACTGGCCTTCGTGGCGGCGACGCTTTATCTCATCGTGTTAGGCGAGCTCTTTCCCAAATACGTCGGAAGGGGGCAGACGGGTGATTGGCTCTTGCGCTTTCTGCGCTTCGCCGCTCCTCTCCTCTGGCTGTTGATGCCCTTGGCTACGCTCTCCCAGGGGATCGCCCGTACCCTACGCCGGCTGGTGAGGCTGCCGGAGGAGGAGAAGGGGCCTGCTGCCGCCAGCGACGATCAGATCCGATTCTTGCTGGAGGCTGCCGAAGAGCACGGCTTGCTCGACGAGGAGGAGGAGCGCATGATCTGGAAGATCTTGACGTATGATGACCTGGTGACTCGTCAGGTCATGGTCCCGCGCCCAGAGGTCGTCTCAATCTCCGTGGAGACCCCACTTACCCAAGTCCGGGAGATCATCGCTCGAGAGGGCCACTCCCGCTATCCCGTCTATGAAGGCACGCGGGACAACGTGATTGGGATCCTGCACGCTAAGGATCTCCTGCGCTTCGGCTATGCGGAAAAGCAGAGATTAGAAGAATATCGGCGCAAGCTGCAAGAGGAGCTTCCCCAGAGCTTGAAGGCGGCGGAAGAGCAGGCCAAGGCACGCGGGGTGGACCCCAAGAGCGATCCGGCCTATCAGGCCATCGTGGGGGAGCAGAACGAGATCAAGAGGGCCATGGATGAGCTGCGCGAACGCTTGAAGCGCGTCACGCTACGGGATCTCGTGCGTCCGCCGTTCTTTACGCCCACCATCAAGCCCATCAGCGATCTACTCCGCGAGTTTCAGCGGAACAAGAAGCACATGGCCATTGTGGTCGATGAGTTCGGCAGCATGGCGGGCATCGTCACCCTCGAAGACATCCTCGAAGAGATCGTAGGGGAGATCAGCGATGAGTACGATACTCCGCAGAAGCCCATTCGACAACTGGCTCCTCGGGAGTTCTTAGTCGAAGGAGACGCCGAGCTCAGCCTGATCAACGAGGAGCTAGGGCTGGCTCTGCCTCTGGAGGGAGCCGTCACGATCGGAGGGCTGATCACTCAGCGTCTGGAGGAGATTCCGCGCCCCGGCCGCTCCATCACCATCGATGGCGTAGAGCTCATCGTCGAAAGCTCCACGGCCCGAGAGATCCTAAAAGTCCGGCTCAAGCTCCCCGAGCCGGTCTCCTCGCAAAAGCCTCATTGAATTTCGCTCTGGTATTCTCTAAGATGGCCTCATCCAGCAAGGAGGGATCTGCGTGAGAAGGCGGTGGTGGGTCTTCTTCATCTGCTATCTCTGGCCGCTGATGGCTCTCAGCGGGCAGCTGGAGGCAGGCGCTCCTCCCGAGCGGTCGGGCTACAGCCACTACACGCTGGATATCGCCTTCCAGCCGGAGCGACAGCTGCTTTCAGGCCAGGAGATCGTAGAGTACGTCAACGACTCCCGTGAGACTCTACGGGCGATCTATTTCTGGCTCCTGCCCAATTATGATCAAGAACCCAATCCCTATCTGGATCCAAGCTACATAGACGCTCTCTATCCCTCCGGCTTCGATCCCGCTTGGACGAGGATCCACTCCGTCACGGATCTCGAAGGGGCTCCGCTCCCGTACGAGCTTCTGGAGGGGCCGGCCATCTTCCAGACGTACTCACGGAAGGACACGCTGCTGCGCGTGGAGCTTCCCAAGGAGCTCCCGCCCGGAGAGCCAGCGAAGCTCATCATTCGTTTCTCCACGAAATTTCCTCACAGTCTGCGCGGTGATAGAGCGCACTATCGAGGGGTCTATACGTGGCGGTTCGGGTGGAACCCGATCGCGATCCCGGCGCAAGAACTGATCGACGGTGAGTATCTCTCACCCCAGCGTGCCTATTACAAAAACATCTTGCCCGCGGCACTTTATGATCTCACGCTCACGCTGCCCAAGAGCTACCGGGCTGTCATCGGGGCAGACCACGAAGAGATCCTCGAAGAGACGGAGAACGAGAGGAAGGTTCATGCGCTAAGCGCCATCCCCGTGCGCTCGGTTCCTTTGAGCTTGAGCTCCGATTGGCGCGTCTATGAGCTGGCGGAGGGGGAGACTCCCATTCTCGTTTACTATCTGCCCGGAGGGGAGGCCTCGGCACGGCTGATCGCCAGCTACGCGATTGAGAGCTTGAAATACTATCGCGAGCGCTGGGGAGAGTATCCCCAGCGTCGACTTCTGATCGCCGAGACGCCCTCGACGGAAGCGGGCTTCGCGGGTGCGGCGGCCAATGCGCTCATCTTGCTCAATCAAAGGCTCTTTACGGAGAAAGATCTCGCCGTGGGCGGCCTGCTCGATCGCTTTCTGGATTACCTCATCGCGCACGAAGTGGCCCACCAATGGTGGGGGATCGGCATTGGCTCCGATGGAAACGCGGAAGGTTTCCTGAGCGAGTCCGTGGCACAATATTTTTCCATCACGTACTTTGAGGACAAGTATGGAGCCTTCGGCCCCAACGTCTTTCAGCTGGAGCGCGATGGCCTTCTGGAGAGATTCGTCAAATCCCAGTTTGGCTACATCAACTTGCGCGAGCACCTCGAGGGAGAGCTGCCCTATGTGGCGATGGTCAAGAATCGATTTGACGAGGCCATCGTCAAGCCCCAGTCGGACGTCAAGTTCCTGAATGCCTCTGAAGAGCGCCTCTATAACAAGGGCTATCTCATGCTACGAGCACTGCGTGGACTCATCGGCCAGGAGGCCATGGATCGCCTGTTGAAGGCTGCCTATGAGCGCTCTCTGTATCGTATCGCGACCGTGGAGCAATTTGAAGCCCTCGCCCAAGAGATCTCCGGCCAAGATCTCCGTGAATTCTTCGCCGCTTCTCTCCACCGCGATTCCTCCTACGAATACGAAGAAGAAGGCCGCGCGCCCTATGCCGACTATGGGATCGCGCGAGTCGATTCCCGTCGGAAGACCGATGGCACCTATGAACATCGGGTCTATCTCTTCCGGTATGGTGGGCTTAAGATGCCCGTCGAGGTCGTGGCCCGCACGAGGAGCGCAGAGGAGCAGAAGCAGATCTGGAAGATCGAAGATCAAGCCGACGGGCGATTCGTAATGGTCTTCGACACTGAGAGCGCCCTCAAGGAAGTCCAAGTGGATCCGCAGAGCTTAGTGCCCGATGTCGACCGCCTGAACAACTCCTATGTGATCGATGGGCTACCGTTCTTCAATCGGAAAGTCCAGATCCTCGCCACGGGCGAGAACGACCTTCCCCTAGACGCGTATCTGATCCGCTTCAATCCCCTGGGGCAGATCCTCGAAGGGGGGTTTCTTCTGGACCATCGCTGGCTGCTGGGAGCGGGCTTTGCGGCCTTTGTCAAAAACTTTGGGCGAGGGAACACCCTGAGCGCTCTTGTGGCGCGCACAAACGAGGGACTGATGGGACAGCTTTCGTGGAACCAGACGTTCTTCTCATTCCCCTCTGTGGGGCTGGTGGGGCGTCTTTGGGAAGCGACCGATCAAGTGGAGTTGACGCTGCTGCGTCGCCCGGACGAGACGGGCATTCCCACTCTGGATAAGCGCTATGAGGCCACGGGGCGCATCGCCAATGTGGTGGGCGTGACCTGGCTCCATCGGGAGTTGCTTACCCAGCGCTTTGCGATGTGGGCGTCGCTTCTCACGGATCCTGAGGCCTTTCGGCGCGTGGAGATCGGCCTTTGGAAGAGCGTTCGGCTCTGGACGCAGTTCTACTTGGACGCGCGGCTCAGTTTCGGCTGGGGTGAGGGCACCTTGGGGATCTTCCATTTCGATCTGCAAGAGCTAGTCAGCTATAGCGTGGCTTCCGGCTTCCCTTATGTTGGAGACGTGCGATGGCTGGGGCAGCTGGGCCTAAATCTTCCCTTCCAGCGGGAGATGGGGTACAACCTCCTCAACGTCGCCGTGCTCCATGATATCAGTGAGCGGCTGTTTGTGCGCTTTGGGAACACGTGGAGTAGCTTAAGCGAAGTGGATCTTGCCAGAGATCTCAAACTCGAGATCGGCTTTGAGGTGAGCCTGCAAGGACGGACGCTGGGAGGCCTCTTCCCTTGGGAAGTGGTGCTCGGCGGAGCCTTGCCGCTGACCGTCTCAGAGGGAGAAGAGCGCGCACTGCAATTCTACTGGCGCTTTTGGACGCCGCTGCTCTGAGGGCTTTATGGGCGGCTCTCGGCTCAAGATCACCGGCACGATTGGGGAGGCCCGCCGACTGCTCTCCGGCGTGCGCCGAGCGGGCCAGAGAATTGGCTTCGTCCCCACTATGGGATATCTGCACGAGGGGCATCTGCGCCTGATCGACCTAGCGAAAGAACACGCCGAGTACGTCGTAGTGAGCATCTTCGTGAACCCCACGCAGTTTGGCCCCCAGGAAGACTTCGAGAGATATCCCCGGGATTTCGAGCGGGACCGCCGGCTCGTTGAGGCTCGCGGAGCTGACCTCCTCTTTGCCCCTTCCGTAGAGGAGATCTATCCCGAGCCCGTGAAAATTCAATTCGAGATTCGCGATCTGGCAGATCATCTCTGCGGGCCGAAGCGGCCAGGGCACTTCGCAGGAGTTGTGCTCGTCGTCTCGAAGCTTTTCAATATCATTCAGCCGGACGTGGCCGTCTTCGGTCAAAAAGACCTTCAGCAGCTCCTCATCATCAAACGCTTAGTGCAAGATCTCAATTTCCCCATCAAGATCATCGCCGGTCCCACCGTGCGCGAGCCCGATGGTCTGGCCATGAGCTCGCGCAACTCGTATCTTAAGCCCGAAGAGCGAGCGGAGAGCACCGTCCTCTATCGGGCTCTAGAGCGCGCCAAAAAGCTCATCGAGTCCGGAGAGCGACGGACATCGGCGGTCATAGATGGCATAAAGAGCGAGATCTCTCGGGCTCGCCGGGCCCGCATCGACTACATCGAGATCGTGGATTTAGAGTGCCTTAAGCCCATGAAGCGGCTGGAGGGCCGGTTTGCTATAGCGTTGGCGGTCTACATCGGCCAGACGCGCCTCATCGACAATCTGGTGTTGGAGATCGGCGATGAAGGGGTCCGCGAGATCCCGGCCATGGACTGAATTTTTCACCCAAAGCCCGGAGGAGACCCGAGCCTGGGGGCGCGGGCTCGCCCAGAGGCTTAAGCCCGGAGATTGCCTGCTGTTGATGGGAGACCTCGGCGCAGGTAAGACGACCCTGGTGCAAGGCGTGGCAGAAGGGCTCGGCATCGATCCCAGAGCAGTCATCTCGCCCACATTCGTCTTGATTCGAGAATACGACGGGAAGATCCCGCTCTATCATGTGGACGCCTATCGCATTCGTGATCCCAGAGAGCTGCTAGAAGTCGGCCTCGAAGAGTATTTTCAAAGGCCGGGAATCATGGTCATCGAGTGGGGTGAGAAGGTTCGAGAGATCGCCCCGCCGGATGCCATGGAGATCCAGCTCGAGATCCTAGAGGGAGATCGTCGCCGGATCCGACTCTGGGGGCGCGCTTGATTTGCAATCTTTCCGGCATTGGCGCATACTGGCCGTAGAGCGATCATGGAAGTGCAAGAATTAGTCGAAAGCGTCATGCCGAGCGAGGTCTTCACCGCTGTCTCTTATGATCCCAAGACGCGCGAAGTGGGCATCCAGTACGGCTATGTGCTGCTCAGCCTGCCGCGCGAGGATTTTGAGAGCTTTGTGGATCTTCTGGTGCAAGCCGAAGAACGCTTGCCGGACGGGGAGCAGAGGGGGTGATCATGATGGGCGAGAAAAAATCTCCGGAGTTGTTTTCCCCTCGGGGGCAAGAGAGTCCACAAACACCCACACCCGCACGGAGCCCCTTCACCCCGGAGCAGATTGAGGCGCTCAAGAAGCCGATCGATCCCAGCCGCGTCTTGCGCAGAACCGGCTTCCGAGGCCAGCAGCTGGAGTACTTACCCATCCATGATGTCGTCGAGACAGCCAATCGCATCTTCGGATTTGGTGGCTGGCATCGGGAGATCCGCCGCCTCGAGAAAGTCTTCGAGGATGAGACGGATGGCGTCTACAGCGTCGGCTATCTATGTGAGTATCGCATCCGCGTGGGTGATGTCATCCATGAGGATGTGGGCTTTGGGTCCTCATCGAATCAGCCGGATCCCGCTTCTGCCCACGAGATGGCCGTAAAAGCGGCGGTCTCGGACGCTTTGAAGCGCTGCTTCCGCGCGTTTGGAGATCAATTCGGGCTCAGCCTCTACAAGAAGCACGAATTGGAAGAGATGCCGGTCCCTCTTCCGCGGACGGCCACGGAAGCCCAGCTGGCCCGCCTGCGCAAGACCCTGCGCGCTCAGGGTCTTGCGGAGGAGTCGCTGCTCGAATACATCAACGCCAAGATGGGGAGCGAATTCAAGCGCCTTGAAGATCTGCCCTTGAAAGTGGCCAGCCGGGCCATCGAGCGCTTCGAAGGCGACAGCAGCTTCGTCAAGGAGATCCAGCAGATCGCGCAGGCCAAGTAAGCTCCCCTGCTCTTTGGATTTGGAGTGAGAGCTTGGGGAAGGCCAGCCTCAGGCCCGCGAGAGCATATGCGCTGAGGAGGGGGGGCAGAGCCACGAGAAAGACCAGCTGCATCCCGCGATCGATGACCAGATAAGCCGCCGGCAAGTGGGCAAAGAACTGAGTGGTCTCTACGAGGAGATTTAACAGCCAGCCCTCCAGAGCTGCCAAACCTGCGGCCACCGGGTTTAGCGCAGGCAGCGCTGTCATCACCACAAGCACTCCGAGCCAGAGGGCTAGGGTCGCCAGCGGCACGACGACGAGATTGGCCCCGATGGCTCCCAGATAGACTCGATGAAAGTGATAGGCCAGTATGGGTGCCACTGCGAGCTGCGCCGCGGTGGAGATGAGCACGAAGAGCGTGGTCATCTCGCCCAGCCGGAATAAGGCTCTCTTTGGGAAGGATGAAGCTGTGCCCCACTTGAGGCGCAGGCGTTCGCTCTGCTCCTGCCAGAGGGGGAGAGCGAGCTGCAGGGCCATCAGAATGCCCCCCGTGGCAGCAAAGCTCAACTGGAAGCTCACGTCAAAGAGTGCCTGAGGCGTCGCAATCAAGATGACGAGAGCGGCAGCACTTAGGCTCTGAAGGGGATCGATCCAGCTGCTCAGAATCCAGCCGCGCTCGGCGATCACCCAGCCCAGCATGACGAAGCCAAACATGAGCGAGGCGCGCACGAGACTCACTTCAAAGCCGACGACGAGCAGATACACAAATATCAACAGGAGGATCGCTACGTAGATCTGGGTGGTGGAGAGCCCAAAGAGCCGCAAAGCTCCCCAGAAGAGCGCAACTAAGATCCCCAGATTCATGCCGGAGACGGCCAACACGTGCATCACGCCCGCATCTCGAAAGCCCGTCTCGATTTCTTTGCTTAAATAGGCGCGCTCGCCGAACAGGAGTCCTTTAAGCAGCGCGCTCCCCTCAGGAGGAATATAGCGATCGATGAGGTCAAATAAATAGAGCCGCGCCTGGTAGCCCCATTCCAGCAGACGCTGGCCTCGGTGAGCGCCCTCATGCTTGATCTGCCGAGCACTCCAGAGGGAGCCCACCGCCCAGATATTGCGGGTCAGCCAGTGCTCCCGATAGTTGAAATCTTCAAAGGGCCAGGGTACTTCGAAGCGGGCCTCGAGCTCTAATTCGTCGCCATAATGGATGGGCTTGTATGGCCCCTGCCGATGGTAGTAGAAGATCTGAAGAGCGCCGGGCAATCCCCCAGGTCGGAACACAAAGCTGCTGCGTTCATCCTGATGGACCGGGTAATTGACCACAACTCCACGCACCGTCTTGAGGCGGTCTAGCAAGGGATAGAGTTGTTCTATGGGAAGCCGGGCTTGAGCATAGAAGAGTGCTCCCAGTGCGACCGTTGCCAAGAGGAGCCCCAGTGGCCATTGGGGGTGCCGGAGACTATAGAGAGCGCCTGTGGCACTGAGCAGGGCTACAGCCATCAGCCAGAGATAGAAGGCAGGGACGTGGGGAGTCAATTCGCGGCCCACCAAGATGCCCAGCATCCAGGAGAGCGCCAAAAACATCAAGGGTCGTCGGCGCGCCATAGAATACACTCACAAGCCTATATTTTACAATATAATGGAATGCTGAGCGAATATTTTACTTGACGACCACGTTCACCAGCTTGCCGGGCACCACGATCACCTTCTGGACTTGCTTGCCATCGAGGCGGCTTTCGATTTGTTTCAGTGCCCGCTTCTTAAGCTCGGCCTGATCCTCACTGACGGCGGACGGGACGACCATGCGATCCCGCACCTTGCCGTTGATCTGGATGATGATCTCCCGCTCGGCACGCTCAAGCGCATGGGGATCATACGCAGGCCAAGGCTGCTCGAGCACGGCATCTTCGTGTCCGATCACCCGCCAGAGCTCTTCGGCGATGAACGGCGTCATCGGCGAGACGAGCAGGATCAAATTTTCAATGGCCTGCTTGAAGAGTGAGCCATTGATAGATTGATGACTCTGCTCGCAGAAGGCCGTATAATCATAAAGCTCGTTCGTCAGCTCCATGATGGCGCTTACGGCGGTGTTGAAGTGGAATCCTTCAATATCTTCCGTCACAGACTTGATCTTCTCGTGCAGCACGTGCCAGAGCTGCCGGTCACGCGCGCCCAGTGCAGTTCCATCAATGTGGGCCGCGGGCGCGCTCTTTAATGCCTCACAATGGCTCATGACGAGCGTCCAGAGGCGATTCAAATATCTGAAAGCGCCTTGGACGCCCTCGGCACTCCACTCGATGTCCCGCTCCGGAGGCCCCATAAAGAGCGTGTACAGCCTCTCGGTGTCAGCCCCGTACTCTTCGATGATCTGTGAGGGCGAGATGCCGTTCTTCTTCGATTTGCTCATGGCTGTGAGCTCCACTCGCACGGGCCCCTCACAATGGGGACAGCGATCACCCTCTTTCACAACGTGCGGGGCGATCCAACCGTGCTCCTTGCAGCGATACGCCTTGTGCGTGATCATCCCCTGCGTGAAGAGTCTCTTAAACGGCTCGTCGAATGTCAATAGACCCATATCGCGCAGGGCCTTGGTGACGAAGCGTGAGTAGAGCAGATGCAATATGGCGTGCTCGATGCCGCCCACGTACTGATCTACAGGGAGCCATTGGTTCACGAGCTCCGAGTCGAAGATCTTTTCACTGTCACGAGGCGAGAGGTAGCGCAAGTAGTACCATGACGAATCCACGAAGGTGTCCATAGTGTCTGTATCGCGCTCTGCCGGGCCGTGGCACTTTGGACATGTCGTCTCGTAGAAGCTCGGAATCTCAGCCAGGCCCTTCTTGCCCAAAAACTCCACCTCGGGCAAGAGCACGGGCAAATCTTCTTCCGGCACGGGCACAATCCCGCATCTTGTGCAATGGATCATGGGAATTGGCGTGCCCCAGTAGCGCTGTCTGGAGATGAGCCAATCGCGCAGGCGATAGCTCACCTGCCGCTGCCCAAAGCGTTTTTGCTCGAAATATTCTATAAATTTCTGGATCGTCTCCGGGCCGGAGGGCAGGCCGTCGAAGGGGCCGGAGTTGACCATCACGCCCTCATCTAAAAAGGCCTCTTGCATCTTCTGGCCCTCGAGTCTTTTGCCTCGAGGCTGGATCACGGGCCTGATGGGCAGGTCAAACTCTTTTGCAAATTCAAAGTCGCGCTGATCGTGTGCCGGCACGCCCATGATCGCGCCTGTCCCATAGCTCATGAGCACGTAATCTGCCACCCAGATGGGGATCTTTTCGCTTGTGGCCGGATTGATCGCGTAAGCGCCGATAAATTCCCCGGTCTTCTTGCGATCGACGCGCGCCCGCGCCCTCTCGCTCTGCGCAATGGCCTTCGCCACGTACGCCTGGACCGCTTTGCGCTGCTTGGGAGCCGTAAGTTTTTCCACGAGCGGGTGCTCGGGGGCGAGCACCATGAATGTGGCGCCAAAGATCGTGTCCGGGCGCGTGGTGAAGACTTCGATCAATTCAGCACGTCTGTCCACGGGGAATCGAACGAGGGCTCCTTCACTGCGCCCGATCCAGTTGCGCTGCATCGTCTTGACGCGCTCAGGCCAGTGTTCCAATCTCTCCAGATCGTTGAGCAATTCTTCCGCGTACTGGGTGATCTTGAAGAACCATTGAGTCAAGAAGCGCTTCTCGACGGCTGACTTGCAGCGCTCACATTCCCCATCGACGACTTGCTCGTTGGCCAGCACCGTCTCACAGCCGGGACACCAGTTGACCAGGGCAGCCTTTCTATACGCCAAGCCGCGCTTGTAAAACTGGAGGAAGAGCCACTGGTTCCATTGGTAATACCCGGGATCACACGTGGCAAACTCGCGGTCCCAGTCAAACTCCACGCCCCATTGTCTAAATTGTTTACGGAAGGTCTCGATGTTGTTGTAGGTCCAGGTCTTTGGGTGAATGCCACGATCGATCGCTGCGTTTTCTGCTGGAAGGCCAAAGGCGTCGTAGCCCATGGGGTTGAGCACGTTGTAGCCGCGCATGATCAAATATCGACAGTAAGCATCGCCGATGAGCCAGTTTCTGCCGTGGCCCACGTGCATCTCGCCCGATGGATATGGGAACATGTTCAAATAATAAAACTTGCGTGACGTGTCGCGGATGTCGGCCTTGAAGAAGCCGCGCTGGCGCCAGAAGTCCCGCCATCGGGATTCGATCCTCTTGAAGTCGTACTTGGGTATGTTGCCCATTGTGTGATCACCTCAAGCCCAGCTGTCTAAATCGTCAGGGATTTTGGATAGCACCCGATACATTGATTGTAAGTAAAAGGTGGTCTCCGTGCGCTAGGCACGGAGCAGCAGGGTCAGCACTAGCCACCTCTGGAAGGCTACAGGGCACTTCACAGTCAAAAATTATAGCACACATGGTGCAGAGCCGTCAATACCCCCGTGAACTTACAACAACGGCAGCTCTCCTCGGGCGAATCTCTCAGCGTAATCGAGCGCGTGCTGCACTTTCGCTGCCTCATCCATCTCGCAGTAGATGCGCAAGAGAGGCTCCGTACCCGAGGCGCGCAAGAGCAGCCACCCGTCTTCGAATCTGAGTTTGATCCCGTCTAGCATCTCGATCTTGTGCACGGGGTGACCGGCGAAGGCCTTCGGCTGCGCAGCTTTGAGCCGTTCCACGATCTCAAGGCGCTCCTTAAGATGGAGGTCCCGCCGCTCGTAGTAGTGTGGCCCGATCTCGCCCATTAAGTCCTCAATGATCTGGCTCAGAGGCTTGCGGTGGCGGGCTACGACTTCGAGGAGCTTGATGGCCATAAGCACCCCGTCACGCTCGGGAATGTGTTGCTTGATGGCAATCCCTCCGCTCTCTTCGCCTCCGATGAGGACATCGTCTGTGATGAGCTTCTCGCAGATGAACTTGAAGCCCACGGGCACTTCGTCGCAGGGGGCGCCATATCTTTCGGCCAGGCGGAAGGCCATGTCCGAGAGCGTGAAGGATTTTACGATCTTGCCGCGCCAGCCCTGTGCCCATAGATGCTGCAAGATCAACGCATAGCAGCGATGGGGATCGACGTAGTTGCCCTCTTCATCCATGGCGGCCACGCGGTCGCCGTCGCCGTCGGTCACGACGCCCACCAGCCATCGACCGTTACGGCGACGCGCTCGCTCAGCCCGGATGACGGCCTTAAGCGGCGTAAGATTCGCCGGCACCGGCTCCGGTGAGCGGCCTCCAAAATAGGGATCAAGGCCATGCCGGACGGTCACGTACGGGATCTTCAACTCATCGAGAATGGCAGTGATATAGCCTCGAGCCGAGCCGTACATCGCATCGATGATCACTCGTATGGGTGCTTCCCTCAGCAGTCTTTCATCCGTGAGCTCTCGCAATCGCTTGAGGAAGAGCGGTTTCATGTCCAGGGTGTGGAGTTCTCTCTTGCGCGCGGAAGAATTCAGCTTAGGGGTCTTGTCGGGGATGAGCCGCTCGACGACCTGGGTGATCTCTGGAGGTGCGGCGCTTCCCAGCTCCGTCTTGATCTTGACGCCCGAGTACTGAGGCGGGTTGTGGCTGGCTGTGATCATCAGTCCCAGCGCCGCCTTCTGATGGACGACGGCATAGGAGAGTGCCGGGGTGGGCACCGGTTCGCTGGAGAGCCAGACGGGGATCTTATGATGCGCCAGAGTCCGCGCGAGCTGCTCGGCGAACTCTCGGGCCATGAAGCGCATATCGTAGCCGACGATGACGCCTTGGTCCGCGGAGGCTGGCTGGACGTGCCATCGTCTGTAGGCTTCCAGCTCCAGCCTCTCCGGGCCTTTTAGATAGTATGCGACCGCTTGGGCCACGCGTGCGACGTTCCCGAATGTGAAATCTCGGGCAATCACGCCCCGCCACCCATCAGTCCCGAAGCGGATTGTCTCTGAAGGCATAGCGCTAGGGCGTTGGAGAGCCATCGCTTGCATTCAATTTCCGCTCGAGCAGCACTTGACCGCCTCGGGTGATGATGCGCTCCACGTTCGGCGGAAGCGTAAGCTCGTTGCTCAAAAGCACTTCAAGGATGAGGTCCTCTGGGAGCGCCGTCTCCAGCCAGATGGCCTCCAGGGTGATCGCCCCGTTCTCTACAGGGATTTCGGGCAACGCCTTCTCGATGGCCTTCTTGTACTTGCTCAGATCGAGTGCTTCCATCATACCACGACCACCTACCCCAGTTCTTCTCAGCCAACAGGACGCTAATACTCTGTTGTATACTCCACCGTGTATTCTACTGTGGCTGTGCCTCCCGCGGCCACGGGCACGCGAAACTCGACCGTTTGGGCATCGAGTCTGCTGAACTGCGGCCTGGAGGAGGTGATCTTCCAATCGCCGCGCAGGCGCTCTCGGACTTGGATGACCACGTCTTCTGATTTGCGGTTCGTGAGCGTAATTTGAAAGGAGTCGCGCCAGGCGCGCTCTCCTAACCGCTCGCGGCTCGTCTGGACCCTCTTGGCCAAGATATCAAAGGCCAAGCCGGAGAAGAGTCGCACGCGCTCGCCCATCGGGGTGTGCGGCAGGCGATCCTCGCCCATCAGCTGAAGCCCCTGGGGGCCTCGCTGGTAGAGGTTGACGAGGCCCGCCGGCAGAGGTTTCTCGCCGTTGTCAAACTCCACCCAGACCTGGACGCCGTCCCAGGCGTAGGCTTCATAGATGTATTTCACTTCCGTTGGCAGCGTCAGGGGTGGGAGGAACGCTTGACGGACGGTCTCCCCATCGCGCAGTGTAGCCGGGCGCCCCAGCGTGTAAAGATGGTATTCGAACGAGGGCTGCTGCTCGAAACCTGGAGCCGGAGGGGCCATTTGAGCGGCTGCGGCAGTGGCCAGATCCTTGCGTTCGGCGCGCGCAGCCCGATGGATCCGGCCGGCCACCAGAGAGAGCTTCGCCTGCTCAAACGTCAAGCCCGTCTGATTCGTAATGGAGACCCAGCTTTCGAGCTCCAGCTGCTTTCTGTCGGAGCTGAGCACGGCCGTGTAATGGGCTTGCCAGTTCAGCCCTTCGCTTAGATAGCTGAGACGGACCGCTTGAGGCCCCTCCGCTTCGCTTTGGAGCGTCCATAAGAGAGCGGGCTGACTCAGAGTCTGCGCTGGGAAAGCAAAGCGGGTGGCATCGTTGATGGCCAAGATCCGACCGTCCTCATCTTGGAGGATGATGCTCCCTTCTGTGTTGAGGAGTTTACCCTGATAGCTTGCACCATTCCCTCCTGAGGCGAAGACGTCGATCTTCTGGCCCTGATGGCTGTCCAGAAGCTGTGCAAGCGAGACGGGTTTATTCTCAAAGCGCTGCTCGACCAGCTGGACGGCGTCTTTGGCTTCGAGGGCTTCCAGCTGTACGGAGTCCGGCAGGAGGCGTGGGCTCACGCCTTCCAGGCGATAGTTTGCTAAGCCGGCAGAGAGTTCGAGCACCCGCTGATCCTCGATGAGGGCGAGATCCTGATCCTGATATATGGTCAAGCGGATGGATTCAGGACGAGTGCTCACCGATGGAGCCGTGGACGGCTGATCTTGCAAGGCGCCACTGATCGATGGAAGAAGCAGCAGGAACAACAAGGCCAAACTAATGCCAGCCAGAGACACTGTTCGTTTCATGGCAGTGATTCCCCCTTCGGCTAAGCTTAGCTTAAGTTGTGATGGCGATTCAAGCTTTGGCAATGTTTGACAAGGGCGAAGGGGTGAGTCTATAATTTTGGATGGCGGCGTCGCCAAGTGGTAAGGCAAGGGTCTGCAAAACCCTTATACCCCGGTTCGATTCCGGGCGCCGCCTCCCCTGCTGCTTGATGATCTAGGGGCGGTTAGCTCAGCGGGCAGAGCGTCTGCTTGACGTGCAGAAGGTCGGGGGTTCAAGTCCTCCACCGCCCACCCACCTTCTTAAAGATCCCTTCTGGCTTGACAAGCCCACCGCCTGCTGTGATAGGCTCATAGGCAGGAGGTGACGGGAGTTACTCACAGAACGGCCAACAGACGGCGAGATACCCCCTTTGTCCCAAAACTCAGACTCAGAAAGGAGAACACATGAGATCTAAAAGATTGTTGACGGCCGGTCTGGTCGTGATTCTGGCGCTCACCCTCGCCTCCAGCGGCGCCCAGACCCAGCAACAGCAGCTGGAGGCCATCGTCTCCATCCAGAACATCTGTCAGCAGGGCACACTGGTCATTCAGGTCATCCAGCTCACTCTCAACGGCACGCCGCTGGCCACCCAGTTCCTGCTGCCGGGCAAGCAGATCAACCCCGGCGAGACGGCCAGCTTCAGCCTCAAGGTCTCAGCTGCTCCCAACGATCTGGCCATAAGTGGCACCCTCAACAACCAGAGCTTCGCCTTCAAGGTCGACCAGCTCGAGCTCAACCAACCCGTGACGGATCGAGAGCATTGCTTGCAGGTCGTGGTCAGTCTCTCCGGCCAGCAGCCGGGTCAGCAGCCTGGCCAGAAGCCCATTCAAGAGGGGCAGAGCCTCGACCAAGTCCTCCAGTCGCTGCAAGCGCTAGGAATCCCCATCAGCCAGGAAGGCAGCCAGGCCAGCCCCAAGCTTCCCAACCTGAGTGACCCGATGCTCCTGCGGGTCATCTCCGGCTTCAGTGCCCAGCTGCTCTTCGTCTCCGCACCGGGCAGCCTGCGAGCTGTGATCACCTGGGACCGTCCCACGGTCGATCTGGATCTCATTGTGATCGGCCTGCCGGGCGGATTCTGCTTCCAGCTCACCCCGCCAGGCGTGCTGGCTGAGATCTGCGATCGGGCCCCCTTCGGCCCGGTGCTGGGGGTCGTCTTTGCCGTGGTCATCATCAACTGGTCGGCTACCCCTACGGCCTACGTGCTGTCGCTCTCCCCGTAAGCGCAGTCGAACACCTAGAGGGCCATCGGCGGTGTCGCCGATGGCCCTCTACGGCTCTAGCAGACTTCCGTCTTCCCTAGAAGCGTCCGCCGCGTCGCGGACCGCGGGGTCCACCCGAGGAGCGCCTCTGCTGCCGGGCGCAATCCCGACAGTACACGGGGCGGTCTCCCGACGGCTGGAAGGGCAGCTCAGTGATCTCCGCGCCACAGGTGGCGCACTTGAGTCCCAAATGGCGGACATCGACCATCCTGCGCTGTTGATACGCCATCTTGTTCACCTTCTTTCGCATGAGAATCGGGGCGAATTTGAATGGCCTATCCGCCAGCGCGAGGAGTCTCCCGCCCTGCGACAGGGGCCTGATCCAAATCGTCCTTATTCGCCATGCTAGCACATCTTGGCTGCGGCACCAAATTCAAAATAGCTTCGCTGTTTCTCGCCAGGCCCCAAATCATTAGGCTTTGCGAAGCACTTTGTGTATGATAGTGCCATGTTTCGTAGTCTCAAAAGTCCTCACTCAAACGGCGGACGGAAACGAGGTGCGGTGCATGCAGGCCCATACGTCGAGGCACACAGGACTTAAAGAGCATGGAATTGAGAGGCCCGGCAAGGTCCATTGGAACTTGCCTCCGCCCGCGCTCTACGAGAAGATCCTCCAGCGCGGAGAGGGTCAGCTCAGCCAAGGCGGCGCACTGGTGGTGCGCACGGGCGTCCATACCGGGCGATCCCCCCGGGATCGATTCATCGTCCGTGAGCCTTCCACGGAGGATCAGATCGCCTGGGGCGCGATCAATCAGCCCTGGGAGCCGGAGGCCTTCGATCTCCTGCATCAGAAGATGCTGCGCTATCTGGAAGGACGCGAGCTCTTCGTGCAAGATCTCGCAGTCTGTGCTCATCCCTCGTATCGAGTCCCTATCCGTGTCATCACGGAGCTCGCCTGGCACAGCCTCTTTGCGCATAATCTCTTCTTGCGCCCGGAGCCTCCCCTGCACAGCCCGCCGTTCTTTACCGTCATCTGCGCGCCTCATTTCCAGGCCGTTCCGGAACGCGACCACACCCGCTCAGGGACGTTCATTTTAATCCACCTAAAGAAGAGACTGGCTCTGATCGGCGGCACTCACTACGCAGGCGAGATCAAAAAATCCATCTTCAGCGTGCTCAATTTCTTCTTGCCGGCCCAGGGGGTCTTCCCGATGCACTGCTCGGCCAACGCCGGAGCCCAGGGCGATGTGGCCCTCTTCTTTGGGCTCTCCGGCACCGGCAAGACTACGCTCTCTACGGACGCTCAAAGGTGGCTCATCGGGGACGACGAGCACGGCTGGTTTGAGGGGGGCATCTTCAATTTTGAGGGCGGTTGCTACGCGAAAGTCATCGGCATCCGCCCAGAGCACGAGCCTGAGATCTATCAGGCCTCGCTCAAGTTTGGGACGGTCTTAGAGAACGTCGTGTTGGACGCAGATACTCGTGTCCCTGATTTCGCCAGTGCTGCCATTACGGAGAACACCCGCGCGGCGTATCCCATCACGCACTTAGAGCGCGTGGTGAGAGAGGGCCTGGGCGGGCATCCGAAGGCGATCTTCCTGCTCACCTACGATGCCTTCGGAGTGCTTCCACCCATTGCGCGGCTCTCCATCGAGCAAGCGATTCGCTATTTCTTATTGGGATATACAGCCAAAGTGGCCGGAACGGAGCGCGGAGTCCGTGAGCCTCAGGCGACGTTCAGCCCCTGCTTTGGCGCGCCGTTCCTGCCGCGTCCGCCCGCGGTCTACGCCCAGATGCTGCGCGCGCGCTTGGAGCAACATCAAGCGAGCGTCTGGTTGCTCAATACGGGCATCACCGGCGGGCCGTTTGGGGTGGGCCAGCGCATCCCGCTGGCACAGACCCGCGCGCTCGTGCGGGCAGCCATCGACGGCACACTCGAACGAGCGCCCTTCCGGGAAGATCCCATCTTTGGGCTCAAGGTACCTGCTCGCTATCCGGGCGTGCGCGCAGATCTTCTCCAGCCTTGGCGGGCCTGGCAGAACCGCCAAGCCTACGATGAGAAGGCCGCTTCTCTGGCCACGCTCTTTGAAAGAGAACTCAAACGCGTGGAAACTTCAGAAGGGGAGTGGGCAAACGGCTGAGCCACATGGACCCTAAGCAGGTGGCAGCGGAGCAGGCACTTAAGTTCGTGCGAGGAGTCCGCGTGCTCGGCTTGGGCACCGGAAAGACAGCGGAATATTTCATTCAAGCCCTCGCTGGGCGTTATCAAGCCCGCCCATGGAGCGATTTTGTGACGATCCCCACATCCGTGCGCACCGAGCAACTGGCCCGCAGACTCGGCCTGCCCCTCTCTACGCTCGAGGCTCACCCGCAAATCGACCTCACCGTCGATGGGGCCGATGAGGTCGATCCCCAGCTCAATCTCATCAAGGGCCTGGGGGGAGCACTCACCCGCGAGAAGATCGTTGCCACAGCCAGCCGCCAGTTCATCGTCATTGTGGACGACTCGAAGCTGGTCGAGCGGTTCAGAGGGCCCCTGCCCGTGGAAGTCCTCCCGTTTGGCTGGAAGAGAGTCCAAAAAGAGCTTATCAAGCTGGGAGCCGAGCCCAAGCTTAGAGAGCTCCAGGGAAAACCCTTTGTGACGGATGAGGGGAATTATGTTCTAGACTGCCAGTTTCGCGATGGGATCGAAGACCCTCCGGCTCTCGATCGAACCCTCAATGACATCCCGGGCCTGGTGGAGCATGGACTCTTTCTGGAGATGGCCGATCGCGTCATCGTGGGGAGTGCCTCCGGCGTGCAAATCTTAGAGCATTAATTATTCCTCCTTCATGCGCACGGTCATCACGGGGACGTCCGAGGAGCGCACGACTTCCTCGGCCACGCTGCCTAAGAACACGCGACCCAGGCCCCTTCTCCCATGGGTGCCCATCACGATGAGATCAATATCATGGCTCTGGGCGTATTTTATAATCTCTTCGGCAGGCTCGCCCTCCGCCAGGGCCTCTTGAACAGCCAGGACGCCGGACTCACGGATGAGCTTGGCCGTCTCGCTGACGATCTGCTCGCCTGCCTCCCCCAGGGCCTTCACCAGATGGGCCAGCGCAATGCCCGTCCCATACTCCTGAAACCGAGGCAGCTCCACCACGAAGAGCACGTGGATCCGGGCGTCGAATCTTTTGGCGAGGGCTACAGCACAGTTGATGGCCTCATCCACCCCCTGTGAGCCATCTGTAGGCAGCAAGATGTCTTTGAACATGGCGCTCCTTTCTCCCTTCCCCTGTGCCCACATCGTAGCAGAAAAGCCATCAGCTGTCAGCTTTATGGCCACTGACGCAGATCATTGATCTTTGGGCCATTTTGCGATAGATAAAGAGCAACCGTGAACCAGAGGCGAGACCTGTGATCCTTGGAGTCCCCAAAGAGACCTTCCCCGGCGAAAGACGGGTGGCGCTGGTGCCCGCTGTGTTGCCATCGCTAAGAGGTGCAGGCTGGGAGATCTTGGTGGAAGCGGGCGCTGGAACGGCGGCTGGCTTTCCCGATGCGGCCTACTCCGAAAAGGGTGCATCGATTGTGGAGAGACGGGCGGAGCTCTTCCGCAAGGCCGATGCGATCTTGCAGGTGCGTGGCTTAGGGGCCAATCTGGAGGCTGGACGGACAGATCTTGCCCTCTTTCACTCAGGCCAGTTTCTCATTGCGTTCCTGGAGCCCTTGTCTTCCCCTAAAGCCATGCAGGAGCTGGCAGAACGGGGTGTGACAGCCTTTGCTATGGAACTTATGCCGCGTATCACTCGAGCCCAGAGCATGGATGCCCTCTCGTCCATGGCCACGGTGGCTGGATATAAGGCGGTGCTGCTCGCGGCCAATGCCGCGCCAAAGATGTTTCCCCTGCTGATGACGGCTGCGGGCACGATCACCCCGGCCCGCGTATTCGTCGTCGGCGCGGGGGTGGCGGGCCTGCAAGCCATCGCCACGGCCCGTAAGCTGGGTGCCCTCGTCCAGGCCTATGACATCCGCCCAGCTGTCAAAGAGCAGGTCCAGAGCTTAGGCGCGAAGTTCGTGGAGCTGCCCCTGGAGACGAAAGAGGCGGAGACCGCCTTTGGCTATGCCCGCGCCATGGACGAGGAATTCTATAGAAGACAGCGGGAGCTCATGGCCAAAGTCGTCTCTGAGAGCGACGTGGTCATCACCACGGCGGCCGTTCCCGGCAAGAGGGCGCCGCTGCTCGTCACAGCGGAGATGGTCCAGGGCATGAAAAGCGGCTCGGTGATCGTGGATTTGGCCGCCGACCGAGGGGGCAACTGCGAGCTCACCCAGCCCGGCCAGACGATCGTCGTGAACGGCGTGACGATCCTTGGGCCTCTCAATGTGGCCTCCACCATCCCCTACCATGCCAGCCAGATGTATGCGAAGAACATCTCGAATTTTCTGCTGTATCTGAGCAAAGAGGGCCGGATTCAGCTCAACATAGAAGATGAGATCACGCGGGAGACGCTCGTGACCCGAGAGGGCGAAGTCGTCCATCCGCGCGTGCGCGAACTTCTGAGCGCCGCATCCGCTGTCACAACGGAAAGGAGAGCCGGCTAATGGACTTTGTGGCCTCCTTTACGATCTTTGTGCTGGCCATCTTCGTCGGCTTTGAAGTCATCAGCAAGGTGCCCCCCATATTGCATACGCCGCTCATGTCGGGCACCAATGCCATCCATGGAATCGTGATGCTGGGCGGCCTGCTCGTCTTGGCCACCGCCGAGAGCCTCTTCGCCATCCTCTTTGGCTTTATCGCCGTGGTCTTCGGGACGATCAACGTGGTCGGCGGATTTCTCGTGACGGATCGCATGCTGCAGATGTTCCGGAGGAGACCGTAAAGTGAGCACGCCGGTGTGGATTCACTGGGCGTATCTGTTCGCTGCGGTTCTATTCATCTTGGGCATGAAGCGCCTGAGCTCCCCAGCTGGAGCGCGCTCGGGCAATCTCCTGGCGGCCCTCGGGATGCTCATGGCTCTTTTGGCGACCATCCCGCTGCTCGAGGGCGGCCATATCCTCAACTACGGCCTGATGCTATTGGGAATCGCCGTTGGCACGGCCGTGGGCGCGCTGGGTGCCTACCGCGTGCCCATGACGGCGATGCCCCAGATGGTGGCCCTCTTCAACGGCGTGGGGGGTGGGGCCGCGGCTCTGATTGCCGCCGTTGAATTTTTGCAGCGCCTTGAGACAGGAATCCCTGTGGGTATGGCCATCGCCATCGTCTTTGCCACGGTCGTAGGCTCGATCGCCTTCAGTGGGAGTCTTGTGGCCTTCGGCAAGTTGCAGGGGATCCTCACGGAGCAGCCGGTGAAGTATCCGTTGCAGAAGCCCATCAACATGAGCCTTTTGGCGGTGCTCGGGTTGATCGCACTCTATCTGCTCGGAGTAGGCATTATCCCGTGGCTCTATGCCGTTCTCTTCCTAGGCGCGCTGGTCTTTGGCGTGCTGATGGTGCTTCCCATCGGTGGAGCTGACATGCCTGTGGTCATCTCGTTCCTGAACGCCTTCACAGGCCTGGCTGTGGCCGCAGACGGTTTCGTAATCAGCAATCAAGCGATGATCATCGGAGGCACGCTGGTGGGCTCCTCGGGTACGCTGCTTACGCTGCTCATGTGCCGGGCGATGAATCGTTCGCTGGCCAACGTCTTCTTCGCGGGAGTGGGCGCCGTGGCGGGGGCGAAAGCCGACATCTACGCGGGGCGCGTGAAGTCCGCCACGCCCGAGGAAGTGGCGCTCATCTTGCAAGACGCGCGCCGAGTGGTGATCGTCCCCGGCTATGGCCTGGCCGTCTCGCAGGCCCAGCATGCCGTGCGAGATCTGGCCAATCTTCTCGGATCAAAAGGCGTTGAAGTTGAGTTTGCCATCCATCCCGTGGCCGGGCGGATGCCCGGCCACATGAACGTGCTCCTGGCCGAGGCCGACATCCCCTATGAAAAACTTAAAGAGATGGACGAGATTAATCCCACCTTCGAGCAGACGGATGTGGTGCTCGTCATCGGCGCGAATGACGTCGTCAATCCGCTGGCCCGCAACACGAACGATCCCTCCAATCCCATCGCGGGCATGCCCATTTTGGATGTCGACAAAGCACGCACGGTGATCGTGATCAAACGGAGCCTCAGCCCCGGCTTTGCTGGCATTCCCAACCCGCTCTTTGCCGCGGATAATGCGCTCATGCTCTTTGGCGACGGCAAGCAGATGGTACTGGATCTTATCGCGGCCTTAAAGAGAGTCTAAACGCCTCTACGAAAACACTCATCACTAAAGCGCGTTCATATCGGTATCAACTCTTATTTGAACAGATCCTGAGTTGGGACTTGACAAAATAGACCTTTTATGCTAATATCCCCTCAAAGGAGGTGATTGTAGTGTTGAAGACAATTAAGCTCTTCCTACTAATGATCTCAGTTGGATTAGCCTCTCTGTTTTATTCAGGCATTTCGCAAGGAGAACTGACTCCGCAAGGGCTAACTTGGTGCAGTAGCGCCTTCGCCTACATTGACTTTTACGGCATACCTTTTGTAAATAGCGCGAGAGGCAGAGGGGGCTCCACTTGGTACTCCTCCGATGGCACTTACGTAATCGCAGCACAGTCTCTAGAAGTCAACTACCTTACTTGGTACTTCGAGCAGGGATACACAACGTCATATGGGGTAGACACCTTTACAGTACCAGCTAATACCACCAAACAACACCGCATGAATGTATATGCCAGCTTCCCTTCCTCTTGGCATGCTGATGGTGTGACTTTCTATACGGCTTCGGATGGAGTAGCAATTTGTGGCGCACATGATTACGGACATGGTGGGGTGTGAATGACAAGGGGAAAGGACGATGCAAGATGGAAATAACGTACAACAAGGTTGCAGTGATGTTGCTAATCGCCTTGCTGGGTGGAACATTAGCCGCTTGTGCAGCTCAACTCACCGCCCCTCCTCAAGAGCAAGATGAGTTCCAAGCAGTATCAAATGGACAGCAGCCATGGCCTAGCATCGAGGAACTATTAGCGAAGATCCCTCCAGATGAGTTGAAACAGCTGGTTGAAGAGCCCTTCAGATTGATCGGCCCTGGGGATCAAGTGATTATCATCCCTAGACCCCCCATGGACAAGGAGACGGCTTTGCGGCTGTGGTGGGAGGCAAGCCGAAGAACTTGGGCCAAGATCAGCGAACGTTTTCGTGCCATGCTCGCCGGGAAACAAGACCATCGCTTTCTGAATGACCCTTCTTTCAAGGCGCGAATGCAGGAGGAGAACCATCAAATCCTAGCTGATGAGCTGCGTCAAGTGCTTGCCGAATGGGAGCAAGCGAAAAGCCGATCCCCTTAATCGACATCCTCCGGCTCCCTAGCTTATGGGCGGTGTCCTCTACTCAATTTGCCAATGGCCAAGTGCTTCCCGTAGACTCCCCTTTATAGCTTCGCGTTTCTCGCGCGACTCGAAATGGCTTTGCTGTTTCTTGCTGCGCTAGAAATCAGCGGGTGAAGGAGACACACAGCATGGAACTTCTCGTGGCCGCGCATATTGCGTTGGGCGAGTTGGGGATTCTCGCCTTCTTCTGGCTCATCGTGGAGCTTCTCCATGGGCCTTCGGAGGCGGGACTCCTTCGGGCCAAAGGAGCCGCACTGGCCGGGACGATGCTCTTCTTCGCCGCCTGGATGGTGGGAGGAGCCTATTACGTAGTCCAGTACGGGAGCGTGATTAAGCCCGTCATTCAGCAGGGCGCTTGGCCATGGACGCACGGAATCTTCATGGAAGCCAAAGAGCACATCTTTCTCTTCTTGCCGTTTCTTAGCTTCGCAACGTTCGTGCAGATCTGGCAGGGGGCCGAGCGTCTCGAAAAAGACTCGCGGCTTAAGGCGGCCTTGTATGTCTTAGCCGGAACCACGCTGCTTCTGGGAGTGCTCATGACCGTCATGGGCTACTTTGTGAGCAGCGGCTATCGACAGGGACTCATTCAAATTCAGTAAAG
>JBBIOR010000017.1:0-3253 GCA_037443265.1 Candidatus Fraserbacteria bacterium | reverse complement strand
AGAAGGTGAGGTCTGAAGGAGAAATCCCAGGCCCGCTGTCGGAGACGCTCACCAGCACCGCTTCGTCCTGTCGTGTCAAGCGCACGTGGATCTGTCCTCCAGCGGGCGTGTAGCGCTGGGCATTGCTGAGCAGGTTGAGAAGCACTTGCGCAATTCGCTCCGAATCGCAGTGCGCTATCAGAGGCTCTTCCGGCACGTCGACCACGAGTCGAATCCTTTTCTGGCGCATCTGAGGCTTGAAGACCGCCCAGAAGCAGAGCCACCCCCACCGCGGCCAGCCCCCCCAGAAGAAGCGCACCCTGGACTTTGCTTAAGAACTCACGTTCCTCCGGTGTGAGGCGGCTCAAGCTCGCCATGGGGATCAGCCAGCCCACCCGCTGTCCCTTAAGCTCAATCGGCACGCCCGCGGCCTCCAGTGCCTCCTTGGGGAGCATGCGACCCTGATTGGCCTGATCGGGGTCGAGGATGATTCGGCCTTCGGCATCGGCGAGGAGGATCTCGTGCATCCCAAGGGACATGCCCCACATCGTGCCCTGCCCCATCCCACGCATGGGCATGGCCCGCTCAACCCCCGTCCAGCTTCCGGTGCGCTCGTAATACTCTGCAAAGAAAAAGACGAGCGCCTGGGCGTGGCTCAGGCCGCGACTCCTGCTGAAGGCAGCGAACTCTTGACTCGTCAGCTGACGAGTCAAAGCGTAAGAGACGGCAAGTGCGACTAAAATGACTGCGGCTAAAACCCCCAAGAGCTTTACGCGTAAGGGCGCATCGATCAGCCGCCTCTTCCACCCGCGCCGTGAGCATGATGATCGGGATGTCCGACTCTTTGCGAATTGCCCGGGCCACGTCCATGCCGTCGATGTCCGGCAGCATGAGATCCAACACGACAAGATCGGGCTGCTCTGCCCGAAAGAGATCGAGGGCCCCCCGCCCGTCGTAGGCCGGCAGAGCTCGAAAACCCGACTTCTCCAGATACGCCCGAATCAAGTGGACGATCTTAGGCTCGTCATCTACGACCAGAATCCTCTTCACATCTTCAATGTTGGCTCAAAGAGGGCTGCGGGGCAAGCGAGAGCAGGGGCAGGGCGAAGAGCCCCACCCCGATCTCATTCACACTCTACTGGTCGCAGTGGGAGCCATCGCCTGAGCGCTTCATCATCTGGCCCATGCCATGGCCCATGTTGCACGACCTCATCTGCTCCTGCATCTGCTCCATCAGGCCTTGGGATTCTGGCATGGAGTGATGGCCCGCGCTCATGCCGGACTGCATCCCTATCCCCGTCGGCCCACCCGCCTGGCCCGCAGCGTTCGTGAACGAAGGCCCAGCCAGTGCCCAGACGACGACTCCGATGGCCAGTACCGCCCCGATTGAAGTTGCCATTCCCTGAGTCATGTCGATCTCTCCTTTCCTGCGTCAATATAGCACTTGCTTGTGGAAGGCGAATGGAGAAGCTGTGAAGGTTCTGTGAAGGCTAGAATGACCACTCAGATAAAAGGCCTGCGAACCTCCCCTTGTTTGCAGACTCTAAGCGTAATGGCAGCCAGCCGTGCAGGTTGGGCCTGGGCGGTCGCAGGGGCCGAAGACGCACGTCGAGAAGAGCTTCCAAACCAAGTCAGGAATACCCTTCTTGATGGGTAGCTTCAGATCCTTGAGCGTCTCCCAGCAGAGCGGTCGCGCGTGGGCCACGTAGCCTCCTGTCAAGAATTCCGCGACCACCTGCCGATGCCTCTTCGTCATTGGCTTATCATCTAGAAACCAGAGGATGTACCCCCAGACTTCACTGAGCGCCTTCTCTGCTAGATCAGCCAGGGCAATCGTCTCATCCGCGATGGAGTCGATGCTCTTCTTGGCCATGATCGCTAAGAGCGCGCCAGAGGCCACGCCGTTGATCTGCGGGTCCAGCGGGCCCAAAACTGAAAACTCTTCCATCAGGATCTCGTCGGCTGCCAGAGCCAGGAGGGTCCCTCCGCTCATGGCGTAGAAGGGCACCATGGCTGTGACTTTGGCCGGATGCTTCTTCAGGGCTGCCCCGATCATCTCAGCCGCGAGCTGCAACCCACCGGGCGTGTGAATGATGATGTCAATGGGCTTCTTCTTGGGCGTATGATGGATTTCCATGAGCACGTGCTCTGTGTCTTCGATGGTGATGCTCTGCTCCTCTTCCAGCCAGGGCTCCTTGCGATGGATAAGGGTGAGGACGCGGCTGCCGCGCTCCTGCTCCAATTCATCGATGATCTTCCGGCGTTGGGCTAGGATCTGTTGCCGTAACTCCTCTTTGTCCATGGACTGCTCCTTTGCTTCAGGCATGAGCTCCCTCCTTGTTTGCCATACTCGTTGAGAGGAGATGGAGGGGGAGGCCGGCTATTGCTTCACGTGCGGGGATCTCCCCCTCCATCTGTGGGGGGAGTGTTCCTCTAGTGGTTGCTGCTGTGCTGGTGCTTGTGGCTGGCGGCACGCACATACTGCTGTGGAGCCTTCTCGAACTTGGCCTGGCAGGTTGGAGCGCAGAAGTAGTAGGTCTTGCCCTGGAACTGCACGCTGCCGGCCGCCTTGGCCCTGTCCAGCGTCATCCCGCAGACGGGATCCTTGACCTGCTCAGTCATCGCAGACGACCCTCCTTCCCCACCCCACCTGGGGTGGACTACGCCATCTTAGGTGAACCCTAAGTCTATGGCTATGATCTTCATCACATCATAGCTTCAGGATTTGTCTATCCTCGGCAGGGGAGGCAATCGCGGCCGTCGGGCAACGGCCCCTCCGTCATCTCCCCCTTCTCTGGATCGAGATAGAGATTATGCCCCACACCTTCGCCGGATTTGCGGCTCAGCTCCTCGGTGAGGTTGACGACGCTCTTGTCCACTTGGAGCCGTCCGTCCGGGGTGAGCTTCATAAAATAGAACGGCAGCGGCCGGGGGGCGGGCCCCCCTAAGACGCGCCCGTCGCGAGCGAAGCGGCTCCCATGGCAAGGGCAGCGGGCGTGCACCACGGGATATTGTTCATTGGGTGGGCCAAAGGGCTTATACGAGCACCCGAGATGCGTACAGATGGCGGAGACGGCCTGAAAGCCGTGCTGGGTCCGAAAGATGTAGACCTGCTTGGCCTCGAGCAGCTTCATGTCTCCAATCTGATAGTCGCTGGGGCGTCCCACGGTGAAGACCGTCGAGGGCTCGTAGTTCATCTTGGGCAGGATGAATGAGATGATGCTGCTGGCCACTCCCCCCAAAGATAGAAAGAACGTCCCCCACCCGAGCCGGG
>JBBIOR010000016.1:16706-40830 GCA_037443265.1 Candidatus Fraserbacteria bacterium | reverse complement strand
TGGTGTGGCAGTCGCTGATCATCTTCTTTGCGGTCTTGTTCTGGCTGGTGTGGGTAGAAGTCTTCGTGCATCGCTATGAGGCTCAGCGCACGTGAGCTGCTCCTCTTCGTGGCCAAGTCCCTGGGAGCGCTGCTGGGGCTGGCCCTGCTCTGGCCCCTCCTCGCACCCGCCTACTCCCAGCTGCTAGCGGCACTGGCCCACGCTTGGCTTCCTTCAGCCCAGATCCAAGCCAACGCCCATCAGATCAGAATCAGCCTGACCGCCGTCCAAGGCACACAGCTCCTCACCATCCACACCACGACCATCCTAGAGGCCATCACGTTCAATATGCTCCTTCTTACAGCGCTGATGCTCGCCACTCCCCGCCTACAGCTCCGAAGGAGACTCGCCTGGACAGCCGCAGCGCTCCTCTGGCAAATGGGCTTCCATTTCTTGGACATCACCCTCAGTGTGGCTGCCAACTATCAATCCGTCGTCTATGGCCAGCAGAGCCTCTACGGGCTGGCGCAGATCGTCGGCGGCCTGGGCGAGCAGGCTTCGGCCCTCATCATCTGGGCCCTGTTGACCTTCCGTCATTGGCTCCCCCTCGCCCCGCAGCAAGCCCCGACAAGCAGACCGGACATCCGGACCGCCATGCGCTAAGATGAGCTGAAATGCTCATCGTGGGCCTCACAGGTGGAATCGCCAGCGGCAAGAGCACCATCGCTCGAGCTCTGAAAGGAGAGCCGGGAGTGGCCGTCATCGACGCGGACAAGATCGCCTGGGAGACCTATCAGCCAGGCACCGAAGTCTATGAAAGACTCGTCGAGCACTTCGGCTCAAAGATCTTAAAGCCCGATGGAACCATCAATCGCCATGCCCTGGGGACCCTGGTCTTCCAGAATCCCAAAGAACGAGACTTCTTAAATTGCACAGTCCATCCTGTGGTTCTCCGGCGCTTGAGGGAGTTGGCCCGTTCCTATGAAGCTCAAGGGGTTGAGATCTTGATCGTCGAAGCGGCTCTACTGCTTGAATTCGAGCCGGTCGCTCGAGATTTCTTTGATTGCTATGTGATGGTCTGGGTCGACCCTAAGGAGCAGTTGCGTCGGCTCATGCAGCGCGATGGGCTCAGCCGCGAGGCAGCGCTCCAGAAGATCCGGTCGCAAACGCCTCCGGAGGAGAAGCGTAAGCGCGCTGATTTCGTGATCGAAAGCGGCGGCGAGCCCCAAGAGACGATCCAGCGCGCCAAAGCGCTCCTCTCTGAGTTGCGCAGAAGAGCCAAGAATCTCTGATTATGTGTCCGAAGTTACAGAAGATCCTGTCAGAATCCGCTATGTCTATGATAAGCTGGAATGGCGGTCAGCTCCGAGAGGGACGAGGAGTCGAGGGGCATATGCGGCAGGAGTCCAGGGAGGGACTGAGTGATCTCCTCAGCGCGTCGCAGGGAGCTTATGCGCTTACAACGCCGTCTTCGGCGGGCCCATCGCCAGGTGAAGTTTCAGGGGTTGCTCCTGCGAGGGGCCCGCGGCAAGTGCCTCCTCCCCTTGCCGCCCTCCTCCAAAGCTATCCCCAGCGATAAGCCCAAAGACTGAGGGACGGCTGGGGCCTCCTCCCGGAGAATCGTGTCCTTTTCTTTGGCCTCCCTCTGCCTATAATGCCTGGTGAGACTATGGGCATCCACATGGCCGAGGCCCGGATCGATCTGGAGCGGCTAAGGCGCAACATCGAGATCGTAAAGCAGCGTCTGGGCCGGGTCAAGCTGCTCTTTCCTGTAAAGGCCGACGGCTACGGCCACGGGGCCGTCGGCATCTGCCGGGTGGCGGAAGAGATGGGCGTAGATTATCTAGGCGTGGCCAATCTCTTAGAAGCCCTAGAGCTGCGCCAGGCCGGCATTCGAATTCCCATCTTGATCCTCTCCAGCTCCCGCCCAGAACTGGCTAGAGAGCTCATCGAAGCCGACGTCACCGTCACGGTCTCGACTCCGGAGATGGCCTCTTCCCTTGAGCGGGCGGCCTCCCCCATGAAAAAGATCGTCAAGGCCCACGTCAAAGTGGACACGGGCATGGGGCGAAACGGCATGCTGGCCGAAGACGCCGTGCGCTTTGTGGAGTGGCTCCATCAAGAATGTCCTCACATCGAAATTGAAGGGATCTTCAGCCATTTCAGCGTCTCCTACAGCGAAGAGCCTGGGGATCAGGAGTACACGCGCCTGCAGATCAAGACATTCAATCAGCTTTTGAAGGAACTCGATCGAGCCGGAATACTGCCGCCTCTGGTGCACATTGCCAACTCCTCCGGGCTCATCCAATATGAAGACGAAGTCACGAGGGGGTATTACAACATGGTCCGTCCGGGGGTGCTGCTCTACGGCTACCCGGAAGTCCGCCGCCCCTGGACAGAAGGGATCCGCCCCCCGATGTCGCTTCTCAGTTGGGTAGTCTGCCTCAAGAAGATGCCGCCTGGGCGGTACATCGGCTACGGGAGAAAATATCAGACTCCTTCCGAGCGCTTGATCGCCACGCTGCCCGTGGGCTATGCCGATGGGATCAACCCTAAGCTGGGCTGCCAGGGAGAGGTCGTCATCCGCGGACGGCGCGCCCCCATCGTCGGAGGCATCTCCATGGATCAGCTCACCGTCGATGTGACGGAGATCCCCGGGGTCCGAGTGGGCGATGAGGTGGAGCTGATCAGCGATGCGCTCCCGGCCGAAGAGATCGCCCGTCGGATCGGAGCGCGCTTTACGGAAGTCGTGCTCACCGCGCTCTCTCGCCGCGTAGCCCGCGTTTATATTCAGCGCTAAAAAGCAGGCGTAATTTGCATCACCGGCCTCCTCTGGCCCGCTGTGCTATGCTCTTCCCCGTGCCCTGGTGAGCAAGGAGGCGTGAGATGAAAGAGAGCTGGAGGGGTCTTCTCGCCGCTCTGCTTGTCGTCCTTATTTCTCTTATGGGAGGCTTGGGAGAGAGTCACGCCGCCCCTCGTTGGCTGGTAGTGATCGACGCTGGCCACGGCGGGAGCGACCCCGGCGCGATCGGCCCTGGCGGCGCCCGCGAGAAGCAGATCAATCTCGAGATCGCCCGCATGATTGAGATCCTCGCCCTAGGAGACCCTGAGATCGAGATCGTGCTCACCCGACGTTACGATGCTACGCTGCCGCTTCGCGATCGCACGGATCTGGCCAATCAGCTCGGGGCGGCGCTCTACGTGAGCATCCACTCCAACGCGCATCCCAACCCCAGAGTCCAGGGCATCGAGACGCTTATCCACAACGATCCAGAGAGCGCACTATACGCACAGAATCTCAAACTAGCCCAGCTGATCCAGCAAGAGCTCAGGGCGCGGCTGCTGGCTCGGGGCATCCCCGATCGGGGAGTGAAGCGTCAGCCCCTTTATATCCGCTGGGCCAAGATGCCCGCCGTGATCGTAGAGTCTGGCTTCATCACTCATCCCCAAGGGGAAGTCCAACTGCAATCCCTCGGGTATCAGGCCCTCATTGCGGAAGCCGTTCTGGCCGGGATTAAAGCCTATCTGAAAGGCCGCTAGCGTGCCATTGGAAAATCCAGCCATGGTCGCTAAGCTCTTGTCACATCTGGAAGGAGGGTCCTTCATGGCACGCAAAGAGAGGCGTTTTTTGGGCCCGAAAGTCGAAACTCAAGCCATCCGGGGAGATGAGACCACCGCAGAGCTCATAGAGAAGGCCTTCAAGGCCTTTGTGGGCCGAGAGCTGGCGACAGCCTATGAGATCATTCGACGGATGATCCGGGAGGATCACACGATCGTCCTGGCCGTCTCCGGGGCGATGACCCCGGCCGATCTGGCCACCACCTGCCTCATCCCGCTCATTCAAAGAGGCATCATAGATATTCTTACTACCACCGGAGCGAACATCTATCATGATCTGCAGCGCACGCTTCGGGGCGAGTTTTACGCGATCGATCCCAACACGGATGATCGCTGGCTGCGCCGGCAGGGCTACACGCGCATCTATGACCTCATCTTCCCTGAGGAAGACCTCTATCGCACCGATAAATTTCTGCAAGAGCTTCTCCTCAAAAAGCCCTTCCAGAGGCGCATGACCACGCCGGAGTTTCATGATCTGCTGGGCCAATATGTGGCAGAGCTCGAGCGAGAGCGTTTTGGGCGCGCTCCCCAGCAGTCGCGCAGTCTGCTCGTGCAGGCCCATTTGCAGCGCGTTCCGATCTTCTGCGGAGCCCCTCAGGATGCGTCTATTCATTTGAACGTGGCGTACATGAAGCGGCGTTTGGGCAAAAAGTTCAAATTCGCCATCGACATTGAGACAGACATTCATGAATTCGGGGCCTATCACTGGCTGGCGAAGTCACGCTGGAGTAAGAAGTTGAGCATCATCATCTTGGGGGGAGGGGTACCCAAGAATTACTCGCTCCAGCCGGAGCCGTATCTCTCTCAAATCTGCGGGCTGGACGTCGAAGGCTACGACTGCGACGTGCAGTTCTGCGACGCCCATGTTCAAAACGGCGGCCTGAGTTCTTGTACGGCCGGGGAGGCCCACACGTGGGGCAAGACCTCCGCGGATTACGCGAAGAACTCGCAGTACGTCTTTACGGAGGTCACCGCCGTCTTCCCCTTTGTTGTGCATGGGCTGCTGCAGGAGGGGCTCAAAAAAACGGGCCGTCGGCTATTAGATCAGCGGGGGGAAGCTCTTCAGCTCCTTGATGAAGCGATCGCCCGGCGGTCCCACCACGCTGGCCAACGGAAGCCTTTGTGATGTTCGATACAAAAGGGGCGCGTTTGGCCTTCCACAAATTCGATGGAGCACGACCCCTGGAGCGACCGACGGTGCAGCTTCATCTGGGATGTTCCCTGCCCCCATGAGCTGTACGCCGTAGAAGACCCGGGGCTTGTTCTCGGTGATGGCGTTTGAGCTGGAGCCTGGACCGATCTCTAGGCCGCCTACTGATTCAATTTCATTTCGGGTGATGGCGTTTCTCTGGGCTGCTCTAAAGGGTCCCCCCTGGGCATCGATCTCAATCTCGGCTCCGGTTGTCTTGGGCGATCAGCCTCCACTCCTTGCGGTCCTCAGAGAACTCGAAAGAGCCGCTAGCGATAGCGATAGAAAGCGTAGATCAGATAGATGAATGTTCCTAAAGCGAGCACCAAGGCCATGTACCCGCCGGGAGAGCCAGGAGGATTGAAGATCCACATGCGCTACTCTTCCTCTTCGGTGATGTGTAAGACCTCCAAATCGCCATAGTAGCCGCAATGGGTGCAGACTCGGTGGGGGAGTTTGGGCTCATGGCAGCGCGAGCATTCGCTCACCGTCACCCGCGGCAAGCGCCACCCTCCGCGATGCTTGCGCTTCTCAGAGCGCGATCGTCGATATTTCGGAGTGCTCATAGTGCAGGCTGTATTCTAAGCCATGGCGGAGGGGGATTTCAAGTCGGGGCTTGCGGGCAACTTTCTAGAAGGAGGGTCACCGGGCCGTCGTTAATGAGAAAGACCTGCATTTTGGCCCGAAAGCGGCCCGTGGCCACCGCAGGCATATATTCTTTCAACTCCGAGACGAAATGCTCGAAGATTCTTTCCGCCTGCTCGGGCGGCGCGGCCTTCTCAAAGCTGGGCCGCCGGCCCCGGCTCACATCGCCGTAGAGCGTGAACTGTGAGACAGCCAAAATTTCGCCGCCTACCTCGAGAAGCGAACGATTCATCTTGCCCTGCTCGTCCTCGAAGATTCTCAGATGGACGACTTTCTCAGCCAGAGCCGCCGCCTCGGATTCGCTGTCCTCGCGGCCCACGCCCACGAGCACCAGAAGCCCAGGCCCGATCTCTCCAACGGTCTCATTTTCGACGCGCACACGCGCTTCTCGGACCCGCTGAACTACTAGACGCATGTGCCAGAGTTTAGCTGAGTCTTTCGATCACAGCAACTGCCTCCGCTTGCCGTAGGCGCGCCCACTCGTGTACTCTTTACTCTGAGATGGGAACGATGGAACTCGAAGCGTATCTGGATGAGCGCCGCCTCTGGGTAGATCGCTACTTGAGCGAGCGATTCGCGGGCTCTTGCGATCCCTTGGTGAGCGAACTGCTCGAAGCCATGAGATATGCGCTGGAGGGCGGCAAGCGGATTCGAGCCATTCTCGTGATGGAAGCCGCGCAGCTCGCGGGAGAGAGAGCCGAGAGCGTGCTGCCCACAGCCGCCGCCGTGGAGTGCTTCCATGCCTACTCGCTCGTCCACGATGATCTGCCGGCCATGGACAATGACCTCGAGAGGCGCGGCCGACCCACCGTGCACGTGCGCTTCGGCGAGGCCACGGCCATCTTAGTGGGAGACTCGCTCCTTCCCCTAGGCTTTGAGCTGATCCTACAAGAGCAGCTGAAATTCTCTCCTGCGAAGCGGGTGCTTAAGGTGCTGTCCATCTGGGCGCAGGCCCTGGGCTGGCGGGGGCTTACGGGCGGACAGCTGCTCGATCTCGCGGGCGAGCGGAGGCTATGGCCGGAGGTCTATCGCCGCAAGACGGCGGCTCTGTTTGAGGCCTCGCTGGCCGCTGGTGCCATTCTCGGCGGCATGAGCGGGGACCCGCTCCGCAGACTCAGACAATTCGGGACTCAACTGGGGCTGGCGTATCAACTGAGGGATGATATGCGGGACGGCGAAGCTTTCACAAGCCCGCAGGAGCTGGCCGGGCAGCTGAAAATGCACACGGAAGAGGCGCTGGCAGCTCTCATGTCCTTTGGGGGAGAGGCGGCTCGGCTGCGAGAGATCACCCAGCATCTTGCCCTTCGCTGTTAGGGGTAGAGAGGAGCAGTGGGAGCATGGCCAAGCCAGAAGAGACTCGGGGAGACTTAGGGCAGCTCTTCATCTCCGAGAAGGCCCTCGAGATGATCGCCTACGGAGCGCTCCTGGAGGTGGAGGGGCTCTACACGCCGGATCGAGTGAAGGCCGGAGGTCTTTTGGATTCCCTCTCGAAGGCCTATCAAGGAGTAGGCATTCAGATTCTGAAAGTGCCCCCGCAGGATGAGAGGGGAGGGGAGCAAGGAACGCTCGACCCGCACGAGGAGCGGCCGCTCAAGATCAAGCTGTTGCTCGTGGCCCAGTATGGTACGCCCATCCCGGAGGCCGCCGAGCGGGCGATCCGAAACGTCCGCCGGAAGGTCAAAGAGCTGGCGGGTCTTGACGTCAGCGAAGTGGAAGTCGAGATCACCGGCATCGTCAAGATGCCCTGAGCTCTTTATGAATTCTTCTGAGATCGCGCGGATGTTCTCGCGCATCTCCTCCCGCTATGACCTAGCCAATCACGTCTTGAGCTGGAATCTGGACCGCGGCTGGCGCAGGCGACTTGTGGAATGGGCCGCTCCGCGCCCCGCTGAGAGAGTCTTAGATGTCTGCACGGGCACGGCGGATCTCCTGCTGGCATGCGCATGTCAGCAGGAGCCACTGAGCCTGTGGGGCGTCGATCTCTCCTGGGAGATGCTCTCCGTTGGGCAGAAGAAGCTCCAGGCGCTAGGCTGTGCTCCCAGAGCTCTGCTGATCGAGGCAGACGCCATGCGGCTGCCCTTTGCTTCAGAGACCTTTGACCTCGTCACCATCGCGTTCGGTTTGCGAAATCTCCCGGACATCCAGGCGGGATTAGCTGAGCTGGCGCGGGTGCTGAACCCTAAGGGGAGATTGCTGATGTTAGAGTTCGCGCTGCCCTCGCGCGCGCTCTGGCGGCGGATATATCTCTTCTATCTCAAGCAGATCGTTCCCCGTGTGGGGGCGCTTCTTACAGGCTCGCGCGAGGCGTATCAATATCTCTATCGCTCAATCTGCGAGTTTCCCTCTCCCACAGAGATTGAAGAACGCATGAGTCAGGCAGGCCTGCGCGGGGTCAAGAGCCTGCCGCTGGCCGGAGGAATCGCGTTTCTCTATTGCGGGGAGCGTTAGGAATCTTCAACAGATTCTTCCAGTAGACGTCTGGCGTACTCGATGAGCTTCCGTTGTCCCTCCTCATCGAGCCTCTCGGCCAGCGCGCACAGGCGATCGAGGAGGGTCTCGCGCAGAGCCCGCCCCGGATCTGCGCCGCTCCGTTCGTAGATGGCTCGCTGGGCGAGACGATGAGCCTGCCAGTTAGCTGTTCTTTCAATATAGCGCACCTGCCAGTTGGGCAGGCGATGTAAGAGATCTTCCGCCTGGCGATTGAGGGCATCGAGATGAGGCTGACGGATGCGATAGAGCCCATTGATCTGATTGGCCACCAGCTGCGAGTCGGTGAAAAAGAGAGCCCGCTGGGGCATATACTCAAGGGCCGCTTGGGCCGCTTCGATCAGGGCGCGATATTCCGCCACGTTGTTGGTGGAACGCCCGATGTACTTGGAGATCTCCTCGACGATGTTCCCCTGGCTGTCGGAGATGACGACTCCGATGCCGGCATCTCCGGGGTTGCCTTGGGCTGTGCCATCGACGTAAATGAGAAGCTTTTCCATGGGGTGGGCCCAGCAGGATTCGAACCTGCGACCGACCGGTTATGAGCCGGCTGCTCTGACCCCTGAGCTATGGGCCCGAGTGCACCTTCAATATAGCTTGAGTGGTTAGGATCTGTCAACGGATGCGTTCTAGGGGCTGACCCTCTGTGGCTCTCCCACCTTGGCAAGCGCGCTTGCCTTCTTTATAATCATCAAGAGGCGCAAGGAGGAATGTTCATGGCGAAGCCTGTCATCCGCACCCGAAGCGACAAAGAGCGCTGGGAACAAGAGACTCTAAAGCCCTTCTTGGAGAAGCACGGTGAAAGAAAAGCACGATTCATCACCGTCTCCAACGCCGAGATCCCCCGTCTTTGCACGCCGGATGATATAGAAAGTCTCGATTATGAGCGCGATCTGGGCCATCCCGGTGAGTATCCCTTCACCCGCGGGATCTATCCCACGATGTACCGCGGGAAGCTCTGGACGATGCGGCAATTTGCGGGCTTCGGCGGCCCCGAGGAGACGAATCGCCGATTCAAGTACTTGCTCGAGGAGGGCCAGACGGGTCTTTCCACGGCCTTCGACATGCCCACGCTCATGGGGTTAGATTCCGATCATCCCCTGGCGGAGGGCGAGGTGGGCGTGGAGGGCGTGGCCGTAGATACACTCAAAGATTTTGAGATATTATTTGAGGGCATTCCCCTGGATCAAGTGAGCACGAGTTTTACGATCAACCCCAGTGCACCCGTGATCTATGCCATGTATATTGCCGTGGCCGATCAGCAGGGTGTCCCCCGCCATAAAATTAGGGGGACCATCCAGAACGACATGCTCAAGGAATTCATCGCACAAAAAGAGTGGGTGATGCCCCCGCAGCCTTCCATAGATCTAATCATTGACGTCTTTGAATACGGGATCAAGGAGACTCCCAAATTCAATCTGATCAGCATCTCGGGCTATCACATTCGGGAGGCGGGCTCGACGGCTGTGCAGGAGTTGGCCTTCACGCTGGCCGATGGGATGGCCTACGTGGAAGCCGGCCTGGAGCGCGGGTTGGACGTCGATGAGTTCGCCCCTCAGCTCTCGTTCTTCTTCAACGCGCATAATTCGTTCTTTGAGGAGATCGCGAAATTTAGGGCGGCGCGCAGGATTTGGGCCCGAGTGATGCGCGAGCGCTACCGGGCGAAAGACCCTCGATCTTGGATGCTCCGCTTCCACACGCAGACGGCCGGCTGTTCTTTGACCGAGCAACAGCCGCTCAACAATATCGTTCGCGTCACGCTTCAAGCGCTGGCTGCCGTTCTGGGCGGGACGCAATCTCTGCACACGAACTCGTACGATGAAGCTTTAGCGCTTCCCACAGAAGAAGCGGCTCGAATCGCGCTACGTACTCAACAGATCATCGCCTACGAGAGCGGCGTAGCCGATGTGATTGACCCGCTGGCAGGCAGTTATTTTGTCGAAAGCCTTACGAATCGCATGGAAGAGCAGGCGCTCGAGTACCTTCACAAGATCGAGCAGATGGGAGGAGGCTCGATGCTCCAAGGGGTGCTCCACGGCATCGAGGAGGGGTTCTTTCAGAGGGAGATCGCTCAAGCTTCCTATCTCTATCAGCAGCAAGTCGAATCCGGCGAGCAGGTGATCGTCGGCGTGAACAAATTTATGATCCAAGAAGAGAGAAAGCCCAATATTTTGAGAGTCGATCCCAAGATCGAGCGAAGGCAGATAGAGCGTCTAAAGCGTATCAAGCGCGAGCGAGATAATAAGCGCGTTGAGCAGTGCCTGAACGCGCTTAGAGCAGCCGTCAGGCACAGAGAGAACGCGCTGCCCTATATTGTGGAAGCCGTCAAAGCCTACGCCAGTGTGGGCGAGATCATGGACGTCTTCCGGGAGATCCACGGGACGTATCGAGAGCCGGCCATGATCTGATCATGAGGGCAACGCAAACCAAGACGAAAAAGATTCGAGTGCTGATGGCCAAGGCCGGGCTGGACGGCCACGATCGGGGCGTAAAAGTCGTGGCGCGGGCGCTGCGAGATGCCGGCATGGAAGTAATCTACACAGGGTTGCACAACACACCGGAGCAAGTGGTGCGAGCGGCCTTGCAAGAAGACGTGGACGTCATCGGCGTCTCGATCCTTTCGGGAGCGCACATGACGATCTTCCCGCGCATCTTAAAGCTCATGAAAGAACACGGGATGGATGACGTTGTGCTCATCGGCGGCGGGATCATCCCGGATGATGACAAAGAGGAGCTCAAGAGAATGGGCGTCGCAGAGGTCTTCGGCCCTGGGGCTTCCACTCAAGAGATCGTCGAGTGCATTCGCAAAGTGACGCAGAAAAGATAAGAGATCTCATCCCTTCTCTTGTTGGCGAATCTCCTCGAGCCTCTCTACGGCCCGGCGCAGATGGGGAATGACAATCGAGCCGCCCACGACGAGAGCCACGTTGAATGCTTCGAAAAATTCTTCATCTGTGGTGCCCAGCTTGGCACATTGAATGAGATGATACGTGATGCAATCGTCGCAGCGCAGCACCAGGGACGCGACTAAACCCATAAGCTCTTTCGTCTTCGCAGGCAGGGCTCCATCGCGATAGGCCTGGGAATCCAGACTGAAGAAGCGCTTAATTTGCAGATTGCCCGCCTTAAGAATAGCTTCGTTCATCCGCCGGCGATACTCGTGGAAGGCCTGCAGTCGACCCATCATCTCCTCCCTCCTAGATTTCATAGCCAGCCAGGTCAAAAGCCAGAAGCACTGGTCCCTTGAAATTCTGCTGGACGGATCGGATCATATCCGCTTCGTGCCCTTGAGTTTGAGGGTAGAAGTGTGTGAGGATGAGTCTTTTGATGTCGCAGTCCTTGAGGAGGAGGCCCAGCGCTTGGGGCATCGTATGTGTCGGGAATAGATCCGCGAACTCGTCAGGCGCGGAGCACTCGTGGATGAGCGTGTGGCAGCGACGAGCGAAGTCGGCCATGGGGGGAAACGGCTCGGTGTCTCCGGAGATGACCAGTCGCCCGTCGAACTTATAGGCCAAGGATGGCACGTTCCCGTGGCGGGTAGCCGAGGACTCCACGTGGAAGCCCTCGACCTCAAAGCTCGCGCCGCCCTCTAGCTCGAAGACTTCTACCCTCACGTGGCTTTGAACGTAGTCGTAGAGCCCAATGATGGTTTTTAGAATGGTTGCCGTGCCCTTCGGCCCATAGACCCGATGGTGCGGCCTTCCCAGGAGCCAGCGGGCCGTCATCAAGGGCACCAGATCACTCATGTGATCGAGATGACAGTGCGTGAGCAGCGCGCTCTCAATCTGGGCGAGATCGATTTGGGCCTCGGCGAGTCTTAAGAGGGTTCCGCTGCCGCAGTCGACGAGCAGTCGGCCTCCATGCTTCTCCAACAAGATCGCGCTTTGTGCCCGTCCTGCCAGGGGGAGCGCTCCGCCTGTGCCCAGAATGGTGATCCTCATGGCTGGTGTGGTTTGAGCTTGAGTTCCTCCTCGGGGGCAGTCTCGAGCCAGCGGATGAGCGCGATTAGTTCTCTTCTGGCCGTCTCGAAGATCTTTTCGCCTGCCTCTCGGCTGGCCTCTCTGGGATCAAGAGTGGCCCCGCTTGCGGAAAAATCGATCGTGTCGAAGGGCAGTTGAGCTCCGTATTTGACCACGCCGAAGGTCTCTGAGGCTCCGCGCACGGCTTCCTCAATCCGGCTTCGATCGACGAGTCTTTCATCGAGGAACAAGATCATAGAGGTCTCGCCAGCCCCTGCGTGTGAGCCCTGGCTCTGGAAGAGCCTCTCATAGAGTTTCAAGACCTCGGGATTGAGCCACCAGTTCCAGACGAGCGAGAAGATCCCTCGGGGTCGAAGCTCGCGGCAGATCTCAAAGAGCGTGGGGCTATTGCCTCCGTGGCCGTTCACGAAGATGATTCTTCTCATGCCATGAGTCGCCACGCTTTGCGCCAGCTCTTTCATATACGAGTGGAAGGCCTTTGGGGAGACGCTGAGTGTCCCCCAGAACTGCTGGTGATGAGAGGCCACTCCCACAGGGATGACCGGCGTGCAGAGGGCTCCCGTCTCTTGGGCGGCGGCCCCTGCCAGGGCCTGAGCAATCAGAAAATCTGTGCCCAGGGGCAGATGGGGCCCATGCTGCTCAGTCGAGCCCACGGGGATGAGCCCTACTTTCGCCTGTTGAAAGAGCTCACGAGCCTCTTTCCAAGAAGAGCGTTCCAGCATAGCTCTTTATCTTCGCCATTTCACAGGGGAAGGTCAAGCGCTGTGCTCTTTAAAGCGTCGACGCAACTCTTCCAAGACGAGCCCAGGCTCATCTGAGTTCTCTACGGCGAAGAGTGCGAGTTGCCCTGCTTTGGAGGCTTCTAGATGGGAGACGCCTACGCCCAGAAGCCGCACCCCGCGCCCCTCGAATTCGACTTTGTGTTGAAGGAGCAGCCGGGCCGCTTCGCGAATCACGCGGCTTGTCTCTATAGGTTCTTGGAGCGTGATGCGGCGGGTGATCGTCGTAAAGTCCTCAAAGCGCACTTTGATCTGAACAGTACGGGCCTTGAGTCTTTCTTGCTGAAGCTCATCGGCCACTTCCTCGGCCAGCTCCTCTAAGGTCTCCAGCAATTTTTGGCCATCGTATAGATCTTGGGGGAACGTCGTCTCCCGGCTGATGGATTTTTTCTCGTGCTCCGGGGTCACGGGTCGCTCATCGATCCCGCGGGCCAGATCATACAGACGGGCACCCCATCTGCCAAATCTTCCGATTAATTCCTCCCGGGAGAGCCTCCACAGATCGCCAATGCACAAGACCCCCAGCTTACGCAGACGCTCTTCCGTGGCCGGTCCCACGCCCCACAGCCGCGAGATCGGAAGATCTCTTAAAAACTCTTCGATTTGCTCTGGCCGGATGATCACGAAGCCGTCGGGCTTTTTTAAATCCGAGGCCAGCTTGGCTAGAAATTTATTCGGGGCCAGACCGAGCGAACACGTAAGAGAGAGCTCTTCTTTGATCCGCTGCTTGAGCTGGTGGCCGATCTTCTCTGCCGGTCCGAAGAGCCTCTCACTGCCCGTCACATCTAAAAATGCCTCGTCGAGCGAGAGGGGCTCCACAAGTGGTGTGTATGAATAGAGAATCTCGTGAATGGCCTGCGAGATTTGTCGATAGTAGCTCAGGCGAGGCTCTCTCAAGATCGCCTGCGGGCAGAGCTTAAGGGCACGGGCCGTGGGCATCGCGCTGTGGATGCCAAACCTTCGCGCTTCATAGGAGGCCGCCGCTACGACTCCCCGCGCCTCGGGCCGACCGCCCACGATCACGGGCCTTCCCCGAAGCTGCGGGCGATCCCGCTGCTCGATAGCCGCATAGAAGGCGTCCATGTCCACATGGATGATCTTCCGCTCCATGCTCTCACCGTATGATATCCAGGGCGCTTGGCCGGGCGAAAGGCTCCTCTGGTCAGGGGGTGGAGATGGTCTGGTCACGCCCCAGGGACAAAGGTCTCGCTCTCTTCTTACGAGAGTCCTTTTCGCAGGGGGCACCCAGCCCCTATGCTCTTGGGGTGTCGACTCGCGCTTGGCCAAAGATCGGTGAGAGGGTACCCCGGGCTCCATGGCTCGCCTTCGAGCCAGAAGCGATCTGGAAGGCGACTCCCTCGAGAGTCCATCTCTTCGGCATTCCCATCGATCGCGTCTTGCTGGAGGAGGCCGTCCGCCGTCTGGAAGACTGGATCAATCGAAAGACTTCCGTGCGCTTGGTACTGACGCCGGACACGACGGCTCTCTGGCGCGCGCGCTGGGACTCCCTCCTGCGAGCCGCCTACTGCCAAGCGGATCTCGTTACGGCCGATGGGACAGGGCTGATCTGGGCCTCTCGGCTGCTGGGAGACCCGCTGCCCGGGCGGGTGACCGGCATCGATCTCCTTGAAAGATTCTGCGAGCGGGCGGCGAGCAAGGGCTATCGGCTCTTCCTAGTGGGGGCCAAGCCAGGCGTGGCTTTTCGAGCCGCCTGTAAACTCCAAGAGCGCTATGCTGGACTTCAAATCGTGGGCACCCGCGACGGGTATTTCTCTGCGGCCGAAGAGGCTGCTCTCATCGAGGAGATTCGCCGAGCAGCCCCGGATCTGCTTCTGGTCGGGATGGGCGTGCCCCGCCAGGAGCGCTGGATGCTGCAACATCAAAATCTTTTAGATGTGCCTGTAGTGATGGGGGTCGGCGGCAGCTTCGATGTGCTGTCAGGGCAGTTGCCGAGAGCCCCCATCACTTGGCAGAGATGGGGCCTAGAGTGGCTCTGGCGGGCTCTGCGAGAGCCTCATCGTTTCTGGCGCGCGCGGGTCATCCCGCTCTTTTTAGCGAAAATATTCTTTCACAAATTGCTGCAACTCAGCACATCGAGGAGTTCCAGTTGAACTTTGGAGCGGCCACCCCAGTCATCTCTACCGAGCTTAAAGACGAGATCGACCTGACCCTCTTGGCAGATCTCCGCGAGATAATCGCCCAGCTCGAAGCCGATCGTGTCAAACTCTTGCTCACCTGCTTTCAGCTTGAGCTTCAAATGCTTTGAGCCGTTTCCCAGGGCGCGCGCCTCGCTCACCCAGGCATTTCTCAATAGAAAGCGTGGTTCACGGTTGCCCACCCCAAATGGCCCCAAGCGCTGCAACTCCTCATAGAGTCTAAGATCGATCTCTTCAGGGCCAAGCTCAGTGTCGATGATCTGGACAGGCCCACCCAGATCTGCTAGTTCCCGGCGAGCGTACTCACCCAGCTCCTCCTTAAGACGTGGAATCCAGTCGTTCTTGATCAGAAAGCCTGCGGCCATCGGGTGTCCTCCATAGCGCTCCAAGAGATGGCTGTGGTGCGTCAAGCTTCGGATCAGATTGAACTCAGGGATGCTGCGGCCCGAGGCCCGCGCGTACTCATCCCCTTTCGCCAGGAGAATCGTGGGCCGATAGTACTTCTCTGCTAAATCGGCCGCGACCAGTCCGATCACGCCCGGATTCCAATACTGGCCCGCTAAAATAAAAATCTTGTCCCGCTCGAAATCGATCTCTTGATGGAGCAACTGCTCTGCCTGGAATCTGAGATCGTCCTGGACGACTTGGCGATCGTAGTTGTATTGAAGAAGAGTGTCGGCCAAGTGATCCGCGCGCCTTCTGTCAGAAGTGATGAGCAGAAGGAACGCCACCCGCGGGTCCCCCACTCGATTGGCCGCGTTCAGTTTGGGGACGACAATATAGCTGATCTCACCGGCCGAGAGCCTCCGTGGGTCTAGGGACATCTTCTCCAGCAGAACTCTCAGCCCCAGACTTCCGCCTCCCTGTGCCAAAAGATCGAGTCCGGCCTTGACGAGGGCGCGGTTCTCAACACTGTGGCCTCTTACGAGCGGCACCAGATCCCCCACCGTCCCCAGCATCACTAAATCTAAATACTCCTGGCAGGCCTCTGGCCCTAGGCCGCGATGCTCAAACAGCGCAGCTACAGTCTGATAGACGACCCCGACGGCGGCCAGATCTGCATTCGGATACGTGCACCCCGCTTGGCGCGGGTTGATGATGGCCACCGCCGGCGGTAGCTCCTTGGGCGGCTCATGATGATCTGTGATGATGACATCGACTCCATGCTCCTTAAGCGCCCTCACACAATCGACGTCGGAGATGCCGCAGTCCGTGGTGATGAGAAGCTGGAAGCGGCCTGCGAGCACTTCTTGCACGATTTGAGGGTTAAGCCCGTGGCCGCGCGCGCGATCCTCGATCTCAACTCTCGTGCCCTGGGCACCCAGCCGCTGGAGGGCTTTATAGAGGAGCGCCGTGCTGGTCAGCCCATCGACATCGAAATCCCCATGAATAAAGATCTTCTCGCTCTTTTGGAGAGCCTGCTCGATTCGCTCCAGAGCCCGCTCGATCCCCAAAAGCTGGCTGGGTGGACTCAGGGCTGATAGGTCATTCTTGAGGAGATGCTTTGGCTCTGCGCCTTGAGCCCGGCCGGCCAGCACGCGCGCGAAGGCCTGTGAGATGCCCAGCTCAACCGCGAGTCGCGCCGTCTCCTCCTGCGAGACCTCCACCAGCTGCCAGCGTCTTTTGCTCTGGATGAGAGATCGTTGGTCGATCGATTTCATGAACTCTAAGCGCCTATTAAGCCAAGGCGTGGAGGCGCCTCATCAGGCGGGACTTGAGGCGGGCCGCCTTATTGGGATGAATGACCCGGCGCTGAGCCGCCTTGTCCGCGGCCTTCATCAGCTGGGGAACGAGCTGTTCGGCCTTCGTCTTGTCCCCGGCCATTATAGCGTGCCTAAACTGCTTAAGGGCCTGCTTGAGCGCCTCCTTGCGCTTGAGATTGCGCTCGCGCCTTCTCAAGTTCTGTCTCAACGCCTTCTTGGCTGATTTCGTGTTGGGAATACTCATCACCCCTGGGGTATCATAGCGGACCTGTCAGGCATCTTCAAGGAGACCCACATCCCGCTTGTTTTAGCGTGAGCGCTCTGCTACCCTTAAAGATCCAACAGGCAAGTGTGGTGACAGCTCATGGGCCATGGATGTAGACTGGAGGAGCCCCAAGCAACCGTTCCGGCCACGGATCGCCTGGATATTGAAGCCGTCATTGCGAAGAACGCCCGCCTCATCCAAGAAGCCGCTCAAGCGAGAAAGCTGCGCTTTCCCCAACTTCAGGGCATCTTCGAGGGCGTGAAGCTGATCTCGACCTTCTCCCATCTCAATTTGAATCTGCCCATCGATGAAGTCTACGGCAATTATGTGCTGAAGAAGATCGCCGAGCGCGCGGGCCTCAAAGACGACGAGATTCGCAATGTCGCTTATGACAACATCCACCCGGGTCACGATGCTCCCAAGGGCTATCGCGTGCAGTACGTGATCGTAAATCCCCGGCTGCTTGACCCCGAGCGGATCATTCACTTGCAGGAGGCCTTCAGTTACGACCCGGGTGCTGTCATCAAAGACGGGCAGAATCGCATCAAGAGCGCGCCGGAGCAGAAGATCGAAGAATTTCGGGCACGCTATGACGAGATCGACGCCATCTATCGCAAACACAGCGGCTCTGGGCGCGTGGCGGATCGAATCATCGCGATTCGTCGGGATTTTTTTAAGCTGATCGATCTTAGGATTGTGCCGGAGCGTCCTTTCTCACAGAGTCTCACGCGCCCCTTGGCCGATGTGCTGGAGTTCTTATATCATCAAGGCTTCCCATTTTGGGAGATGCCGGTGCCCGCCCATCGCGACCGCTATGTCGAGTACACGTTCCTGGTGGAAGGAGTAGACGCGCGGGGGAGCCGCCAGCCGGCGCGCTTCGAAGACGGAGAATTCGTCTTCCGCTATGACGAAACCCGAGAGAAGCGCATCTCCCTGGCTCGGATCTTTGACGCCCTTAGGAACTTCGAGGTGGTGCCTACAATGCCGCTGGTGATCTTAGCGACCGCTACGGCTCCGCAGATGCCCCATCTCGGTGGCCGAGTCTGGAAGAGCTATGCGCCCGTGCATGCCGACGCCCAAGCGGAGTGGCTAGGGATCGAGGAGAGGAGCGATATGCTCATCCTGAGCACCGAGGGGTATAAGCCTCTGATCGTCTATCGCCAGAATCAGGAGTTTACGGGCTTTCCGGCCATTTATATGACATTTGGCCGCCAGATGATCCGAAGGGCCCTCGAAGAAGGGCTGCAGCTACGCGCCGAGTTCAAGCGGGTCGTGTATTAGAGCGGCAATTGGGCGATCGTCTGGCGCACAAGCTCTGCCGATTTTTGGAATAGCTCTTGCTCTTCATGCGAAAGCTTTAGTTCAATGATCCTTTCGACACCTCCCTCTCCCAGCACCACCGGGACACCCAAGAAGAGATCTTTGAGGCCGTATTCGCCCTGAAGATGGACGGCGCTGGGGATGACGCGCCTCTGATCCAGCAGAATCGCCTCGACCATTTGGGCTATACCGGCCGAAGGGGCATAGTACGCGCTCCCTTCACCTAGAAGTTCGACAATCTCTGTGCCTCCTTTGCGCGTGCGCTCAAGGATCTTTTGAATGCGCTCTTTGCTCAAGAGGTCTCTTAAGGGGATGCCAGCCACACTGGCATGGCTGGCCAGAGGGACCATGCCCACATCGGTGTGCCCTCCGATTACGAGCGCCTGGACGTCCTGCATCGAGACCCCCAACTCTAGCGCGATGAACGTGCGGAAGCGTGTGGAGTCCAGCGCTCCGGATTGCCCGATCACCCGCTCGCGCGGGAAGCCGCTCAGCTTATAGGCCGCGTAGACCATGGCATCGAGGGGATTGGTCACCACGATCACGATCGCCTTGGGCGCATATTTTACGATCTGTGCCGTGACCTCCCGCACGATCTTCGTGTTGATGTTGATCAGGTCTTCTCTAGTCATGCCGGGCTTGCGTGGCACACCTGCCGTCATCACCACGATCTCTGAATCTCTCATCTGTTGGTAGTCGCTTGTGCCGGTGATGCCTGCATCAAAGCCTACGATGGGCGCGGACTCCAGCATGTCTAGCGCTTTGCCCTTGGTGGGGCCTTCTTTCTGGGGGATGTCCACCATCACGACGTCTGCGAGATTCTTCTCTGCAATGCGCTGGGCGGTCGTGGCTCCCACAAAGCCGGCTCCTACGACAGTCACTTTCCTTCTCACGAGGATCGCCTCCGCTGCACGTCTGGACTGTATAAGCTAACAGAAAGCCCCAAGCGATGCAACGGAGTTTGCTTCTTCCGCGCTCTGGGACTACAAATGTATGGACAACGAACGATGGCGCGCATCGACGAGCGCACAAGGCGCATGCTGGAAGATTTCTCCCAACAGATGGAGGAGGTCTTCGGCGATGACTTGCGGGCCGTGGTCCTCTATGGGAGCGCCGCGGGCTTGTATTTCCTCCCTGGCATCTCGGATGTGAACGTGCTGGTGGTCCTCAAGGGAGTGACTCCTCAGCAGCTGCGGCAGCTCACCCATTCCCTGAAGCGCTTTCAGCGAGGAAGACTAGCGCCGCTCTTTTTGGCCACAGATCAGCTGAAAGCTCTGGCCGAGTCCTACCCTATTGAGCTTTTGGAGCTTAAGGAGCAGCATCGCCTGTTGCATGGCGAAGATGTCTTCGCGGATTTAAAGATCTCCACAGAGAAGATCCGCAGCCAGCTCATCGGCGAGCTATTGGGAAAGCTACTTCTGATGCGCTCGCTGTATCTGGAGATCTCAGGTGATGCGCGACGATTGGAGGAGGTCCTCGGCCAGGTGGTCAGCCCGCTGGGGGCGCTCATGCGTGCCATGCTACGCCTCCGCGATGAGAAACACCCTCCGCCGCGGGAGTTCTTGGAAGTCGTGACTCAAATTGAAGAACGTCTCGGGTTGGAGCTTTGGGGACTGCGCGACGCCTATCAAGTTCGGACGGGCCTGAAGCGTCTGGAGCGCAAGGAACTGGAAACGCTCTTTGAGCGTCTTCTCCGTGAGGTGGAAGAATTGTCAGGGCGGGCACAGGAGCTGTCAGAATGGAAAATCTCCCGGTCGCGCTCTTGATCCTGGCCGCCTTAGGCGTCTGGCTCCTGTGGAGATCGAGCCGCAGACGGCTTTTGGGCGAGGAGTCCTCCTCTGGCCATGGGAGATCTCGCCGTTCGCGCCTCACTGCTCTTCGAGGGGGCTTCCACGGGAGAGGCTTTGGCCCCTTTGGAGGCCGTTTTGGATGAGCTTAACGCCGTTGGTATTCCTTGAGGGCTTTTTGGATCTCGCGCTCTTGCTCTTGGCGCTTGAGCTTTGCGCGCTTGTCGAATCTTGCCAGCCCCTTGGCCACCGCCAGCTCGACCTTGGCGTAGCCTTTCTTAAAATAGATTCTCAAGGGGATGAGCGTGTAGCCGCGTTGCTGGGTCTTTCCCGTGAGGCGGGCGATCTCGCTCTTCTTGAGGAGCAGCTTGCGCACGCGCAAGGGATCGTGATTGTAGCGATGGCCTTCTTTGTAGGGCGCGATGTAGACGTTGAGCAGAAAGACTTCGCCGTCGCGCACGAGGGCGAAGCCGTCTTTGAGGGAGCAGCTGCCGCGGCGCAGGCTCTTTACTTCCGTGCCGGTGAGCACCAGCCCTGCCTCAAGCGTCTCTTCAATCTGATAGTCGCGGCGGGCCGTGCGATTGGTGGCCACCGTCGTCACAACCAATCACCCCTGTGCATTCTAGATCCTCGGGGGTCTTCCCACAAATTCTTCTTGAAGGTTCTGCGTGCCTCGGCCATGATGGAGGGATATGCGCGTTCACGTGGGCTCGTCGAATCCTGTCAAGCAAGAGGCCGTGCGAAGGGTCTTTGCCCGCGTCTTTCCCTGTGCTCCGCTGGAAGTGAAGCTCGTGGAAGTCTCCCTGGAGATTCCGGCTCAGCCGCTGGGCGCAGAGGTCTGCCGGGGCGCGATGGCTCGGGCGAAGGCCGCGCTGAAAGAGGCGGATTTTGGGGTCGGCATCGAGGCCGGCCTCATCTGGAACGAGACGCTGGGCGTCTATTTTGACGTGCAGTTCTGTGCTGTGATCGACCCAGAGGGTCAGATTACGGTGGGCCATGGGCCGGGGTTTGTCTACCCTGACTGGGTGATCCAGGCCGTGCGGGCAGGCCAGACCGTGGGGGAGATCATGAGCCAGCAGACCGGCATTGAAAGGATCGGCCATCGCCTAGGAGCCATTGGCCATCTTTCTAAGGGCCTTATGGATCGCACTCAGCTCACAGAACAGGCCGTTCTGATGGCGCTTCTTCCCCGAATCCGTCCGGAGATCTATCGAACTCGTTAGCTAGGGGATTGGGGCTGGCTCGTGCCGCGCTTGCCCTTCTTTTTGCCCATCTTGCGCTCCTTGCGGCGCTTCTTCATCTTGGTGCGCTTGCGGGCGCCACTTCGGGCCATCGACTCACACCTCCCGGCTCCGATTGGGTTCTTCTCTCGTTTCCTTCAAGGATTATAGCACACTGGGTCAAGAGAGTCCGCTGGGGGTCTTGACTTTCCCACCAGCTTGAGTGTATAATTCGCATCAATCTTATTAAAGCGGGGGGATAGAGATGACTAAGCAGGAGTTCATCGAGAGATTGGCCAAGAAGGCCAAGCTCTCCAAGAAGGACGCGCGAGCGGTGGTCGATTCGGCGATCAGCCTGATCGTCGACCGGGTCAAGAGGAGAGAGAAAGTGACGCTCACCGGCTTCGGCACCTTTGAGGCCCGACAGCAGAAGGCCACCCAGCGGATGAACCCGCAGACCGGGCGCAAGATGATGGTGCCCGCCAAGTTGGTACCCAAGTTCCGCGCGGGCAAGCAGCTCAAGGAGGCGCTCGCCAAGCGGCGCTAACACGGCCGCACCGCGACGACCTGAAGCCACAGGCGTGGGACGGCTTCAAGCTCCAGCTCCTGGAAGACCTGCGTTACGGCCTCCTGGAGCGCTTGACAGGCTTCTTTGAGCGGCACGCCAGGGAGCGCCCCCTGAATGAAGTCGCGGAATTCGCTAATGCCAAGCCAGCCTTCGAGGGGGACTCCCACAGGGTCGAGTTGCTCCTGACGAATCACAAAGCCCTGTCGGCGGAGCAACTCTTCGTACTGTTCTGCGGTGAGCTGGCGGCGGGCGCTCACCTTCTCCCGCGTAGGCTGGAGGCTGTGATGGCTCTTCAATAATCGAATGGCGCGCATCATCCAGCGGCGGTAGAACTGCTCCGTCTCCGGAGGCTGCGCTCCCGCAAAGAAGGTGGTGTTAAACGCAAAGACCCCTCTGGGATTTAAGATGCGTTTAACTTCGCTGAGCACGCGCTCCTTCTCCTCCATCAGGTGGATGGCATTGCACAAAATCACAGCATCTACAGTCTCTTTGAGCTTCTGAGAGAGTTCTTCCGCACGACCCTGCATGAACTTTACGGTGGCCGTTTTGATATGTGCAAGCTCCTGGCGGGCCAGCTCTAAGGCCTGCGCCGAGGTATCCATGGCGATCACCCAGCTCTGGCGGACTCCCTCAAGTTTTTCGAGGATGAGCTTCGTGACGGCTCCGGTCCCGCAGGCCAAATCGAGCACACGAACCCCAGGAGAAAGGCTGACCAGATCCACCAAACGAGCGTTCACCGCCTGATAGAACGACTGGCGTGCGAATCGCCCAAAAGAAAACGCTTGTCCCTCAGGCACGCTCTCTCCCTTCATTCGCGGCGGATGTAAAAACCCTCAAGATCGCCTTGACTGTCTTGCCACTCGACCTCGACGCGTTCCACCCGGGCTTCGCTGGGGCCGCGGTGGCACCAGGCGATCGCTTGCTGGATCGCTTCCTCTTCCCCCTCGAAGACCGCCTCTACGCAGCCGTCGGGCCGATTTCTCACCCAGCCTGTCAAGCCGAGCTCGCGGGCCTTCCGCTGCGTGTGGGCCCGGAAGAAGACCCCTTGAACTTGGCCGCCGATGAGCACTCGTGCACGCCGCTTCATGGAAACTGCCGTATTGTCTTGCATCTGGCAGGGGTTGTCAACCCCCCAGAACTCAGTCACCCCGCTGGGTCGTGAAGGTCTCTGCTCAGAACGTCAGAGGTCCTTCGATTGGACACAAAGGCCGGTATGATGGCCTACAGGAGTAACCTCCTGGGAGAGGGCTTGGTGGCTTAGGCCGGGTGCCCTCCTTACCCAGCCTAGGTCGCAAGTTGCCAGAGTTTTGCCGCGTGTCCTGCCTCTAAACGCGGATTTTTGCTCAGCAGCTTGCCCGCAGGCCAAGCCCCTCTTGCTTTTATGGGCGAGAAGCGCCGGCGGTCTCCCGGGGCACGGCCTCCGCCGTGAGCGTGCCCGCCCGCCCGCTATCCTATTTGCAGGCAACCGTTCGCAGTCGCCAGATCTTCGGCAGCTCCTCGCGCAAGGGTTCCCAGCTCGTCCCACTATCCCAGCTCACGAAGAGCTGCCCTCTTCGGGCTCCGACTTCTCCGCCGTAGAAGAGCACGCTGGGGTCAGTGGGATGGACGCTGAAGCTGTCGGCCGGGCCGTCTTCTGGCAGGCCTTGTCCTAAGGGTGCCCAATGTCGCCCGCCGTCGTCGCTGCGATAGAGCGGCCTGCCTCCTTCGGCCACGTAAACATAAATTCTGGGTGCGTTTTGCGGGTCGAAGCAGATCCCGTGCACGTATTTGTCTTTGAGCTTAGAAACAGCTTGCCAAGTCCGGCCCGCATCGTCACTGATGAAGAGCCCTTCGCCCGTGCCGGCGAAGACCCGATCCGGATTTGTGGGATCTATTGCGATCCGATGGAGATCGTGACCGACCAGCGCCTCATGCCACGTCTTGCCATGGTCATGGGAGTAGATGAGCGCGCCGTGCTCCACGCCTGCGAAAATTCGCTCTGGGCGTTCTGCATGGAGCGCGATCCCATGGATGTGCCCCGCGTAGAAGGGCTCGTGGAAGAATGTCCAAGTTTTGCGACTGGGGAGTTTCTCGATGCCTTCAAACGCTTGAAAAGTTTGTCCGTGGTCGTAAGAGACGTAGAGCATCGGGGGCTCGGTGCCCACAAGGAGCGTCTTCGGTTCACGAGGGTGAAAGACGACGTCCCAGACCCAGCGATCTTGGAAGCCCAGCGTCTCCCAACTGTGTCCGGCGTCTTTGGTTCTATAAAGCCCCCAGCCACGCAACCCACAAGCGACATAAGCGATCTTTGAAGCTTTGGGGTGAATTGCGATCCCGCGCACGGCGTTCCCTTCTAGACCTCGGCCAATCAACTCGAACTTCTCCTCGTTCATTCGAAAGACGAACATCCCGTCTTCCGTGCCGATGTAGAGCAGACACGAGTGCTTAT
>JBBIOR010000016.1:5701-16606 GCA_037443265.1 Candidatus Fraserbacteria bacterium | reverse complement strand
CGAAAGACGAACATCCCGTCTTCCGTGCCGATGTAGAGCAGACACGAGTGCTTATAGCCCATGCAGCTCGCCTCCCCTTCTTAGGATCGCCGCGTACTGCGCCGTCTCTTGGCCCAGCTTCTTCAGCCGCTCGATAATGTTCGTATTGCTCAACTGGCCATCTTCATTGAACACATCACCCGGCACGGCCACCGCCGTGGGCAGCACCCAAGCCCGAAGCGCCCGACAGGCATAGATCATGCTGTTGATCGCATTGATGCCCGAGCTGCCCCCGGCTACGCTGATCAATCCTACGACCTTGCCCTCCAGCCACGGAGGTTCCTCGTTCGCTAAGAGCTCAAAAAAGTCGAGCGCGTTCTTCATCGCTCCGCTCAGCGTGCCATGGTAGACCGGAGTGGCCAGAATCAAGCCGTCCGTCCGGCGCACTTCTTCCAGCAGCTTAAAGACCGGCTCCGGATACGTCTCGATCTTGGAGCGATCGTCGTACAGCGGCAGCGCCAACATCTTAAGCGCGAGCAGGTGTGTACAGGCGCCCGTTTGGGCTGCACCTTCGAGCGCGATCTGCAGCGCCCTTAATGTGCGCGATTCCTCCCGCAGGCTGCCACCGAGTCCGAGCACGCGGGTCTTCGTAGTAGAATGGCTCTTCGACGGCTGCGGCTCCCCCACGAATCTCAACCTCTCTGTGGCGTTGGGATCACTATAGCATAGAAAGCCTAGTTTGTCAATTATATAATTTATTAATTTTGCCAATGGGATCGTCTATGCTATAATGAGCCACTTGGAGGTCTCCATGAGGGCTCTAGGACAGGTCAAGCCGCAGACCCGCCGCCGGATCTTGGAGCTTTTGAAGCTCCAAGGCCCGATGACGGCGGATCAGTTGGCGAAAGCATTGAGTATCACATCCATGGGCGTGCGCGGGCATCTTACCACTCTCGAACGGGACGGGCTCATTCAATACAAGACGGAACAGCGGCGCATGGGTCGCCCTAGCCATGTGTATTCATTGACGGACGCTGGCGATGAACTCTTCCCGCGCACGTATCCTCAGATGGCCAATAGTCTGCTTGAGGCCCTGCGGGCCCTCGAAGGCGACCACGGCCTCGAGAGGGTCTTCCAGAAGCGCATGCACTTGCTGGAAGAAGAGTACCGCGCGCGCATGGCGGAAAAAACTCTGGAAGAGCGGGTGAAAGAGCTGGCCCAGATCCGAACCGAAGAGGGCTACATGGCCAGTTGTGAAAGGCTCGATGAGGACACGTTCTTGCTGCGCGAGCATAACTGCTCTATTTGTCTTATTGCACGCCGCTTTTCCCAGGCGTGCAGTTCTGAACTGGAGCTCTTTCGGAGGGTCCTCGACGACGCGGAGATCACCCGCAAGACGCATATCATGCGGGGCGACCGGACGTGCACGTATCTGATTCGTCGAAAGGGCGTTAAGCGCTCGAAACGGGCAGCGCCATGGCTGAGAAGCTTTTAATCTACGATGGCGAGTGTGCGTACTGTCGCAGCTTTGTGCAGCTGGTTCGCACGTTGGATCGTCACACAGAAATCGCTGTGATTCCTTTCGCTGACCCAAAATCTCAGGTGCTGCTGCGAGCTCAGTTTGGAGAGAGCTATGGATTTGCGATGTATCTCTTTGAGCCTAAAGAAGTGAGTTGGGGTGCGGAGGCGGCCCAGCGCATCACTGAAACACTCTCATTGCCGCGCTGGTTGGCTAGGCTCGCGTTTTACGTCTACCCATCGTTGGTGAAGTTGGTCTCGAAGCTGGCGCGGCGGACGCGCCCCGTCTGCGGACCCGAGTGCGCTGGACTCTCACATCCGGCACAGAAGAAGCAATCCGCCAAGATTCGCGAGAGCTCGCTCCAGGAGTTGCAGCGAGTCTTAAAGAGCATAGCGATCTGAGACGAAGCGTCTTGGACGCCCTCTAGAGGAGATCAAGGCGTACTGCCGCATCGTGACGGCCCTTCAGCGCACTCTTGAGATCCAACAGGAGATCGATGCGCTGTACTCTCTGGCGGAAGCTCGACTTGTGCAGATCGCCCAGGATTGAGTAGACTCTCGAAGACGGGAGGCGCTCAGATGACGACTAGCAAGAATTTCAAGGGGGACTGAGATCAACATGTCAGAACCAGCGGAAGCTTCCATACCCCCGATCACCGAAACCCTCTTGCTCTGCGATCAAGTGATCACCGATGAGACTACAAAGAAGAAGACTCTGGTGGGCGTCTTCGATCGCATCTGGGTCTCTAAGTTTCCAGCCAAGCACGCGCCCGCGGCCCTCTATATCCGTCTCTTCGATGCCCAAGGCGACTGCGACATCCGCGTGGAATACGTCAAGGTCGATGAGGACAAGGTTCTGGGGCAAGTCACGGGCACGCTGCAGTCGAGCAAGCGCCACACCACGGTGGAGTTGGGGATCCCCTTGCCCCCCATCGATATCCCTACGCCTGGAATGTACGAGTTCCGCTTGTACCTCAACGGGCGCTACGCCCATAAAGTGCGCTTCATCGCTGAACAGATGTCCGCGGAGAAGAAGCCCGCTTAGGGCCTGTCAGCTTCCGAGCGTGAAGTCGATCTCATCGGTGATTCTCTCGACGAAATGCGCGATCAGTCGAGCGGAGTTCTCCAAGTCCTCGAGGCTCACCAGCTCACAGGGGCTGTGCATGTAGCGATTAGGAACGCCGATGAGGCCCGTGGCCACGCCTGCTCGGCTCAGTTGAATCGCATTGGCGTCCGTGCCAGTGCCTCCCGGAATGCCGACAATCTGATGGGGCAGCTCGCGATCTTCGGCCGTCTCCACGAGCAGATCGAACACTTTGTGGTTGATGTTGGCCCCGCGTACGATCACCGGGCCTCCGCCCAGTTTGACTTCGCCGATCCTCTTCTTCTCTGAGTCCATCGTTGGGAAATCCGTGGCGAACTCCACGTCCACGGCGATGCCGACTTTGGGGTCGATGCCATAGGCGCTGGTGCGCGCGCCGCGCAGCCCGATCTCCTCTTGCACGGTCGCCACGGCATAGACTTCGGCCTTAGGCTTGAGCTTGGCCAGAGTGCGTGCGGCTTCGAGCGCCACAAACGCCCCGGCCTTATCATCGAAGCCACGCGAGAGCGCCAGTCCGTTCTGAAGCTGCTCAAAACCATAGGCTAAGACCACAGGATCGCCGATGCTTACGAGCTTCTGCGCTTCGGCCTTGTCTTTGGCCCCGATGTCTATCCACAGCTCTTCGATTTTCGTGACTTTGTCGCGCTCTTCCTGCTTGATCAGGTGAACCGGCTTCTTGCCGATGACGCCAGGGACGCGGCCACCCTGGGTGCGAATCCACACCCGCTGGCCTTGCAGAATCTGAGGGTCCCAGCCGCCGATGCTAGAGAAATACAGGAAGCCCTGCTCGTCAATGTGGGTGATCATAAGGCCGATCTCGTCCATGTGGCCGGCGAGCATCACTCTGGGGCTTCCGCCCTTATGGACTATGGCATAGGCGTTGCCGTGCTGATCGGAAAAGACACGATCCGCAAAAGTCTCCGCCTCGGCCATCCAGACGCGCGCGGCTTCGTCCTCGTAGCCCGAGGGGCTGATCGTCTCCATGAGTCTCTTCAAAAACTCAAGCGATTTCCCTTCCATGGAAGACCTCCCGTTGGCGAAGATGAATGGCGCACCATACTACGGGCTCAATACAGGATGCGCAAGCCCATCGAGGAGAAAGTTGAAATCCTCAGCCAGCTCTCCTAGAATCCTAGAAGGGGTCCCATGAAAGCTTCAGAGATTCGCCAGGCGTTTTTGGATTTCTTTGAGAAGAAGGGGCACACGATCCGGCCCAGCTCCTCGCTGGTGCCCGATGACCCTACGCTTCTCTTTACCAACGCGGGCATGGTCCAGTTCAAGAATGTCTTTTTGGGCATGGAGCAGCGCCCTTATAGGCGCGCCGCCACGGTCCAGAAATGCCTGCGGGTGAGCGGCAAGCATAATGACTTAGAAAGCGTCGGCCCCTCGCCTCGACATCACACGTTCTTTGAAATGCTCGGCAACTTTTCCTTTGGAGACTACTTCAAGCGCGAGGCGATATCCTATGCGTGGGAGCTGCTCACCGAAGTCTACGGCCTAGAAAGAGAGCGCTTTCATTTTACGATCTACAAAGACGACGAGGAGTCTTTCCAGCTTTGGCAAGAGATCGCCGGTGCACCCCAAGAGCGCATTCACCGCATGGGCGAGAAGACCAATTTCTGGATGATGGGCGAGGGCGGCCCCTGCGGACCCAACACGGAGCTCGTCTGGGATCGGGGAGAGGCCTTCTGCGATTGTAAGAGATCTGACTGCTCGCCCCATCTGGACAACGACTGCCATCGCTGGCTTGAGCTATGGAATCTCGTGTTCATGCAATATGACCAGACCCCCGATGGCCGTCGCACTCCTCTGCCCCAGCCGGGCGTAGATACGGGCATGGGCTTCGAGCGGCTGGTGGCGGTGCTGCAACAAGCCCCCACGAACTACGACACGGATCTCTTCCATCCCATCATCGAGCGGGCGCGGCAGCTTCTGGGAGAGAGCGAAGAGGAGGTGCGCGCTCAGATTGTGCCCTATCGCGTCATTGCCGACCACGGGCGGGCCATGACCCATCTCATAGCCGATGGGGTGCTGCCCAGCAATGAGAAACAGGGCTATGTGCTGCGCATGATCATCCGGCGCGCGATTCGCTTCGGCAGGAAGCTGGGCTTTAAGGAGCCCTTCTTGGAAGAGATCGCTCGAGTTGTGATCGAGGAGATGGGCTCGGCCTATCCAGAGTTGCGAGAGCGAAAAGATTTTATATTGAAAGCGCTCTCTCAAGAAGAGGAGCGCTTCGAGCGGACTTATCAACAGGGCATGGACTGGCTGGAAGAGATCCTTGCGCGCAAGGCCAAGGAAGGCGAGCGCCTCATCTCTGGTGAGGAGGCGTTCTTCTTGCATGACACCCACGGTTTTCACGTTCAAATTATTGAAGACATCGCGCGCGAGCGCGGCTTCTCCGTCGATCGCGCGGGCTTTGAGCGCGAGATGGAGAAGCAACAGCAGAGATCTCGCGCGCGCGTCGCATCATCTGATACGGCTCGCGTCCGGGAAGGCGGGCGGCTAGCAGGCCGCTTGACGCACTTCGTGGGGTATGAACGCACGGAATGCGAATCGGTTCTCGTGGCAGGTGGCAACGATCTCTTGGTGTTTGAGCAGACGCCCTTCTACGCCGAAGGGGGAGGCCAAGTCGCCGACACGGGCTGGATCGAGAATCTCTCGGGCTCCGGCCGGGCTGAAGTGCTCGACGTCCAGAAAGATGAGCGTGGAATCTATCTCCATCGCGTCCGAGTGCTCGAAGGCTCCTTTGAGCTGGGCGATCGCTGTCAACTCATAGTAGACGTCGAGCGCCGCAAGCGCACCCAGCGCAACCACACAGCCACGCATATTCTGCACGCGGCGCTGCGCAAAGTGCTGGGCTACTCGCAGGGCATTCAAGCAGGCTCGCTCGTCGCTCCCGATGAACTGCGTTTTGATTTCACACACTTTGCACCGCTGACCCCTGATGAGATCATTCAAATTGAAAGGCTCGCCAATGGAGTGATCTTGGGTGATCTACCCGTGCAAGTCTCATGGGAGAAGCTGGAAGAGGCCCAGGCCCAGGGCGCGATGGCTCTCTTCAGGGAAGATTATCAAGGCAAAGAGAAGGTGCGCGTCGTCTCGATTGTAAGCGACGAGGAGAACGGCGTGCCGTTCAGCATCGAGCTCTGCGGCGGAACCCACGTGAAGCGCACAGGCGAGATTGGGCTTTTTAAGATCACGGCAGAAGGAGGCGTGGCGGCAGGCGTCCGTCGCGTTTATGTCGCCACCGGAGAGAATCTGCTCCGCTATCTGAGCGCGAAAGAGAGCCAGCTGCGCGCCCTCTCCTCGAAGCTGAAGACTTCGGAAAAGGAGCTTGTTAGTAAGCTGGAGGCTCTACTCAGTGAGAAGGAAGCGCTCGAGCGAGAATTGAAAAATTTCAAGAAGGAATGGCTTAAGATCAAGCGCGATGAGCTGCTCCAGAAGAAGGAGCGGAAGGGCGGCTGCGAGCTGGTCTTCGCTCAAGTTGAGCTGAGCAGCGAAGAGCTCAAGGAGCTGGCGGATCTATTAGAAAATTCCCTGGAGCGGGGCATCGTGCTCTTGGGCAGTGGAGTAGGCGGGAGAGTCACGCTGGTCTGCAAGGTGAATGATTCGCTCACGAATGGGCTTCGCGCGGGCGAGATCGTGCGCGAGGCCGCCAAGGTCGTAGGCGGCCAGGGCGGCGGCAACCCCCGTTTTGCTCAGGGCGGCGGCGATCAGCCTGAGAAACTCAGCGAAGCTTTAGAGAGTGCCGCACGTGCCATTGAACAAAGGCTCAACCCAAGAGGGCAGACGCCTTGACGGCCTGAGGCACTCACACTAAAATGAAACCCTTCGCAGGCGCCCAGTAGAGGGGACCCAATCCGGGGAGGTTCGTATCTTATGGGAAGTATGCTCCGTTATCTCTGGCGCTACCGGGGCCGTGTGCTCTTGGGACTGCTGGCCCTGTTGCTCGTGGACGGCGGCCAGCTCATCGTCCCGCAGATCCTCCGGGCCGCCATCGATGGGCTCACCCAAGGCCAGAGCGAGCATCTGCTGCTATATGCCCTGCTCATCCTGGGGGTCGCCCTTTTTGTGGCGATCTTCCGCTTCTTCTGGCGCTATTTTCTGTTGGGGGCATCCTATCGCATCCGTCGGGACATCCGCGATCATCTCTACACGCACATTCTGAAATTATCCGCCCGCTTCTTTCACGACGCCAAGACGGGTGAATTGATGGCGCACTTCACTAACGACGTCGATGCGATCCGGATGGCCTTGGGATTTGGCGTGCTGGCCTTCGCCGATTTTCTGATCATGGCCACCTTCGCCGTTGGGGCGATGGTCTCAATCAGCCCAAGGCTCACGCTTTTGGCCTTTGCACCCTTGCCCCTCTTGACTGTGCTGGTGGCGATCTTTGGGCGGGTCATTCACCGGCGCTTCCAAGCCGTTCAAGAGACTTTTTCGACACTCACAGAAAGAGTGCGCGAAGCCCTCTCCGGAGTCCGAGTCATCAAGACGTACACCCAGGAGGAGGGCTGGGCGCGCGACTTCGCACGGACCAATCAACTCTTTGTGGATAAGAACATGCATCTTGTGAGAGTCTGGGGCCTCTTCGACCCCATGATCGCCTTGATGAGCGGCCTTTCAGCCCTGATCGTGCTCTACTTCGGGGGGCGCGCCGTGATCGAGGGCGCCATCACTCTAGGGGAGTTCGTGGCCTTCAATGGGTATCTTGGGCTGCTGACCTGGCCGATGATGGCCCTGGGCTGGACGGTCAACATGATGCAGCGGGGCAGCGCCTCCATGGAGCGCATTGAGAAGATTCTCCGAGTCCAGCCGGAGATCCGTGATGCGCCTCATGCAAAGCCCTTCCATGGACCTGGACGAATTGAATTTCGAGCTTTGACGTTCTCATACGACGGCAACTCGCCCGCATTAAAGAATATAAATTTGACGGTCGAGCCCGGCCAGACGCTTGGGATCATCGGGTTCACCGGAGCGGGCAAGAGCACGCTCGTCCACCTCATCGTGCGGGTGTTCGATCCGCCCCCGGGTCAGCTGCTCATTGATGGGCGCGACGTGCGAGCATATTCATTGAGAGATTTACGCCTTAAGATCGCGTTGGTCCCCCAAGATGGCTTTCTATTTTCAGCTACCGTCAAGGAGAACATCGCGTTTGGAAACCCGGAGGCCTCGATGGAGGAGATCATCGAGGCGGCGCGTCGGGCGGGCCTCTACGAGGAGATTTTAGAGATGCCTCAGGGCTTTGACACGCTCTTGGGCGAGCGCGGGGTTTCGCTTTCCGGGGGACAGAAGCAGCGGGTGGCCATCGCGCGGGCGCTCCTTACAGATCCCAAGATCTTGATCCTAGATGATGCGCTTTCTGCGGTCGACGCCGAAAAAGAAGAGGAAATTCTCCGAAATCTGAAAGATGTCTTGCGCTCGCGTACTTCCATTGTGATCGCGCATCGCATCTCGGCGGTGAAAGACTTAGATCACATCATCGTGCTCGAAGGCGGCCGCATCGTGGAGCAAGGCACCCATGATGAGCTACTCGCGCAAGACGGCATCTACGCGCATCTCTACGAGCTGCAGAAGGCCGAACAGGAAGTGACGATCTGATGCAATACGCCTGGGAGGAAGAGAAGCTGGGCAAGGCCTATGATACTCAGCTCATGAGACGACTCATGCGCTATGTCCAACCCTATCGCGGGTTGTTTGTGGCTGCGATTGTCTTATCCCTTCTGGTGACGGGCGCGGAGCTCGCGCTGCCTTACATCACGAAGATTGTGATCGATCGCTTTATGATCTCTTCTTTGCCCTTGGAGCAGGCCATGGCGGGCATGGGGCAATTTGGGCTCCTCTTCCTGCTGATGCTGCTTGCGCGGCTGCTCTTCTCGTTTGCTCAGATGTACATTCTGCAATACAGTGGCCAGCGCATCATGTACGACATGCGCACTCAGATCTTTTCTCATCTTATGAGACTGCCGGTGCGCTTCTTCGACAAGAACCCCGTCGGGCGGCTGGTCACCCGAGCGACGAATGACGTTGCGGCCATCAACGAGATGTACAGCGCTGTGCTAGTGAATCTCTTCAAAGACACCTTTCTGATTGTGGGAATTTTCGTGATCCTATTCCAGCTCCACTGGCGGCTGGCCAGCTTGATTCTATTGCTCACTCCTCTTCTAGGTTGGATCACGTTCGAGTTCCGCAAGAGAGCGCGCGATGCCTATCGTGAAGTGCGAAGGAAACTGGCTAAGCTCAATGCCTACTTGGCCGAGAGCATCTCCGGCATGCGAATCATTCAACTCTTCGTGCGAGAACACGGAAGTTTAAAGAATTTCTCTGCGATCAATCGCGAGGAGTACGATGCCAACATGAGGCAGCTTGTGATCTTTGCGATCTTCCAGCCGCTGATCAGCTTGACCCGCGCCGTGGGCACGGCTCTCATTCTCTGGTACGGCGGCTTCGGCGTGATCGGCGGCGCCTTGACGCTGGGCTCGCTGGTGGCCTTTTTGAGTTACATTGAGATGCTCTTCCAGCCTATTAGCGATCTCTCTGAGAAATACAACATCCTGCAGGGAGCGATGGCCTCGTCCGAGAGGATCTTTCTGCTCTTGGACGAGCCTGAGGAGCGCTATGGGGGCAAGATGCTTCCTGATGTTGCGGGCCGGATCGAGTTTCGGGATGTGTGGTTCGCCTATGTGCCTCAGCCCAAGAGCGATTCCGACTGGATCCTGAAGGGTGTCTCGTTTGTGGTGGAGCCGGGCGAGCGCGTGGCCATTGTGGGACCTACGGGCTCGGGCAAGACGACGATCATCAGCCTGCTTCTTAGACTCTATGAGATCCAGAAGGGGCGCATCTTGTTAGATGGCGTGGATATTCGCGAGCTGGATCTGCAATTCTTGCGCTCTCAAATGGCCGTGGTCTTGCAAGATGTCTTCTTGTTTGCTGGGGACGTGCTGGGCAACATCCGCCTGCAATCGGAGAAGATCTCTCGCGAGCGGGCCATGGAAGCTGCGCGTTTTGTCCAGGCCGATGAGTTCATAAGAGAGCTGCCTTACGGATATGAGACGGAAGTTGTGGAGCGCGGAGCTACGCTCTCTGTGGGCCAGAGGCAGCTTCTCTCCTTCGCGCGCGCTGTGGCTTTTAAGCCCAAGATCTTAATTCTCGATGAGGCCACGGCCAATATTGACTCCCAGACTGAAAGCCTCATTCAGCGCTCGATCACCAAGATCCTCGAAGGCCACACGTCCATCGTGATTGCCCATCGCCTCTCGACGATTCGCAGCTCTGACAAGATCATCGTGCTCCATCGAGGGCGCATAGTTGAGCAGGGCACCCATGAAGAACTCTGGGCAAGGAAGGGGCTCTATCACGCGCTTTACACTCTGCAATTTGGCGAGACCGGGCGAAGCCCTATTGAGCAGTTCACGCAAACGGAAGAACAACTCGCGCTTGAAGAGTAACTCTTTAGTGAAATCGCGACGGGAGCAGCAGGCGAGGGGCCTGGCCCCAGCGTCAACAGGCCGATCCGGTCAAACAGGCGTCCCAGAATGAGAGCCACCAGGTGGCATGGGAGAGCATCGTGTCCCGAGCCGGCGTTCGGCGACGATCAGAAGGGCCGCGATCTCCCACGCACCGACTAAGGCCAAGAGCGGCACAGCCAGCGTGGCGTATCCCAAGATCGTGATCCGCCAATATTGTTTCGTTCGGTCCGTCAAATATCCTGGCAGGATGACGAACTTAAGGGCCATAGGCTTCGGGATGCCCTCCGTCTCTTCATAGGGTTACTGTACGATCAAGACACTCGTGCGAGCGTGATCTGCGATCTTCGCAGCCGTTGAACCCATGTGAAATTGCCAGATCCTCGAGTGCCCCTTATGCCCGATCACCAGCAGATCGAATTCCTGCTCTTTCGCAAAACGCACGATGGTCTCGACCTCGTGGCCCGGCAGAATGTAGCAGATGAGCTTAAGACCCGCTTCGGCCGCCATCTGTTTTGATCGCTCTGTCACCCGTTCAAAATAGCTCTCCTCTTCGCGTTGCCTCTCGATCACTTCCCCCAGAGTCGCCGCATAGTGGGGCAAGTGCTCCTCCACAGAGAGTTGATGCAACTCCGCTCCATATTTTTGCGCTAGATCCACAGCTACTTGCAATGCCTTGAACGCGCAGTCCGAGCCGTCGTTCGCCACCAAGATCCGCTGGAACATCTGGCTACCTCCTTTCTGCTGCTTCTAACTGAATATCTTGTTATACACGTCTACGCCATAACTGGTTTGCCATGGTTGGCCTTCGATTAACTTAAAAGTCCGTTCTCCGTCGGC